>JAKQKB010000055.1 GCA_029560875.1 Bacteroidota bacterium | reverse complement strand
GAGTGGTACGAATCAGAACCTTCCTCTAAAAACGAAAGAACTATGCGTTCTTTTTCTTTAATTGAAAATTTGTTTCTTGTTTTCTTTTTCATAAAAAACACCCCAAATGTTATGTCTAACTTTTGGGGTGCAGTTCAAATTGTCGGGCTTTTTGCATTTATTAACTGAATGATTCCAGCCAGAACTTAATTCTCTAATATGCTGAGAGAAAAGAACATTCAAACCCTGAGGGTTTATAAATATTTGGATTTGTCATTTATATGCCTAATCCCAAAAACAATTAAATTGTCTCATTATCAAATCCTCAAATTTTCAAATTATCGAATTTTCAAATTCTCTCATTATCACATTGTCAAATTTTTAAAAACTTTTCCTAACTTGTTTTGCCAAATTAAACGCTAATGCTATGATTGAAATATTCAATTCGTCCATTGGGAAAAAGTTGATAATGAGTATCACAGGGCTATTCCTGATGGTATTCCTGCTTGTTCACCTTACCGTAAACTTGATGCTACTTGTTGGCGATGGAGAAACTTTTAACCACGCCGCCCACTTTATGGCTACCAATCCTGCCATTAAAATTATGGAACCAATTCTGGCTGCAGGGTTTCTCTTTCACATCTTCTACGCCACTTACATCACCCTAAAAAACAGGAGAACCCGTCCAATTGGGTACTCACAGACATCAGGGAATGGAGTTTCTACCTGGTCGTCGAAGAATATGTACATTCTGGGTGGAATGATATCGATATTCCTAGCAATTCACCTTGCCAACTTTTTCTGGAAGATGCGCTTTGGCGAAATGCCAACAATTACTTACGATGGCGTAGTAATGGACGATGCCTATTCACTTGTGGCAGGTCTTTTTATACAGTACTGGTGGTACGATTTGCTTTACGTTGTTGGAGCTATATTCCTTGGGCTACACCTAAGTCACGGTTTTTGGGCAGCGTTCCAAACCATTGGCTGGAATGGCACAAAATGGCTTAAGCGCTTAGAGGTTGTTGCCTATATCTACGCTATTTTAATTGCTGTAGGTTTTAGCGTAATTCCTCTCTACTTCTTAATTTTCAAGTAATCACAGCTAACATATACAATATATGACTAAGCTCGATGCAAAAATCCCCGAAGGTCCATTGGCCGATAAATGGACAAACCATAAGGCAAAGTTGCGCCTTGTGAACCCCGCAAACCGTAAAAAGATTGATATTATTGTTGTTGGAACTGGTTTGGCTGGCTCGTCGGCAGCATCAACTCTGGGCGAGTTGGGCTACAACGTTAAAGTTTTCTGCTATCAGGATAGCCCACGCAGAGCACACTCTGTGGCTGCTCAGGGTGGTATAAACGCTGCAAAAAATTACAAGAACGATAACGATAGCGTTTATCGTCTTTTCTACGATATGATTAAGGGAGGCGATTACCGTGCCCGCGAGGCCAATGTTTACCGTGCCGCCGAGGTTAGTAATTTGGTAATTGACCACTACACAGCGCTTGGCGTTCCGTTTGCTAGGGATTACGGTGGATATATCGATAATCGCTCCTTCGGAGGTGTTCAGGTTTCGAGAACCTTCTACGCCAAAGGGCAAACTGGCCAGCAGTGTCAAATTGGTGCATACTCTGCGCTATCGCGTCAAATTAGCAAGGGAACAGTTACAATGTACCCTCGCCGCGAGATGATGGATTTAGTTGTTATTGATGGCAAAGCCCGAGGCATTGTTGTTAGGAACTTAATTACAGGCGAAATTGAGCGTCACTCTGCGCACGCTGTAGTTTTGGCTACTGGTGGATACGGTACAATCTACTATCTATCCACATTGGCGCTGAACTCAAACGGCTCTGCCGCTTGGAAAGCGTTCAAGAAGGGTGCATACTTTGCAAACCCAAGTTTTGTCCAAATTCACCCAACCAGTATTCCGGTGCTAAACGACCATCAGTGTAAGTTAACGTTGATGTCGGAATCGCTCCGTAACGATGGTAGAGTTTGGGTTCCAAAGCAAAAAGGCGATACACGTAAACCCAACGATATTCCTGAGGATGAAAGGGATTACTACTTGGAGCGTCGTTACCCTGCGTTCGGAAACCTTGTTCCCCGCGATGTTGCATCGCGTGCAGCAAAGGAGCGTTGCGATGCTGGCTATGGCGTAGGTCCTACAGGATTATCGGTTTATCTGGATTTCAAGGATGCTATCAACAAAAAGGGTCGTCATGTTATTGAGGATAGCTACGGCAACCTGTTCGATATGTACCATAAAATTACCGGTGAATCGCCTTACGAAACTCCAATGCGAATTTACCCTGCGGGTCACTACACCATGGGTGGTCTTTGGGTCGACTATAATTTGATGACAACCGTTCCCGGTCTGTTCGCCATTGGCGAGGCTAACTTCTCCGACCACGGTGCAAACCGTCTGGGGGCTAGTTCGCTTATGCAAACATCGGGCGATGGCTACTTTATACTACCATACACCATTGCCGATTACTTGGCCGACGAAATTAAAACGCCAAAAATCGCCACAAATCTTCCTCAGTTCGATGAGGCAGAGAAAAATGCCCGCGAGCGTATCAACAAGTTCTTATCCATAAATGGAACCGAAACGGCCACATCGTTCCATAAGCGTTTGGGTAAAATTATGTGGGATTACTGCGGTATGGTTCGCAACGAGGAGGGTTTGAAAAAAGCCTTAACGTTGATAGATGAACTTCAGGCTGAATTCTGGAAAAACCTTAAAGTTCCCGGAACTGGCGAGGAACTGAACCAAGAACTGGAGAAAGCAGGCCGTGTTGCCGATTTTATGGAGTTAGGCAAACTGTTGGTTTACGACGCCCTGAATCGGAAGGAGAGCTGCGGAGCGCACTTCCGCGAGGAGAGCCAGACCGACACCGGAGAGGCTAAGCGAAACGATGAGCAGTACTCTTATGTTGCGGCTTGGGAATTCAACGGCGATGGTAATGAACCTCAACTTCACAAGGAAGAACTTAAGTTCGAGTTTGTGAAACTTCAGGAACGTAGCTATAAATAATCGGTTTATCAACGATAAATCCACATTGCAATGAACATTAAACTCAAAATATGGCGACAAAAAAATGCTAAGAGCAAAGGTCGCTTCGAAACATACCAACTTAACGATGTTGCCGAGGATATGTCATTCCTCGAAATGCTCGACTACCTTAACGGAACACTTATTAAGGATGGCAAAGAGCCAGTGGCATTCGACCACGATTGCCGCGAGGGTATTTGCGGTTCCTGCGGAATATACATCAATGGTCGCCCCCACGGAAACGACCACCGCACCACCACCTGCGAACTCCGAATGCGACTTTTTAAGGATGGCGATACCGTTACGCTTGAACCTTGGCGTTCTGCATCGTTCCCAGTTGTTAAGGATTTGGTGGTTGACCGCTCTGCGTTCGATAAAATTACCAATGCAGGAGGATACATCAGTGTAAACGCTGGTGCAGCACAGGATGCTAACACAATTCCTGTTCCCAAGCACAACGCCGACGTTGCTTTCGATACTGCATCGTGTGTTGGATGCGGAGCGTGCGTGGCCGCTTGTAAGAATGCATCGGCAATGCTGTTTGTGGCCGCCAAGGTTACACACCTTGCACAGTTCCCTCAGGGGCGAATTGAGGCCGTTGATAGGGTAAAGAGTATGGTGGCCAAAATGGATGAACTTGGTTTTGGAAGTTGCACCAACACTCGCGCTTGCGAAGCCGAGTGTCCAAAAGGAATATCTATAAGCACAATTGCAAAACTGAACAGGGAATTTATATCGGCAAAAATTAAGGATTAAACATTAGTTTTAATGTCGATTAACAGTTCCTGTGGAACTTTTTTGAAGCATCAATGTTAACTTTGAAGGAATAAATTGATTAATAAAATGCCAAACAAGAGAACAATACTTTTAGTACCCGTCGATTTTGGAGACCAATATCACCTAGCATTAACCTATGCTAAACAGTTAGTGCCAGTTCTTAATGCTGAAATTCACCTTTTACACGTATTGGACCTTCGGGATTGGTGGCTTGAGGATATCAAGCCTGAGAAATTGGTGAACGATTCTTTCAACAGATTAATTGAGGTATCGCGGAAGTTTCAGCTCGACCAGAGCACAGTTTATAAGGTTCTGCAAGGGAAACGTCACCAAAAAATAGTGGAGTATGCCGACGAAAATAAGGTGCGCTACATACTAATGACAGATAATATCCCTGGGAATCCAGGCGAAATAAGACTTGGCTCAACACTTTCCAACGTAATTATTATGGCAAAGCAGCCAGTAATTACAGTTAAGAGTGTTACTGAGGAAAAGTTCAAGAATATTCTTGTTCCTCTCGACTTAGCAAATAACTGTCGATTAAAACTTTTCAACTCTATTTCACTTGCTCTACAGCATAAAGCTAAGCTACATATTGTATCTGTAATATTTGGCGATATGGAGAAGGAGTTCACCCGTATGCAGGACAAGGTAAATAAATACGCGAAATTGTACGAGGAAAACCATATAGAGTACACTGTAAACATTATTCGCAAGGAAGAAGATTTTGCTTACAGAGCAATTCTTGATTATTCCAAAGAGATTAATTGCGATTCGATTATTGTGATGACTCACCGTGAAAGTGGTATCGACAACTACCTTGGCGCATTTGCTCATCATATCATCAACGAGTCGCCAATTCCTGTTATTACTCTGAATAATGCATCATCAAGCAAGGCCAATAGAGGTATTATAACTAGCATTATAGACCCTATCGGCATTTTTTCGTAGCAAACACAACCAACAATTGGTAAAATTCTTACTTTTACCAAAGAATTTGCGGAAGTAGCTCAGTTGGTAGAGCATCAGCTTCCCAAGCTGAGGGTCGCGGGTTCGAGTCCCGTTTCCCGCTCACTGAAAATGAAAGCCTTACAGAGATGTGAGGCTTTTTGTTTTTAGGGTTACTAAAACATTACTAAAACGAAGTGTGTCATTAATCAGGTGAATTAAATTAGCATTTCAAAGAACCCTCGTTGCTTTTATCTATTCTTTAATTAATAGATACAAAGAGGATTCTTTTTCCATAAATTACATTGCATTAATTTAATTGTTTGGAGGAGGGAGAAAATATTTGTGAAAAGATAATTTAAAAGTTAGAATTGAGGTATTAAGATTATGTTTTTATTCAAATGATTTTGTTCATTAACTCAATTATCATTTCAAAGACTTAAATATTTTAATAAAAATCATCTTTTTTTAAATTTGAAATTTTTTCATTGCATTTATTTAGTATTAGATTTTATGCAACGGATAGATAATCCATATGGCTTCAGATAGGTCGTTTTTAGGAGTTCTTCATTTCCATTAGTCAAATAAACCATAGATTTCCAAAGATCAAATGGTTGACTTGTTGACCATAATAGTGCCTCTTCTCCAAAGGAGTTGAAGATTCCAGAAAACCCGTCTCGATAACCCGTCGGGATGGCTGTAAATCCACTTTCATTATTGCTGTATAAATTTGGACTATTCCAGTGTAAGGTGCCTGCTTCTTTTAGTTTTGACCCTGCAATGCTTGATCCTCCAAGAAAACTAGCAAGTATGTCCCAGTCTTCATCCGACGGAGCACGCCAACCTGTCGGACACACCCCTTTGTTGTTTGATAATGCATACCAATTATACAAAGCGCCGTAGGGGTTTTTATAACTTATATCGTTATTATACCAAGAAAAAGCAGGTGTTGTCATGTTGGCCCATTCTGTACCATCTGTAATATTTGCAATATCAGTCCCATCTTGAAACTTTGTTGTTTTCAAATTCTCTTTCAACCAAACTTGATTACCAATTGTAATTGTATTATAAATATTACCATCTATATCAGTAACGGTATTTCCTCCCACCTCTGAATTGGTAGTAAAACTAATTTCGTCACCTTGTGCTTCTCCAATATTATTAATAGCATAAGCAATTATGTAATATTTCGTAGACTCACTTAATGAGTTGATGGTTAATGAGTATGATGCATTGCTATTTTCAATCACTAGTTTAGAACCATTAATTACAGGATTGGGAACAGTACCCCAGTAAACGCCTCTTTCTAAGATTGTTGACCCTCCATCAGAAGTAATATTGCCCCCAATAGTTGCAGAAGAATTTGTAATGTTAATCGCATTTGAAGTAATAACAGTTGGAATTACAGTTGTTAATGGAGTAGTTGTAAGGATTCCTTGATCACCATAGGAAGTGCCAAGGTTATTAGTAGCATAAGCGCGAACATAATAGGTTGTATTTGCCGATAAATTCGTCAAATTGCTGACAAACAAACCACTTCCTGTACCATCAGTTGTTTTATAATTTAGAATGGTTGGGTTTTCAGATGTACTCCAACATACTCCGCTCTCTAGAATTGGTAATCCTCCATTCGATGTTATATTTCCTCCGGATATAGCAGAAGAAGATGTAATAGACGTAATCCCAGAAGTAATAATCGATGGTAACCCTAAAGTCTTGAATGAAACATCCTCGCCATAAGCCGTACCTGCAGAGTTTGTTGCATAAGCTCTAACATGATAGGTTGTTCCCATAATTAAACTTGAAATATTGCTAGAGAATTGACCAGCGCCAGAACCATCAACGGTTTTAAGTTCTTCGATTATTGGATTTTCGAAAAGGCCCCAGCATACACCTCGGACTGTTATTGTTGCTCCACCATCGTTCGTAATATTGCCTCCACAGTTGGCAGAAATGGATGTTACATCTGTTACGGCACTGGTATTTACTGTTGGTAGTTTTGCCAAGGGAGTACTCGCTTGAGCCAATAACTGCTCGTATTTAATTAAATCGCTAATATTATAATCCAACAAAAACTTGTCTAGAATATTTGCTTTTATTCCAGCGTCCATGTTAACTCCACCATAAAGTTTCCACCATGGTGTTTGTAGAATGTTAGCATCAAGTTTGCCATAAATTTTAGTGTTTACATAAGGACCTGCAATTGAGTACAATTTAATTACTAATTCAGGTTTTAAGAAAACTTCAGCACCAGCATTCATATCTAATGAGGGAGGCTGGAATGTAAAATCTTTGGTAAAGGATTGAAAAGGAGACCAACCTGTAGTATTCAAATATTGCATCCCTGCATTATATGATAAACTCTGTCCGATTTCAGATGATAATGATGCATTTGCATAGCCATTAACGCCTATAACTATATTAAATTGAGGAGTAAACACTACTGGAACAGCTCCAACATTGATAATAATTGGGGAAAATTTGATTGTGGCTATAGTGAACTTTTTTTCAAAGTTGTATTGAAGTCCTGCAACTAATTTTAAGTTAAGGTTTTCAGAAGATTCGAATCCGAATTTAGCTTCCTTAAGACCTTGAGTTATCCCTACATCAATTTTGGCGTTAATTTTCCAATCACAACTAAAACTACCTAATACTTTTATTTGATCAATTGTTGTAGATGGATTGTTATCTGCATCATACAAAACAGTGTTTATTTCCCATTCAAGAGGTGATTGACTTAGACCTTTTGATTTATTAGCCTTTAAGTATACACCTGAATAGTGATAATCTATAGTTTTAACCATAGAGGTTGTCAGTTCCTGATTAAATTCTATCAAACCTTGTTGGATTACTTCAGTAAGGAAGATAGGGTCTGTCTGAATTTGAATTTGATTGTTTACATTATTTATGGTTTTAACTTTCCGTAGCAAACCTTCTCCAATGGTTGATATTATTATATTCCCAGGTTTAATTGATTGAGATAAAGAAATTTCGGGAGAGAAGGTTAAGGTGTAATTAGTTGAATCAATTGAAATGAAATTATCATTCCATGTTTGATTGTTAATTACTTCTACGTCTTTTGCAATCACAACATCTTTTGTTGATTGCGACTGTTCATTTTTTTCACAAGAGATTAAAACAAATAAAAAGATTAGTGAAAGAATGGAAAATTTATTCATGATACCTTTTTTATTTTTTACTTAAAATTAGATTTAATTATTCAATAAAAAAATTTTAATCTTTTTTAAGGGGTAATAATTGTAATAATTTTCAAAAAGTTTATCCATAGTATATTTCTTGGCGATTTCAACCCATTTGACCTTTTAGGCATCCTTTCCAATTCTTCAAATATTGGCAAATCCATACCAATCCTGTAAAATCTATTCTTGAAGGTTGTTGCTATGCCATTGTATACACACCAATATCACTATCATGCACAATCTTATTTGATCCTCGCATTTTATCATCTTCTGTTGATTGTGTGATAGCGATAATGGCAACCCCTTTGAAGTTATCCCTTAATTGTTTAACTCCAATTGCAACAATTCCTAGGTTTATTAGGCTGTCAATGATAATGAAATCTATCTAAAGGAACATTCCCTATAATCTCTTCAAGGCTATGAAGGTCTGCACAGTGAAGATTATCTGAAACAGCTTCCCAAGCTGAGGGTCGCGGGTTCGAATCCCGTTTTCCGCTCCAAAAGGTCATCCATTCAGGGTGGCCTTTTTTGTTTATTACTTTACAAACTGCTCAAATCCTTTAGCGTACTTCACAGGGTTAAACTCCACAATTTTATAATCGGCAATTTGGTTGAGGAAGTATGGGTCGTTATGGATAAAGTTCCAGACCTCATTGGTGTTCGCAAAGTTTGCAAGAAGCAAACCTCCTGTTCTAGGATTCTGTGGACCTGAGCAAATCAGGTTTCCTGTTGAGTAGAATTTGTCGAGATATGCTCGGTGGTTAGCGAGGTGTGCGTCAACATCCTCAATTGGTTTGATATAGGTTACAAGGACTAGGTACATAGTGTTTGATTTATAGGTTAACAATATCTCTTGTCTGATGTCTAGTGTCTAGCATCTGTATTTATTGATTTTCGTAAACTTTTCTTCTCTGAATTCAGTTTCTTGCTTTGTAATCGTTTCTCCTTCGACGCTTTGGTTTGCTTAGTGGGCTTGCGTTTCTTTTGTGGTGTGAGTGTTTTCCGGAGCAATGCATAAAATTTCTCTACCACTTTTTCCTTGTTGGCCAGCTGTGAGCGTTCCGACTGTGAAACCAGAATTAACTCGCCATCCTTGTTTATTTTATTCTCAAGTTTCTTTAGGATAATTTCTTTCTCATCGGCCCAGAGCAAAACGGACTCAACAACGTTGAACCTAAGTTCAACCTTCGTGCTCACCTTGTTCACGTTTTGTCCTCCAGGGCCACCGCTCCGCGATGTGCCAAAGGTAAACTCCGAACTGAAATCTCTATTTTGAAGTACGTCTAGTTCCATTGCTCAAATGCTTAGTAAATTTTTAACAGTTTCAATTGGAATACCACTCTTATTCGATATCTGTTCTGGACTCAAACCATGCTTGTGCATATTCATTACAAAAACCTCCAGCGGTTCACCAATCTCAATTAAATGGTTATCGGGGTCAAAAAAACGCAATGTTCTTTGCCCCCAAGGCTCTGTGTGGATAGGATGTAGAAACTTAACACTGTTTTGTTCCAACTTGATATTTATTTCATCAAGATTTTCTGCTTCAAAGTACAGCTCAAACCTGTTTGAATTTGATGCAGTTTCGAGTTTTTGACTGATTATATGCGATTGCTGAATTTGCCAAATGGAAATTCCTCCTGAAAGAATAACATTGTTTCCAAAATCGTGTACAATACTATGGTTGAGTATCTTGGTGTAAAATTCTTTCGACTTTTCAATGTCCTTTACAAAAAGAACAATGGAGTGGAGTTTCATGAAGTAATTTCGTTTAGAGCATTTGACATACGATTAAAGTTTTGTAATTCAACATTTATTTCAACTTGGTTTTACCCCATGATTCATTTAAGTCTTTACTAAAACTTATTTGAGGGTTTTGTTCTTTGTTGTTTACGAGTATTGATTGTAGCGGAACTTTTTCAGATAAATATTCAAATAAATCATTGTAATTTATATTGCCCTTTGATTCTTTTATCTTTTTTAAAAGAAAATATGTGAACAGGCCATGATTTTTTTCATTGTAAGAATTTGAGGATTGCTCACCTGTGCTGGATGAGAAAATTATAATATTGCCATTTAGTAGTGCCTCTTTAGGTTTAATTTTAACCCCTCTCGTTAGGTTTAAGTTTTGATTTCTTGCTCCACCAGAAAAACAGGCGTCTAGAAAAACGGTTATTCTTTTTGAGGGGTATTCTGTTAGTTTTTTATAAATATCATTTAGTTTAACTCCTTCGTTAGGATTAGAGCCGTTAACATCAACTGGAATTATATATGCATCTTTTGTTTGTTCGTCTGGTAAACCATGGCCTGCATAGTAGAAGAAAATTTCGGAATTGCCTTTTGTAGTTTTAATGATTAGGTTTAACTTATTTAGACTTTGGTTTATTTGACTCGTAGTAGCATCTAACAAAAAAATTATATTTGACTCAGGTATTCCTAAAGTTTTATTTGCATACTCATGAAAAGCGCTTGCGTCATTTCTTGCAAAATCTACATTTTGTTCCGAAGATAAACTTCGTTGATAAGATGAATAGTCTTCATTTCCTATGATTAAAGCAAATCTTTGCTCTTCAATTTTATCTGCGATAGGAATAAAGTTGTCTACATCAGTCTTTTTTTCAAAAGTGTAGTTTATGTTTTTTGAGTCAACGAATACGTATTTGGTTTCAGTTGGATATAATACTAAGTTTTCTTTAATTGTAGTATTGTATTTATAAGCACGACGAGCAAATATATCTACATAACCTGGTACAAGTGCAACGAAATCAAGCCAAACGAGGGGATGGGTTTTTGCTAAAATAAAATTACGTGATGGTGCATAACCACTCTTTATAAGTTCATAAGTTAGTTGGTTGTTTATAAACTTTGTTTGATATTTTTCCTTTACAACATTAATTTCGCAAGGTGTTTTTTTATTCGTATGTATACCATTTATGTAAACATCTGCACCCTGGGGATTAGACTCAAATCTCATTTTGTCAGATTCTCCATAAAATATAGTTGCACACGAACTGTTTATTAATGAAACGAGGACAATCAGAATTGTTGTTTTATATTTTTTCATTATCTCTATTGTTTACGTTAGTTAATTATAGTTGTTTTTAGTTTTTAAAACTTACAATTTGTTGATATTTTATTAATATAAATTTGTCTCTTTATTCTGGTGGTCATTTCTGACTCTAGCATTACGCTTAATTCATTGCTGTATTTTTTTTCAGATTCTAATGCAAATTCCTCTTTGTCATTGTTGTAGTTGATTATCGTATGCCAAACAAAGCGCTCAAGGTCATCAATGTTTTCAAAAATATCTTCAACGCTATAGAGTGGTCTTTTTTTTAAATATTTTACTATTTCTAATTGTAGTGAGTATATTTCATAAATGTTTGAACTTACTTGTTCTCTCAAATTCGATAATCTGTTTTCATCTTCATCGTCAGTGAAACTAACTATTTTTTTATACATTTCTTGATGTAAGTAACTTTTTACGTTGTTTTTTAGTAAGTACAAAATAGATGTTAACTTAATAATTAATTGATATTTCGTTTTCTTGTTGTTTAGATAGTTGTTAATTGTAGGGATTAGTGTTCCAACAATCAATGCTGATGTCAAGCCAATTAACCCACCAATAATGGTTTCTTGCATAAGTTTTTAGTTTTTCGTTTAGTAAAATAAAATTAAGAAAATTTTTAAAATGATAATATGTTTTGTTGTTCTTTGAATGTTGTTTAAATTAAAGAGTTTCCTGAAAGAAAAGGATTAACACCTTCTAGCTCAATGGCTTACTTGTCAATCTGAGTTTTAAAATTGACTCATTCTCAAATTGTCCAATTGACTAATTATCGCATTGTCAATTGGTTCATAAAACTTATCCACTTGTTGATATTTAATTCAGCACTAAACGTCCGTGGCATTTTTTAATCCTTATTTTTGCAATCGTAAAATCTAAAGTGTCTTTTGTAAGTGTTAGTGGTGGGTTTAAGATATTGATTGTTAGTTTGATATTTTATTTCTGGTATTTAGAATCGAGGTAATTATGACTACAGGTTATTCAGAGGAGAGCATTAAAACGCTGGAGTGGCAGGAGCATATCCGTAGGCGTCCGGGTATGTACATTGGAAAGTTGGGCGATGGCTCTCAACCCGACGACGGGGTTTATATTCTGCTAAAAGAGGTTCTTGACAACTCCATCGATGAGTATATGATGGGTTTTGGGAAACGTGTTGATATTACCCTAACAGAATCCACAGTTACTGTTCGCGACTATGGGAGAGGCATTCCGCAAGGAAAACTTAAGGATGTTGCTTCCAAAATGAATACTGGCGCCAAGTACGACTCAAAGGTTTTTAAAAAATCGGTGGGTTTGAATGGAGTTGGTATTAAGGCTGTAAATGCTTTGTCGAATCGTTTCATTATCAAAAGTATTAGGGACGGCGTTGCAAAGCAGGTTGAGTTTTCTGCTGGACAGTTGGTGAATGAACTTGAATTCTCATCCAATGGCGATGCTAACGGAACAATTGTAGAGTTTACTCCCGATGATACTGTTTTTGGGAACTTCAAGTATCATGAGGAGTACATTGAGACAATGCTGCGCAATTACAGCTACCTAAACACAAACCTAATTATCAACTTCAACGGTAAGGATTTTGTTTCGAAGAACGGTTTGCTCGATTTGTTGAACGAGAACCTTTCCGGAGAGCCATTGTATCAAATAATCCATTTAAAGGGAGAAGATATTGAGGTGGCCATTACCCACGGAAACGGGTATGGCGAGGATTATTACACATTCGTTAACGGACAGCATACAACACAAGGCGGAACACACCTTTCGGCATTCCGCGAGGCTTACGTGAAAACCATTCGCGAGTTTTACCGCAAGGATTTCGACCCTTCCGATATTCGCACCTCCATTATCTGCGCTATTAGCGTTAGGGTTGAGGACCCGGTGTTTGAGTCGCAGACCAAAACCAAACTTGGTAGCAAGGATATGGGGCCAAATGGGCCATCGGTTAGTAAGTTTATTGGCGATTTCGTTAAGAATTCGCTGGACAATTATCTGCATAAAAACTCCGAGACCGCCCAAACCCTTCTTCAAAAAATTCTAGAATCAGAAAAGGAGCGAAAGGCCATTTCGGGCATTAAGAAATTAGCTCGCGAGCGTGCTAAAAAGGCTAGTCTTCACAATAAGAAGCTGCGCGATTGCCGTGTTCATTACAACACAAACGAAAAACGTGCCGATGAATCAACCCTATTCATTACAGAGGGTGACTCTGCTAGTGGTTCAATCACCAAATCGCGCGATGTGAATACCCAAGCGGTATTCTCGCTTCGTGGTAAGCCTTTGAACACCTATGGATTAACCAAGAAAATTGTTTACGAGAACGAGGAGTTCAACCTGCTACAGGCCGCGCTGAACATCGAGGACGATATGGACAACCTACGCTACAACAAGATTGTGGTTGCCACCGATGCCGATGTGGACGGAATGCATATTCGCCTTTTGCTTATATCGTTCTTCTTACAGTTCTTCCCTGAGTTAATCCGTCAGGAGCACCTTTTTATCCTTCAAACTCCGCTATTCAGGGTTCGTAATAAGAAGAAAACAACTTACTGCTACTCGCCTGAGGAGAAGGAGAAGGCAATAAAGGAACTAGGTCCAAACCCTGAAATTACCCGATTTAAAGGTCTTGGCGAAATTTCGCCCGATGAGTTCAAAAACTTCATTGGCGAGGACATGCGTTTGGACCCAGTTCGCCTAACTAAGGATGACCAGATATTTGATTTGTTGGAATTCTATATGGGTAAAAACACACCCGACCGTCAAGGATTTATCATCAACAACCTAAGAATTGAAGAGGATATTATTGAGGAGGATAAGGTTGTTGTGAGTTCTGAGGCCGAGGATGTGAATGCGTTAGAGGATAATTTGGTTGCATAACCAAAAAGTATTTTGAATTTGTTGAAATAGAGGAAAAGCAATGCAATTGGACGATTTTGATGCTGACGAGTTATTAACCGAAGGAGAAAACGAAGATAATTCCCCCGAGTTACACGCCAAAATTGAGAAACTTACTGGCGATGTTGCCAAAAAGGCTCATCTAACTGGTATGTACAAGGATTGGTTTTTGGATTATGCATCGTACGTAATTCTGGAACGTGCCGTTCCGCATTTGGACGATGGATTGAAACCCGTTCAGCGCCGCATTCTGCATTCGATGAAACGTTTAGACGATGGCCGCTACAATAAAGTTGCCAACGTAATTGGTTTCACAATGCAGTTTCACCCACATGGCGATGCATCTATTGGCGATGCGCTGGTTCAGCTGGGTCAGAAAAACTTGCTTATTGATACTCAGGGTAACTGGGGAAACACGCTTACAGGCGATGGTGCTGCTGCACCACGTTACATTGAGGCGCGTTTGTCGAAATTTGCGCTCGATGTGGTTTTCAACCCAAAAACCACAGAGTGGATGCTCAGTTACGATGGTAGGAATCAGGAGCCAGTAACGCTTCCTATGAAATTCCCTTTGTTGCTTGCACAAGGCGTAGAGGGTATTGCGGTTGGTTTGGCCTCAAAAATTCTTCCACACAACTTTAATGAGTTGATAGATGCCTCTATCGATTATTTGAAAGGCAAAGACTTTGAGCTTTACCCCGATTTCCCAACAGGAGGATTGGCCGATTGTAGCCGCTACAACGACGGGATAAGGGGTGGAACCGTTAAAATGCGTGCTCGTATTCAAAAGGTAGACCGCAAAACACTGGCAATTACTGAACTTCCGTTTGGTAAAACCACATCCTCGTTAATTGAATCTATTGTAAAAGCTAGCGATAAGGGAAAAATCAAGGTTAAAAAGATTGACGATAACACTGCGGCTAACGTTGAGATTTTAATTCACCTCTTCCCCGATGCTAATCCCGATATGACTATCGATGCGCTTTACGCGTTTACCGATTGCGAGATGTCCATATCAACCAACTCCTGCATAATATATCAGGATAAGCCAAGGTTTATGGGTGTTAAGGAGATTCTAAGAGCCTCTGTCGACAGAACCAAGGAGTTGTTAACCTGGGAGTTGAGGATTAGAATGAAGGAGTTGGAGGATGATTGGCACTACTCATCGCTCGAAAAAATATTCTTCGAACAACGCATCTACCGTGAACTCGAAAAGGATACTGAAACCTGGGAAATGGTTATCGATGCTATTGATAAAGGTTTTAATCCTTTCAGAAAATTGTTACGCAGGGAAATCACCCGCGAGGATTTGTTGAAGTTGACTGAGAAGCCAGTTCGTAAAATCTCAAAATTCGATATCAAGAAAGCCGATGAGCATATTCTGGCCATTGAGAACGAGATGGAGGAGGTTAAAAATCATCTGGCAAATATTGTAACCTATACCATTAACTATTATCAGCAGATAAAGAAAAAGTACGGCAAGGGACGCGAGCGCAAAACCGAGCTTCGCAGTTTCGATAGTATTGTTGCCACAAAAGTTGTGGTTGCCAACGAGAAACTTTACGTGAACTATGCCGAAGGTTTTGTTGGGTACGGACTTAAAAAGGACCAGTTTGTGTCGGATTGCTCCGATATCGACGATATAATTGTTTTCCTTAAGAATGGAAAATACTTTATTCAAAAGGTACAGGAAAAAGCCTTTGTAGGTAAGGATATACAGCATGTGGCGGTTTATAAAAAGAACGATACACGAACAATTTACAACGTGCTATACCGCGATGGGCTTAACGGCGATATTATGATGAAACGCTGCGCCGTTACTGGAACAACCCGCGACAAGGAGTACGACATAACCAAAGGAACGCCCGGTTCGCAGATACTTTACTTCAGCGCAAATCCAAATGGCGAAACCGAGATTTTGAAGGTATTCCTAAAACCACGTCCTCGCTTACGCAACTTGATACTTGAACTAGATTTCAGTCAAATTGCGGTTAAGGGACGCAGCTCGCAAGGGAATATCTTTACTCGCTACGCAATCCATAAACTTCAGATGAAGGAGAAAATGGCTGGCGCAGTTGAAGGAGTAAAAGTTTGGTTCGACGATGAGGTGTTAAGGCTAAACCACGAATGCAAAGGAATTTTGCTGGGAGAGTTTGCTCCTGGTGAGAAAATACTGATTGTAAATAACGATGGTACATACTTCCTTGCAGGAACAGAGTATTCGCTTCGTTTCGATACTCAACCTTTAGTTGTTGAGAAGTACGATGCCGACAAGATATTCTCAGCGGTTTATTTCGACGGTGAGCAGAAAATGTTTTACCTAAAGCGTTTCCGTTTCGACTACTCCGAGAAAACACAAATATTCATCCCAGAGGATGATAAATCTTACCTAGTTAGCTTAAATAGCGATTTATATCCTTGCCTTGAAATTAAATTTGGTGGCAAGCACTCTAGTCGCGATAAGGAAACTTTGGATGTGGATGCATTTATTGCAGTAAAAGGCCACAAAGCGAAAGGTAAACGACTATCTACATACGATATCAAAAAAGTGGAGTTTGTAGAACCTTTGGAAAAGGAAGCATCCGCTTTTCAGGAAGAAGAGGTAACTGAAATTCCTTCCGATGAAACCACTCCTGTTGATGATTCTGCCGCCGAGCAGATGAGTTTGGAGATGTAAAAACTAAACGACCCGAAAGGGTCGTTTTTTGTTTACTATGCGAGCGAGTGGTTACTTTATTTCGTTTTCCAGTGATTTTGGACTCTGTCGATTATCGAAAATTGCCACAATATCAATCGATGTCTCAGTATATTTATAAAAAATTGTGGTCTGCTTAGTTACAACACATTTTCTAAGACCTTTTACTTTTTCTGATTCAGGGAAACTATCGGGTAATTTTTGTATTTGCTTTAATGATTTATCAAGTTTAACGATGAAATCATTTTTAACTTTTATTGACCATTCTTTTTCGAGATAAACCAAAAGATTGTCGAGTTTTTTCATGGCTCTCTTTGCGAGCCTAACTTCGCGTTTCATTAACGATGTTTTTTAATGAAATCTTCGTAGTTTACAGTTTCACCATTCTCAATTTCATCAATCCCTTTAAATATCTCTTCCTTTTCCAATTGAGATAATGAATCCCAAAAGTCGACACTTTTAGCACTAGTAAATATTCGTCGAACTAAAGAAAGTATCCTCGGATTATCAGTATCCAGAATCATTCTTACGAGTTCCAGTTTTTCTGCCTGAATATTCATAGATTGTCTTTTCTGCAAATTTAAATAATATTCAACTAAACGACATTGAAATATGAAGTAAAAAGGTTTTTTATCTTTCATATGAGTGCCTTCGTGTCTATCTTTGTGCGCCTTTGTGGTTAATTACCATTTCCCGTAACTTGAATATACTGGAGTTAAGTTATAAAACCTGAAAAAATAATTAATTTAGCGTAGAATTTTAAAAATCTAGTAGCTTTATAATGAAAGTTTACCTAATAGGTTTTATGGCCAGTGGTAAAACCACGGTTGGGAAGGAGTTATCCTCGGCTCTTGGGTATAGATTTATCGATTTGGATGAGTACATTGAGACCAAGCACCGCAAAACCATAAAACAGATTTTCGAGATTAATGGCGAGAACTACTTCCGTATAATAGAGCAGGAAGCGCTAAAAGAGGTTGCATCGTTCGATGGCGATTTTGTTATATCGTCCGGTGGAGGTACATCGTGCTTTTACAATAGCATCGATTTTATGAATAGAACTGGAATGACTGTTTATCTTCGAATGGAGGTTTCCTCTCTTGTTTCGCGCCTAATTCATGCTAAAATTAACAGACCATTACTTTGGGGGAAGACCAAGGAGGAACTAAACGATTATATCATTAGAGTTCTCGACGAGCGCAAAAAGTTCTACGAAAAGGCTCAGATTGTTGTTGATGCCGACCATTTAAATCCACAGGATTTATCAAAAACAATTAAGGAGATAATTCAAGGAGGTATATAAAAAAACTGCTCAACTGGCGTCCAATTCATCCGAACTTGGCTGTTTCCCTCTAAATCTAAACCAATGATAAAAACTACAATCCCTCTTCGTTTCTGTAAACAAACAGTTTGCTATCGCCAATATCATCGAATGTGGAGTAAGTTCCTTTGAAAAGCGGAGCTTTAACACCATCGCCAAAGAATTTGTTACCTACAAAAACTCGAGCTTCATCCCAAAGACCTTTCTGAATAAAACTATTCAACAGCATTGCACCACCCTCAATAATCACTGAAATAATATCTCTATCGCCAAGTTCCTTTAGAATTTGCCCCTCTACTCCTTTTACAAAATCAATGGTAATCATTTCAAGATTTGGGATACCGCCAAATTCTGGTTTGCGGGCAAGAGAACTGCTGTTATTCCCAAGAAATATCAATGTGGGTTGTGAACCGTCAAAAACGTGCGATTCCTTTGGTAAACGTAATTTTCTGTCAACTACAACTCTAAAAGGAACTTTTCCACTCCAACTGCGAACGTTTAGGTGTGGATTATCCTTTTCAACAGTATTGGTTCCTACAAGTACGGCTTGTTCCTCACTTCGCCACCTATGAACCAAGGAGCGGGCATGCTCGTTGGTAATCCATATTGGAGCGATGGGGTCGGTAGGTTTGCGGACTGCATCTATGAATCCATCTATTGTTTGAGCCCACTTTAGAATTACATATGGACGTTTTTTTGTGTGATATGTAATAAACCTTCGGTTCAGAAACTTTGCTTCTTCCTCCAGCACACCAACAGTAACATTGCATCCCTGCTGGCGAAGTATTTCAATACCGCGTCCGCTAACCTTTGGATTTGGGTCCACTGTAGCAATAACCACATTGGGAATTCCCAACTCAACTAGCCTATCGGTGCAAGGTGGAGTTTTTCCATAATGCGAGCAGGGCTCAAGCGATATATAGATAGTGGAATCCTTTAATAGCGATTTATCTTTTACAGAGTTAATGGCATTTATCTCGGCATGAGCTTCGCCGTAATGTGCGTGAAATCCTTCGCCAATAATTTTATTGTTATGCACAATAACAGCACCAACCATTGGGTTTGGGGCAACATTGCCGTTTCCGTTAAGCGCAAGCTCTAGGCAACGCGACATATACATCCTGTGAAGCTCAGAGTTATCCATAATATTCAGTAAATTTGTATCCTATACAAAAATACACTTTTTAATGAACAGTTATACTTTAAGGCAGCTGTTTGATATAATTGGCACAAGTTTATCGGGATTGTACCCCGCAACCGAGGTACAGGCCATCAGAAAATTGCTTTTTGAGAAGATAGTTAAAATGCCTGAGTACAGAGTGCATTTAAACCCAAACGACATACTAAGTGGTGATATAACCAGCAGAATTCTTGAGGTTTTGGATGAACTCAAAAAAGGAAATCCAGTTCAGCATGTTATAGGCGAAGCGGATTTTATGGATATGGTTTTTGAGGTTAACGCCGAGGTATTAATCCCCCGGCCAGAAACCGAGGAGTTGGTTCACTGGATAATCAGCAATAACAAGAATAATTCACCTAAAATACTAGATGTAGGAACAGGCTCGGGTTGTATTGCCGTCTCGTTGGCTAAATATCTTTCCGATGCACAAGTAACAGCGCTTGATGTTTCAGAAAATGCGCTTAAAGTGGCAAAACTTAATGCGATAAAGAACAGCGTTAATGTTGATTTTATAAATGGCAATATTCTTGAATTATCGGAGATTGATGGCGCTCATTACGATATTATAGTTAGCAATCCTCCCTATGTCAGGGAGCAGGAGAAGCAACTGATGAACCGAAACGTAACCGATTTTGAACCTCACCTAGCCCTTTTTGTCAGCGATAACGACCCTTTATTATTCTATAGAACAATTGCCCAAAAATCGAGAAATTGGCTTAACCCCAACGGCCAACTCTACTTCGAAATTAACCAGGCATTTGGGAATGAAATAAAGGATTTGCTTATTAGCAATGGCTATAGTGATGTGGAAATTAGAAAGGATATCAACGGAAAGGACAGAATGGCTTTTGGCAGAAGATAGATGCCAGACATTAGACAGGAGATATCAGATATAAAATGCAAAATACTAAAAACTATACGAGAACCATCAAACAAGTAGACAGGCAAAAAGCGCTTTCGCGCTTACAGAACCTATGCGCCCGTAGCGAAAAATGTTCTGGGGATTTGAAGCAGAAGATGATTTTGTGGAAAATGGAAACTACTGATATTTCCTGGGTGATAAGTCGACTTACTTCCGATAAATTTGTGGATGACGCAAGGTACGCCGCAATGTTTGTCCGCGATAAAAGCAGAATTAGTAAATGGGGTAGAGTTAAGATTGCCACAGCTCTTCGGGCAAAGGGAATTTCGGCCGATGTAATTAATGAAGTACTAACCCAAATAGACCCAAGCACCGACAAAGCACAACTACTCGAACTAATTGCACGAAAAGCCAAGCAAACCAAATCGAAATCGGTTTACGATTTAAAAAATAAACTAATCCGCTTTGGAGTATCGCACGGATTTGATATGGGCTTGGTAATTGATGTGGTGAATGGAATGGTGAAAGGAGACTGATCTAGCATTAAGAAACTTTTTTGAGGTAATAAGGTTCGTAGGATGTGAAAATTAGCGTGCTTTAAAATTAAAACTGCCTCAAATTTGAGGCAGTTTTAAACTTATTAATCTACTTAAACTCTTTCGCAATATTGCTGGCTATTTCAACAAGCCTTTCCTGAGTTAATTTCAACTTTGGTTTATGAAAATCTATATCCGATTCCCTGTTTAGTGGAACCAAATGAATGTGGGCGTGAGGGACTTCAAGACCCAGCACTGCAACACCGATGCGCTTACAGGGCACAACTTTTTCAACCGCTTTCGCCACGCGCTGGGCAAATAGTGTTAATCCCGAAAGTGTTTCGGGGTCGAGGTCGAATAAATAATCGACCTCCTGTTTGGGGATAACAAGCGTATGGCCTTCGGCCAATGGGTTGATATCCAAAAAAGCATAAAACCTCTCATCTTCGGCTACCTTGTACGAGGGGATTTCACCTTTTACAATACGAGAGAAGATTGTTGCCATATATTTTTGGTTTTAAAGGGAAATGTCGAGAATTTTAAAACTCATCAAACCCGATGGTACATTAACCTCAACCACGTCACCAACCTTTTTACCAATTAAAGCCTTGGCAATTGGGGTTGCTACGGAGAGTTTTCCTTCTTTTAGATTTGCCTCCGATTCAGCCACCAACATGTAAACCAACTCTGCATTGGTTTTGAGGTTCTTGATTTTTACTTTATTCAATATCTGAACCTTATCGGTATCAATTTTCGATTCATCAATAATCCTGGAGTTGGCAATAGTGTCCTCCAACTTCGAAATGCGAAGTTCCAGCATACCTTGTGCTTCCTTGGCTGCATCATACTCGGCATTTTCAGATAAATCGCCTTTGTCTCTAGCTTCGGCAATCATCCTGGAAATAGCAGGGCGCTCTACGCTTTTAAGGTGCTCAACCTCGTTACGTAGTTTCATCAAACCTTCTTCGGTCAAGTAAATTACTTTGGACATTTTTACCTCCTTGTATATGAAATAAAAAAGAATCCCGACATCTCGGAACTCTTTTGTTTTGCAAATATAACGTTTTTTTAATACAAAAGCTTAGTTGATATTCAAAATTGTTTTGTTAAAACTTGTAACCGCAAACCAAAAACAACTTTCACGACAACAGTCTGTTATATGTATTTTGGACGCATAATCTCTGAGTAAATAATGGCTTTTTTAGCATCAAACTCATCTGCGACTGTAACTGCTGATTCCTCCATTTCCATGGCCTTTTCGTGCTCAAAAATCATATCGGGCATCTCTTCCTCTGAGTCATCCCTTACAGAAAGGCTCTCGTAGTCGAACTCTTCAATTGATGATTCAATGCTTATAGGGTTATCAATAGTAGAGAATTTGGCGTTCTCGGGAGTATCCAGAAACTTCGTGTCGAATGTTGGATAAAGTTTTTCTTCGCTTATATTCTCGTACCTCTGTTCGTACTCAATTGATTTTACAGGCTCTTCCTTTACTTCGTAACTCCAATACTGAGGTGCTTTTTCTTCCTGCGGCTCTTGTTTTTTTGATGGAATCTCTTCGTAATCATCTTCCTCGGTATACCATTCAGGCTGCTCTTTTTGAGGTTTAGGCCCTTGGCCTTTCCCCATAAGGATTTCCTGTAGAATATCGGCAGGGTCTCTTAGCACCTCTTCGGGTTGCGGTTCTGCTGATTTCCTCTTAGCTGCATCCTTCTTTTTTTTGTTGGCGACAGCATTAACAATAGCCAAAACAATGGCAATGATTATATAAATATAGTCTCCTGCATCCATAGAGTTTACTTTTTATACTTCCAACGTTTTAGCCGTTGACGTAAGCTTCGCTTTCCGTTATTTTGATCTGCTTCTTTTCTTGTTTCTTTCATTCTCTTTTGAACTTCAGGTGTTTGCTTATCAATATGCCTTTTCTGAAGTTTAGCCTCTGCTCGTTCCGATTTTTTCTTAAGCCTTCTTAAGTTTCTATCAGATTTTCTGGTAATTCTTGCATTTCGGCGTTTATGCCAAAATGCCTGACGCGCTCTTTTTCGTTGCTCACGGTTACTTTTCCATTCCGACTTGCCCGGAATGGATTTTACCGTTTGCGGAGCTAAATCCTTGGAGCAACTTAAGGTTGTTACAACCAAAATTAAACATAAAAAGAAAACCTTTTTGTAAATTTGCACAAAATTCAATTTAAACCACCTCCAATGAGAGCAAAAATAGCTTTTCTTTTTCAAATAATTGTTATTTGTATTATTTCAGTAGGCTGTGGTAAAGATGAGCCTGAAATAGTTCCTGATGTTTACGTTAATTTTTATTTCAGCCTTCAAGAACCTGAGTTTACAAACCTCAACGTAACTTTTGGATCGGTAAAGAAAACTGGTGTTGGCTACAAAAACAATGGCGTAATCGTTTTTAGAGCCGATCAAGATGAGTACAAGGCTTTTGACGCCACCTGCCCTCAGCATATTGACATTAACGCATCAGTTAATATTGATAAAAGTGAATCGTACAAAGCTATTTGCCCCCACTGCAACACCGTATACTTTTTATCTAACAATGGATTTCCGGCTAATGGTTATAAATTGAAACAGTACAGGGTAACACCAAGTGGCAATGCTTTCAATGTTAGTAACTAGCTATCTTGCTACTGTTAATTTATCTTCAATCATCCGGGAGTTGTACTGCTGAATTATAGCTTTCAATTTTTTCTCCATACTTAGTTCAACCTCAGGCATAGTACCAATCAAATTGATGGAAAGTAATTTATCTGTCTTAAAATCATACAAACCCGAAGCATTAACTCCGTTATACAAGTAGAGGTAATCGCCCATAAATAATTGATAGGTTCCTTCGGTATAGTTTATTACAAATGGTTGCTGTTTACCATCAAACAAGTTACGGCCAAAAGCGATGAAAGGCCTTGGGTAGTTCAGATAACCTAGGATGGATGGCATTATATCTATTTGCTGTGCCAAATCGTCCACCTCCTGCTTTAGACTTCCATCGGGTTTATAGAATACTATTGGAGCAGCAAAGACACCAGCGTTTGTTTTGTACTCTGGGAAGTATATTTGATTTCCATGATCAGCAGTAAAGACAAAAAGGGTATTATCGAACCATGGCATTTTAGCTGCTGTCTCGAAAAAACGTTTCAAAGAGAAATCGGTATAGGCTATACACTGATGAATTGGAAGCATTCCCTTTGGAAATCGACCCTCATACCTCTCTGGAACCTTATACGGATGATGCGATGATACTGAAAATATTGCCGCACAGAAAGGCTGACTAAATCCATTCAGTTTATTAGCAAAGAACTGAAAAAACTCCTCGTCCCAAATCCCCCACATCCCATCGTAACCTTCAGAACTAGGGTATTCACTCATGCCGTAGTACTCCTGAAAACCAGCCACATTGGCAAAAGCCTGAAATCCCATAGAGCCATTTGGGGCACCATGAAAAAAAGCCGTATGATATCCCTCTGCCCTAAGTAATGATGCAATACTGTTAATACGATTCCCCGAGTAACTGGTTAAAAAGTAAGGTTCAACCATCATTGGGATACTTGCAAATATAGACGGCATTGCGTCTATAGATTTTCGTCCATTTGCAAAAGAATGCTTAAAGTATAAGCTATGGTCTATAACTGAATCTAAAAATGGGGTAAAACCATGGTAACCTTCGGATAACAAATGCTTGTTATACTGTCCCACGTACTCCCTTCCAAAACTCTCAAGAATAAAAATAACCACATTGGAACGCTTTATTGAGTCAACAGAAGTTTCCCGATGAACTGGAGTGTAAATAGTTTCAAGTTCCTCCTGATTAAAGTAATTGAGCTTTTGGAGCGATTTTTTTTGGATTGTTCTATAAATTGCAAAGGGAGTATTAAGCACAATAGCCGATTCTAGGGGCTCCTTTATGTACTGCCCAGCATTGCTCAAAGTGATAGGTCTAGTGCTATGCCTAAAACCACCTCGCAAACCACCAACAATCAGCACAAATGAAATAAGCATTATAATAAGACCATTTACAAAATACACCAAGTGATATTTTAATCCTCTTTGAAAACTTGGCCTATTAACTTTTCGATAAAGTAAAACTATGGCTGCAGATAAAATAAGCCAAATAATGAATACATACCAGTAATCACCAATAAATTCGGGAATAAGAGAACCCAAATTCTGCTCGTTTTTAAACTCATTAAACACCGTAGCAGTCGTTCGGCGCAATGTAAACTGGAAGTAAATAAAGTCGGCACAGTTAGCGCCAATTGCAATACTATTTGTAACTATGAATAAATATTTTAGTGCAGATTGATACCGGTTATTATATCGGAAAGTAAATGGTAAAAGCATGAGTGTAAAGTATAGCAAGTTTGTGTACAGAATTGCAGTGATATCAAACCTTATTCCTCCCCCAAATATTTTCAAAAGCCCTCCCAAAGTGGTGTTAGGAAAAAAACCTATGTTAAAAATATAGAATAATAGTCGGGTTAGTGTAAAAATGAACATTAGGAGCAGAAAGCGCCAAACTATTAGAGTGTATAAATTCCCTTTAAATTTCAAGCCAGAAAAGTATGCCTTAAATGCACTTATCATATTAAAAAGATTTACGCAAATATATGAATTGCAGCATAATATTTAATTCATAGGCTTGATTTACCTAACAATATTTATTGTTTAATTAAAATTTTACTTATTCATAAAATATTAAACTGCTTGATAATTGAATTGTTGAATTGAATTTTGGTGTTCTTCAAAATAAATTTACATTTGTTCGATTACAACTAATGATTGATATGAGGTATACTGTATTATTCATATCATTACTATTGCTCTCAGCATCCATGCTGTGTGTTGGGCAGAATGTGGTTTATAAGGACTCCATTGTAATAAAGGTAAATCACCTCATAGAGCAATCCAACAATGCCCAAGGAAACCCGGAACTTAGATATGCTTATGCCGATAGTGCTCTAGGAATTGCTAAAAATTTAGGTGATGAAGCATTAATAGCAAAGGCACAATTATCGTTTGGGCAAGCATGCTATTCCACGGGTAAGTATATCGAGGGTATTAGCATTGGGAAAAAAGCGCTGGAGTTTTTTGCTTCAAAAAACGATACTGCAAATCAGGCAGTTGCTTACAACCTTATTGGAGCATGCTATCTTAGGCAATCGCGATACGAAACGGCAATAGAGTTTATTGACAAAACAATTCAACTTAGCAAAATACTGAATGATAGTATTCGAATAGCCTCCGGCTACAACAACCTAGGAATTATTCACTTTAATCTGGAAAGATATCGTGAAGCGGAAGAGTACTTTAAACTCAGTTTAGATTACTCCAAAAACACTCAAAGTTTACGACATATTGCCCGAACACAGGGGAATCTTGGATTAAGTTACCTAAAACAAAACAACGTTGATGAGGCAATCCAATGGTTCGATAAATCTTTAAAAATTAGGATTGAGTTAAATGATACTCTGATGTTGGCATCAATTTACGACAACATTGGCAATGCCCATGAGAATTTGGGTAACTTTGATAAAAGTGAAGAATACTACAAACTCTCCAACAAATATTTTAGACAACTGAAGAGTAGTCATGGTATTGCGCTTAGTACAATTGCTCTTGCAAGAGTAAAACTTCAAAAGGGCGATTTGTCTTCGGCTTTCAAGAATGTTACAGAAGGACAAAGGGTTGCATTGCAGAATCAGGAAACAGATTTGGTAATGCAAAGTTTCAAAATACTCTCAGAATACTACCAAAAGACTGGAAATATAGAGAAATCTAAATTAGCTCTTGAGGAGTATATTAAATACCTCGAGAAATCTTTCAACGAAAAAACAACCTCCCGAATAGCTGAATTAAGAGTTCAACTCGAAACAGCTCAAAACGAACAGAACAATCAGGCCTTAAATGCGAAACTAGAACTTCAGCAGTTGCAGGCAAGGCAAAGCAATCGGGTTAAAACAATCCTAACATTTTCGGCAATCCTGCTTACAATATTATTGGGATTTACGATTCTGTTTATTTTTAAACTTCGAAACAAGAATAAGGAAATTAAGCGAATAAACTACCAACTACTTCACTTCAATGATGAATTAGAACTGTTAGTTAAAGAAAGAACGAGAGATTTGTCCGAGGCATTGGAAAAAGTAAAGGAACTTGAAAAGGTCAAAAGCGCATTCCTAAGCAATATTAGCCATGAAATTCGCACACCTTTAAACGGGATACTTGGTTTTACTCAATACCTTTTATCTCCCTCGGTTTCGGAAGAGGATAAGGAGCACTATGGAAGATTGGTTCAAAAATTAGGGAATAGACTTTTAAGAATAGTTGAGGATATTTTGGAACTATCGAAAGTTGAAACCAATCAACTAGAGATACACTACACCGACTTTAATATCAATGAGTTACTTGGAGAGCTGTATCAATCCTATTCAAACAACGAAGACTTTCTTGCAAAAAACCTGAATTTTCGCTTTATTAAATCGCTCCCCGATTCGCAAGCAGTATTCAGCATAGACGTGTATAGGGTGAAAAAAATAATGGCTCATCTTATTGAAAATGCCATTAAGTTTACTAATGTAGGTAGCGTTGAATTTGGATACTATGCTGACTCTCCCTCCTCTTTAAAGTTCTTTGTAAAGGACACTGGCATAGGCATCCCTAAAAAAGCTCAAACAAGGGTATTTGAACGATTCTACAAACATATTGCCGAAGACCAATTCACTCTTTATGAAGGAACTGGCGTTGGACTTGCTATTGCCAAAGGTTTTGCCCTTGCAATGGGCGGGAGAATTGAAGTTGAATCAGTTCCTAATCATGGCTCAACATTCTATCTTTACATTCCAAAAAAATCACCTGAACAAAATAACTTACCAACGAATACAGAACCAGTTCAATCATGGGAGAACAAAACTATACTTATTGTTGAAGATGACTTAATAAGCTATCAATACATTGAGGCTTTACTTAGCAGAACTAATGTGCGCTTAATTCATGTTAAAAATGCCGAAGATGCCATTGAAGTTTGTAACATTAACAATAATTTAAACCTAATTCTGCTGGATATCCAACTTCCCTTTATGAATGGAGTAGAGGCAGCCAGAGTAATCCGTCAAAATAATAAAGCAGTACCAATTATTACTCAAACGGCTAATACAATTCATGATGAAGGGAAATCATGCATTGATGCGGGATGTAATGCAATTATAGCCAAGCCTATTGACCCCGATGAATTTTTTAATCTGATAAATAAACTAATAATTTAACGTGATATATTTCCTCATCCTGTGGAAAATTCCTATCAAAACCAATATGTTTTTATCTGATTTTCAATGTTATAAATCTAGTTGCATGCTATTTGAATTATGAAATTAAACCATAAATATTTTGTTATGTACAAATTGAATTTAATTATTGCAAGCATAATTGTTATATTTACTGCAACATCGTGCAACCAAAAGGAAAAGCGACAGATAGATTTGTTAACCAAAGAAAACGAAGCGCTTCGTCACGAGTCTCTATCAAAAGATTCAACTATTAACCAGTTCTTTCTATTACTTAACGAAATTGAACAAAACCTTGCCGAGGTTAAGCAAAAGCAACAGGTAATATCAAAGAACACCATTCAAAACGGAGAGTTAAAGGATGATGTTAGGGAGCAAATTGACCAAGATATCCAAACAATTAACGAGTTAATGGATAAGAATAGGAAAACAATTTCCTATCTGAATAAAAAACTCAAAGAATCAAACCTTAAAATTGCTGAGTTTGAGCGTATGCTTGCACAAACAGTTCAGCAAATAGAGGATCGTGATGCTGAAATTGTTGACCTTAAGGAGAAACTTACCGCATTGAACTTTTCCGTAGAAACTTTAAATGCAAAGGTGGATACCTTAACCGAAGATAATATTGAGCTAACCCATAAAGTTACCGCGCAAACTGAAGTTATAAATACCGCATGGTATGCCTTTGGAAGCAAAAAAGAACTACTTGAAAATGGAATTATCGATAAAACTGGAGGGTTCTTAGGAATTGGCAAAACAACAAAGATGAAAGCCGATTTCGATAACTCTTACTTCAAAAAAATTGATATTAGCCAAGTTAAAACTTTAGACCTGTTTGTGAAGAAGGCGAAAATAATTACAACTCATCCTTCGGATTCGTATCAGTTAATCACAGGACAGAATGGGGCTGTGGAGAAGATTGAAATAACCAATCCCGAAAAATTTTGGTCCGCATCCAAATATCTTGTTATTGAGGTTGAATAGTTTTGTTTTTAAAGATAAATCGAAAAGGGTGCCTTGTTGGCATCCTTTTTTATTTTAAAACAATACAAGCATTTTTATTCCGTTAAAATGTGGTATGGGCAATTCAACTATTATTGCTAATATTGTAGGTTTTATTGGCAACTTTGTATAAAATTTTTAACCAGCATAAAATTGGCTTACAGAAATTTAGGCATCATCGTCCTAGTTTTAGGATTAGTGGGGCTTACCTCATGTTCATCAAAAAAGAACACAACGGCAAGTAGGGCATACCATAACCTAACGGCTTACTATAACTATTACTATAACGCTTACGACAGTTACAAATCGGGCATAAAAAGAGCCGAGACATCATACAAATTCAACTACACACTTCCTTTGCCAATGCTTCTTGTTGGCGACGAACAGGTTACTGGAACTGTTTCTGGGGATATGGATAGAACCATTATGAAGTGTACCGCACTAATAGGTAGGCACTCCATAACCGTTAAGCCTCAACGTAAAAAAGGATTAATTAAAGGGAAAGAAAAAGAATTTTACAATCAAACCGAGTTTGTTAAGTGGGCTCGGGAGGCTTGGCTTTTAGCTGGTGAAGCTCAGGCTTGGAAAGGCGATTTCGAAAAAGCCAGGCAAACACTGGAGTACGTTCTTATGCAGTTTCCAAACACCACAATATGGTTCGAGTCTCAGGTGTGGCTTGCCCGCTTGTCCGTCATTACAGGAGATTATATTGATGCACAGGACCGGCTAAAATCACTCGATGCTAATAGAAAAAAACCTCGAAACAAAGAGTTTGCTCACCTCCTTTCATCTACCTGGGCTTTTTACCACTTAAAGCAACGTAACAATCAAGAGGCCTTACCTTATGTTAAGAAATCCATAGAAAGTTGCAACAGAAAAGTAGATAGGTTAAGGTACACCTATATCCTTGCTCAGCTTCAGTATCAATCTGGCAACAACTCTGCAGCGATTGAAAACTACAAGAAAGTGCTGAAGATGAATCCTCCTTACGAAATGGCTTTTAGTGTTCGAATAAAACTTATAGCATTGGGTAACGCTCAAGGGGCTGGTTTAAAAAAAGAACTACTCAAACTAGCCAAGGATGATAAAAACAAAGAGTATCTGGACCAACTATACTATACTCTTGGGAATATTGAAAAACAGGAAGGCAATATTGAAAAGGCTATTGAATACTACACCCTCTCAGCACAATCCAGTACCGATAACAACAACCAAAAAGGTATGTCGTACTTAGTTTTAGCCGATTACAATTTTGAGAAATCGAACTACACAAAGGCTCAGGCATACTACGATAGTTCCTACAATGCTCTCGACAAAAATTTCCCTGATTATAACAGGCTTGAAGTAAAAACCCGTCATCTAAACAAACTTGTTGAAAATTTAAATATCATCAGTGCCGAGGACAGCTTACTGCGTATTGCAGGAATGCCTTCAAAAGAAAGAGATGAGTTAATTGCCAAGATTATAGCCGATTTACAAATTGCAGAGCAAAAAGCCAAGGAATTGGAACAGGAGGAGCGCCAAAGGTCGATGCTCTTACAGCAAACCCAAAGGTATAGAACTGATGCGGAGCCTGCAGGAGGAAAATGGTATTTTTACAACCCTGCATCAATTAGCTATGGCCAATCTGAGTTCCAAATGAAATGGGGGAAACGAAAACTCGAAGATAACTGGAGGCGAAAGAATAAGAGCATTGTTGATGTTGATATGTTTGCGACAAGCACATCGGGCACGGATACGTCAAAAACACCACAAAAACAACTTTCCAATAAATCACCAGAGTTTTATTTGGCCAACCTACCTCTAAGCGACTCATTAAAATCCATATCGAATAAGAAGATACTGGATGCAATGATTAAGGTTGCAGAGGTTTATCAGAATGATTTAAACGATATTAAAGAGGCTAAGCAAGCTTATCTAAACCTTGCAAAGAAATATCCAACAAATCCAAATGCTGCATCGGCATACTATAATCTTTACAAACTCTCAATTGTCGAGAACAACAACCTCGATGCTCAGAATTATAAGAGCATCTTATTAAATAATTACGCCACAAGTCCGTATGCTCTTCTACTATCGAATCCAAACTATGTGGAGGAACTTAAGCAAAAACAAAGTGAAAGTGATATTTTTTACGAAAAAGCATACAACTCATACAATTTGGGCAATTACTCCGAATCAATCCGTCTTTTTAACGAAGGAGTTATTAGGTTCAAAGGAACCGCACTAGAACCCAAACTAACATTATTGGGGGCACTTAGCTACGGCAAGGCTTCGGACATTAGAGCATTTAAGGCAACCTTGGAGAAATTAACCAAGGATTTCCCAAAAACTGAGGAAGGACAATTGGCTCAAGGAATGATTGCATACTTAGAGCAACGAGAACTCCAATTGGCAAGTGGACAAACCGAGAAAGCAGACACCTCTATACAAGGAGATAATTTGCAAACCTTATCGAAAGTGGAGTACGGCAAACCTGAGGGGGAGCATTTGTTTATTCTCCTTGTTCCAAAACGAACCGATATTAATCAGCAAAAATTCAACTTGGTTTCTTTTAATGTTGATTATTTCATTGAGGCCGACCTTCAAATCAAAAATCAGCCCCTTAACGATTTTGTAGAAATCATAACCGTCACTGGATTTAAGGACGAGAAAGTAGCCACAAAATATTATAACCTAATTATCAAAAACGAAACAGTTTTCAATTTGCTGAAGAAGGATGAGTATCAAACTTTTGTTATCAGTATCGAAAACTTTGGGACATTCCTTAACGATAAATCTGTTAATGATTACTTGAGGTTTTTCCGTTCAAATTATAGTATTGATAATTAATATCGGAATTCTATGCAGGTAAGCATACTTTGGGTTGATGATGAAATAGACTTCCTTAGGGCACATATTATTTTCCTTGAGCAAAAAGGGTATAAAGTAATAACAGCATCGAATGGGAACGAAGCTATTGAATTGGTGCGTAGCAACCAGTTTGATTTGGTTCTTCTCGATGAGAATATGCCTGGTCTTAGTGGACTCGATACGCTCCCAATTATTAAGGAGTTTAAGCCTACCTTGCCTGTTGTTATGGTCACAAAAAGCGAGGAGGAGAATATTATGGATATGGCAGTCGGTTCTCAAATTGCCGATTACCTTATAAAGCCAGTAAATCCGATGCAGATAATTCTTACCATCAAAAAGAATGTACATGCAAAGGATTTGATAAACGAAAAGCAAGTAACCGATTTTAGGCAGGAGTTTAGCAAGGTAAGTATGAACATCTCATCGGCTCGCACTGCAGCAGATTGGAGCGATATATACCGCAAACTTGTGGGTTGGCAGTTACGGCTTATTGACTCCAACGACCCAAGTATCAAGCAGATTTTCGAAATGCTGCTTACCGATGCAAATTCAGAATTCGCTAAGTTTGTTAAGAATAATTACGTAGATTGGTTTAACCCCAAACAGGACGATAAACCGTTACTCTCATCGAATCTTCTACGAAATAAAGTTTTTCCAATTGTCGATTCAGGGCAATCGGTCCTTATGGTGCTTATTGACAACCTGAGGTACGACCAATGGAAAGCCATAGAGCCGTTTATTACATCAGAATGGCGAATTGAAGCGGACGAAACATACTTCAGCATTCTTCCAACAGCCACACAGTACGCTCGGAATGCTATATTTGCAGGTTTAATGCCTTTGGAAATCCAAAAGAACTACCCAAACCTTTGGGTATTCGACGAGGAGGATGAGGGCAAAAATATGTTTGAGCAGGAATTGTTAAAATCTCAAATACAGAGACTTGGCAAAAATTACAAGACTTTTTATGAGAAAAGTAACACTCTAAAATCGGGACAAAGGATTGTAGAGAACCTTAAAGAAATCCTCAAGAACGACTTATCTGTGTTGGTTTTCAACTTTGTGGATATGATGTCGCACTCCAGAACTGACTCCGAGATGATGAAGGAACTTGCAGCCGACGAGGCTGCATACCTATCGCTTACAAAATCGTGGTTTCAGCACTCCGATTTAAAATTGCTGCTATCCGAGGCATCCAAACATAACGTTAAGGTTGTAATAACCACCGACCATGGTACAATTCGTGTTCAGAACCCAATAAAAGTGATAGGCGATAAAGCCACATCTACAAACCTAAGGTATAAACTAGGCAAAAGTTTAAACTACAATCCCAAGGAGGTTTTTGAAGTTAGGAAACCAGAGGAAGTGCATCTCCCAAAACCCAACGTTAGTTCATCGTTCATATTTGCTTATGGCAATAGCTTTATTGCCTACCCAAACAATTACAACTATTATGTAAATTACTACAAAAACACATTCCAACACGGTGGAATCTCAATGGAGGAGATGATTATTCCTTTTGTTGTGCTAAGTCCGATTAAGTAGTAGAGCTATGCAAAGTGTTATAATTGATAGTTTAGCAGGAATAGGCAAGGCAGCCGAGGAGATTGTTGCTGCTATAGGCAATAATAGAATTATTTGTTTTTACGGTGCAATGGGCTCAGGTAAAACCACGCTGATAAAGGCTATTTGCGCGTATTTGGGAGTTAACGATACTGTAACCAGCCCTACTTTCGCTTTGGTTAATGAGTATAGCGATAAGAATGGTGCTCCAATATATCATTTCGATTTTTACAGAATCAATAAAATTGATGAGGTTTACGACTTTGGTTACGAGGAGTATTTTTATGGCGACACAGGAATTTGCCTTGTTGAATGGCCAGAACTAATTGAGGATATTTTACCCTCCGAAAGTGTTGTAAAACTAACGATTACAGTCAACTTCGATATGTCTAGAACGGTGGAAATTTCTGCCCAATAATTAAACCTATTCGCCCAATATTCGTATTAATATATTACCTTTAACCTATAATCAAAATTTTATGGGACGCTCATCATCACACATCCCTGAATTTCCTTACGCCAAGGGTATTCTTGTTCAGGAGGAACGTTTGGAATACAGCAAGAAGAACAAAAAACTTACCATTGGTATGCCCAAAGAAGCCGATAGTACAGAAAGTAGAGTACCCTTAACTCCCGAGGCTGTTGAAATTCTTGTTAATCAGGGTCATGAGATAATTATTGAGAAAGATGCTGGGAAGTCTGCCAATTACTGCGATAAGGATTACAGTGAAAAAGGTGGACAAATAGTTACCACTGCTCAGGAAGTTTACCGTAGCGAGATTATCCTTAAAGTTTCGCATCTAAATCCTACAGAATTTGATTATTTGCGCGAAAATCAGGTTATACTTTCGTCGCTTCACCTTAATAATACTACAGGAGAATACCTACGTAACTTAATTCAAAAAAAGGTAACAGCTATAGCCTTTGAAAGCATCCGCGATTCGGATGGAGTATACCCTGTAGTAAGAACTATGAGCACAATCGCAGGGAGTACATCGGTTTTAGTTGCGGCTGAATACCTCAGCAATGTGAATAAGGGTAAGGGTGTTATGCTAGGTGGAATTTCAGGTATAACCCCAACCGAGGTTGTTATCCTTGGCGCTGGAACCGCGGCTGAGTTTGCTGCAAGGGCAGCACTCGGGCTTGGAGCAACCGTTAAGGTGCTCGACAACTCCATAAAAAGGTTAATGGAACTTCAAAATCTGCTAGGTCAACGGTTATATACATCGATATTTCACCCACAGGTGCTGGAAAGAGTGCTTAAAACAGCCGATGTGGTTATTGGCACGCTCTCGCCCGAAGAAACCAATCAGCGCTACATTATTACTGAAGACCAGGTAATGCTTATGAAGCGTGGCTCTGTTATTATCGATTTAAGCATCGATAAGGGCGGCTGTTTCGAAACCTCGGAGCTAAGGAATCACAACAACCCTTCGTTTGTTAAGCATAACGTAATACACTACTGCGTTCCTAATATTACATCGCGTGTTGCGCGCACAGCATCAATTGCAATGAGCAATGTGTTTGCTCCAATGTTCGAAACCATTGGCGATGCAGGTGGTATAAAACAACTACTTAAGGATGATGCTGGATTAAGGCACGGTGTTTACGTTTACAACGGAATACTTACTAACGATTACTTAGGGCGGCTATACAACCTGCCCTCGCGCGATATCAACTTGCTTATGGCTGCATTTTAAGACTATTGCCGCACAAACAGGTAAGTAATGCTGCCCTTTTGCTTTGTAGCACCAGAAGTAGATGTGAATAAACTACGTCTTGCAGCATCAATTGCAGCGTCATTTATACACTCATCGGTAACGGAGTTTACTCTATCAATATCGGCATCGGTAACCCTACCGTCGGGCGCCACAACAATATTAACAACCACTTGCCCACCCAACTGGCATTTGTACGAAGGTATTGGGAGATGTAATGCCTTCCTACCCTCTAGGTAGTAAGATGCCACTGTTGGTCCTTTATATTGGCTCTTTTTCTGTTCAGGGATATTTTTCTCGGGAGTATTGGGGATTATTCCCTCTGGACTTTTCTGCGCTTCCTCGTACAGTTGCTTGTTGTTTTGCATCTGCTCCTTAAGCCTGTTGGCTTCGTTGTAGAGTTCTTCAGCGTTAGTGTTTTTCTCATCGCTTAGGCCCGCATTTAAATCTTTATCGCTAGCGTCTACGGCAAAGTTTTTAATTGCTTGCGACTCAAAGTCAGGATGAATAGCATCTTGCGGAAGTAACTCAACCTGTTTCTGAATCTCCTCTTTCTCCTCGACTTCCTGCTCAAACTCCATTTCTATGGTTGTGCCATAGTGTACTTTTCGGGTTTCAATTTTTAGGGCTACAAATGAAATCAGGATTAACAAATGGAAGATAATAGTGGTAAGAATGCCAACTTTATGCTCATTCCAGCCTTCTATTAGCGATTGAATAAAACTTTCAATACCAGTACTAATTCTATCTATTATCCTCATTTTCAAAAATATTTTCAACTACAAAGATATTATATTGACCTAGACTTCAAACATCTAACATAACTTTATTGCAAAGCGCATTATTGCTTGCATCGATAAATAAAATCAAAAAAACATTGGTTCAGTTAGTTAATAAACTAAAAAAGTGTACCTTTGCGGGGCAAAAAAACAATGTAGGTTTAACTAAAAAAGCGTAAGTATGCCTGTAAAAATCAGACTAAGCCGCCATGGTAGAAAGAAACTACCATTTTACCACATCGTGGTGGCGGATAGCAGGGCGCCACGAGATGGCAGATTCATTGAAAGGATTGGCTCGTACAATCCCGTTACTAATCCTGCTACTATTGAATTAAACTTTGATAGGGCATTAGATTGGCTGCAAAAAGGCGCTCAACCTACCGACACCTGTAGGGCTATCCTTTCGTACAAGGGTGTTTTAATGAAAAAACATTTGCTTGACGGCGTTCGTAAAGGTGCTATCACCTTGGATACCGCTGAGGCAAAGTTCCAAACTTGGATGACAGAGAAAGATGCTAAAGTAAAAGCAAAAGTTGACTCTCTGGCAAAAGAAAAACGCGATGCTAATAAGCAACGTATCGACGCTGAATCGAAAGTACGTGAAGCACGTGCTCAAGAATTAGCTAAGAAACGTGCTGAAATGGCTGCTAAGGAAGCCGCAGCACCTGCTGAGGCTGCTGAGGATACAACCGAAGCTGAAAACTCTGAAGCATAGCATTTGCATGAGTTATGCCAGTTTTGTTGAAGTTGGTTTTATTCAAAGGACTCATGGCATAAAGGGAGAACTCCAAGTTGCTTGGAATGACACCTTAAATCTTACTCAGGAAAACATTGAATCGGTATTCGTTGAAATAGACGGAATACCGATTCCTTTTTTTATAAACGCCCTAAGGCAAAAGACCGAGGAAAGTTCTATAGTTAAATTTGATGATGTTGATGATATTCAATCAGCCGACGACCTTGTTGGGCATAAACTGATGCTTCCTTCGGATTTAATTCCCGAGGATGACGATATAGAGCTGAAGGATTTGGTGGGCTACACAGTTACATCAACATCAGGACAAACAATAGGACTAATTGAGAATTACGAAGAGTTTAATCTCAATTCAATATACTACATTAAAACTCCCGAAGGGAAAGAGGTTATTATACCTGCCACGGACGATTTAATTGTGGAGTTTGATGTTGATACCAAGACTCTTCTGATGGAAATTCCCGAAGGACTGCTCGACCTCTAGTTAAAAAGTCAAATCTTTCTCAAAAGCAATAATTTTATCTCTCCATTTACTGGGGACAGGCTTTGTAGTATTCTCCGAGTTGCTGAAGTTAACCATTACAGACTTGCTGGTTGAAGCAATTACTCCTGTAGTATGATTAAAAATCTCCTGCCTCATTTTTATGCTTTTGTTACCAATCTCGTAAATCTTGCTCCGAACCTCTATCTTATCAAAAAGTCTTATCGACACAAGAAAATCGATAGTTATGCTAGCCATTACTAGCCCTTCAACTTCCCAGTTCATGTGCTCATGGAGCACATCCTCAAAGTAATCTAATCGACCTAAATCATAGTACTGCTGATATACCGAGTTGTTTACATGCTCCAGTTGGTCGGTATCGTTAAACCGAATCTGAATAGGTACAATATGATGGAACGTTCCTTCTTTCATGGTTAATGGTGTTAAACCCTACAAAAGTACGAATAAACCAAACCTAGTAAACAAGGTTGACAAACAAATTAACATTTCAATGCAGCAAAAGTCAAATGCAAGCAGTCATTAGATAAAATTCGAATAAATTATCACCTAAAAATAAACATTATGAAAAAATTATCTCTTACAATCCTTGTTGCTTTATTAGCAGTATTTTTCACTGAAAGTAGAGCACAAAATGCAACTAAAATCGATGCCACAGGATTTACTGGAATTGAAAACAGCATTTCGGCAAATGTGAATTTCTACCAATCGGCAGAATACAAGGTTGAATTGATTGCCCCAAAGGACATTGCTGATGAACTGAAAATTTTTGTTGAGGATGGAATGCTCAAATTAAAAAGAAAAGACAAAACATTCAATTGGTCGAGCAGCGATGATAAAATTATTGTGAACGCGTGGGCTCCAAGATTTGATGTGCTTTCATTAAACGGATCTGGCGATATGCTTGCAAAAACTGCCATAAGCACTCAGGATTTAGTAATTAAAATTAACGGCAGTGGCGATGTTAAGATTGGCTCCTTGGAGGCAACTTCATTAACAGTAAAATCAAATGGTTCTGGCGATGTTAACATTGGCGGAACTAAAACCATGGACAAAGCTGAATACAGCATTAATGGCTCTGGCGATATTGATGTTTACCAACTGCCCTGCAAAAGCGTAACCGCACATGTAAATGGCTCTGGTGATATTAAAGTTTGGGCTGCTGAAGAAATTGTTGCAAAGGTTGTTGGAAGTGGCGATATTGAGGTTAAAGGCGACCCAAGAATTGATGCTAAAGTTGTTGGCTCTGGAAGCATAAAGCGTAACAAGTAACACCTTTATCCAACTATATATTTCGCAGTAATGCGAAAAACTAAAGGCGAGATTTTTCTCGCCTTTTATCGTTTATTCTCGAATAACTTTTACTTCTCCATTCTTGCCAATAGCAATGATACCGGGCAATTTATTTGAAATGGGAGTAAAATAATTCTCTGGAACAATATAATCTACACCGCTCTTAATTTTACTATCAATTGAGTCGATGCTACAAGGCTTTCTGCATGCAGGAATAGCTGCTATAGGTTTGCCTAACCGATTAATAAGTCTTTGGCAGAATTCGGCATTAACCACTCTGTATTCAGCACTACCATTATCCTTAACAGCATTCTTTGCCAAGTTCTTTGCATTAGGCAAAATAAGATTAAGTGGCGTATCCGATAAGTCAATTAAATCCCAAGCAATATCTGGAACATCCGAAACATAGGAAGGGATCCTTCCTGAAACATCAACTAAAACAGTAACAGAACCTAAACCAATATTCATCAGTTTGTTTAACTTTTCCAAAGCCTCAGCATTCGTTGCATCGCAAGCAACCTCCCAGCAAACATCGGAAGGAATAAGAATTATCCCTCCAGACTTAAGAACGTTTATGGATGCGTTAATATGTTCTGTCATGCTATTTAAGTAATCTATTCCACGAAAATTTTCCGGCAGACTTTCCAGTGCCTTTCATCAGCCAAATAATTCTTTTAAGTTTTCCCTTTAACAATGCTTTGCGGAAAGATTTATCCAAAGAATCTTCTGAATGATTTTTGTAGGCCTCACCCCTTCTAAGAAAGAATTTGGTAAAGGCTGACGAAGTAATCCCCCACTTATTAAGGAATTGCTTGCTGCCATCGTTCATCTTAATTCTCTTGGTAGACTTAGAGCCAAAATGATATGCTCTGCTTGCATCAACCCCTTTAAATAGACGCACACCTGCTTCGTATAGTTTCATCGAAAAATCAGGGTCTGAGTATAAGCCTGGGAAAAACTCAACGCTGTAGCCTCCAACTAAATCCCAAATATCTCTATGAACTATATTTGGAGGCCAAGTTGCTCCAGACCAATCGTAGCCCTGAATAGTTTTATAATCCCGCAATAGGGCTGCCTCATCAAAGTTTTCAACAGAGTCACCATAATTAAAGGGAGAAAGTATTTCCCTGTGCGCCGATTGCTTTGGCTCTATTATGGTTGATGATAAAAAGAAGAATTTATGATTTATACTTTCAATTTCCTTCCAAAGATGTAAGTCCCACTCTGGAAGTAAGTACATATCATCATTTAAATAGAAAAAATAGTCAGTCTTGGCTAACACCCTACAGGCATTTAGTGCCCAGCAAATGCCAATATTCTCCTCACTATGGGTATAATCATATCCCATTTCACGAACCCACTCCAAAGTGCCATCGGAACCTTCATTTACATGTATAACAATTTGATGCTTGAATGTAGAGTTTTTCTCTATGCTATTAATGCATAGTTTTAGCAGTGAAAGGTTGTTCCATGTGGGTATGATAATAGAAAATAAAGATTCAGATGTGTCTCTATTTCCTAAGTGCCATGTTATCATAGTTACGTTCAGTTTAAATGGCTAATTGTATCCTTTATATTATTTTATAGTTCTTATACTCGAAAAGCCTATATCCGAAATTCTTCTCGAACCAATACAAAATGCTGTCTTTTAGGTTAAATTTGAATTTACTCTCATCAAGTTCTACGTGCCAGTTCAAACTCTTAACCAATTCCTCCATTACTTTAGGATGGGTATCGCCAAAACTTCTTACGGCATCAATTCTGGAATAGTCAAAATCATCAACTTTGCTTACCACTGCCTCTAAATCTTGTCCAGTGTGATAATAGGTGTGAAAATTTCGCATTTTATTCATAATTACTTCGGGTGGTCTAACCCAGCCATAGTGATATATATGCATCGATCAACTTCACATTCAACTTTCGATCGTCCTTTCTAAAGCCTTGAGCATCCTTATAGGACCTTATACGGGAATCGTGACGTACAATTCGAATTTCTCTCCTATACCACTTCCTGCTTACACCAACATAATCGAATGTTCCCCAGAAATGTAAATATTTGAAAAGTAACCCTTCTACATTCTTATCGTTAGCCCAACGCTCCATCTCGGACTTAATAACAGGGTGATACTTTTCATGTAACACCTCATCGGCCTGAATGTAAAAACACCAATCGTATTCGCCAACAATAGCATCTAAGGCCTTATTAGTTTCAACAGAAAGAACTAGTCCATCTTTTCGCAAAGAATCATCCCAAACAGTCTCAACAATAACTATTTTTTCATCATTTATGCTTTTAATCAAGTTCAGGGTTTCATCATCGGATTTTCCAACAGCAACAACCATTTGATCGCACAATGGTAAAATAGATTTGATTGATTCAATAACAGGGTAGCTATATTTTATAGCATTTCGGACAATGGTAAACCCACAAACCTTCATAGTTAATTGTTTTTGGATAAAATATCTTGATATAATCTCATAAATTCTTCGGCAATTCGTTCTGGTGAAAACAACTTAGAGTGCTCGTAGCCTTTCTCCACCATCAAATCTCTTAAGTTTGTATCGCCTATTAATCTTATAATAGCATCACCAATTTGCTCAGGACTACTGGGATCTACATACAATGAATGGCTTCCTCCTGTCTCCTCAAAACAACTCCCTTTACTTGTTATAACAGGAACTCCTGATGTGAGTGCTTCTAAAATTGGTATTCCAAACCCTTCAAATATTGAAGGATAAACAAAGCATAATGCGCCCTGATAAACTGCTGGCAAATCATCGTTCGAGACGAAACTTGGAAATACAATGTTCTTTACATTATTCTGCTCGATGTACGGAACTACGTCGTTATGAAAGTATTTTGTTTTCCGCCCTATAACAACCAGCGGTAATTCAATATGTTTTTCGCAAAGTGCCTTAACAATGTTTAAAAGATTTTTACGCTCCTCAACAGTGCCCACATATAAAAAATACTTTTCGGGTAATCCGTACTTCTGCCTAACACTAATCAACTCGTCTTCGGAAAACTTCTTCTGAAAATTCACATCACAGCTCTGATAAATAACATCAATTTTTGATGGTGAAACATTTAAAAAGTTGATTAAATCATCCTTGGTTTGAGAGCTAATAGCAACTATCCTATCGGCCACTTTGCATGCATATACAAGTTTCTTTTTATAAATACTAACGTTTATTTTACCATAGAACTCTGGGTAACGAAGAAATATTAAATCGTGAACTGTAACAACCGTTTTTGCACCAGATTCTTCGATTCCAAAAGGTAATTCGTGGCTTAATCCATGGTAAATATCCAACTTCAACTTTTTGACATCCCTTACAATGAGCCTACTGCGCCAAAGCGAAGGGAGTATTCTGTGGTAAGTTCTTTGAGGCGAAACGATGCTTGTTGAGCTCTCTGTATTTGATTTAAGAAAAATCCTCTTCTTTGTTTTTGGTGTAAAAAGAATAATTGAATTGGAATTATTAAGCAGCACCAATGAGTCAATTAGGTTTCGGCTATAATTGCCTAGGCCGCTTTTATTATAGAAAGCCCTTTTTGCATCAAAACCTAAACGAATTCCGGATGTTACCAGCATCGGATTCTGAAGACTGACCTTGGATTTGGCAACCTGATGAAGTTGATACAGTTTCAAATATTTCAGCTGGTTTAACTTAGCAATGGATACACTAATGAAAAAGCCAGCATACCCATCGAGAAAACCTCCCCTTATAAAGTATGAATGTATAAATCTCCAAAACGGACTAATTACAAGTTTTACAAAACTGGCCTTCTTACCAACCCTAAAGTACTCCTTGGCAGACAAGGTGCTGTATTTATTCATCATCTCAACCAACTGCTCATAGGATGTATAAGTCCAATGTAATAGATCACCTTTAAGAAAGCCAACCGTTGCACTTTTTTCCATCTTAATGGTTTCGTGGATATTTGCACCACTCCACTCACCCTTCCTTCTATCGAATAATCGAATCTTACAATCGGGATACCATGCCGTATGCCTAATCCAACTTCCGCAGCAGTAGTTTAGCCTATTGAACTCGTATGCATCATAAATCCAATTCTGTTTTGCATTTAAAATTGACGCTTTCAAGTCAACAGATAAAGCTTCGTCTGCGTCGAGGGATAGAACAAAATCGAAAGATGCATGCTGAACGGCAAAGTTTTTTTGATCGCGGTAGCCTGCAAATGGATGTTGTATAAATTTAGCCCCATAATTTTGGGCTATTTCCTTGGTCCTATCAACAGAATAGGAGTCAACAATCACTATTTCATCCGCAACACCAACCAATGATTGTAGGCATCGCTCAATATTCTTTTCTTCATTCAAGGTTATAATTACAGCCGAAATCTTATGCATACATTGAATGGTTTAACTTAATTATGGTCGATAGATTATTTATACACTAACACCAAAATCCCTCAATGCATCATTAAGAGATGTTTTTTTGTCGGTTGATTCCTTACGCTTGCCAATAATTAAAGCACAGGAAACTTGGTATTCCCCTGCAGGGAATTTTTTTGTGTAGGAACCCGGTATTACCACTGAACGCTCAGGAACAATGCCCTTATACTCGATAGGCTCAGAACCAGAAACGTCAATGATTTTTGTAGACTGAGTTAGCACAACGTTTGCACCTAAAACAGCCTCTTTACAAACCCGAACCCCCTCCACTACAATACAACGGGAACCAATAAAACACCCATCCTCAACAATTACAGGAGCAGCCTGCACGGGTTCCAAAACGCCTCCAATACCAACACCACCACTTAAATGAACGTTTCTACCAATTTGCGCACAGGAACCCACCGTGGCCCAGGTATCTACCATAGTACCCTCATCCACATAAGCGCCAATGTTAACATAGGATGGCATCATTATAACGCCTTTTGCAAGATAACTTCCATAACGCGCAACTGCATGAGGAACAACTCTAATCCCAAGTTGCTTGTAGTTCGATTTTAGAGGAATTTTATCGTGAAACTCCATTGGACCAGCCTCAAAAACTTTCATCTCCTTAATGGGAAAGTACATAATAACAGCCTTTTTAACCCACTCGTTAACTATCCATCCGTTCTCGGTTGGTTCGGCAACCCTTATTTCGCCTCTATCAAGAAGTTCTACAACGCGTTCAATAGTTTTTCGTATCTCCGGTTGAACCAATAATTCTCGGTTCTCCCACACCTGTTCTACTATTTTTTGAATAGATTCCATTGCTCTAATTGGTTTGTGGACAAATGTACACATTTTGAGTTTTTGTTTGAGTTTGAATTATGCTTAAATTGCAGTGAGTTGAAAAAATATCCAGTGAATACTAAGTAAACCTAGGTCTCTTTTCATTGTCAAAATTGCATTAGACTTAAACTGCAAACCAAAACCACCCATAATGAGAAAACTAATTCTTTTATCATCGGTAGTATTCTTGATTAATCAAGTTAATGCCCAAGAACTTGTACGATATCAAACCCCGGCCAAGGAACTTCTCCAACTTTTGGATGCACCTGCAACGCCAACATTCTCTGTAAGCCCCGATAAAAGTTATTACCTTTTGGCTTATCCTACTGATATGCCCGACTTGGCAGAGTTAGCCCAGCCCGAATTAAAGATTGCGGGTGTTCGAATCAACCCAAGCAATTACGGAGCAAGCAATCCTAGAACGTATTCTAAGTTTGAAATTGTAGATTTCAAAACGAATAAAACCACACCCATTACAGGAATTCCAGCAAATGGAATTGCTACAAGTTTTCGATGGTCGCCAAATGGCGAGTATATTGCCTTTAGCATATACCTTGCAAGCACTATTGAACTATGGATAGCTAACGTAGGCGATGGTATTGTGCATAAAATTGCAGATAAATTGAATGAATCACTAATATCTCCTGCATTTCAGTGGTTGCCCGATAGCAAAACTTTGTTGTATGTTTCCTCTGTTGATGGTTTAAGAAAGCCAACTGAAAGCGAACTTCCTTTGGGTCCATCGGTACAGCAAACATCAGGGAAAAAAACAAGCGCCCGTACCTATCAGGACTTGCTTAAAAAACCATCGGACGAGATGTTGTTTGAGTACTACTGTACTTCTCAATTGGCCGTGGTTGATTTACAAGGTGAAGTCACAGCGTTGGGCAATAGAGCCATTTACAGTGATTTTGAATCATCGCCCGACGGAAACTATATTTTGACTGAGCAGTTGGTTCGGCCTTTCTCATACTTGGTTCCCGCAGAGTTATTTCCTACTAATTTTCAAATTCTCGACTCAAATGGTAATATCATTAAGCGTTTAGCGGAATTACCTTTGGCCGATGATATTGCCCAAGGGTTTAGCGCTGTTCGCAAAGGTGCACGTTCTTTCTTTTGGCGAGCCGATAAACCCTCCACCATATTCTGGGTTGAAGCGCAGGACGACGGAGACCCAAAAAAGGAAAGCAAATCTAGAGATGCGTTATTTTGTTTAGATGCTCCATTCCGAGGAACACCTCTGAAAGTTGTTGAGTTAGATACCCGTTTTGCTAGTATTGACTGGGGTTGGAACAATTTTGCCATTGTGCATGGTAGATGGTGGAGCAACCGAAGGAGTGTTAGTGCAATTATAAATCCATCGCAACTAAACGAAAAGCCTACAATACTTTGGGATAGGTCGTACGAGGATGGTTACAGCGACCCAGGCCGATTTGTATCATCAACCAATAGTTTTGGTAGAAGAGTGCTGTTAACCGATAAATCAAACCAAAGACTCTACCTTGCAGGAACAGGGGCATCGCCTGAGGGCGATAGGCCATTCCTTGACGAGTATAACCTAGGAAAAGGAAAGTCAACTCGCCTATGGCAGTCGCAAGCGCCGGTATACGAGTATTTTGTAGACTTTATCAATGCAGCAACCTTAACCTTCGTTACTTCCAAGGAATCAACCACGGAGCAACCCAACTACTTCGTTCGAAATCCTAAGAAAAAAACATCAACTCAACTTACCTTTTTTCAGCATCCTTACCCATTGTTAAAGGATGTAACAAAGGAAATAGTTCGCTATAAACGTTCCGATGGTGTTCAGTTAACAGGAACTTTATACTTGCCTGTAGGATACAAAAAAGGAGATAAATCATTACCAACTTTGATGTGGGCTTACCCCCAAGAGTTTGTGAATGCTAGCCATGCAGGTCAAATAAAAGGCTCACCATACCGATTTATTCGTCCATCGCGACTTGGTGCTGTGCTCTGGGTGGCTCGCGGATACGCAGTCATTGATAATATTTCGATGCCCATTGTTGCCAGAGATGGCAAAGAGGCCAACGATACTTTTATTGAGCAACTTATTGATAATGCAAAATCGGCTATTGATACTTTAGTGTCGATGGGCATTACCGACCCCAAGCGAGTTGCCATTGGAGGACATTCCTATGGTGCGTTTATGACTGCAAACCTAATGGCTCATTCAGATTTGTTTGCAGCAGGAATTGCTCGAAGCGGAGCGTACAACAGAACTCTGACTCCGTTTGGTTTCCAGAACGAGGAGCGAACCTACTGGCAGGCGCCAGATGTTTACAATGCAATGTCGCCATTTATGAACGCCGATAAAATTAACGAACCACTCCTACTTATTCATGGTGAAAACGACAACAATAGCGGAACCTTCCCTCTGCAAAGCGAAAGACTTTATGCAGCAATAAAGGGGCATGGTGGCACTGCCCGATTAGTAATACTCCCGTTTGAAAGTCACGGTTACAGAGCTCGTCAATCTATACTCCACACCACTTGGGAAATGGACAATTGGCTTAGTACTTATCTAAAATAAATTATAAAAATGAGATGTTTATTGATATTCGGCTTTGCGATCCTATTACTGTATTCCTGCAAAGAGCCAAAAAATGGGAAAGAGCTAATTGAGATGATGCACCAAAAGCATTCTCAGAATTTCTACCAGACTCTATGCTTTTCGCAGAAAGTTTTCCACTATAATAATGACACATTGATTTCGGAGGATATTTGGCACGAGGCATACAAATCGCCCGGAAGGTTAATTCTCAAATTTACCGATTGGAATTCTGGGAATGGTATGATTTTCAGCAACGACTCCCTGTATGTTTTTGACAAAGGAGTTTTAGCAAAGAAGATTGAGCGTTTACACGATTTGATAATTCTTGGATTGGATATTAATAATCAAGACCCTGAGAAAACTATCAAACAAGTAAAACGAATGGGTTATGACTTAACCCTCATAAATGAAGTAAGTTTAAATGGAAATTTTGCTTGGATAGTTGGGGATAGTACAAAACTATGCTTTTGGGTGGATGCTAAGAGCCTTTTATTCCTAAAAATGCGTAGGGTAACTGATTCAACCTTTAGGGAAGTAGAGTTCTCAAAATACGATGCAATACAAGGCTTAGCTGTTGCAACACAAATCAAATTCTATAATGCCCCAAACAAGGTTGAAATGATTGAAGAATACTTTAATGTAAGGGTAAATTGCAACGTAGATGACTCAATATTTTACCCCTTTAAATTTTCATCATCAAAGTGGTAGATTAATCCACTTTTAGTTGACTTTGCGGTTAAAATAGGTTAAACTTGTATTATTGAGTAGGATTATTGATTGCATCTGCTATTTTTGGCTTAAAATAATTCTAACACATTGAAAACTTTCCGAGGAATACTTTTAGTGTTGATGATTTTACTGGCTGGGAAATTATCGGCACAAACAATCCTTACCTTTAAGGACACTTCTTTGAATATTAACTTTAGAATTGTCGATTTTCAAACACAGGAACCTGTTGGCCTTGCTCACATAATCAATTTAACCCGAAATGTGGGTGTAATATCTGATTTACTCGGCTATTTGAATTTACCCGTTGGATTTGGCGATAGCATTGTAATTACAGCGATAGGCTACAATTCCAAAGAGGTTCTTAGCTGGGGACAATTCAAGTCCGACACTTTATTCTATTCCATTGCTTTAGTTCCAAAAGTTTACGAAATCAAGGAGGTTAAGATATCGCGGTTTTCTACTTACGAAAAATTTTTAAAAGAATTTGCAAGCCTTAAACTCCCTAAAAACAAAGAAGAAGCGCAATTAATGAGGCTTCAGGGTTATTTTATGAAAATTATTAGACGTATGGATTTGCAAAATTTGCCAGGTGTTACATCAGGGGCTTCTTTTGGAAAAGATTGGTACGCGAGGCAAAACGAGAAGTTGGCCGAACTAATTGAGAAGGAAAGGGAACGCCGAATAATTGACCAAAAATACAATCCCGGATTAGTCCAAAAGTTGACAGGGCTTAAAGGCGATGAACTTTATGAATTTATGGGACAAATTAGTCCAGAGAATGATTTTATTCTAAACTCGTCCGATTATGAAATTCGCGAAAAGATTCTTAAAGAATTCGAGAATTTTAAACGAAAAAAGGAACTGAAAAACGATAAATCAAAAAAATAATGGAATATCATCCTCAAATTTCTGATATAGAGTCAGCCTATCATTTAATTAAGCCATATATTCATAAAACTCCAGTGTTAACATCGGAGAGCGTAAATACAATTCTTGGTGCAGAGTTATTCCTTAAGTGTGAAAATTTTCAGAAAGTAGGAGCATTCAAATTCCGCGGTGCTACCAATGCTGTATTGCGGTTAACCGATGAAGAAGCTAAGCGTGGCGTTGCAACACATAGCTCCGGCAACCATGCGGCAGCACTTGCTTTAGCGGCAAAGAAAAGGGGAATCCCTGCATATATTGTAATGCCCGATAATGCCCCAAGTATCAAGAAAAAAGCCGTGGCGGGATATGGCGGTATAATTACTTTTTGTATGCCTACTCAACAGGCACGTGAAGAAACATTAGCCCAAATTCAAAAGGAAACAGGAGCTACATTTATACATCCATACAACAACTTTGATGTTATTTGCGGACAAGGTACCGCTTCGTTAGAACTTTTGGAGGAAATTCCTAACCTTGATATTGTTATTGCTCCTGTTGGCGGAGGTGGATTGCTTAGTGGAACTGCAACATACGTTAAAGGGAAAAATCCAGCTATTAAAGTATTTGGCGCTGAGCCTCAACGTGCCGATGACGCATACCGTTCGCTTCGCGACAAAACAATTTATCCATCCGTCAGTCCAAAAACTATCGCCGATGGATTACTTACATCGCTTTGTCCATTAACCTATGAAATTATCTCCGAAAATTGCGATGGTATTTTTACCGTAACGGAAGAATCGATAGTTGCTGCAATGCGTATGGTTTGGGAGCGTATGAAAATTATAATAGAGCCATCATCGGCAGTGCCTATTGCCGCTATAATGTCATATCCTGATTCATTTAGGAATAAAAGGGTCGGTGTTATTATTTCGGGCGGAAATGTAGATTTGGATAATCTTCCTTGGTAATTTTCAAAATATTAGTATTGCCTAGCGCTTCTTGAATAAATATTTTGCAACTACAGGGTAATGGTCGGAGTAGTTGATTCTTGGACTATAGAAACTTACAGCCTCAAAATCCTCCGAATGCAAGATATAATCAATCCTGTAAGACGGCCAAAGTCCTGCATAAGTATAAACCAAGCCAACACCAGCCTCCTTGTACGAATCGTTTAATTTTTGTGTAAGCGTTTTATATGTATATGAAATTGGAGAATCGTTAAAATCGCCACACAGAATAATTGGATACTTACAATTCTTCATATGTTTGGCCACCTTGTCCACTTGGAATGCTCGCTTATCAAAAGCGTCATGAACTCTTGATAAAATATCCTTTAGCTCATTGTACTTGTTACTCTCGTTCCTAAACTCACTCTTTAGCAGAAAGTTAAAGTTACGCTCCTTTAACCGTAACGATTGGAGGTGGTTGTTGTAAACGCGGATTGTATCGCTATTCACCTTGATATCGGCGTAAATGCACGAGTTGAACGAATTCTCAAAAATTATCTCACCCGAATCAACTATTGGGTATTTGGAGAATATTGCCATTCCGTACCCCGATTGTTTTCGCTGAAGTATATAGTTTATATGCGAATACATTCCAAGTTGTTCCTTGGCTTGCTCCTCGGTGAATTTATTCTCCCTCACATAGAACTCCTGCATGCAAACTATATCAAGACTATTCTCCTTGATGTACTTAATAACCTCGTTATGTGTTGGCTTTGTCTTGGACCACGATTGGAGCCTAAAAAGATTGACGTTGTATGACATCACCTTTAGGTTGGCCTTTTTCTCGTTTTTACCTTTGCCAAATGGAAGTTGTACAAAAGCATTCAGGTGATTTGCTCCCATAGCAATAGCCACCAATGGAATAACAAAAAGCCAGCGCCAACGGAAAATCCAGTAGATTAGGTAGGCAAGATTTGCTAAAAGAAAAAAAGGATAGAGTAATCCAATAATTGCTGGAAACCAAAAATCCGCAGGGCTAATATAAACAGATAAATAGCAGGATATCAAGCCAAGGGCAACTATAATATTGCCTATTAACAGCAGGTTATGGAGAATTTTCCGTAGCATTAGTTCACTGAATCGTTTTTCATTCTGAAAAGCGTATCTTTTTCCTCCTTGGTTAAACTGTCGTAGCCCGATTTCGAGATTTTATCAAGAATTTTATCGATATTTTGATGTTTTTGCACTTTTCGATAGTTGTAATCGTGGTCAGGGTTTGCTGAACGGTGGTCAACTTTAAGTTTAGATTTCTTCTTAAAGCTGATTTTGCCCAAACCCTCAAACCAGTTAAAAGGATACGTTAAATCCCAACCCTTTGCCAATGCTTTTATGTAAAGAAATCCGAATAGTGCACCGCCAAGGTGAGCAATATGTCCACCAGCATTCGAAACAGGAATGCTAATTATATCAATTAATATTGTTACTAAAGCAAGATACTTCAACTTAACAGGCCCAAGGAATAGCAAATAAATGGTGTGGTTTGGCTTTAGTGTTGATACTGCAATAACAATTGCCAACACCGATGCCGATGCCCCCAAAGCAATTGCATCCGCAGTTTCCATTGCGAAAACTGGCACAAAGTTATAGGCCAAAATAAATAGGATTGCACCCGAAATTCCACCCAGCACATACACTCCAATAAGTTGCCTTTGTGAGAGGAACATCAGGAATAATTGACCAAACCAGTAAAGCCAAAGGATATTGAACAGAATATGCAGAAAATCCTCGTGGAAAAACATATAGGTTAAAATAGTCCACGGGCGAATTAGCAGACTTGCAAAGTCGGCAGGAACAGCAAGTAAATAGGCGTAAGAACTTCCTACCGGAGTTCCTCCAACGAAAAAGAAAACTCGGATTAAATTATAAATAAGGAACACCGCCAAGTTTATATAGATTAACTTGGTAAGGTTACTGCCAAAACGGAACGAATCTTTTAGCTCGTTATAAATACTCATAGACTAAATCCTGTTTATAGTAAATTTAGCATAAATTTTTCTAATAGAACATATCCTTGCGGGTACGCCAGTATTTTATCAGTATAAATCCAAAAATCATCCCGCCTAAGTGTGCAAAGTGCGCAATATTGCTGCCGGGCTGCGTTAACCCAAGGAACAACTCCAAACCTCCATAAATAATCACCATCCATTTAGCTTTAATAGGAATTGGAGGGATAAGTAGCATAAGGATTGTATTTGGGAAAAGCATACCAAATGCTAGAAGTACACCATAAACAGCACCCGATGCACCCACGGTTGGGATGTCGATTTGTAGTTGTATTAATTGTTGAGTATATATTGATGCTTGCTCAATAAAAACAGGATTAGTTGGCGATGCAAACCAATTGTCTAAGAATTTTGTGTAAACCTGATCGTAGTAATCAGGAAAATGTTTGGTTACAAATGCTGCAAAAGATTGCGGCGATGGAGTGTTAAGCATCGCGATAGCATCATTCTGAATTGAATGTAAATGAAGGTAGTTTACCAAAAGATGAATAGCTGCAGCACCCAATCCTGTTGCTAAGTAGTAAATTAAAAACCGTTTTCCACCCCAAACCTGCTCAAGTATTCTTCCAAACATGTAAAGCGCAAACATGTTGAAGAAAAGGTGGAATAATCCACCGTGCATAAACATATGCGTTACAAACTGGTATGGTCTAAAACTTGGCGAGTTAGGAGAGTACAATCCTAAAATTCTATTTAAATCAACCTGAAATGTTGTTTCGGCAACCCAGGCTATAAGGAGCATAATTACATTTATGATAATTAGGTTTTTTACGACAGGTGGCATACTGCTCATAAAACCTCTTTCGCTATAGTTCATCACTTTTTCAGTTTAATCAAATTAAAACAAATACTTTGTTTAAAAGGTTTACTTCAACTTTTTATCCAACTCGTCCATCTCAATAATTGTAAGCACCTTTTTGCCATCGGGCGAAAAGTTTGGATGGTTGCAGGCAAAGAGTTTATCAACCAGTTCCTGCATTTCAAATGCAGAAAGATTTCTATTATATCCAATTGCAGCAGCCTTTGCCATCGATGCGGCAATTTTTTGCTTGGCATCGTCGAATGGTAACGACTGGTTTTCCTTTATTTCCATCAGCAAATCGTCAATCAACTTTAGCGGATCAGCCGATTTTAGATTAGCCGGAAGGCTATTTATTCCAATTGTGTTGTGTCCTAAATTGCTAATCTCCAACCCCATTTGCGACAGTTGTTGCTGATTATCCATAATCAACGCAAAGTCCTGAGCGCTCATCTCCAAGGTTTGTGGGTAAAGCTCGCGTTGAGCAATATTATGCTCCGACGTAAGGCTCTCCAAGTATTGCTCAAACAGAATCCGTTCGTGTGCACGTTTCTGGTCAATAACCATTAACCCCGATTTTACTGTGGTTAAAATGTACTTACCCTTAACTTGGTAAAATTTAGTAGAAGTTTCTGCTGGCACATCATCAAACCCCTTCGATGCGAATGTCTGCATCGTTAATTGCGTTGGCTCCTCTTCGGCGGGTTTATCCTCGTAAAGTTGTTCCCATCCCTCAACGCTTTTCTGCTTTTGTGGTTTTGCAGAGAAACTTCCACCGGAAAATTTCTTGCCTTCATCCTCAAAAGGATTGAAATTATGGTTAATCTCTATCTCAGGAGGAGTAACGGGTGCGTTTTTAGGGAAAAACGGAATGCTAAACCCTGGGTCGCTATCAAAATCGATAGATGGCACAACAGCAAATTTCCCTAGAGTTTCCTTAACAGCTGCGTGAAGTATTTGCCAAATCATACGTTCATCCTCAAACTTAATTTCAGTTTTGGTGGGATGAATATTTACATCGATGGTTTTGGGGTCAATATCAAGATAAATAAAGTAGGTTGGAATGCTTTCGGCGGGTAAAAGACGGTTGTAGGCGTTTATAACCGCACGGTTTAGAAATGGATTCTTCATAAATCGTCCATTCACAAAGAAGAATTGCTCGCCCGGGCTTTTCTTGGCACTCTCGGGTTTACCAATAAAACCATCAATATTTACGATGGTGGTTTGGGTGGTGATATCGAGCAGCTGAGAGTTGATTGCCTTCCCAAATAAACCAACAATTCGTTGTTTTAGTGTAGATGCGTTGAGCCTGTAAATGTCTGCGCCATTATGCGTAAGGCTCATCGCTATTTCGGGGTATGCCAACGCAACCCGTTGAAATTCGGAAATTATATGCTTTAGCTCTATGGATGTTCCTTTAAGGAATTTACGACGTGCAGGAACATTGTAGAATAGATTTTTTATTGTGAAGTTTGTGCCTACAGCACAGTTTACGGGTTGCTGAGCAACCAGCTCGGAGCCGTTTATTTGAATTTGGGTTCCAAGTTCATCGGTGGCTTTGCGGGTTTTTAGTTCAACCTCGGCAACCGCAGCAATTGATGCTAAAGCCTCGCCTCGGAAGCCCATTGTTCGGATATCGAACAAATCGTTGGCCTCGCGAATTTTTGATGTGGCATGACGCTCAAAGCAGAGCCGTGCATCAGTTTCGGACATACCAACACCATCGTCAATCACCTGTATGGATGCCTTGCCACCCTCCTTAACAATCAACTGAATATTCTTGGCGCCAGCATCAATGGAATTCTCCATCAACTCCTTAACCGCAGAGGCAGGGCGTTGAACAACCTCGCCAGCTGCTATTTGATTGGCAACGGAATCGGGGAGTAACTGAATGATGTCGGCCATTGAATTGCTATTTAAAGAAGAGGAAATAAGCAACTAAGATTAAAAGCACTAGAATAATAAGTGCTCGTATTGTCGATTGCCTAGTGTACGAGTATTTTTTTAACCTTTTGCTTTTGAACTGTCCCTTAATGGTGGGCACAAAGGGCTTATCGGCATCGGTAAGTCCAAGTTCTTTTCTAATTCTCGCCTCGCGCTCCTTCATCTCCTCCTTCTGCTCACTGTAGTACATAGGCTTATAGTTAAACCCTTTAGGTTTTTTTGCCTTGAAGAACGAAAACATTGACATTCCCATAACTCAACTTTTTTGGATTCTACAAAATTAGAGATTTTAATTGATTGACCGAACAATCCATCGGCTCAATTGTGGATTTAAGATTGTTTATGACTTTAGGAATAGCCTATTTTGCAGGTACTATCTACGTGTTGCGTTCAACTTTTTATCGTTAACGTACGCCCAAACCAATCGTGAACCAGTCGTTCTGTACGGCTTCCATTTATTAGATATTCTTATCAATCTATCCTTGAATTGCTTACCATTAACCTTAATATTGTATAATTCTCTCATCCCTTGCTGAATGGCCAGATCGTCAATCGGAAAAACATCTTTCCTGTTGAGTGAAAAAATAAGAAGCATTTGGGCAGTCCACACCCCCACTCCTTTAATTTGGGTCAATAATTTTATTAGTTCCTCGTCACTTAGTTGTGCTACCTGTTGTAGCGATAAATCGTGGTGCAGAGTAAATTCCGCAAGCGCTTTCACATACTTGGTTTTAGCACCCGAAAGGCCTATGCTACGCAAGGATTCATCGGAGGTTAAAAGAACCAACTCTGGCGTTGGGTAATTATTAGGAAATAATGTTTTAAACCTATTAAAAATCACCTGAGCAACCTTGCCCGATAGTTGCTGACCAACAATATTCTCTACCATATCATGGTAAAAATCGGTGGACGAGTTCAACTCTGGAAGAACAAATTTGCTTTGCAACTCAGCAATTACGTGATCCTTAACTTGAATCATTCCTAATAATTAATTCTATAAAGATATTAAAACGCTTTTACATCAAACCTAATGTAACAAACTATATTTTACTTAACTTTGTTCCACAAAACTTACGCAAATGGTACGAATACTTGGCAACCAAAACTCCATTCTAAATCAATTCATTGCAGAGCTCCGCGATATCAATGTTCAGAACGATTTTATGCGATTCCGTCGCAACCTTGAACGTTGTGGGGAGATTTTTGCCTATGAACTTAGCAAAGAGCTAAACTTCCAAAGCAACCAAGTACAAACTCCGCTAGGAGTTGCCGAAATAAACTTGCCTAACGAAACAATTGTTTTGGCAACAATACTGCGCGCTGGACTACCACTGCATCAAGGAATGCTGAATTATTTCGACAAAGCCGAAAATGGTTTTATATCAGCATATAGAAAGTACAGTAACGATGGCACTTTCCGTATCCAGTTCGAGCATATATCTTGTCCAAATATTGAGGGGAAAACTTTGGTACTAATTGACCCTATGCTTGCAACAGGCGCATCGATGTTACTTGCCTACAAAGCAATTTGCGAAAAAGGAACACCCAAACACACCCACATTGTATCGGTAATTGCATCGAAAGAGGGCGTTGAGTATATGAAACGCAACCTTTCTGCAAAAAACACAACTTTGTGGCTTGGCGCTGTTGACGATGAACTCACCGTTAAATCATACATTGTTCCAGGAATTGGCGACGCTGGCGATTTAGCTTACGGCGCAAAGGAGTAATTCTATCAAATTTCTGCTCTACTATTTTTCTGAATCGGATGGTAAACCATCTTGATTTGTAGTTGTTTTTTAGTAAATTTAATTTCAAAATAAAACTGAAATGCAAAACTTACTGATAACAGCAATACTTATGCTTAGCCTCACAGCATGTAAAAACGAGCAGAAAGGCCTTCCAACCGCAAAGGAACTTGACTTAACAAAATATGCAGGAACTTGGTACGAAATTGCTCGTTTACCCAATAGTTTCGAGAAAGGATTGGAGTGCGTAACTGCAACCTACACAATACTTCCCAACGGCAAAGTGGAAGTGTTAAACAAAGGTTACACCAATGCCGATACATCAAAATCCAAAAGCATAAAAGGGGTGGCTTGGGTACCCGACAACAACTATCCGGGTCGACTTAAAGTTCGGTTCTTCTGGCCCTTCAGTGGGAAATATTGGGTTATTGCGCTCGATAAAGATTATAACTACGCACTGGTTGGCGACCCTTCTCGCAAATATTTATGGATTCTATCGAAGTCCAGCACTTTAGATAACCAAACCTACACAACTCTTGTCAATATAGCGAAGGAGAATGGTTTTGATGTGGAAAAATTGATGATGGTTAACCAAAGTTGTTATTCCAATAAATAAAATTGACACGGGTATAATTAAGTGGTAACTTTGGAATTACTTGCTGAATAACTATGAACAAAACTCTCAAAATCTTCCATTGGACACCACGGATTCTCTGTATTTTGGCAATACTATTCATCAGTATGTTTGCGTTGGACTCATTTGAAGGCAACCATTCCCTTTGGAAAAAACTCGCTGCATTTGTAGTTCACCTTATTCCATCGTACATATTAACCATATTTTACTCATTGCTTGGAAATGGGAAAGAGTAGGAGGAATTATTTTTATCGCGATTGGGCTAGCCTTTGCACCGTTTATTGCAACCCACAATTATGCGATGAACCATTCTGTGTGGATTACCGCTACTATACTGCTAACCATTAACCTACCATTTATTCTAATTGGAATTCTGTTCCTGTTAAGCCATTATCTAAAACGTAAAAACTCTTAAATATTGAAGCCTATGAAACGTATGAATCTTTTTTTAGTATTTGCAGGGATATTCATCCTTGCATTTGCAGTGAGTGTTTTAGTAAAAGTGTTATACTCATACTTCCTACACGGAAATGTTGCATATGGCTGGCAATCGGCTATCCAGTTAGGGCTTATTCTGGCAATTATTCTTACGGTTCGGGAGTATTTTGACCGAAAAAAATAATACTTTCTTAATTTCCTACTTCTGCGCGCTCAAACTTCCACACCTTAGACTCATCGGTACAAGTTACGAGCAATTCGTGTGAGGTAAGTGAAAAAAGTGGATGAATAAAATCTGGCGCAATCTCATTTAAAGGTTCAAGCACAAAACGGCGCTTATGCATTTGCTTGTGAGGTACAATTAAATCGGGGGTAAGCATTATTTGATGGTCGTAAAAAAGGATATCAATATCCATAGTACGCGAAGCGTAACCCGCACCATTCCTAACACGCCCCATTTTTGATTCTATATACGATATTTCCAGCATTATTGCAGCAGGGCTTAAGTTGGTCTCGACCACTATAACCTGATTCAGAAAATTTAACTCACTGCTAAAACCCCAGGGCTCTGACTCGTAAATAGATGACTGTTTACGAATACATCCAATACGGCTATTAATTAACCTGCAAGTTTCCTGAAGATTAAAAACTCTATCGCCAATATTGCCTCCTATAGTGAAAAATACCTTTGCCATCTCATTCAATTTAAAGCGTTGCAAACTTATTGTAAATTTTAATAAATAATCTTAATACGCAAAATATTTTCAAACAAACTAATAAACAGATTATCAACTTTATGAATACGTATTGAATTAAAAAAAGTTATTTCCCAACAACTTATAGCAATTATATTTTGATTAAATTTGATTTTAGTATGTAACAAATCACATGCTAAAATGTCAAATAGTATTATCACTAAACCACTAAAAATATGAAAAATTTTTTCAAACATCTATTAATCACCATATTGGGTGTATTCATTTCGTTGCTTCTTCTGTTCTTTGTAATGATTGGAGTAATTGGTGCAATGGTTTCGGCTGGAGATAAAGCAACCGAAGTTAAAGAAAACTCAATACTTTATGTTGATTTTAACCAAGAAATCGTTGACCGTGCAAGCGATAATCCTTTCAAAGGGTTCGATTTTATGTCGATGCAGCCACAAAGCAGCATGGGACTTAATAAAATTCTTAAAGCAATTACCGAAGCCAAGGAAGACCCAAATATTAAGGGTATTTTCATGGAAATTGACGCTGTTGGAGCAGGCGCTGCAACCACGGAGGAAATCCGCGATGCGCTAATCGATTTTAAAACTTCAGGAAAATTCATTATTAGCTATAGCGATACTTACAGCCAAAAAGCATACTACCTAGCCACTGTATCAGACAAAGTTTACTTAAACCCAGAAGGTATGGTTGAGTGGATGGGATTACGTTCCGAAATTATGTTCTTCAAAGGTGCTTTAGAAAAATTAGGTGTTGAACCTCAAATTCTTCGTCACGGTAAATTTAAAAGTGCCGTTGAACCTTTTATGCTCGACAAAATGAGCCCTGAGAACCGTGAGCAAACTTTAACTTACATGGGTTCAATCTGGAACCATTGGGTTGATGGTATTTCTAAAGCACGTAACATTTCTGTTGAAGAATTGAACCGTTTAGCCAACGATATGGAGATTTTCAATGGAAAATCTTGCATCGATAATAAATTGGTTGACAGTTTAATTTACAAAGACCAACTTATTGACAAACTAAAAGGACTAACCGAAACTCCAGAGAAAGAAGACCTTAAAACAGTTACATTAGCACAATACTTCAAAGTTCCTGCTAAAAAGGCAAAATTCTCCAAGGATAAAATTGCTGTTATCTACGCACAAGGTGAAATTGGTATGGGCGAAGGTAGCGAAGATGCTATTGGTTCCGATGGAATTTCGCGCGCAATCCGCAAAGCACGCCGCGATAGCACAATTAAAGCTATTGTATTCCGCGTAAACTCTCCTGGTGGTAGCGCTTTAGCATCGGAAGTTATTTGGCGCGAGGTAGAATTAGCCAACAAGGTAAAACCTGTTATTGTATCGATGGGCGATGTTGCTGCATCGGGTGGTTACTACATTGCTGCTCCTGCAACTACAATTATGGCTAGCCCAACAACAATTACTGGTTCAATTGGTGTATTTGGTCTATTCTTCAACTTACAAAATGTAATGAATAAGAAATTGGGTATCAACGTAGATGTTGTTAAAACCAACGACCACGCTGACTTTTTCAGCCAATTCCGCCCAATGACAGCAGAGGAAAAAGCTGTTGGACAAAAATTCATTGAGGAAACCTACCAAACATTCATCGGTCACGTTGCCGAAGGTCGTAGTTTAGCCGTTGAGAAAGTTGACGAGATTGGACAAGGTAGAGTATGGAGCGGTGTTAACGCAAAGGATATCAAACTTGTTGATGAGTTCGGAGGTTTGAATGCTGCTATTAAACTTGCTGCTGAAAAAGCAAAGGTTGAAAAATACCGTTTGGTAGAGCTTCCTGAGCAAAAAGACCCATTCCAAGAAATAATCAAAGGAATGACTGGCGAAGCAAAAGCTTTCTTCCTAAAGGATGAACTTGGTGTTACATACAAGCATTACAATAGAATTAAGAGTATGCTTAACAACCAAGGTGTTCAGGCACGTATTCCTTACGATGTTGAAGTATACTAATTAGTGACAGGTGACGGGTGATTGGTGACAGTGTCATTAATCACTAGTCACTCAAATAATTAAAGTATTTTTTGTTACTTTGTCATCCGAAGCAAACCTTCGGATGATTTTTTTTACAATATGGAAACACTTAGATACTTACTTTTACCATTTGCACTGCTTTACTGGATACCAGTAAAAATCAGAAATTTTTTGTTCGACATAAACCTACTAAAAGGGTATAGCCCCGATATTCCGACAATTTGTGTTGGAAATATAACCGTTGGAGGAACTGGAAAAACGCCACACTCCGAGTATCTTATCGAATTGCTTCAAAATAAATATCAAGTCGGACTACTGAGTCGTGGTTACAAACGCAAAACCAAAGGTTTTAAGTTGGCTGAAACAACCTCAACAGCCAATGAAGTTGGCGACGAACCGCTTCAAATAAAACTTAAATATCCTAACACAACAGTGGCAGTTGATGAGGATAGAGTAAATGGAACAAATGAGTTGGCCTACAACTTCCCGGAAATGAATGTACTCCTACTCGACGATGCATTTCAACATCGATATATCAAGCCAGGGCTATCACTTCTTCTAACCAATTACAACAACCTAATTACCCGCGATTTTTTTCTGCCAGCAGGCAGATTGCGCGATAGCATTTCGGAGAAACGTAGAGCCGATATTATAATTGTCACAAAATGTCCAGAGAACCTGTCGAATCAAGAAATGGACAAAATTCGTGGCGAACTGCGATTGAATGCAAAGCAGAACACCTACTTTACAACCGTCGAGTACGGTGAGGTTATGCCAATTTTTGCTGATGAATCAAATGAAATTAGGCCGAACAACTCCCAAAAAGTATTCGCCATTGCAGGAATAGCAAATCCAGAGCCATTTTACAGCTATCTTGTAAAAAACTTCCAAATTGAGGGCAAAAGAAGCTACACTGACCATCATCACTTTTCAGAAAAAGAAATTCAACTTATCTTTGAAAAATGTTCAAATGAAACCTTGGTAGTAACAACCGAAAAGGATGCAGCAAGAATAAGATGCCTAAACCTAAGCGCAGACCTTAAACAACGGCTGTTTTATCTATCAATTAAAATCAAGTTTTTGAACAATAACGCTGAAAAATTTAATAAACAAATAATAGACTATGTTGGACAAAATTAACCAAACGGTAGCCTACATCAAAGGAAAGGTAACCATTACACCCGAAGTTGGAATTATTCTAGGTACAGGACTTGGTGGATTAGTTAGAGAAATTGAAAAGCAGGAAATTATTAACTATAGGGACATTCCTAATTTCCCAGTATCAACTGTTGAAGGCCATTCGGGTCGCTTAATTTTTGGCTTACTTGGCGGCAAAAGGGTTGTTGCAATGCAGGGTCGGTTCCATTTTTATGAGGGTTACGATATGAAACAGGTAACATTCCCTGTTCGTGTAATGAAGTTCCTTGGCATTAAACAGTTATTCGTTTCAAACGCAAGTGGTGGCGTAAATCCTGATTTTGAGATTGGCGATTTAATGCTTATAAACGACCATATCAACCTAATGCCAAATCCACTAATTGGACCAAACATCAACGAGTTAGGCCCACGCTTCCCCGACATGCACAAAACCTACGACCCAGCATTAATGGCCTTAGCCAAAGAGGTTGCTGCTGCAAACGGAATTAAACTACAGCAGGGTTGCTACGTTGGAACAACTGGTCCAACATTTGAAACACCTAAGGAGTACGTTTATTTCAGAATTATTGGTGGCGATACCGTTGGTATGTCAACCGTTCCAGAGGTTATTGTTGCTCATCACATGAATATTCCTGTGTTTGCAATATCAATTATTACCGACTTGGGCGTTCCGGGTAAAATTGTAGAAGTATCTCACGAGGAGGTGCAAAAGGTTGGCGCAATGGCTGAGCAGAAAATGACACTCATAATGAAACAAATGCTTACTAAACTTTAAATAAAGACTATTTGAATAGTCTAAAACATTCTGACTTTATTGTCTAATAACCCCTACAAGAAGTTTCAGCACCTGTAGGGGTTATCTTATTGTTATACTGCAGCAAAGTTTATTGCATCGCTATCCCACTTTGGAGCAGAGTGTATTGCAGGAATAATATCTTCGGGTTTATCTACAAAAGTCCAAATATCGTTATGCTCTGTACGCATAAAGCGCTCCTCAACCATTTTATCCAGAAGTGCTTTTAAGTGATTGTAAAACCCATCGGTATTAAGAATTATTATTGGCTTGGTGAATTTGCCAAGTCGTTTTAGCGTGATAACCTCCATCAATTCCTCCAAGGTTCCACAACCGCCAGGAAGCGCCACCACAGCATCCACGCCTTCAATTAAAAGGCGTTTGCGTTCGTGCATATCCTTAACAAGGATAAGCTCTGTAAGGTTTTTATGACCCCACTCCACCTTGTCCATAAAGTGAGGAAGAATGCCAATCACTTTTCCTCCCTCATGTAGCGCTGTATCGGCAAGACATCCCATCAATCCATTTGAGCCTCCTCCGTAAACGGAAGTAATTCCATTCTTGGCTAAGTTTTTGGCCAAAATCTCGGTGGCTTTAAAGTATTTCTCATCAACCTTGTTGCTCGATGCACAGTAAACGCAAACTTTCATAGTAAAAAACTTTAGATAGATAAAATAAAAAAGGTCGGGGGAAACCCGACCCCAAATATAATTGCTTAAAATTATAGTAACGCCTCTAGTTTAGCCACCAAGTTGCTTTTTGGAACTGCGCCAACCTGTTTGTCAACTTGTTCACCACCTTTAAAGAAAAGGATTGTAGGAATGTTCCTGATTCCATAACGTGCAGCAATACCTGGGCAACTGTCAACATCAACCTTTGCCACAACAGCTTTGTCTTTATATTCCTCGGCAATTTGCTCAACGTAAGGAGCAATCATTCTGCAAGGGCCACACCATTCTGCCCAAAAATCAACCAATGCTGGTTTTCCTGAGTTTAGTACTAACTCATCAAAATTTGAATCTGTTACTTGTAGTGCCATATCTAATGTTGTTTTAAAATTTTCGACTTCTAAAATTACAAAAATAAACGAAAAAGAAATTCAAAAGTTTAATCGGCCGATAATTTAAAATCCATTTCGTTATCCTTTAAGAAATTAACAAACTCATTTGTTATATTTACTTTAAAAGAGCGAGAGAATAAATCGACAGAGACTCTATTCTCTGGGTCAACAATTTTAAATTTTAGCAAAACTTTGGCTTTGTCTTTCGATGATAGTTTGATAAAGTCATCAATCAGAATATCGTTCACTTCGGTTAGCGGTAAGGTTATTGTAATTCCCTTAATTTGCTGCTCCCTAACCTCGTAAAGCATCGTAATAGTTCTGATTTTGAGTTCAAGTTCCTCAGGCCTAAATGCTTTGGGCTGAACTTTTCCTTTAATCATAACCATATAGCCAGTATAGCAAAAGTTGCGGAATGTTTCAAAATCTTTTCCGAAAAGCATTATCTCCATTGTATCGGAGTAATCCTCAAGCGTAAGTCGGCCGTAAGGTTTTCCGTTTTTGGTAGTGTCAATTTTTGCAGCAATAATCATTCCTGCTATAGTTACGTCACGATCCTTGTACTGCTCCATGTTTTTAAGGTCGGCCAGCGTAACGTTGCACAGGTTCTCAATCTCAAACCTAAACTCATCCAACGGATGTGCCGAAAGGTAAATCCCAATAACATCCTTCTCGCGGTTCAGCAACTCTATAGTTGGCCATTCCTCAACCTTTGGAATTTCGGGTTTTGGCATTTCAAAATCACCACTTGTTCCAAAAAGCGACATCTGGCTACTCTGCTTCTCGGTTTGAGCCTTTACACCCCAACGCATCAAGGTTTCGAGGTAAGTACCACCTCTAGGGTCTGGTGTAAGATATGTGCTCCGGCTAACTGGACTCAAGTTTTCAAAAGCACCTGAAACCACAAGTACCTCCAAGTTTTTCTTATTGACAGTTTGAAGGTTTACGCGCTCCATAAAGTCGTAGATATCCTTGAATTTACCGCCATTTTTTCGGGTTTCGATGATGTTAGCCACAGCATTCTCGCCCATCCCTTTAATTGCGCCTAATCCAAAGCGGATATCGCCATTGGGCATAACCGAGAATTTGTAATGACTCTCGTTAACATCGGGGCCTAGTACCTGAATGCCCATGCGACGGCATTCGTCCATAAAGATTGTGATTTTCTTTATGTCCGATAGGTTTCGGCTTAGCACAGCAGCCATAAACTGGCTAGGGTAGTGTGCTTTTATATATGCAGTTTGATAAGCAACGTAAGCATAGCAAGTTGAGTGCGATTTGTTGAAAGCGTATTCCGCAAAGGCCTCCCAGTCTGTCCAAACCTTTTCCACTTTGGCCTTATCGTGTCCGTTCTTTGAACAGCCCTCAATAAATTTCTCCTTAAGTTCGTCCATTACCTTGCGGAGTTTCTTACCCATCGCTTTACGCAGCGCATCGGCTTGTCCTTTGGTAAAACCAGCCAATTTCTGCGATAATAACATCACCTGCTCCTGGTATACCGTAATACCATAGGTATCCTTCAAGTACTCCTCCATATCGGCAATGTCGTACTCAATCTTTTCGCGTCCGTGTTTACGGTTAATGAAACTTGGAATGTACTCCATAGGACCCGGACGGTAAAGCGCGTTCATGGCGATTAAGTCCTCAAAGCGGTTGGGTTCCAAGGCTCGCATATGCTTTTTCATCCCGGGCGACTCGAACTGGAATATTGCGGTGGTTTCGCCTTTTGAAAACAACTCGAACGTTTTGGGGTCGTTCAGCGGAATTTTATCAATATCAAGGTCTTTTCCGGTCGATTCTTTAACCAACTGCAATGCATCCTTTATAATTGAAAGCGTTTTCAACCCAAGGAAGTCCATCTTCAGTAATCCAATATCCTCAACGTGAGAACCTTCGTACTGCGTAACAAATAGCGATGTTTCCTTGTTTGTCGATAAAGGAACGTACTCCTCCAAATCGTCGCGACCAATAATAATACCACAGGCGTGAACTCCTGTTTGCCTTACTGTTCCCTCCAGTACTTGGGCATACTCCAAAGTTGAGCGAACTAACTCATTTGTCGATTTTCGCTCCTTATCAAGTTCCGGAACTTCTTTAAAGGCATCCTTCAGGGTTGTTCCGGGTTTTTCGGGAACAAGTTTTGCTAACCTATCGGCAGTGGATAATTCCAACTTTTGTACGCGGGCAACATCCTTAATTGATGAGCGAGCTGCCATAGTTCCAAAAGTTACAATATGCGCAACACGCTTAGCACCGTACTTATCCACGACGTACTTTAAAACATCCTCGCGACCATCTTCATCAAAGTCGATATCGATATCGGGCATCGATACACGCTCAGGGTTCAGGAAACGCTCAAACAGCAAGTCGTACTTCACCGGGTCGATATCTGTAATCCTTAAGGAGTATGCAACTGCTGAGCCTGCTGCAGAACCACGTCCTGGACCAACGGAAACGCCCATCTCCCTTGCAGCACGAATAAAGTCCCAAACAATTAGGAAGTAGCCAGGATAACCCATCCTAGCCACAACCTCGAGTTCGAAATCCAAGCGTTCTTTTACATTATCGGGAAGTTCCTCACCCCAGCGTTGCTTTGCACCTTCGTAGGATAAGTATCTTAAGTAGTCGTTATCGTCGGTAAATCCATCGGGCAAAGGGAAGTAAGGCATAATAGGCTTACTGCTTAGACTGTAGTACTCCACCTTGTTGAAAATCTCCTCGGTGTTGTAAATTGCCTCGGGGAAATCCGGAAAGTTAGCTAGCATCTCAGCCTCACTCTTCAGGTACTCCTGAAAAGTATAACGCATTCTGTTCTTGTCGTCTAAATCCTTGCCCGTATTTAAGCAGATTAACCTATCGTGAGCCTGAGCATCCTCGGCAAGCACAAAGTGCACGTCGTTAGTTGCAATGCACTTGATGCCCGTTTTCTTTGATAGCTCAATTATTGCCTTGTTTACCTTTAGTTGATTTTCGTAGACATCCTCGTCAATCTTAAAATCGCCCGATTTGTGGAGCATCAACTCAAGGTAGTAATCATCGCCAAAAATTTCCTTGAACTCCAAGGCAATCTGTTCCGCCGCAGCCATATCGCCATTCATAATGGCCTGAGGTATTTCACCACCCAAGCATGCGCTCGATACAATTAATCCCGCACTATGTTTGCGTAGTAACTCCTTATCAATTCTGGGTTTGTAGTAAAAACCCTCGGTAAAACCGTAACTTACAAGCTTAACAAGGTTGTGGTATCCCTCCTTGTTCTTGGCAAGCAGTATAAGGTGATGATTTCCTCTGTCCTCCTTATCGGTTCTGTCGAACCTAGTCTTCTTAGCAACATAAACCTCACATCCAATAATTGGTTTGAAAAGTTTTGCCTCCTGTTCTGCAATTTTGGATTTTAGTATATTTAACTGTGAATCGAAATCCTCAATTTTCTCCTTTTCAGCGTAAAGGTTCTCTATATCACACTTAATCTTTTTAATTTCATCGTTAACCGAACCATTAATCTTGTTGGCAGTATTGATAAACTCCTTTACGCCAAACATATTGCCATGGTCAGTAACGGCAACCCCAGGCATGCCCAACTCTCTAGCTCTATCAATCAAGCCCTTAATGCTCGATGCTCCATCGAGAATGGAGTATTGCGTGTGAACATGTAGATGTACAAATTTTCCCATTGTATAAACTCAAGATATCAGACATCAGATTTTCTGAAACAAAATAGCTGAGGGCTGAATTACAAGTATTTAAAAGTTTGATTTTTTTTAAACTATTACTTGCGAAGGTAGCAAAACCAAAATTTCAAAACGAGCATTGTTGATAACTATTAAAACATTCATAAATAACTTTTCGTCAACAAAATAACTGTTGCTGACAGACAGAAAACAACACTCATAAAAACACCAAAAAAACGAAATAGATATTATTGACTGCAATTCTAAATGGCCATACATTTACATTAACCAACCAAAAATAAATTGTATGCATAGAAGAATATTTGTAATCCTATTTTTTGTTTCAATATGGAACAGTGCAATTGCCACTGAAAAGGACACACTACCCGCCTATGTTGGAATCTCGTATGTTCCTAGTTTGAATTGGAAAATTAGTTTTTTGGACGGAAAAACTCTAGGGAACCCTCTGAAGTTAAAATTCAATTTATCCAGTATGACTTCCTATGAGGGAAATTTTGGCATTCAAAAAATTGGAGTTAGGATGGGTGTTTCTGCTCAAATGGAGAATAACATTATTGGGAAGATTTATCGATGGGGTGGTTATTTGGGCTATAAAAATATGATGCTTAGGTTACAAACATCAAAAATTTCAGGGAATCTTGAATGGTCAGGTACGCTACCTGAAGGCTTTTACGCATCTCGGAACTTTTCGAATAAATTCTTCAACATTGACATTATTCGAATGTTTAATAAGAAGCGCTATGTTGATGGGAAATGGGTGGTTGTTCCTGGAGAAAATCAAATGGGGTTTTATTGGGGTGTCGGATACACTTCAATGGGTTATCCTGTTCAGTTAAAGACATTAGTTACTAAAGGAGGTAGAGAAAATCAAAAATTTGGAGTTCCAGCCTACGATACTCTCTACAAAGTTCAATCGTACAATATTCAAGCGGGTTTCGATTTGTTAAGGTATCTATGCCTAACAGGCGGCCGCTACGGAATAATTCCAGGACGCGAGGCTATGCGCTTTGCCATGTTTGCCTCAACCCAAGATAAACTTGGATTTGGCCCAGGACGCTTATCGAACTATGGAATAAGAATGGCCGAAGCGCTCAACCCTGATAAAAAGGCTGTTACCGACGAGTTGTTTAATGTTATGGTACACTACTCGTTATCGGTAGGGTTTAGGTATTACATCCGAAAAGGAATGGCTGCTTATATTTTTGCTCTAGGTTACGATTTCGAAGGTGCAGCAATGATTCCGTTTGGAGGCGCTGCCGATACCGATAAAGATTTAGGAATAGACTTGGTTCACGCATTTTTTAACCACGGGGTATCATTTAAATTATATGTGTCATTTGATAAGGATTGGAAATAGTTTCTGACTGATAAAAAATCCCGATTTTTTCAGTCGGGATTTTTTTATAGGAGTGACTATGTGTTTACTTTATCTCAAGTATTTTCCTCGATATTTCTTTATTATCTATTCGTAATTTAACTATATATGCACCCGCAGACATTCCCAACTCCACAGCCGAAAAGTAATGCTGCTTTTGCCCCACACTTTCAGTTCCATTGGTTACAACGTTAACCAACTTTCCTGTCAAATCGAAAACTGATATGTTAACATTTGCAGTATTTTCCAGATTATATGCTATTGTAACTCTGCCTTGGTATGGGTTCGGGTATATGTCGATTTTTAAATCGTCTTTCTGCAAATCAATATTTGGTGTTGTGCTAATAATATTGCTGTTAAACGCAGCCTTTGTAGTTACAGAAGGTGTTCCGTTATAGTTGTATGTGCTTTTTATGAGCACAAGAACCGGGAATCTGTGGTTTTCAACATACCAACGGTAGGTAATATCTTCAATATTGGTGGTGGTTTCATTAATAATTTGTTTCGACGATTTTACCTCTTTTACCCTAAGCACATTGCTTAGTTCTTTGCCATTGGGAAGTTTTAGTTTTCCTTTTGCATCGCCTTCTACTTTGTATGTACCAATGAGTTTTCCTGTTTTCTGTCCATTTATAATATAGTCGGCCTCAAAATTTCCCTCAAAACAACTTCCGTACGTGAACGGATACTGCATTTTAACAAAAGGTTTTGTATATACTATTTTAGTACTTCCTGTTGAGGAGAGAAATCCATGCTGTTCCAGCCTGTTTGCTGAGGTTTCGAATACAAAGAAGTTTCCAAATTCCTCAAGCACAGTGTTGCCTTTAGAGAATAAATTACAGCATTTCGAAAGGTATGTGTCCAGGATTAAACCCTCAAAAGTGTTGGTTACCTGCAGGTTGGCAAAATCCCAAATAACATTTTTGCCAAAGTTTCCTGGCTCAACGTAGTTTGTAAGCACCATAGGGTTTCGCTCATTGGGGATAAAACCGTGGGTTTCGTTTGTAAGTTTGGTTTGTGCTTGCGCAAAAATAGATATTGCTACAAAAGCAAGTAGTAGAAGTTTTTTCATAGCCATTACCTTTAGGATTCGATTACTAACAAATATACAATCCTATCGGTACAAAATCAATTCTGGCTTTGAAAAATTAGAAAGAATAGTTTTACGTGAAACTTTTATAAATCCCTGTACTTGAGGATGAGGCGTGATGAAACAATAAATACCACAATGTACACTAAACATACAGGAACCGATAACGATACTGGGATTCCATCGGGAATTGATTGTAGCTGCTGAACGCTATTAGGGTCAACGCCTTGCATGTTTGAAAATTCCTCGGTAAGCATACCCATAAAATCGGGCATGGGGGTTAGGTTGGATATCAACTTCACGGGGAAGAAGACATCAATGTTATCGGGGAAAAATATTCTGATAATTGGCTCTATCATTATAAAGTAGAGCAAGTATGTGATAATGGCAAGGGCAATATTTCTGAAGATTAGCACCAGTAGCATTGCAAGCGTCATATACGCAAGTGACTGAACACTCAATACCAGTACATAACTAAATCCATGAAAATAACCATTAACCCAAGGCTCACCGGAAGTTAAACCAACAGTAAATCCTGTTAGGGTAACTAATAAAATTACATATACTGACAAACTAACTATCAGAACTAATTTGCCAAGAATTATGTGGTTTCGGGTTAGCCCGTCAAGTATCTGACGTCGAAATGTGTTGTATTGCAATTCGTTACCAACAAGCACTATGAGCATAATAGCTAGAAGCAAGTTAAACCAGCTGGCTATCCAAGCGGTTGTTCCCCAAATATAGTTGCTAGCAAAAAGCTTGAAAACCTGAACTCCTTGAATGTTAATATTCAAATTTGCACCTAACGCTATTATGGCAAAAAAGAAAAATGTATGAAGTAGCAGAATTGCCCAAAAGGTAGGATAGTAGGCCGTCTTTATAAGTTCTATTTTAAGCAAATTCTTCATTTCACTTAGGAATTAGTTTGCTTAACAATGCCTAGGAACAACTCCTCAAGGGTGGGGCGCCTAACCTCAAACCTATTAAGGGTGATTCCATTATTAGAGAGTAAAGCGCTGAATTCTGGCACGTTAACTTGATTGTCGAACGTAAGAACAAATCCTGTAATGTTTTTTTCGAGAATTTTACAGCCTTTAATCTCATTTAGCAAAACATTCAACTCGTTTACTTGCTGAGTTTCAACTATCGCCACCTGATTAATGCTGAGGAGTTCCTCAACCTTGCCATGTGCAATATCTTTTCCATTCTTAAGGATTACAACATGCGAGCAAACCTTTTGTATCTCGTCCAGATTATGGCTAGCAATAATTATTGTTTTTCCAAGGTACGATTGGTCTTTAATGAGTTTCCTAACATCAGCAATACCCTCAGGGTCTAATCCGTTGGTGGGCTCATCTAACACAAGAACCTCGGGGTTTCCTAGCAGGGTTTGCGCTAGCGCAAGCCTTTGTTTCATTCCTAACGATAGGGTATAACAAGGAGCCTTACGTCGTTCGTATAAATTTACCTGATGCAAAACATCAGCAATGCTCTCAAGTCCATAACCGCGGGAGAGTGCTGTTATTTTTAGGTTCTTTTCGATAGATAAATATGGATAGAAGTAAGGAACTTCAAGTAACGAACCCAATTTACTGTTTACTAGTTTTCCTTGAGGTTCGCTAAACCAACTAAAGCTACCCGAGTTGACAGTTTTTATGCCTAGAATTAATGAGAGAAAAGTTGTTTTGCCACTACCATTAGGGCCAAGAATTCCAACCACTTCACCTTTCGATATGGTCAAACTCAGTTTATCTAAGGCCTTAATTGAGCCAAAGGATTTACTTAGCGAGTCAACTTTTAGTATAGAAGCCATTACGGTATAGGATATACTTAAAGATTAGTTCCCCATTTCCGACATAAATTTAATACGCATCAAGCGAATTTCTTCCTCGGTGTAATCTCCTTCTCCTAGCGCACTTATAGCATCCTCAATGCTCTCGCTTTCAGCCTCGTTTTGGAAATAGTCAAAAATCTCATCCTGCTTATCTTCATCCACAACCTTATCGATGTAGTAATCGAGGTTAATTTTTGTACCAGAGTTTACAATTGCCTCTATTTCGTTAAGGAGTTCGTTCATCTCTAGGTTTTTGGCCTCGGCAATATCATTCAAATCCATTTTACGGTCGATGCTCTGTATTACATAAACCTTCAGCAGCGATTTGTTGGCAACTGATTTAACCACCATATCCTGAGGACGGATAATGTCCTTATCCTCAACATACGATTTTATTAAATCGATGAACTCTTGTCCGAAACGTTTAGCCTTACCAGCTCCAACACCCGATATATTCTGCAATTCCTCAAGGGTAATAGGGTATTGAATCGACATATCCTCCAACGAGGGGTCTTGGAATATGACAAAAGGAGGAAGGTTTTTCTTTTTGGCAACCTTTTTCCTTAAATCCTTAAGCATATTCAGCAACTCATCATCGGCAGCACCTCCTTTATCCATGGGCATTCCAATGGATTCATCATCCTCGCCTTCTTCAAACTCGTTGTCGAGAGAGAACATTATGTCGTAAGGTTTTTTTAGAAACTCTTGACCTTTTGGAGTTATAAATAAAAGGCCATAGTTCTCAATATCCTTATCGATGAACTTCATTACCAATGACTGACGAATAACCGAGTTCCAGAAACGCTGGTCCTTCTCGGCTCCTTCTCCAAATGTATCGAGTTTGTTGTGTTTGTATGATTTAACGGCCGCAGTAACATTCCCCATTAGAATATTAATAACATGGTCGGCCTTAAACTTTTGGTTTATTGCAATAATGGTTTCAAGAACCATTTGCAGTTGCTCTTGTCCCTCAAATTGGGTTTTTGGGTGCAAGCAGTTGTCGCATGTTCCGCAGTTTTCCTCGGTGTACTCCTCGCCAAAGTAGTTTAGCAGCGATTTGCGTCGACACATCGATGATTCTGCATACGAAACGGTTTCCAACAGCAGCTGCTTTCCAATTTCCTGTTCCGATACAGGCTTACCCTGCATGAATTTCTCCAACTTCTGAATATCCTTGTAGCTATAGTAGGTAATGCACTGTCCCTCGCCACCATCGCGACCAGCTCGGCCCGTTTCTTGATAGTAACCCTCTAGGCTCTTTGGTATATCGTAGTGCATAACAAACCTTACATCGGGCTTGTCTATTCCCATACCAAATGCAATGGTTGCAACAATAACATCAACCTCCTCCATAAGGAACTTATCCTGATTATCGGAACGGGTTGATGCATCCATACCAGCATGGTATGGTAGGGCTTTAATGCCATTAACCTTAAGAATTTCAGCCATTTCCTCAACCTTCTTACGACTAAGGCAGTAAATAATGCCCGATTTTCCTGTATTATTTTTGATGTACTTAATTATCTCCTTAACGGCATTTACCTTTGGTCGTATCTCGTAGTAAAGGTTTGGCCTGTTGAATGATGATTTAAATACAGTGGAATCCTGCATTCCAAGATTTTTCTGAATATCGCTTTGTACTTTGGGTGTTGCAGTTGCCGTAAGAGCAATTAGCGGAGCATTCCCAATTTCATTGATAATTGGGCGAATGCGACGGTACTCAGGGCGGAAATCATGTCCCCATTCCGATATACAGTGCGCCTCATCAATGGCGTAAAACGATATTTTTATCTGCTTAAGAAACTGAATGTTTTCTTCCTTTGTAAGCGATTCAGGAGCAACGTAAAGCATTTTAGTAACTCCATTTGTTACGTCCTGTTTTACCTTCTGTATTTGAGCCTTATTAAGCGATGAGTTAAGGAAATGGGCAACACCGTCCTCCACAACAAAGCTACGCATGGAGTCAACCTGATTCTTCATCAGGGCAATAAGTGGCGAAATTACAATTGCAGTGCCTTCCATTATTAGGGCGGGAAGTTGATAGCATAACGACTTTCCACCACCAGTTGGCATAAGCACAAAGGTGTCGTTTCCACCCAAAACATTCCGGATAATTGCTTCCTGATTACCCTTAAATGTGGTAAAGCCAAAGTATTTGGACAAATACTCTTTTAATGAAACTTCTGCAGTGTTAATAATCATAAATTCAACTAAACGCTTATTTTGGAAAAACCTTTTTAGCTTTTGTTAATACCCTTGTGTAATCAGAGTTGAAAAAAAAAGATACTTTTGCTATATAAAAATACTCCAATTTTTAGTAAAAGATACATTTTTAAGGTCTTTTAACAAAAGGGTAACAAAGTTAATAAAAAATTGGTCTTTATGAACATCGATATTAAAAGTATTGCCATTCAAACAATCAAAACCGAAGCAGCTGCCATTGAGAAACTTGCAGGATTTATTGACGACGATTTTGAAAAAACCGTTTCGCTTATATATAACGGAAAAGGGAGGGTAATTGTTTCGGGGATTGGTAAAAGCGCTATTATTGCTAGTAAAATAGTGGCAACCTTTAACTCAACTGGCACCCCTGCAATTTTTCTACATGCTGCCGATGCTATACACGGCGATTTAGGAATTATACAGCCTGATGATGTAATTATTTGCCTATCGAAAAGTGGCAGCACACCTGAAATAAAGGTTTTGGTTCCCTTAATTAAGAACCTTGGGAATAAAATTGTTGCAATTGTATCAAGCACAAACTCATACTTAGCCCAAAAAGCGGACTATGTTCTAAAGGCTACCGTGGATAAGGAGGCTTGCCCAAATAACCTTGCACCAACATCGAGCACAACTGCGCAACTGGTAATCGGCGATGCTTTGGCCGTTTGTTTGTTAAAACTGAGAGGGTTTACACCCGAGGACTTTGCCCGTTTCCACCCTGGTGGAGCATTGGGAAAGAAACTCTATATGCGAGTGGCCGATATTTACTCTTCCGATAATATCCCCAAAGTTAAACCCAACGATGAGTTGCGTCCTGTAATTCTCGAGATATCATCCAAAAGGCTTGGTGCTGCTGCGGTTGTTGATGACGAAGGTAAGGTATTGGGTATCATAACCGATGGCGACTTGCGTCGAATGTTGCAGAAAACACAATCGTTCGATAACATAACGGCCAAGGATATTATGTCGGTTAATCCCAAGACTATAGAGAAAGACGAACTTGCCATTCATGCTTTCAATTTAATGGAGCAGTACAAAATAACTCAACTACTTGTTTTGAACAAAGGTAAGTATGATGGGGTTATTCATATTCACGATATTTTAAGAGAAGGTATTGTATAATTTTCATGGTTTGATAAAAAGACTATTACATATATTTATTGTGTTTTTTGGACTGCTAATCTGTACTTCATCAGCAGTTGGACAAATCACAAAAATTCGCGGAAAAGTTATTGATGCAAGCACTAAGATGCCTGTGCCCTATGTTAATGTGTCGTTCAAAGGAACTGGTGTTGGAACAATAACATCCGAGGCTGGCGAGTTTTTTATAGAAACCAGAACCGCAAAGGATTCTTTGACTGTATCGTTTGTTGGCTACTCTCCTCAGCAAGTAAAGATTAGAAAAGGAGCCTACCAAGAGGTTAAAATTGAGTTGGAACCAGAATCCATAGAGCTAGCAGGTGTGGTTGTAAAACCAGGCGAGAGTCAATCGACCCGTATAATTCGAAATATCATTAAAAACAAGGATAAGAATAATCCTAATAATCTTAACTACTACTGCAAAAACTACAATAAGGTTCAGGTGGATTTAAATAACATTGATGATGATATAAAGAGTCGTAAAATATTCAATCAGTTCAAGTTTATCTGGAACTATGTCGATACAAACGCTATAACAGGCAAAACTTACTTGCCGATATTTATTACAGAATCACTCTCCGATTACTACTATCAGGCAAATCCTAAATTAGAGAAGGAAATTATTAAGGCCACCAAAATTTCTGGGGTGAATAATGAGAGCGTTGCCCAATTTACAGGTAAGGTTTACCAAAATATCAATATTTACGACAACTATATCAACATATTCGACCAAGGCCTCATAAGTCCCATTGCAAATGCAGGAATGCTATACTACCGATATATGTTGGTAGATAGTATGTTTGTGGGAAATAGGTGGTGTTATCAAATAACATTTAAACCCAAACGTAAAATGGAACCAACATTTAACGGTGATTTTTGGGTAAATGATTCTACTTGGGCCATAGTTAAAGCGCAAATTAGGCTATCCGATATGGTTAACCTAAATTTTGTGAACGATTTGGTTGCCACGGCTGAGTTTACGCCTTTAAACGACACACTTTGGTTCCCAAAAAATATGTCACTGTTTGTGGATTTCAACCTAACCGATAGGACTACAGGTTTTTTTGGACACAAAACAACCAGCTACGACAGCGTTGTTCTGAATCCAGAAATGCCCAAAGAGGTTGTTGAAATGCCTATCAATGTTCAGGTTAAGGAAGGAGCCTTGAATCAAGAGGCCACATACTGGGAGCAGTCGAGGCCATTCGAATTGACTGAAAAGGAGCAGGGTATATATACCATGGTGGACTCGGTTCAACAGGTGCCTATGTACAAAACCTTTATCGATATTATCAATATGTTTGTGAATTACTACTATGTAATTGGATATATTGAGGTTGGACCTTACTACAAAACCTACAGCTTTAACGAGATTGAGGGCAATCGCTTCCGAGTGTCGGGACGAACTAGCAATAAGTTTAGTAAAAAGTGGATGATATCCGCATTTGCAGCCTATGGCGACAAGGATGAAAGGTTCAAATGGGGCTTGGGCAGTTTGTATATGCTTAATAAAAATCCACGCGAGGCAATTAATATTGAGTACAAAAAGGATGTTGAACAGTTAGGCCAAAGTCCCTATGCGCTAACAGAGGATAATATTATGACGTCCTTCCTGAGACGAAACCCAAACTACAAGTTAACTTTGGTTCGGGAATTTTCTTCGTATTATCAGAAGGAGTGGTTTACTGGGTTATCCAACACATTAACTGTAAATCATAAAATTATTTATCCAACGCAGTATATTCCATTTGTAGCAGTAAGCAATAACGACTCGTTAAGCAGCATTACTACTGCTTCTGTAACATTAAATACCCGATGGATAAAAAACGAGGGTTTTGTTGCTGGGGAGTTCGAAAGGGTGAGTCTAGGTAGTAATTGGCCCGAAATTAATCTCAATATAACAAAAGGATTCAAGGGTATTTTGGGTGGCGATGTTGATTACTGGAAGCTGCACTTAAACTACTACCACAAGTTCAATATTAATCCTTTTGGTTACGCAAGGTTAATTGTTGATGCGGGTAAACTGTTTGGTGAAATTCCTTATCCACTTTTGCAGTTGCACGAAGGAAACGAAACCTATGCTTTTGATAGGTATGCCTTCAATATGATGAATTACTACGAGTTTGCCTCGGACCAATATGCTAGTTTGTACTACGAGCATCACTTTCAGGGTTTTTTCCTAAACAGGTTTCCGCTTATTCGTCGTTTAAAGTGGCGCGAGGTGGTTTCTGGAAAGTTCTTAATAGGAACAATAAGCGACAAGAACCGTCAAATACTTCAATTTCCTGAAGGCTTAGGCGATGTTTCCAAACCTTATATGGAGTTTAGCGCTGGTGTGGAAAATATTTTCAAGGTCATAAGGGTTGATGCTTTATGGCGGACAACCCACTTGGACAACCCTAATATTGAAACATTTGGCATAAGGGTTGGCTTACAAATTATATTCTAAACAAATATTGCGTACTTTTGCAAGTATAAATTGATATAAAACTATGCGGTTATACACTGAGAGTTTGATTAAGCGTTACAAAACCCGTACGGTAGTAAAAGGCGCTAGCGTTGAGGTAAAGCAGGGCGAGATTGTTGGTTTACTTGGTCCTAATGGTGCAGGGAAAACAACAACATTTTACATGATGGTTGGACTTGTTAAACCGAATGGTGGTAAAATATTTTTGGATGATATTGAAATTACCGACGAGCCTGTTTATCGTCGCGCTCAACGCGGCATTGGATATTTAGCTCAAGAAGCTTCTGTTTTCCGTCAACTTAGCGTGGAAGACAACATTAAGGCCGTTCTTGAGATGACAACATTTTCAAAAGAATATCAGGCAGAGAAGACTGAATCGTTGCTAAATGAGTTTGGCTTGCAAAAAATTCGCAAGAGTTTAGGTATTCAGCTATCTGGAGGAGAGCGTCGCAGAACCGAAATTGCGCGCGCATTAGCATTAGACCCCAAGTTTATTCTTTTAGATGAGCCTTTTGCAGGTGTTGACCCTATTGCCGTGGAGGACATACAAACCATTGTGGCGCACTTAAAAGACAGAAATATTGGTATTCTCATTACTGACCATAACGTACACGAAACATTAACCATTACCGATAGAGCATATCTGCTTTACGATGGTGATATTCTTAAATCGGGCACAGCTCAGGAATTAGCTGATGACGAGCAGGTTCGAAAATTGTACTTGGGTCAGAACTTTGAGTTAAGAAAATAATTTGATATTTTTTTGTTGAGGAGATTGCAAATTTAAAAAATCCAATTTATCTTTGCACCTCAATTTTGCGGATGTGGCGTAATTGGTAGCCGCGCCAGACTTAGGATCTGGTGTCGTGAGACGTGGGGGTTCGAGTCCCTTCATCCGCACAAAACCCGGTTTTAACCGGGTTTTTGTTTTTTATAGGTTAAACCTCTTCCTTTGCATGCTGTCTATTCTCTAGAGTCTGAAATCTTGAATCTGAAATAATGACAAAGAAAATATTTGCTATTGCCAAAGCTATTCAACCAAATATTAGTTTCTTTTTTTCTCGCCTATACAAGTGCGTAAAGGATGCAATGCCCAAGGCAATTAAAACAGCCATTTGGATTTTAAAAATTACCCTCCCAGTTTCTCTGGCTGTTAGTATTCTGAACTATTATGGGTTGATTCAACTTGTTACTCAGCACCTAACACCTGCATTCAACCTTATTGGACTTAGAGGTGAAGCCGCATTGCCCTTTGTTACTGGAATATTACTTAATATCTACTCTGTAATTGCAGTACTCTCGCAGTTGAGCCTCGATTTAAGGGAAATAACCATCATTGCGGTGATGAGTTTAATTGCTCACAACTTAATTATTGAAACAACTATTCAAAGCAAAACTGGCTCAAAGGCTTGGCACATGGTTGCATTAAGAGTAGGCGCGGCTTTTGGTGCGGCAGCTATTCTAAACCTACTGTTGCCCGATATGAGCCAGAAAGTATCATTATTATCGAATACACATACTGCCTCAAGTATATCTGAATTGCTTTATGGATGGGTATTTTCATCGTTTAGGTTGATATTGAAAATTATCATCCTTGTTTCACTTTTAATGATTCTTCAGAAAATCCTTCAGGAATTTAAACTTATCGAATTGCTTACAAAACCTCTTAGTCCAATGTTGAAATTTATGGGACTTCCTGAGTCTACTACATTTCTTTGGATTGTTGCAAACTCATTAGGTTTGGCCTATGGCTCTGCAGTTATGATGGAGGAGGTGAAAGAGGGTAGAATTACTAAGAAAGATGCCGATTTACTGAACTACCATGTTGCAATATCGCATTCGAACCTTGAGGATTTGCTGCTTTTTGCAGCAATTGGAGTATCAATACTTTGGATGATGATACCCCGGTTAATTATTGCCATTGCGGTTGTTTGGGGACGGAGGTTCTTTGTGAACCGCGAATAGTGTGCGTCTCACTATTTATCAATTGATATTAACAATCTGCTTCACTAAATTTTCAAATTAGTAACTTTATCGCATAAAAATTTATTGCGATGGTTCAATATTTAGAGTTGCTAGACCATATACTGAAGAATGGAGTTGAAAAGACTGATAGAACAGGAACAGGAACTATCAGTGTGTTTGGGCATCAAATGCGTTTTGACCTTGAAAAAGGCTTTCCGTTGCTTACTACCAAAAAACTTCACCTAAAATCAATCATATACGAACTGCTTTGGTTTCTGAATGGCGAAACCAACGTAAAGTCGCTTAACGCCAATGGCGTTACAATATGGGACGAGTGGGCAAAACCCGATGGTGAACTCGGTCCAATTTATGGTTACCAGTGGCGCTCTTGGCCTGCTTCCGATGGTAGGCATATCGACCAAATTACCCAAGTTGTAAACTCGTTAACCAAATCGCCCGATTCGCGCAGGCATTTGGTTTGCGCCTGGAACGTTGGCGATATCGATAAAATGGCCCTACCCCCTTGCCACGTACTTTTCCAGTTTTATGTTGCCAATGGCAAGTTGTCGTGCCAACTTTACCAGCGCAGCGCTGATGTATTCTTGGGTGTTCCATTTAACATTGCATCGTACGCAATGCTTACAATGATGATGGCGCAGGTTTGCGGTCTGAAACCCGGTGAGTTTATTCACACTTTGGGTGATACGCATATCTATCTAAACCATATTGAACAGGTTAAACTCCAACTGACCCGAGAGCCTAGGTCGCTTCCGAAAATGATTATAAATCCTGATGTTAAATCGATATTCGACTTCAAGTTTGAGGATTTTAAACTGGAGGGATATGACCCACATCCTCATATTAAAGGAGCTATTGCAGTATAGTCTATTAAAATGAAAAAGTTCAATCCTTATCTGATTGTTGGTGTTGGAGCATTATTGCTCTCAATAATTGGACTATACAATGGTTATCCGTTGGTTTATTCCGATACAGGAACATATATCTATTCTGGTTTTGACAAGTTTATTCCTTACGACAGACCAATCGCATATGGATTATTCTTAAGATTCTTTTCTTTTAATTACTCGGCATGGTTTGTAATTATTATACAAAACATAATTACATCATTTGTCATTTATGAAACCATTAAACTTTTTGAGTTTAAAAAAGCCAGATTAACTCAACTCTTTCTGGGGACAATTCTTTTTTTAGTCTTTTTTACAGGAATAGGGTGGTATTCAAATCAGTTAATGCCCGATTTTTTAGTGCCGATTTCTGTTCTTGTAATTTTTATTCTCCTTCTAAAGAGTGAAAGAGATTATCCGGGGTTCATTCTCTTAAGTTTTATTCTTGTATTTTCACTTATCTCACACTTTTCGCATCTATTAATTGGAACATCAATTGTTGGAGTGGTTTTGTTTTGTAGATTAATTTTCAGACATAAATTCTCAATTTTCAGGTTAAAGAGAACCCTTGTTGTATCAATCATTGTAGCGTCTGGCTGGTTGTTCTTGCCAACACTTAACTACATAATTGAACGACAATTTATACTTTCAAAAGGTTCACACGTATTCTTGATGTCGCACTTGAACGACACAGGTATCCTTAAAAAGTTTTTGAATGAAAATTGCAACTCGCCAGAGTTCAAGGATTGTAAGTTATGCCAATTTAAGGATTCTCTTCCCAATGATGCAGCTTCGTTTATTTGGAACTCACACATCGTAGACAGTTGCGGCGGTTGGTTAGGAAGCAAAGAGGAGTACTCAAAGATAATTAGCACAACCTTAACTAGGCCTAAATATCTATTTATGAATGTTTATAGGTCTGCTTCTTATGGGTTAATTCAATTAACACGTAATGATATAGGCTCCGGCTTATCGGCATACAACGAGGGCAGTGCCCCTTATGGCCAGATTCATTGGCGATTCAACTCCGAGTTGAATAATTACTTGAACAGCAAGCAAAATATATGGAACGGAGTTGAGTTGAAGTTTGACGTTCTAAATCGGATAAACTTTGTAGTCTTAATTGCTTGTTTGTTGTTTTTTATTTTGATTTTTGCCAGTTCAGTATTTTTAAAAATTGCTCCAAAAACAATACTGTTTATACTATTTGTAGCCATGGCAATTATAGTCAATTCATTTATAACAGCAGGTTTAAATTGTCCTTACGAAAGATATCAGGCGCGAATAGTTTGGTTGTTGCCATTTGCAGTTATTGTTATTTTGGCAAAGAACTATTCCATTCTATTTAAAACCATTTATGGATTGATTGTAAAAAAGTAGTTTGTTAAACTCTTGAAATTTTTAAAATGATATCAATTATAGTTGCAGTGGCTGAGAATTGGGTGATTGGTGGAAACAACCAGTTACTATGGCATATATCAGAAGATTTAAAGCGCTTTAAGGCGCTAACATCAGGACATAGCATTATTATGGGTCGCAAAACCTTCGAGAGTATTGGCAGGCCGCTTCCAAATAGACGAAATATTGTAATTTCACATAATCCAGATTTAAAAATTGAAGGTTGCGTTATTGTAAACTCACTTAACGAGGCGCTGGAAATAACAAAGGATGAAAGCGAGATTTTTGTTGTTGGAGGGGGTGAGTTGTACCGTCAAGCTTTGCCGTTGGCAAATAAGCTTTACCTTACAACAGTTCACAAGAATTTTGAAGGCGACACCACTTTCCCTGCTATCAATTTCAATGAGTGGAATCTGGTTCTTGAGCAGAAAGGAAACCCAACCTCAGATGGGTTGGGCTATACTTTTTTAGATTATGTTCGTAAGTAGCCTACGCTGCTCTTAATCGTTTAAGGTTCGATTTTTCCAACTTCTCGTGAGCATACTCCGAGGTTACCACCATCTCCTTATGCTCGCCCGTTGGAAGTTCAAACATTGCATCAATCATAATTGCTTCGCAAATTGAACGCAAACCACGTGCTCCTAACTTAAATTCCACAGCCTTATCAACAATGTAGTCTAGTACATCATTTTCAAACTTAAGGTGAATACTATCATAATCGAACAGTTTGACGTACTGTTTGATAATAGCATTCTTTGGCTCAGTAAGAATATCGCGCAAAGCATGTTTATCCAAAGGATTTAAGTAGGTGATTACTGGCAAACGTCCAATAATCTCCGGAATTAAACCGAAAGCACGCATATCTTGTGGAGAAATGTACTGCAAAAGGTTATCTTTATCAATTACCTCACGGGTTTTGCTTGCACCGTAGCCAACAATGGTAGTGTTTAAACGCTGAGCAATTTTCTTCTGAATACCCTCAAATGCACCTCCACAGATAAAAAGGATATTCTTGGTATCAACGGCAATCATTTTTTGCTCAGGATGTTTTCGTCCGCCTTGAGGTGGAACATTAACTACAGAGCCCTCAAGAAGTTTGAGCATTGCTTGCTGAACACCTTCTCCAGAAACATCACGGGTAATTGAAGGATTATCGCCTTTGCGAGCAATTTTATCAATCTCATCAATAAAAACTATTCCTTTTTCGGCCGCTTCAACATTGTAGTCAGCCGCCTGTAGCAATCTTGTTAAAATGCTCTCCACATCCTCACCAACGTAACCAGCCTCGGTAAGCACAGTAGCATCTACAATTGTGAATGGAACGTGAAGCATTCGTGCAATAGTGCGAGCCAATAAGGTTTTTCCTGTTCCGGTTTCACCAACCAAAAGGATGTTCGATTTTTCAATCTCAACATCGTCGCCTTTATCGGTTTGTAAAAGTCTTTTGTAGTGGTTGTAAACAGCCACAGAAAGATATTTTTTTGCCTCATCCTGACCAATCACGTATTGGTCGAGAAATTTCTTAATTTCAATAGGTTTAAGTAGTTTGCTCTGCTGCAGTTTAAAATCGCCCTTCTTCTTGAGTTCTTCCTTAACAATCAGGTTGGCCTGCTCGGCGCATAAATCGCAAATAAAACCATCCATCCCTGAAATAAGGAGTTTAACCTCTTTCCTATCGCGTCCGCAGAACGAACATTTATCGGTGTTTTTCATGTTAATAGATACTTGATATACCGCTACAAAGTTAATATAAATTATCGGGGTTTAAGAATTAATCCGAAAACTCAATACAATCAATATTGACGCTTCCAAGTCTTACGGACGTTGGAAGGTATTAGTCATGGCGTCGTCTGTAAAACACAACAACGTTAATAGGTATAATAACGAAACAACATTGTAGTAGTATTGTTTAAAAGAAAAGCGCCCTAAGGCGCTTAATCATTATTGATAATCGTTTACTCTTTTTTTGCACGTTGTAAAATCTCATCTATCATACCGTACTCAAGGGCTTCCTGAGCGGTCATCCAGTAATCACGGTCAGAATCCTTGCGGATACGCTCAATAGGATTACCAGAGTGTTTAGCTACAATATCGTACAATTCATCGCGTAACTTTAATATTTCGCGGGTTGTAATTTCGATATCCGATGCCTGTCCCTCAGCTCCACCCATTGGTTGGTGAATCATTACACGCGAGTGAGGTAATGCAGTACGTTTGCCTTTTTCGCCAGCAGTTAAAAGAACTGCAGCCATTGATGCAGCCATACCTGTGCATATTGTTGCGACATCGGAGCTGATATACTGCATAGTGTCGTAAATACCCAAACCAGCGTAAACTGAACCCCCAGGAGAGTTCAAGTAAATTTGAATATCCTTTGATGGGTCGGTAGATTCAAGGAAAAGCAATTGAGCCTGAATGATGTTTGCCACATCGTCGTTAATTGGCACACCAAGGAAGATTATTCTATCCATCATAAGACGGGAGAATACGTCCATTGTAGCAATGTTTAACTGACGTTCCTCAATAATTGTTGGTGAAATGTAGCTGCTGTGTACCGACTTAAATTGGTGCATCGACAAACTACTCACTCCGCGATGCTTAATGGCGTATTTTTCAAATTCTGTCATAGCAATATGTTTTAATTATTTATTCTGTTTTTTGATAACGCAATATAGCAAGTAATTGTTGATTTTGTAGATTTTATATTCAGATTGTTGGGTCAAATCAGAATCTAATGTATGTAATTTGCATCAATTAAACAAGTTGAAAGGGCAAACAAAAACCGGCAAAATTTCTTCTGCCGGTTCGAATATTTGATTGTGACGCTTCCATGTCCTAAGGACGTTGGAAGGTCGTTGTCGCAACTTTATATACTAATTCTGAAGTTTGTTGAATTCGTCAACGGTAACCTCTTTGGTATCGAGGGTAACATTCTCCTTGAACCAATCAACAACCTTTTTATCGAGCAAACGCTCGTGAATTTTCTTAACTTCCTCCCTGTTCTTAAGGATATCGTTAGCGTAGCGAGCAATGTACTCCTCAGGTAGGAATGTCATTCCATAAGAAGCAAACTGGCTACGAGCATAACCCATTGCAAACTCGCGCATCTCCTCCTCGGTTACGGCAAATTTTTGCTCCTCGGCAACCTTGTTGCTAACCAACTGCCATTGCAAATCTTTCTCAAATAGAGGGAACTCAGACTCGATTTGCTCGCGGGTAAATTTACCCTCGTTAATTGCAATTAACCAACGAATTAGGAATTCTTTTGGAAGTTCAATTTTAAGTTTATCAAGCATTTTATCCTTGATATCGATAGCAAAACGAGCATCGCCTTCAAGTTTAAGATTGCGCTCAATTTCCTCGTCAATTTTCTTGTTGAACTCCTCCTCCGATGCAACTACACCTTCGCCGTAAACCTTATCGAAAAACTCCTGATTTAACTCAGCAGCAACAAAAGCCATTGTCTCTGTAATGGTTAACTGGAATAGAGGTTGAACGCCATCAAGTTCCTCTTTTTTTATGTGTAGTAATGCGGCTCTATCGGCTGGATTTGGAAATGCCTTGAAAGTGTCAATAACAACCACATCGCCTACCTTAACGCCAATAAGTTTCTTGCGCTCAGCCTCGTCGGCAACTAAAGCCACAGAAATAGAAGCACCCTCAACGGTAACGCCATTCTCACGTGGAGACTCATCTTCGTTAAGTTCAGAAAGGGTAGCCTTAACAAGACCTTTATCGTCGGTTTTCTTTACAGGCTCATATTTGCCGTGACGGTTACGGTGACTATCGGTGAAATTCTTTCTGATTTCGTCGTTTGCAAGGATTGTATAGTAAGGGAATTTATCCTTTTTGCCGAATTTTAAATCAAACTCAGGAGCAATACCTAAATCCCAAGCCAACTCAAAGTTTTCTTCGGTATCCCAGTTGATTTTCGATTGATTCTCACTTGGAAGAGGCTCGCCAAGTGTTCTGATTTTATTCTCCTGAATAAAATCGAAAAGTTTATCGCTAGCCATTCTGGAAACTTCCTCAACCAAAATATACTTGTAGTACATTTTGTGGATTAATGACTCAGGAGCCATACCCGGACGGAATCCTTTGATAACAGCTTTTTTGCGTTGCTCTTTTAGGGCTTTACTAACCTTCTCGGCGTAATCGGCTTTCTCAATACTAACGCGCACTGTGGTGTTAAGTGCATCGATATCCTCTCTTACTATATTCATTGTTGATATATTTAATTGCTTTAATACTAGGATTTTTGCTCAAAATGCAATGTGGAAATTTTGAGGGTGCAAATGTAGGAAAATGCACTTTAACAAACAAGTAGAATGTTTAAATAGTTGACAGTTAAAGGTTGATAACTGATGGTTGCTGGGTTAAATCTTGTTAAAAGCAAAGAAGTTGATAATACTTCTTACAGAAACCTCTTTTCGCCTGATTTGTAATACAGCACATCAACTTTTTCGGCAGTAACAAGGCAGCCATATCGCATAGTTTCAAGCATTGGCTTGATAGAGTCGAAGAAGGATAATACTTTTGATTCCTCATCAACAATCTCTAACACTACAGGTACTTTTTCCGATACTTCCCAAAACTTATAGGAATGAATTACAGAGCTGGCTCCATAGCCAATAATCCCTTTAAAAACCGTTGCCCCGGCCAATTCGAATTCTCTAGCTTGATAAACCAACTGTTCGCTTAGAAGTGAATTATCAATTTTATCGGTAGAACTAATATAGATTCTTAACCTAAGTGCTGTTGAGTTATTTTTCATGGCTAGAAGATTTGGGTTGTAATAAATCTACCTACAAATACTGCTACTAATCCTAAAAAGAAACTAAGTGAAATATATAGTGATACTGATAAAAACTCACGACCTTGCAGTAAAATAAACGCATCGTTGCTAAGCGACGAGAACGTTGTAAAACCTCCACATAATCCAACGGTAAGGAATAAACGCCACTCAGATGTAAGAATATTGCTCCGCTCCGAAAGTCCAAAAACCAATCCAATTACAAAGCTTCCGATGATGTTTACAGTAAATGTCCCCCATGGAAACTGCGATGCAGTTTGTACCTGAAACCATCGGATAACAAGAAACCGCAGCACAGAGCCAATAAAACCGCCCAAACCAACTATCAGAATTGAACGAAGCATAAAAAAGAAATTAATCAGGATGTAAATTTACAAATTGCAGGCATCAACCTTTACAGAATCCTCACTACTCAGCTTGACAGCGTATTTTTGAAAAACGAGAATCGTCGAATTTATATCCTTTTCTCAATGTGGTAAATGATTCTTCTTGCAATTTCATTTTGCCCATCTTTTCAACTTTGTAGAGTTTCCAAAGTGGAGCGTTTTCATTCTCGATATGTCCGCCAACCTGATAAGCAAGCAAAACCATACTGCCTGTATCTTTGTGCGTCCCTAGAATATAAGGCTCAACAATTCTGATTTGTGCGTCGTACATAAACTCTATTAGAAGTCGCTCTCTAATTGCTTCGCAAATTTTTGTTTCCATAGTTTTTTCGTATTGCGGCAAAGGTACTCCTTTTTTGCGAGAATTTTTTACTTGAAATTTGTGATAGGTTGATAGGATTATACTTCGAATCCAATAAAAGTAACATCATCAATTTGGTCAATCTTTTTGCCACTTGGGTTTACCCACTCCTCAAACTTTTCCCTTATTTGAATGCCTTGCTCAAATATATTGATATTACCAGTTTCCATTATTAGGTTTTTGAGGTTTTTGGACATAAACTTTTGCTGGTTAGGGCCGCCAAACTGGTCAACAATGCCATCGCTGAAAAGATATAGCCTATCGCCTTTGTTCAGTTGTAGTTTATGGTTGGTGAATGGATTTATGTAAGTGTGAATGGCCACAGGCATTCTGTCCTGCTTTGCCTCTAGGAATATACCGTTAGAATGCTCTAGAGTCTTTTGTTTGTTTTCGTCAGTAATCTCAAAAGGTAAACTATTGGTGTTGGGTCTAAAAATATAAAGAGGATTGTTTGCTCCAGCCCATTGGCATTCAAGGGTTTTCATGTTGATAGAAACCAGTGACATATCCATTCCGTCCTTCTGAGAGTTATTGTCTGCCGATTGTTTTAGGGCTTGAATAATTGCTTGGCGGAGTTCGTCGAGGATTAAACTTGGGGTGATAACAGATAGTTTCCCCACAATCTCGTTTAGCAGCGATATGCCAAGCATACTCATAAATGCTCCAGGGACTCCATGACCGGTACAATCGGCCACCGTAATAACCACGGTATCGTTAACTTTCATTGCCCAGTAAAAATCACCACTAACAACATCCCTGGGGTAAAAAATAATAAAATGCCCAGGTAGTATTTGTTTTATCAATTTATTGCTAGGAAGCATTGCCTGTTGTATGCGTTGTGCATAGTTAATGGATGCTCTTATGTCGTTGAGGATATCTTCAATTTTGTCTTTCTGAATTTGAATTTGTTCCTTTTGTTCCACAACTTCTCGGGTACGTTCGGCTACTATCTCTTCGAGTCGTTTGTTTTGTGCTCTTAACCTTTGTGTATTGAGGCGAATTAGAATTATTATAGCGGAAATCAAAAGGATAAAGTAGAGTACATAAGCCCATGTTGTACGGTAAAATGGAGGGAGGACACGAAACGAAATGTAGATTGGTTCGCTTTGGTTGCCCTGAATGTTTTCAGCGTAGGCTATAATTGTGTAGTTTCCTTCCCATAAGTTTATTAAAGAAATTACACCATTTTCAGATTCTTTAAAGGTTTCTGTATTCGTGTCGCTTTGTTTCCAGAGGAATTTGGCTTTGGTTGAGTTTTCAATGAAGTTGCTGGTTAAGCAAATTTCAACAGAGTTTTGGTTGTAGGGGATTATGAAGTTAGGATAATCAATGGAATCACCATGCCAAATAATTGAATCCTGTCCCATTGAAATGCTACGAAATACAATTTGCGGCACAAACCCTTTCTTTTTTTGTGTTTTTTCGATGTCAACAATTGCTAAGCCATCATCGGCTGCAACGATAAGTTGGTTTTTGTCAATTTGAAATGAGTTGAGTCTTCCCATCTCAATAGATTTTAAGGGTTTGTCGTTACTCAGGCTATCTGAAAATCGGACGAAATTAATACTGTAGTTCATTCCTATGAAAGCCAAAGAATCATTATTGGCATAGGCTGTAATAGCATCGTTGGTTTTATCTTTTGGAAATTCGTTAAGAGCGAATAGTCCTCTTAGTTTATCTTCCTGTACATCACTGCTACCTTGCATCAAGAAGAGTTCGTGGGCACTAATGAACTTTAGCACTCCGATTGAAGAGCCAAACTGGACTTTATCTTTTTGGCTGAAAGGCCAAGCCCAATCTTCGTTAAGTCCATCTTCAAGCCCAAAATAGTTTGTTTGGCTAAGCAGCTTGTTCTCAGAAAAAATTAATTGCCAAACACCCTGGGTTTTTGAGCCTATCCAAACTTCCAAATTGCCATTTTTTAGTTTGGAACTAGATATTCCGTATGCATCAGGATTGATGCTTGGGAGTGCCTTTAGAATCGAATTAGATGAAGAGCTATAAATATAAGTTCCCTTACTGCCCGAAGCAATTAGCCAATTCTTTTCAGGAATATACTCAAGTGCCGATGTTTGGTTTGTCGATATTTTCTCAATCATTCCATTGGAGTATATCCACAATCCATTATCGGCAGCAATCCATAATTTGTTTGGGGTTTTCTCAATTTCCCATATGGTGCTTCTGATATTGCCTAAGCTTTGAAAGTGTTTAATGCCATCGGGTTTGTAAATAAAAAGGTCGTCGGTGGTGCCTGCAATAAGTGTGTTTCCAAAATAGGCCACAGCCTGAACTTTACCGTATAGACCATGAGTTTGGTTGAAAATTGAAACTGGCAACGAGTGCTGAATTCGGCTAACCCCTTTTTTTGTGGCAACCCAAATGTTGCCCTGTAAATCTTCAATTAGCCCAATGGTTTCCGATGAAACTAATCCACTGTTTAGGGTATAATGGTTTACAATGTTTAAATTGCTATCCATCACAACAACACCCTCTTTCAGCGTGGTTATGGCAATTTCATTGTTTTTTATTTTGACGGCATCCTGTACCTCTGCTTTCGATAGAATATCGGCGGTTGCTTTTGGGGTATTTGCTTTGGTAAGTCTGTTATTTTCAAGAATCCATAGCCCAGCCTCGCGGGTTAAGACTAAGTTTTTGTTTTTATCAAGCGGAACAATCTGGAATACTCCGAACAGCTTGAAAGCATCGCCACCCACAACCAGTTTTAGTTCTTGTCCCGATAGGTATTTTAGCCCAAATTCCCTTTCTCTTACGTAAAGCGTGTTGTTGGATACAAATGCAAGATGGAACGATGTTTCTGGACTTATACACTCAATGGTATCGTTCTTGAAAAGAAAAATATCCTCTTCGGACTGAAAAACAACGGTGCTGTCGTAAACCAGAGTTTTCCAAATAGTCGTAAAGTCGGTGTGGTATTTCGGGATTTTATGGTTTAACGATTGAAATTGGTATTTCCCATATTGGTCAGCCTTTAAAAAACCAAAATCGCCTTGGCATCCAACGTAAACTTTACCATTGAAGTAGTTTAACGAAGTTACAAATGAGCCAATCTTAACTGGAATAAATCGCCATAAAGCCCCATCAAATTGCAAAATACCATAAGCCGTTCCAACATATATAATACCCCTTTCGTCTTGGGTAATGGACATTGTGTACGATGGATATGACTGCCCATACTCCCTTGGAGTATAGTTGGTAACGGGTTTGTTATTAAGTTGCGATTGAGCGTTTAGGCTAAAAGCAACAATAATTAGGAGAAGTAGGTGTTTTGCCATTTAATAAGGCTGGGCAAATGTTTTAGTTACACTTTTTTAACTCGAAGTTATTGCTTAGCCATTTCTCCATTTCTTCCTTCTCCATGTAGCCGTAGAAATTGTTTAGGTAATCGTAAACCTCTGAGATAATAGTCTCGTAGTTTTTCGATTTAAACTCATCCACGATGGTCTTAACTTCACCTTTAATGTCAGCAGTTTTAACGAATACTGGGCGGAAACTGTTTATTAATATGGATTCCGGTGTGTTGTTTGAGTTGTTGTAGTAAAATAAAGTAATTTCGGATATCTGTTCGGGGTTTGAGATAGGTTTTCCATCAATTGCAAAAATTTCATCGGGATTTATAATTACTTTATCGCCATTGAACAGAAGTTTCTTGTTGATAGTTTCGTTATTATAAGTGTAGCGAACAAAGAAGTGCTGTTGTTCGTTCATTGGGAAAGTAGAAACATCAACTTTTTGTTCCAATTTATCAATTATTAGCATATTGCCACTAAAAAATCCTTTAAGGTCTGCCAATGTTGTCATGCTTGCAGCGCGGGAGCTAACTGTGCTAATTGCTGGAGCAAAAGCTGCCTTTGCAAAAGCTTGGGCTGCATTGGTTTCGGTAAGCACAACGCGTCCGTATTCAGAGTTAATTAACGCAGCTCTTGAGTTGGGTTTAACAAAATCGAAGTTATCGTCGCTTTTAACCTCAACCCCATTCTGAAGGGTAAGCTTAGCTTTTGTAGCCATAATTTCACCGTTTACGGTGATAACTTTATATGGAATTTGTGCCGCTACTAATTGCGCAACAATTATTCCTAACAGGATTGCAGTAAACTTTTTCATGTGTTTAAAATTTAGTAAGTTTCAAAATATCAATGGAATTAATTTTCGAGTTTAGGTTTGACATTAATACACATGGAATGTCCATATTTTAATCATTACATGTGGTGTAAGTTGATACATGGACATTTCATAGCCTTTGGTATTTGTGTTACAACTAATTGTTTATGTTCGAAATATACTAATTATTTCAGTTAAAGTCTAGTTTTATTTATTCCAAAAGTACAAACGCAGCCCAAAAATATGGGTCGTACTTTTCGCGCATTTGCTTTTGAGCCGTGTTGAAAGATTCTCTGAGGTTTGATGTGTTAAGTAAGTTGGTGTAAAGTAGTTTCATGAATTCAGCCGTTTCCGCATCGGGAACTTGCCACAAACTCATAATTAATTTTGACGAACCAGCCATTCGGAATGCTCTTTGTAGTCCATAAACACCCTCGCTTCCAGCAATATCCCCCAAGCCCGTTTCGCAAGCCGACATAACAACCAGTTGGTTATTGCGTAAGTCAACGTTTAAAACCTCAAGTGCAGTGAGCACACCGTCGTCGCCAGTTGATTCTTGGTTTGTTCCCCAGAAATCATTTGCTCGAGCAAATACCAAACCTGAGCGCATTAGCGGGTTGCTACTTTGTATAAATACGTTGTTTCCTCTTGTGTCATTTCCACCCCTGAACTGAATTTTACCAACCTCTTTTTCTGCATCCATAATTTCCCTTAGCTTATCGGGGTCGGGGTAAAAGAATCCGTGTGTGGCAATATGCAGTATGCTGCTTTTGGGTGCAAGCGTTTTGAAATCTTCCTCTCTTGCTAACGTATCGGTTAAGCGGGTTACGTTGATGTTTTTCTGCTGGAATAGATTGCTAATCATTTCGGTTTCCGATAAAGTTCCCTGCAGATATTTCCATGTTGGACTATCGGTTTGGTTGATGCTATACTTTATTCCTCCAAAAAGTGTTACTTGCGAGAACGATATGGGTTGAGTTTGATTTGTGCCGCCAGCATTGGCCGTTGTACTTACCAATTGTAAGTTGTAATCATCTATTAAAAATCGGTCTTTTGATTTTGATATTGCCGAAAAAGATACTTTATGCAGAAGTCCAGCAGGCGAGTAGTAAACGGTTTTGTAGCCCTTTATAAACGACTCCAGAGGTTCCCAAATTAATTTGAATAGTTCAGTATTACTCTCAGCAAGAGTTCCGTACACATTTTGAACAAATTTCAGGTTATTCCCACTAAGAGTTCCCATTAGTTTTTCTAGTTTCTTTTCTTCGAAAAGTCCTTGGTAAACAGGATATTCAGAGTTTTTGTCGATAACAAGAGCGGCGTAGTAAGTGCTATCCTTGGTGCGCTTAAAGTGAACAAATTCAATAGCGGCCTCTTTGTCTGCAAGTTTTTTTCTAATTTCAGTCCAGTCTATTGCACTGGCATTCTGGAATGCACTAAATTCAGAGGATGTCATTACCAAGTCTCGCTCTAGGTTGTTTGCATTAGCCTCCATTGCTTGGAGTTGGCTGCTACGTTTGTTTGCTGGTAATGCGTATTGCTGAGCTATTGCTTGCTTTAGGGATGTCCACTGGTCGTATTTGCTAATAATTTCGGGATTGTTACTAGCCAGAATTATATTGCGCATTGCCGTGCTCGATTTTAGGAGCAATCCTTTATTTCTTAGAACTGAGTTGTAAAGTTCAATATTGATTTTAGGATTTGACATTTGACGGCTATACGCAAATGCGTAAAAACGGTCATAATCGTCGGCAACTGTTTTAAAGAATAGTTCCTTTTCGTTTTCGGAGAGTACCGAGAAGTTTGCGTTTATTTCCTGCTGATTTATCTCTATTATCTTTTTGTAATTCTGCTCTGCCGAGTCCAGCTGCGCAGTTAACTCATAAGCCCATGCCAGTTGCCTGTATGCCTCTTTTAGCGGTTGTTTAAGGTCAATGGATTTTGCAATCTCAAGGTTTTTCTTTGAGTATTCAATTGAAGCACTGAGTTCGTTCAGTTCAAGTTTAAGGGCGGCAAGATTTCCGTAGGCAAATGCTTCGCTTTGCTTGTCGTTTATTGTTTGGGAAATAGCCAGCGATTTTAGGAACTTTTCCTCGGCTTCAGCATTCCTTTTTAAACGCTTGTAAACGTTGCCAAGATTCACAAGGCTGGCTGCCAAGCCTTTTTGGTCGTTGCTTTGTGCCTTAATGGCAATGGATTTTTCGTAGTTCTGTATGGCCTCGTCAAATTTTCCTTCCTGTTCCAGTATTATACCTAAGTTGTTGTACCCGTAGGCAACTCTTTCGGAGTTTCCATTTTTTAGGTTGATGTCCAATGCGCTTTGGTACGATTCTTTGGCTTTGGCATTATCGCCTAAAAGTCTGTAAACAACGCCGATGTTGTTTAGTATTGCTGCGGAGGCTTCAGTTTTCGATTGCTTGCTAGAGATATCTAACGCCTGCTGATAAAACTTAATGGATTGTGGAAGATTACCCGTTGTTTCGTATATGCTTCCCATTGTATTTAAGCATTCAATAACCTTGGCATCGTTGTTTTGTGATTGCCATATGTTGAGCGCTTTTTGGTAGTTCTCGGTGGCGGCAGCAAATTGGAGTTGTAGCCTGAATATCTCCGCAAATACTTGGTATGCTGTGGCAATTATCGGTTGTGGTAAATTGTTTTCTTGAATTAAAACTGCATTTACAAACTCATTTGCTCTACTGTACTGCCCTTGCAGCGTGAACGATTTTGCAATGGCAATGTTGGTTGTAGCAACGCCTGCAGTGTCGGCAATGCTTTCGTAGATTTTTAATGCCTCAAGGTAATTTCCTTTGGATTTTTCGAACTGCAACGACCTGTCATTTAACATTCCGCTCTTTATGTATGCCTCGGCAAGTTCCTGAGAATTGCTTTGCTGCTTAATAACCGATATGTACTTGTCGAACTGCAATGCCGATTCATTGAAATTTCCTAAGTTTAGGTTGATATTGCTCAGGTTTAGCAATGCATCAAGCATAACTGGAGTTAATGAATTTGCCTCGGCAATTGTTAATGCATTTTGCCAATACTCAAGTGCCTTTGTGTAATTGCCTTGCTCTGTGTAAAGCATAGCAAGGTTGTTTAGGGCGGTTAGTTTGTTTCTCTCGTCGCCTGTTTGAGTAGAGTATTCAAGTAGTTTTGTGTAAGCTTCGTTAGCCCTCATCAAATCGCCTGATTTAAAACTTGAATTTCCTAGCCCCGAAATTACTATGCTGAATTTTTCCTTGTTTAGTTGTTCCGATAGTGTTAATGCATCGGCCCAATGTTTTTTTGCGCTTTCGAAATCTTCACTCCGCTGGTAAAGCGATGCAATGTTGATATGAGCCTGGAGTAGTTCCGAGGGTTGTTGGTTTTGCTTGTTGAAGTTCAATTGTTCTGAAAAGTACTCGGCGGCTTTGCTAAAGTTGCCTGCTTGGGCATTTAACGCGCCAAGGTTCGATAAGCAATAGCTTACTCCTCCTGCATTGCCAAGTTTTTTGTACGATTCGAGTGATTTTTCGAAGTATGTTGTGGCTTTATCAATCTCTTTGTTGTTAGCATAGTATAGGGCCAAATTATCGGTACAGTAAACTGAGATTGGTGGTTGGTTAATTTGGTCTGCTAAATTGCGAGCAATTTCGATATTTTCTAAGGCATTAGTATTACTAGTTGTTTTCAGCGAAAGAACGCTGTGCTTAGCTAACGCCAACGAAAGTAAGTATTTTTCAGCATCGGTTGTGTTTACAGCCCAACTATAAATAGATGTGGAGTCGCCTAGATTGGTCGGGATGGCTTGTTTGTACCAGTACAAAGCGCTATCTGCGTTTGTTTTCTCAAAGTAATCGCCTAGTTGGATTTTTATCTGCATTTTTGCTGCTTCAACTTTCTGAAAGGTCATTAATCGTCGAAGGCTATCTGTATAGTTTTGTGTTTGCGCATTGGACAGAATGGTTGTGCAAACAGAAAGTATTGCTAGTAAAATAAACTTTTTCATACTCGGGGATGTTGGGAATACTTTTGCTGATATTGCTTATACAAATTTAAAAAAAATACATACTATTTATTCGTTTTCTTATCACTTACAAATGCCTTGCCATAGAGTAATATGTGTTCTGTAACTTGCGAATAATCAGCCGTTTGATTTATGTGTAGTATGGGATTGTGTTTTGTCATTTTGACTAGAGTACATTTTGTGTTGATAATCAAGTGTTTTTTTAGCGTAAAAATTGTAATTTTGAGATTAGCAAATGGTTTTAAACAACTAAAAATTCATTTGGATGATACTGAAAATATTTAGAGTGTTTTTTGTCACATTATTGGCGTTTTATTGTACCGCGTCCTATTCTTATGCTCAAATACCAATACCCGAGAAGGTAGGTTCTTGGGCCAATATTACTGGCTTTGCAATAAATAATACAGAGGACTATCTTGTTGTATCCATAATGGTAATTGGCAAGGAGAAACTTTATGAGAGTTACTTAAAAAATGGCGTTTGGGAGGAACTTAAATCCATTGAGCCAATTAACACATATCTTCAGGGTGGCGTTGCTAGTATTTGTAACCCATTTTTGAGTTTCGATGGTAAAAGATTGTTCTATCAGGCAGATTTTAGCGACACCAAGGGTGGGTTTGATATCTACTATTCTGTAAAAACTACTGATGGTTGGAGTACGCCTATAAACATGGGAGAGCCCATAAATACCTTGGACAATGAGTGCTACCCCAGCATAACTCCAGGCGAGGAATCATTGTTTTTTTCCGTGTCGCAGCCAACCTTAGAGTTCCGTAAACCCAAAGAATCTGGGGTTTGTCAAAAAATATTTCAAAGTATAAAAAGCCCTAAAGGGGAATGGATTACTCCAGTGCCCGTTCACGATGCAATTAATAAGGGTTGTGAGTGTGGACCAGTCATTTCAAATGACGGAAAGACTCTCTACTTCTCATCAATAAATCCTGAGACTTATAGGGATGGTTTTGATATCTATCGTACTCAAATGATTTTTGGTGATTCATGGAAATTACCCGAGCTTATTGTCGATGCCAAGACAAAGTTCAATGATATTAATCCGAGGTTTGTTAATGGTAAACTTTACTTTCTGAATCAGTGGGCTGAAAAGAATGTTCAGACAGGAACTATATATAGAATGGCTCTTACACAAGCATTTCAGCCACTTAAAACCATTGAGTCAGTTGGGAAAATTGTTGCATTAAAGGATAAAAGTCCAGTAGAGGCAACTCTTACAGTTTTTGACCCCACCACGTTAAAGGTATTAGGTAATTTTATTTCCGATAAAAATACTGGCGAGTATAGACTTCATCTGCTTGATAAAGCAAGCTATATAGTTGATGTTCGAAAGCATGGCTATTCATTTGCCAGTTTTATGGTAGACTATAGAGGGGAAAATAAAATATCAAACCCTGAACTAATTGAGGTTTTCGACTCAATTCAACTTGATTTAACCGTTTACGATAAGGATATCTTTAAACCTCTTGAGGCTAATGTTATTGCCGAAAATATTGATAATCCTGGTAAATCGTTTAAAGCACAGATGGTTCAGCCTGGGCTGTATAGGTTTTCAATTCCGTTGGGGAGCAACTATAATATCAAAACTAATGCACCGTGGTTTAACGATAGTACCTTTCTTTTCAAACTCGAAGGCGATATTGTTTTCTCAAAATTTGTGAGGGAACTCCCTCTAACGCCCAAAAAGAAGCCAGTTGATATTAAGATTTTCGATTCTGAAAGCAACCAATCCCTAACAGGCGAAATTCTTATTACAAATCTGAATCGCGACGAAACAATAACTTTTACTGCCGAGGATATCAAAAATGGAAAGGTAACCGCAATGCTTCGCGAGGGCGATTCCTACGAGTTTACAGTGCGTGGTGCACAAGGGTACTCATTCTTTAATCAGGTTGTGGACTTAGCAAAAGAGGAGCCCAAGGCCATTGAGGCAGAACTGGTTGCTCTAAAATCCAAAACCTCTATTAGGCTAAACAACATCAACTTTGGCTCAAACTCTGCCGATTTATCGTCGGAATCGTTCCCCGAACTAAACAGGGTTGTTACGCTAATTCTGGATAACCCTAATATCAAAATTGAGATTGCTGCACATACCGATAATGTTGGCAATGCGGGGTATAACCTTAAGTTGTCGGAGAAACGAGCCCAAGCGGTGGTTAGTTATCTACTCGACAACAATGTACCTGCCGATAGGATGGTTGCAAAAGGTTACGGCCTAACTAAACCAATGGTTCCAAACACCTCCGATGAGAATAAGGCCATGAACCGAAGAGTTGAGTTCAATATTCTTGAGGTTATTGAGGGTGGCATTAAATAATTTTAAAATGAGAGTTATGCATCAGTCAAATAAAGGAGTCCGATTAATATTAGTTCTCATTCTTTCTATTATATGGGGAACCACTAAAATGGCTTTTTCGCAGGAGATTCGTTATGACGATTTGTATGAACGGCTATCAACGTTGAATCCGAATCAGGCATACACACAACTGCTAGCTTTTCAGCAGCAAAACCCTTTCTTTTCGAATACTTACATTCAGTTAGGCAATGTTTGTGAGCAGAAGTTGAAGGAAATAGACCCTTTACGGGATTTTGAGCAGGCTAACTATTGGTCGAACAATGCGGTTTTGTTTTACAATCTATTTACAGTTTATCTAAAGGATGGTGATGTTCGTAGAAATAGGGAGTACTATGCTAATTTGTTAACCCCTCAGTCTGGAAAAAAAATAGAGCAGGAGGATGCTGTGGCATTTCTTCAAAAAAGATTGAGTTACTGTAAAAGTTATAAAGATACCGTGGCGCTTATTTATAGTGCATTGGAAAAATCAAAGGGGTACTACAATACATGCGTTCAAATTTTCAATGATATTAATGTTGATTATAGAAACCTAAACGAGGCATTGTTGAAAGCCGATACGGATTTTCTAAAACTGCTCGATTCTCTCAATATTCAATATTCGAATAGTATCGACACTTTTAAAGTTTATCAAAGTTTAATTTCAAAATTTCCGGTTGGGAACTATAAGCAACAGTACGCTGTAAAGCCAATAGAGACTTTTAGACTAGATGGTATCACGAATAGCGACTTTTTGGTTAATAACTTTTTTGTATGGGACTACGGAAAATGGGTGGCAAAATTTAAGGATACATACGGTAAAGATATTGTGCCGCTAAGGAAGGAAATAGCAAGCATTCAGGATTTGTTTTTGTCCAATCGTAGGAAGTTAGGTTTGGTTGATACTCTTTCGCCAAATGAACGATTCAAATCGTTCGACGAGTTTTTCTTGTTTCGCTTAGGCAAGTACGATAACAATTCCATTGTGCGAAATCTTTTTGAGTATCATAATACATATCAGGATTTACTAATAAGCAGCAAATCATCGTTAAATAATCCAGCCGATAGTAGTTCCGTTATGATGAACAGAAAGTTGAGGTACTATCATCGCTTAAGCGTGGAGCATAAGAATGTAGTTTCTTCATTGGGCAATCTTGTTGCAAATATCGACTCCGAGAAGGTTTTGAACCACAAAGATTTCTTTATTAAGTACTACAATGGTTTTGATGGACTAAAAGGTTTTGTGAAATCCGAGAATGATTTAGTTGTAGCATTGATGAGCGATAATTTTTTGAGGTTGAAAAGTTATCTTAATAAAGAACAACTTCAAAAATCTAGTTTTGGATATGCTGTTGGCAGGCAGAGAGTTCCTTTGCAACCTAACTTTGCATTTGTTGGCGATAAAACCAATGAGCCTTTTGTTGTTTACAACGTTTCGTACCTGAAAGGTAATCCGCAGTATGTGAGTGGCTATTTGAATAAACCCACAAAAAAGCCAATTGCATTTGTGGCCAAGGTGGATTCCAGTAAAGCTGTTGAGTGGGTTCGCGAGGTTGGATTGCCCAATATGGAGAATGGCGATTGCGCCAAGTTGGTTGATGGCTTTGATAATGGCAGTGTTGCTTTAGTAAACGCAAAAACCACTGCTGGTAATATCAACACTTACGTAAGGGTTGATTCTAAGAGTGGCGTTACTTTCAAAAAAACTATAGAGGAAACATCGTCGCCTTGCTTTTTACAGTTCGATGAGATTACCCAGAATGCCATTCTGGGATTTGGCGAACCCACCGAGTGGGCCGATAATATATTCAATTCAATTAGCCTAACACAGGTCGATTCCGCAGGAAATGCTATTTGGAAGGCAGTAATACCCGCAACAGGTAATTTGGTAGATGTAGTTAACTCGGAGGGTAAAGTGTTGGCGTTTGTTAATTACCAGTCGTACACCGACGATAAATTGGGTGTTGTAGCAAACTCCTCAGGTGTCTTTGCTCATCTAATTGCAGTTATAAATTCTAGCGATGGACGGGTTGAGAAACTAATCCCAGTAAAATCAGTTAACTCGTACTCAATCTCTAAAGTCTTTAGCATATCGAGCAACGAAATCAACCTGATTGGGCAAAGTGCATCGAGCGAAAAACTGGTTTACCTGATTGTCAATAATAAAGGAGACGTTATTTACTCAAACTTTTAGGTTTCACTCAATGAAACGCTGGTCAACAAGCAATGGAATCAGTATTTACAGGGTATTATTTGGTAGGTGTAACTGCTACCTCATTCCATTGAAAAGCACTCTTATTCTTGTTGATACAGGGAAAAAACTTGGGTATCGTAGGCTATTAAGAAGAATTGCAAAAGTATCGAACTCATTGCAAGCCGACCGATACCTAATTTTAACCCATACCCATTTTGACCATTGCCAGAATGCCGAGCGATTATCGGAAGAGCAGGGGTATAGGATAATTCTTGGAAATGCTGAGGAAGAGTTTGCCTTGCGTGGTTTTTCCCCTGCACCCAAAGGCACAAACCGATTCTCTAGGGTTATCTCTTTTTTAGGAAATCATTGCTTTAGGTATAAGCTAAAGTTCAAGCACTTTCGTCCGGAGTTGCTTGTACTCGACGAAATGGTCTTGAATGTAGAGGATGCCAACATTAGGGTTATCTCAACACCCGGACATTCTATAGGCTCAATTAGCGTTATTGTGGACAATGAAGTTGTAATTGTAGGCGATGCCCTTTTTGGAATCTTCAGCAACTCAGTATTTCCGCCTTTTGCCGACGATGTAAAAACACTAATTGACAGTTGGGGCAAGTTGCTGAAAACAAACTGCACGCTATTCCTACCTGCTCATGGCCGACCAATAACACGAGAACTATTGGAGCGTGAGTATAATAAAATGCACTCTTTGTAGTTCTTGATATGTTATGTCCTAATTATGTTGTAACTTACTTCATAATTTTATCTGAGTGATAATTTTGAGGAACAGAAATACGCTGTTATTCTTATGCTTTTTAGGATTTTTTCTGGTAAACTGCACTAGGAATATTGAACCTATGCCCAATGGGGTTACAGTGACTCCGTCGTATTCTTTCCCCGTTGGGATAACGGAGGTAAAGTCCACAACCAATTTTTTTACACTCGGATTGCCTACAATCAACCTAACCGAGGATGTTCCCGATTGGGCAAAGTACGAATTTGCTTTTTATGCCGATACGGTTGCCTTTAATATTCAGGAGATATATAGCAAAGCCGAGATGATAGAGTATTTTATGATTCGCACTAATGTGTGGAACAGCTATCCAATGCGCTGCTTTGCCCAAATTTACTTTTTAGATGGAGGCTATACTGTTATCGATTCGCTTTATATTCCGAGGGCTGAAATCCCTGCCGCTACAGTTTTTGATGGTGTAGTTTCCAACAGGTTCGAGTCGTTTAGGGTTGACCTTGCTAGGGAGCGGATTGATTTATTGGCTAACAGCCACTATGTTGTTATTTACAGCGGATTGGAAATTACCGAGGATGCTATTACCCCAGAGAATGCAAATTACTTTAACCTTTATGGACTGAAGATTCAAGTGGCGGCAAGGGTTGATTTTGTCTATTCAAGTAAATAGTTTATGCGGGTGCTTAAGGTTGCAATTTTAGTTTTTATAATGGTTATCGCGCACAATGCGCTGGTGGCACAGCAGGACCACACCTTATTCCTGATGCACAACGTCCCTCAATCAAATTTCATAAACCCCGCCGTTCAAATAAATTGCCAGCAGTACGTGGGGTTGCCATTGCTATCGTCGTTGCACCTAAACTTTAACTCCACAGCGTTCTCGTATAGTACAATAGCCAATGGCTCTTCGAATCTGGATTTAAATGCCCTAGTTTCCAAAATGCACAGTTGGGATTTTGTATCGGGCGAGGTTCATTACACCCCAGTTTCGTTTGGATTTATGTACGACAACAAACAGTACTTCAGCTTTGCATGGACCGAGAGGATTGAAACAAAGATTTTTGCATCGAAAAAACTACTCTCAATGTTTATCGATGGCAACACCCAGTACTTGGGCGATGGGCTTAAAACCCGTAACCCTGGTGTTAATGCTATGTACTACCGGGAGTTCTCGTTTGGTTACTCAAGGGTGGTTGACCAAGATTTAACCGTTGGAGCACACGCTAAGGTTCTGTTTGGCTTGGGTGGTGTATTTACACGTCGAAAGCCCATTAAGGTTGAGGGTGATGCCCTAACACATAACCTTTACGGCGAATGGAACCCGAAAATAGATATTGCATACCCGGTTAGCGTTTCAACCGATGCTCAGGGTAATGTTACAGGCGTTACACCCGATGGATTTTCGCCAATGAGTTTCTTGCTGAACTTTGGAAATCAGGGCCTGGCTGCCGATTTGGGATTTATTTGGAAACGCAACGATATTACTTGGAGCGGTAGCGTTTTGGATTTAGGGTTGATATGGTGGCATAAGCAAACCACACGGTTGGAGAATAAGGGAAGTTTCGCATACAGTGGAGCCGATGCCACTGACCTTGCCAATCCTGATGATTACATTAATGAACTAACCGATTCGCTCGAGAATCAACTTCAGTTTAAGGCTAAACAAAAGGGCTTTATAACTTTTCTTAATCCAAAGGTTTACTTTGGCGGAACCTACCCAATTGCCGATAGGGTAAAGGTAGGAGGTTTGGTGCGTAGCGAGTGGTATCCTGGTAGGCCTATTATTGGTTTTACTGCAACAGCTATGGCTTACAGCAAAAAGGGTAGCTCAGTGGCGCTAAACTACTCCATAATGAATGGCTCGTTTCTTAATGTAGGGTTGGGCTTTGGCTGGGGAACCGAAAAGTTTCAGTTTTATATGATGTCCGATAACGTTATGGTTGCATTCTACCCCGAAAAGGCCCGTAATGCAAACCTTAGGTTTGGATTCAATATGTTTTTTGGTTGCTCCGAGCGCAAAAAACAGATGAAAATATCGAGCGGTAGTGGCTGTGGTTGTTACTGGCAATGGGACGATAGGGCTAAACGCAAGGTTGGTCGAAAATAGGTAAAACTCATTTGTTTTTAAATGCTGTTTTGATATTATAATACCGCACTCTTCATAAGACGAATGCTAACGGAGCAAATACTTTCTAACGTCCGTCGACAGGAGGACTTGAAAACGTCAAAAAAAACAACAAGAAAAATTTAACGTTTTCAGGTGGCTACACCACGCTGGAGAGTTTTTGTGTAGGTGCAGCCAACTAAGGTGCTTTATAAGCGAACGTAGTTTATTTATTTGCGTCTTCTGCAGAACTTGAGCGATGAAAAATAGAAAATTATTATTACTTTCGAGTTGAATTAGCCAGTATTAGCAATTACTAAGAATATTCTTTATTGTCTTAAATGTTACATAATGAAAACATTAAAAATCAAACGTCCCCACGAAAATTTCAACAAGCATTGTACTTACGAGTTATTTGTTGGAAAGAATAAAATAGCCAATCTAAAAAACGGTGAAGAAAAGAGCATTGAAATACCCACAGAGTTAGAAAACGAACAGTTATATGCCAAAACGCATTGGTGTGGAAGTACAAAAATCAACATAAGTAACATTGAGCCAAACTCCACAATATCAATAATCGGAAGTGAGTTTTTAAATAGGCGAATGCCTTTTATTATTGGATTATTTCCAGTTGTGGGAATTATAATATTCACAGGTAATAGCCCATTAACTAAAAACATTGGCATTGCAGTGCTTGTTCTGCTTTTGGTTTTCCTAGTTGGAACACTAACCATTGGTAGAAATAAATGGTTAAGAGTTGAAGCAAGAAACAGTTAAATACACAAACCTCTATAAATGACAAAAGCCCTCGTAACGAGGGCTTTTGCGTTGTACCCGGAGCCGGGATCGAACCGGCACGAGGGTGAGCTCACTGGTGTTTGAGACCAGCGCGTCTACCAATTCCGCCATCCGGGCAAAATTTGAATGAACTTTCGGGGTGCGAAGATATAAAGTTTATTTTAAACCAACAACAAATTTGCGAAAATTGAAACCCCCAATTATTCTAATAACTTATTCTCCCATTAACTCACTCTCATGTTGACTTTCTTTGGAGAGTACATCTTTGCAGTTTGGTAGATATTCTCAATATCGTAGCCGCAATCCGCATAGAGTTGTTGCTGAGTTCCGTGCTCAATAAAACTATCGGGGATTCCAAGGCGAATAACCCTAATTGCATAGCCTGCATCGTTCAGCCATTCCAATGCAGCGCTTCCAAAACCGCCAGGCAAGCAGCCATCCTCAACGGTTACTACGGTCTTAAAGTTTTCGCCAACGAATTTTAGCACATCGGTATCGATTGGTTTTACAAAGCGCATATCGGCGTGGTAAACGCTTATTCCATCGGCCTCAAGCATATCGGCGGCTTTTGCAGCCAAGTTTCCAATATGACCAATGGTCAGAATCGCTATATCATTTCCATTGCGCAAAACGTTGGCTTTGCCAATTTCAAGTTTTTTGAATGGTTTGCGCCAATCTACCATAACCCCATTGCCGCGTGGGTAGCGAATAGAGAATGGCCCCATACCTTCGAGTTGGGCGGTGTACATCATATTGCGCAGTTCCTCCTCGTTCATTGGTGCTGTAACGGTAATGTTCGGGATGGAACGCATATAGGCAATGTCGAATGCCCCGTGGTGCGTAGCACCATCGTCGCCTACCAAGCCTCCACGGTCGAGACAGAAAACAACCTGTAAGTTTTGCAATGCGACATCGTGAATTACTTGGTCGTAGGCACGTTGCATAAAGGTTGAGTAGATATTGCAGAACGGAACAAGTCCCTCGGCAGCCAATCCGGCCGAGAATGTTACGGCGTGCTGCTCAGCAATTCCAACATCAAACGCCTTTTTGGGCATCTTCTCCATTAAGATATTCATGGAGCAACCACTTGCCATAGCAGGAGTAATACCTACAATTTTATCGTTCTTTTCGGCAAGTTCAACCAATGTTTCGCCGAATACATCCTGGTATTTAGGCGGTGTGGGTTTATCGCTTGTAACTACAATTCTTTCGCCAGTTGTTTTATTGAACAGTCCAGGAGCATGGAACATTGTTTGGTTCTCCTCGGCAGGAGAATAACCTTTTCCTTTAACTGTAATGCAGTGTAAAAGTTTTGGGCCAGGAATATCCTTTAAATCATCCAGAACTTTGGCAAGGTAAACCACATCGTGACCATCAACGGGGCCAAAGTAACGGAAACCCATGGACTCGAACATGTTACTCTGCTTAAGCAATGCTGCTTTAACAGCATTTTCCATTTTCTGAATAACGGAACGGGTTTTGGGTGCAAGCTTATCAATTTTGCCAAGTAAATCCCAGACCTCTGTTTTAAGCTTGTTGTATGTTTTTGATGTGGTAATATCGAGCAAGTACTCTTTTAGTGCACCAACACTTGGGTCTATAGAGATATTGTTGTCGTTTAGGATAACCAGTAGGTTCGATTTTATACTACCCCCGTGGTTCAACCCCTCAAAGGCCATACCGCCTGTGAGAGCACCATCGCCAATAACGGCAACAACTTGTCGTGGCTCCATTTTCATTCCTGAGGCAATGGACATACCCAGCGCCGCAGAAATTGATGTGGATGAGTGTCCTACGCCGAATGCATCGTAAGGGCTTTCTTCACGCTTTGGGAAACCGCTTATTCCTTTATACTTACGGTTGGTATGAAAAACATCTTTGCGTCCTGTAAGGATTTTATGGCCATAGGCCTGATGCCCCACATCCCAAATAATTCTATCATACGGAGTATTGAAAACATAGTGAAGAGCAACCGTAAGCTCAACAACACCCAAGCTGGCACCAAAATGACCTGGATTGGTTGAAACAACGTCGATAATGAATTGGCGAAGCTCGGTGCTCAGCAATTCAAGGTCGTCAAGTTTCAACTTCTTTAGGTCCTCTGGCGAGTTAATACCATCAAGTAGTTTGTAATTACCGCTCATACTTCCAGTTTTCACTTCAATTTAGAACAATAAAAATACAAAAATGTTACATGTGCAAAGATATTATACGTTCTAAATATTGAAGGGGTTATTTATAACTATTCGGATTTTGTTAATTATAATTAGCTTTTTGTGAGTTTTTCTGATGTGAATATTTATATATTTGCTCAAAACACACACTTTACCTATGTCAATAAAGCTGAATATCATCAAATCTACAATTTTTGGTTTGTTAGTTTTAACAGCATGCGTTCCCGCAAAAGAATTCCAAGCATTACAAGATAAAAACTTAAAGTGCGAGGAGGAACGCGATAAACTATCTACTGAAAATGAGTCGTTGAGCACTAAAAATGCGGAGCTCGATTCAAAATCGAGGCTTTTGCAAACAAGCAACGAAAGATTAGTCTCCGATAGCGCAAACCGCATTGTTGAGTTCAACAAAATAAAGGAGGAACTGGCCACCCTAAAGGAGCGTTATGCCGATTTGCAGCAACTACAGGAGGGTGTTATGCAGGGTAGCAAGGATGAAACCCGCAAACTGCTAGTTCAGATTCAAAAAACACAGGAAGAACTCCAGGAAAAAGAGGATGCGCTAAAAGAACTAGAGCGTAAATTATACCAGCGTAAACTAGGTTTGGATAAAATGCAGGCCGACCTTGAAAAGATGAGCAAGGATTTAGAGGAAAGAAACGCCCGATTACTTGAACTTGAGAGAATCCTTAGCAGCAAGGACTCTATAATGAATGCTCTTCGCAAAAAGGTAGCCGATGCGCTATTCGGATTCGAAGGTAAAGGCTTAACTGTAACGATGCAGAACGGCAAGGTTTACGTTTCGTTGGAGGAGAAATTGATGTTCAAATCGGGCAGGTACGAAATTGACGCCAAGGGTGCTGCGGCACTAAAGCAACTAGTCCCCGTACTCGAACAAAATAAGGATATCAACATTATGGTTGAGGGCCATACCGACGATGTTCCCTATAAAGGCACAGGCGATATGCTCGACAACTGGGATTTGAGTGTAAAACGCGCCACAACAATTGTTCGTATTCTACTTAATGGCTCAAAAATTGACCCTGTAAGGATTACTGCTGCTGGACGTAGCCAGTTCCTGCCTGTTGATAAGGCAAAAACTGCTGAGGCACGACAAAAAAATAGAAGAACGGAAATTATTCTGACACCAAAAATGGACGAGATACTGCAACTTTTGGAAAGCAACTAAACAGAAAAAGGCCGATTAAATCGGCCTTTTTCTGTACTCCTTTATTTCTATTTCTTTATTACTTTTTTAGCAACCTCAACAAGATTCTCCGAAATTTTTGGAAGCAGGTTAGACGATTCGGTTAACTGTTTCTGTGCAAGGTTAATTCCATCGGCAGCTTTTGGCACTTTTTTCATCTCCAAACCTTTAAAATCGTCCTTTGGCTTTAAAGTCTTAAGTTGTTCCTGCAACTTTTCTATTCTTGCCTTCATTTCAGGAATATCCTTTGTGGCAAAGCCAATATTTGCCTTGGCAAAATCGCTATCGGTTGCGATAGTTCCCTTGTTAATGCCTTCAATGGTTCCGTTTACCTGCATTATTGTTGCATATACAAGAGCGGACTCCTTAAAGACATTATCGTACTTATCCTTATCAACAACTTTGTAAGCAATTGAATTGCCAATAAAATCCTGCCCCTCAACTCCCTGAAAAGCACTAAGCGAAGCGCTAATATCTGATAGTTTTATTTGTTTCTCGTCACCACCAAGTTTTGTAAAACTCATCAGGGTAATCGAGATCACGGCCAACAAAGCAACTGTAAATGTTGATTTTTTCATAGCATTATGATGTGTTGAATTAACCTACTCTTAAGGCTTTTCGGTATCGCCCCGTTTTTTATTGTGGTTTCCGAACTCCACATCCATTAAAGTAAATTTAAGGCAATTTGTTTAGAATAAAAAGAAAAAACTGAATTTGGCACACAGTCAATCCCTTAGCAACAACCACATGTTTCTTAACATATTTTTTCAAACATCAACACAACACATTGATTAACAATATTGTATTGCAATAAAAAAGTAAATAGGAATTTTGGTCAATTCAAAAAAAACCATATCAACTTTGCTCTGATTTTTAAACGCATAAATTTGTGAAAGCTAAAAATCAAATTTAACCTAAATACTAACTATTAATTTTTTAAGGAGGTTTTATGAGTGCACGTAATGTAGTAATTATCGGAGCTGCTGGACGCGATTTCCACAACTTCAACACCTTTTTCCGCGATAAAAAGGAGTACAATGTGGTAGCTTTCACCGCTGCTCAAATTCCCGATATCGACGGTCGTAAATATCCTGCTGAACTAGCAGGCAAATTATACCCAAAGGGTATTCCAATTGTTGCTGAGGAAGATTTAGTAAAACTTATTAAGGAGAAAAACGTTCAGGATTGCGTTTTCTCCTACAGCGATGTTCCTTACAATCGCGTTATGAACCTAAGTTCTATCGTTAACGCTGCTGGCGCTAACTTTATGCTACTTGGTCCTAACGAGACAATGATAAAGAGCAAAAAACCTGTTATTGCAGTTGTTGCTACCCGTACAGGTTGCGGTAAATCTCAAACTTCACGTAAAGTTGTTGAGTACCTAATGGGTCTTGGCTTAAAGGTTGTGGCTGTTCGTCACCCAATGCCTTACGGCGACTTAGTTGCTCAAAAAGTTCAACGTTTTGCAAAGGTTGAAGATTTGAAAAAGCACAAATGTACCGTTGAGGAAATGGAAGAGTACGAACCACACGTAGTACGTGGTAACGTTATTTACGCTGGTGTTGACTACGAGGCTATCCTTCGTGATGCTGAGAAAGACCCAGATGGTTGCGATGTTATCCTTTGGGATGGCGGAAACAACGACTTCGCTTTCTTCAAACCAGATTTAACAATTACGGTTGCAGACCCTCACCGTGCAGGTAACGAGGTTAGCTACTATCCTGGTGAGGTTAATATGCGCTTAGCTGATGTTATTGTTATTAACAAAATGGATTCAGCATCTCCAGAAGGTATTCAGATTGTACGCGAAAACATCCGCAAAACAAATCCAAAAGCTATTGTTGTTGATGGTGCTTCTCCAATTAAAGTTGACAATCCAGAACTTATCAACGGAAAACGTTGCTTAATAGTTGAGGATGGCCCTACCTTAACTCACGGTGAAATGAAGATTGGTGCTGGTACTATTGCTGCTCGCAAATTTGGTGCTTCTGAGGAAGTTGAAGTTCGTCCTTACCTAGTTGGTAAACTAAAAGAAACTTTCGAGATTTATCCAAACATTGGCCGTATTCTTCCAGCAATGGGTTATGGCACACAACAGCTAAAAGACCTTGAGGCTACTATCAATAAAACTGAGTGCGACACAGTTATTATTGGTACTCCAATTGACCTTAACCGTATTATCAAGATTAAGAAACCTACAACTCGTGTTTACTACGATTTGGCTGAGATTGGATTACCTGACCTTAAGGGTGTTCTTGAGAAATTTGTTAAAGACCACAAACTTGCAAAAAAAGGTAAGAAGTAATAAAAGAAAAGCGACCCTCTGGTCGCTTTTTTATTTTGGTTTACGATACTAAACTTTCCATTGAGCTATATAATTCCGCAAAAAGTTCGTTTATACGCTTTGTCTTATCGGGCTTAGCTTTAATAAACCTCAACACCGATATTGTTCTGCCAAACTTTATAAAATGCCTACGCCAATGGTAAACCACAAATGCGCCTAATGGTAAAGAAACGAAATAAGCCAAAGTGATTAAGCCATCCTTTACTATCAGAGCAAATATTAGGGTTTGAACTATGTACATCAACGGGAATAATATCAACCCAACAGCGTGCCTAATAGAACTACGAAATTGAACATCCTGAAATTTCAAACTCAACTTATACGGAGTAAAAATTTGAATAAAGTTGTTGATGGCACCATATACAAACAAAGGAAGTGTTGCGAGCAATAAAACGGCTTTAATTGGCAGCGAATACGCTTTTTTACTTGTCAATGGAGCAGCCTTTTTGCAAATACGGTTTTCGTTCAGTAAGGCATTGTACTCATTAGCCTTTGCCATTAAATCGATAAATTCAGTAGCGTTGGTTTCCTTTAAATCATCAAGTTTAATTACTAAATCCTTATCAATTAAAAACTTTTGATTCTGAGTTTTAGGAAGCTTCCTATTCTTAATGAATCGTTCGGTAAACAAATCGCACAGGGTGATAAAAGCGTTATAATGCTCCTCATCCTTAATATGAATCATCTCCTTCTTCATCCCTTGTTCCAACTCCGCAATAAGAGCATTGTAGGCCAACGCCTTATTTTGGTGATATAAATCCAAATACTTGCTCACCTCGAAAGGCTGACCAATTCGAATAAGGAATTTGCTATGGAATCGAACGTAGTTACTATACTCCAACCCAACAGGAACAATATGAATATTTAATGTACCATTTGATGCATCCTCAGCCTGAAAGGCAATACGGGCAATCCCCTTTTTAAGTTGACGCAAACGTTTAAACTCTGCATGATTACCCTCGGGCAAGATAATAAGTCCATTCTTATTGTTGAGGACATCCATTGTTTTAAGGAAAATCTCATCGTTAAGCGATAAGTTCTCGTAACCATCACGGATTCGGTACACGGGCATTATCTTCAAAAAAGTTAGAATTTTTATCACCAAAGGTTTTTTGAAGATATCGGCTCGTGCAAGGAATATTGGCTGCCAATTTGGGTAAAGCGATAGCATGCCCAATGCATCCATCAGTGCATTCTGATGGTTGGGGGCAAATATCAACGTGGTGTTTGGGGGAAGTTTTTCTAACCCTACAATCTCTGTTTTGAAGTAAAGACGGAAAATAAAATCCTGATAATGGCGTAACAACCAATACTTCCACGACCATTTCTCAATGTTCTCTCTGCTTGTCGGCATATAGTATTATTGTATTTTGATAATTATTTTATGCTTCAACTGGCGGTCTGCGCGACCAAAAATAGGCCAATGACAAACCTGATATGATATGCCAAATACCCCAAGCCGCGGCAATAAATGCCATTCCACCAAGTCCATCGAATAAATTCGGATTGAAAATTAGCACCAAGCCAAGTCCTGAATTCTGAATTCCTGTTTCAATGGCTATAGTTCGCCTATCCTTTTGGGGCAACTTGAACAACTTTGGTATTAAATAGCCAACTCCTAAACCTAAAGCATTATGCGCAATAACAATTAGTGCGATAAGATGTATGTACTTTAGAAAATACTGAAAATTTGAAGCAAATGCTGCAACAACAAAGCCCATAAAAAACACTATCGATAATACTTTTATGGGTTTCAAAACTTTTTCGGTAGTAACAGGGAATTTTTTTGCAAACAACATACCCAAAACAATTGGAACTCCCAACAGAATAAGAACAGTTTTAATCATCTCCCAAGCATCAATCTCAATAGGAATAACCAAGTTGGATGCTTCTGAGTATAACTTTCCCCAAAACGCAAAGTTGAAAGGAGTCATAAAAACAGCAGCAACAGTTGCAATCGCAGTTAGTGTTACTGATAATGCTACATTGCCCTTGGCCATCGACGAAATAAAGTTCGATATATTACCACCAGGACAGGCGGCAACAAGTATCATTCCCATAGCCACGCTGGGTGTCGGCCTAATAATTAACACAAGAATAAAAGTAAAAAAAGGCAATGCAATAAATTGTGATACAAATCCTAGAACAACTGGCTTTGGACTTACTATTAGCAGTTTAAAATGTTCGAGTTTTATTTGCAATGCCACTCCAAACATAATAAAAGCCAAAGTAAGATTCATAAATAGCAATCCGCCATTTGTGAAATTTAGCCAAACCCAATCAAGCGTTTCGAGCGATGACTTTAAGTGAACTTCTATATGGCGCACCTTTCCTTGCACCAACTCAACCCTATTCCTATCAGAATAGTACCAATCCTCTCCTTGCAATATACTATCAGGAGCCCCAGCCCTCTCTAATGCCTCGCTTACAGGCATACCAATTCTTAGCATGGCTATAGGCGAGGATTCTTTTTCGACCCTTTTCTCCCTTTTAAGTCGGATTTTTATTTTTTTATGCGATTCCGCCAAGCGGATATCCTTAATGGTGCTATCAATCACTATGGCCTCGTTCTTTCCATAGTAGTAACGAATTACAGTCTCCTTGTTGGTGGGCTCTCCAACTTTAGTAACTAATTCAACAGAATCAACTCCCAAGGAAACTTGCTTTAACTTCTTAACGTATGTTTCAGCTTTTAGCGGGAAAACAGGTATAATGAGAACCAACAACGTCAGTAATAGCGCTCTTTTGATATGATTGCTTTTATAAGCCATAGCACGGAGGATTGATATTAATATTTTGCTCAAACTACCTTAAACTACAAAAGTGATGATTTTTTTGAAATTTCAAACAGTTTGACAATATGGTTGATAAGTTATTTTAATTTTCCATTTGTTTATAGCTTAGGTTTGCGCTCGGTTATTAATTTTGTGGGCTGTAAATAGAATATGGCGAAAAAAAAGAATAATAAAAGTTGGGTACTCCCTGTAACACTATTCCTCACAGCTCTGGGTGTTTGGTTACTTGTTCGGTTTTTATCGTCACCCGACCATAGATATATTATCCGCGGTATCGACGTATCGGCCCATACCGGGAAAATAGATTGGGAAAGAGTAAAAAATCAGAATGTATCCTTTGCCTTTGTTAAGGCAAGCGAGGGAGCAACGCTACCTGACAAAACCTTCCAAAAGAACTTTGAAGGGGCTAAAAAAGCAGGAATACCCGTAAGTGCCTACCACTTCTTTAACTTTAACCGCGACGGCGTTCGCCAGGCCGATAATTTCCTCCGAAGAGTAAACCTTAATGAGTTCGATTTACCCCCGGTTGTCGACGTGGAAGAGTGGGGCAATGTAATACGTCGACCAAGAAAAGAGATTGTTGCCGACTTAAAGGAATTCGTTACTATAGTTGAGCGAAAAGCAGGGAAAAAAGTGTTGATTTACACCAACGAGGATACCTATAAGCATTATATTAAAGAAAATTTTCCCGATAACGATATTTGGATTTGCTCCTTTGACCATAAACCAGATATTGGCAGACCTTGGGTTTTCTGGCAGTACTCACACACAGGTAAACTCCGAGGGGTTCACGGCAAGGTCGATTTCAACGTATTCCACGGAACATCGCTGGAGTGGAAACAATACTTGAGTCGTTACTAAAAATGCACTAATTATTTCTTGATGCTGAATAACCAGGGCATCAGGTCTGGCTCACCAAAAGCATTCTCCCAGCTGTTATGGTTGACAAAAGGGTAAAGTGTAAGTTTAGCTTCGCCACCATTTGAGAGAATAGCCTTGTGCATTTGCTTGGAATATTCAACAGAGACCACTTCGTCCATTTCGCCATGAAAAATCCAAAGTTTTACCTTTTTGGCGTATTTCTTTGCCACATCTGGACTACTTCCACCACAAATAGGAAATGCTGCCGCAAAAACCTTTGGCAATCTGTATAGCAACTCGAATGTACCCATACCTCCCATCGATAGGCCACCAACGTAGATTCTGTTTTTGTCCACATACTTTTCCTTTGATATCGACTTAACAAACTTCACAAGCAACTCCATGGGCGGAGTAGGATTCCCTTCCGGAAAAAACTGAAAGGAACGAAACCCCTTATCATCCTGATTAATCTTTACGTTTGCCCAGTAACTACTTATATCGCACTGAGGGAAAATTACAATTGCGGGGTACTTATCCCTAATGGAATCACTAGCGAACATTGATGCCCCATGCGTTAACTGCTTTAAATTATCGGAGCCACGCTCACCTGCTCCATGCAGCAATATAATTAGTGGATACTTTTGTTTCGGATTGAAATTTTTAGGATACATTATTCTGTATGGTAAAGCCGCATCCTTAACGCTAAACACTTTTCCCTCGTATAGTTTTGTATAGTCCTGCGCAATTGAATAGGTTATTGATGATAGAAATATCAACATTGATAAAAAGTACTTCATGGTTTTAAGTTTTTGTAAATATGCTACAAATTACCATTATCGGCAAACGAGTAGCACTCGTTATCAGTTATAATTAAATGGTCGAGCAAGGCGATATCGAACAAATTAGCAGCATCCTTCAACTTTTTGGTTATGCTCAGATCTTTATCGCTGGGTTTTGGATTACCGGATGGGTGATTGTGTGCAATAATAATCGACGATGCCAATTTCTCCACCGCCGCCTTTACAATTATTCGAACATCCACAACAGTTCCCGCAACACCACCCTGACTTACCCTTACCTTATCAATCACTTTGTTTGCCTTATTAAGCAATAGTGCCCAGAACTCCTCGTGTGGCAAATCGGCAAGCATTGGCTGGAAAATTTCCACAACATCGTGGCTCGAAGTAATCCTTTCGCGGCTCAGTACCTCAACGCCTTTCCTTCGCCGACCCAACTCCAATGCAGCTAAAACGGCAATGCCTTTGGCCTCGCCAATCCCTTTAATCTTTGTAATTTGATGCAAGGTAAACTTTCCCAACTCATTCAAATTGTTGTGAGCCAAAGTAAGCAAGCGTTGTGCTACCGTAACGGCAGTCTCGTCAGAATTTCCAGAGCGTAAAAGTATGGCAATGAGTTCAGCATCGCTTAAACTGCCAATTCCTTTCTGCAGCATTTTTTCGCGGGGTCTATCCTCAACGGCCCAATCCTTAATTGTAAGGCGCTTGTATTCCTGTTCCATGCCAATTATAATATCTTAACCGAAGTTATTAAAATTTACCTTATATTGCAATCAATCAGGCAACTAATAATTGAAACTATGGCAAGAATTATTGTTATCGTTCTATTAGTTACTTCTAGCCACCTCAACCTGCTAGGTCAGGTAAAATGGTCGTTCGAACTTCACTGTGGTGGGGCTTACAACGTTCCAACGCCACTCACAATACACCAACAGGGTTATCCAAACATCAAACTAATGGCTCGTTTTAGAACCGAAGCCTTCACGCCTCCAGTCTACTGGGATTGGCGGATTACCCGTTGGAACAACAATCGTGGATGGGAATTCGAGGCAATACATCACAAACTATATCTAAACAACACCGATGATGAGGTGCAGAAATTCAACATTTCTCACGGTTTCAACATACTCACATTGAATCGTTGCTACCAAGAACGCCTATTTAGGTACAGGGTTGGACTAGGAGTAGTACTAACTCACCCTGAGTCGAAAATTAGGAACAAGGAGTTTGGAAATTCGAGCGACAGCTGGGATATGGGCTATTTTATTTCAGGCCCAATCCTGAATATTGGCATTGGAAAACCTATCAGGCTTTTCAACAAGGTACACTTCAACCTTGAGGCTAAATCCTCGGTATCGTACACCTACATCAAAATTAACGATGGACACGCCAATTTATTCAACGTTGCATTTCATCTGGTGGCAGGCTTTGGCGTAGATTTTTACAAGAAAAACCCGTAAAACCTCACTATCACATAAAAATTGCTACATTCGCTAAAATCAAACAGTCCAAAATGATTAAGAACTTTAACTGGAAATTCCCCCTATTGCTCCTCGTTGTAGTTGGAGCATACTATATTTACAGCACAAAATTCAGCAACCCGCGCGCTCCCCTAACTATTATTGCTGACTCTGTAGTTTTTAAAAGGGGCTGTAACAACGCTGAGTCTGCTTGTTTAAAGTTAAACTTTTCGTTCCCAGCATTCCCCGAAAGGATTTCCAGTAAATTATCCGAAAGTATATATTCTGATTATCTGTTGATGATTGAAGATAGTTCTGAGGTTAACCATATTGAAGCATTTAAGAATAAACTGGTTGACATATCCTATAGGTACGACAGCTCCTTTGTGGATTTCTCAAGTTCATTCCCCAACGCATCAAACATAGAATGGTTTGTGAAGATAAATTTTGAGGTGATGAGAAATGATGGCAAAATACTTACCCTCAGGTACTTTTATGCCGATTATATGGGTGGTGCACATGGAATGCAAAGCTACCACTACAAAAACCTTGACATACGAAAATCGAAAAAACTTGAATTGGCAGATATTTTTGAAAATATTGATGATTTTTACAAAGTAGCCGAAACTGCCTTCAACGAAAAATACCAATCCGATAGAGATTCTGGAGCATTTTGGTTTGCCAATAACAAATATGAACTTCCGCAGGAGTATGGATTTGGTAGCAAAGCATTTATTCTCCACTACAATGCCTATGAGATTGCCAGCTATTCTCAGGGCGATATAACTATTGAAATTCCCTATTCAAAACTCAAGGGATTACTAAAATCGAATTGGAATTACCTAACCGAATAAAATAAGAAAAGCCCCAAAATGGGGCTTTTTACATATAATATCTTATTAGAGAATTACGCTAGAACGTTAACGTGCTTCTGAATAGAACTCTTAAGGTTAGCAGCTTTGTTCTTGTGGATGATACTCTTTTTTGCAAGTTTATCAAGCAAAGCAGTTACCTTAGGTAACATTTCAGTTGCAACAGCCTTATCGGTAGTTGTTCTAATGGCCTTTAGAGCATTACGAGTGGTTTTAGCAAAATATCTGTTATGAATTCTGCGTGCCTCTGTTTGTCTAATTCTCTTTACCGATGATTTATGATTTGCCATCTCTTTATTATTTTGTTCTTATTTAGTAGCCCGTAGGGGAATCGAACCCCTGTTACCAGGATGAAAACCTGACGTCCTAACCCCTAGACGAACGGGCCTTAAAAATCTTTGTTAAGTGGTGTTACCTTATCAAAGCGGGTGCAAAGGTATATGAATTTTTATTTCCTGCAAAAGTTTTTCAAAAAAAATGAAAAAATATTTTTGGATGATTTTTTAAAAATCACTTCTTCCCTACGATTTTTTCAGCCAAATCCTGCAAATTCACTCCCGAAAAATTTCCCGAAGTCATTATAAGTAGATTCTTTTTCTCCCAGCTAAAGCCATTTAACTTGGCTAAAAGTTCCTCTGAATTGGTGTAAACCTGAAGGTTTTGCTGACCAAACCCAGTCTTAACCTCATCAATGCTGATTTGTGGAAGTCGTTTATGCTCAATGGTGTGTGGATTAAAGTAAACCATCGGGAAATCGGCTCCAAGCAAGGTATCCTTGTATTGCGAAAGGAAATTTTTATTCAAACTGCTGAATGTGTGCAGCTCAAAACAGGCAACCAACTCTCGGTTTGGGTATGCCTCGCGAACCGCCTTTAGCGTTGCACCAACTTTCGATGGGGAGTGAGCAAAATCCAAGAAAACCCTTGTTGAATCATTCTCGGCTAGGCACTGTAAGCGCTTTGCCGCTCCTTTAAAAGTTCCAATGGCGCTGAAGAATTGCGAATCGGTTACACCAAGCAAACTGCATACAGCCTTGGTTGCACCGATATTCTGCACATTATGTTTACCAAATACTTTCAAGGGAAAAGTGTTTCCGTTGGAAACAAGTGAGTAGTTTCCAGCATTATCCACAGAATACTCCTGAGTTGAGTATGGTATATAGTTAATGTCCTTCCTTTTCGATGATTTTACCACATCAACAACCTCGGCATCGTCGTTACAATAAATTAGGGTGCCTTTGGGCTCAATACAATCGATAAAAATTGAGAATTGGTTTTTGTAATTCTCAAAGGTTGGGAATACATTAATATGGTCCCAAGCAATGCCCGATATAATGGCGATGTTGGGTTTGTACACGTGGAACTTTGGACGAGGGTCTATTGGTGAGGTCAAATACTCATCGCCCTCAAAAACTGCAAACCTTGTTTCGTGGCTAAAGCCAACCATATTATCAAAACCATCTAGTTGCGCACCAACCATATAGTCGAAACCAATGCCCGACTGCTTCAAAACGTGCATAATCATTGATGTAATGGTGGTTTTGCCGTGACTTCCACCTACAACTACCCTTGTTTTGTCTTTGGTTTGCTCGTAAAGGTACTCAGGGTATGAGTATATTTTGATTCCCAGTTCTTTTGCTTTCAGAAGTTCAGGATTATCGGAACGAGCATGCATGCCAAGCACAATCGCATCAAGTTCTGGAGTAATCACATCGGCATTCCAGCCAGTATATGCAGGCAATAATCCGTTATTCTTTAATCGGGTTAGCGATGGTTCAAATATCTCATCGTCGGAACCAGTAATCTGATATCCCTTATTTTTAAGAGCAATGGCCAAGTTGTGCATTGCACTCCCACCTATCGCAATAAAATGAATCCTCATAAATCAATGTCGTTTAGTTAAGGCATTAATGCTATTCAGTTTGAGATTCCTGCCTTCGCAGGAATGACTGTTGATTGGTTTAAACCATCCCTTGTCATTCCGCACTTGATGCGGAATCTCCTTAACTAAACGACATTGCCTCATAAATAGCTATTAAAGTAATGATTTCGAGTAATAGTTAAATCAATGTCAAAAGTATAATTTTTGATTAGATATTACGATGCGCTTGCCCATTTTATTATGCATTATCACCTATCCAAACGTCAATTCACATTAAAAAAGTCCAAACATTCCACTAAATTTGCTGTTCATAATAAATATATAGTTTTTAATCTGTTGTCTTGAGTCTAATATCTAATGTCTATTCTATGAAACTATCGCACTTTAACATATCAAACTTTAAGATAGATGGCGGAGCAATGTTTGGCGTTGTTCCTAAAGTGATGTGGAATAAAGTTTACCCAGCCGACGAGAACAACCTTATTCCTTTGGCTCTAAAATCCTTGATTGTTGAAAGCGATGGAAGAGTTATTCTTATTGATGTTGGAATTGGCGATAAACAGGACGAAAAGTTTATGAGCCATGTTTACGCCTTTGGTGGCGAAGGTTTATTGCAGGGTATTGCAGCACGAGGATATAAACCTGAAGATATTACCGACGTTTTGTTAACCCACCTGCATTACGACCACTGCGGCGGCGGAGTTTATCGCGACAGCGATGGCGAACTTCAACTAACATTCCCCAATGCAAAGTATCACATATCGAAAATACAGTGGGAGAATGCCATGAACCCAAACTCTAGGGAGGCCGACACGTATTTGCCAGAGAATCTGCTCCCTATTAGAGATAGAGGAGCTCTTAGCCTGATTGACGGTGAAACGGAATTAATTCCAAACATGCATATTCGTATGTTTCACGGACATACACCAGGACAAATTATTCCATTAATCAGGTACAAAGGGAAAACTCTGGTATTTACTGCCGATTTGTTCCCGTTCCGCTCACATTTGCCTTTACCTTGGATTATGAGTTATGACCTTGAACCACTGAAAACCCTTAAAGAAAAAGAAACATTCCTCAAGGAAGCTCTTGGAGGTGATTATATTTTCGTTTACCAGCACGATTATTTTGCCGATTGCAGCAGAGTTTACCAAGCCCCAAAAGGGATTAAAGCAACCGACGGTTTTACTTTTGAACAATTAATGCAGGAGTTGGGCGAATAGTTTGAGTGTAAACTCTATCATAGGAGCAAAGCAAACAACAAACAGGATAACAGATATACTAACATCTATGGTTACCATTCTATTTACTGGTAACCAACGCTTTTTCAATGCAAACAGAACACTGGTTCTAAGTAAAAACTGAATAACAAAAAAACTAAAAATCCTTATGGAGTGAGGATTTAGTTCAAGCGCAGTGGAAATATTTCCCCGAACAATTTCAGCAAAACTTGCCGACAACCCTTTACTTGGTGGAATAATTCCTGTTTCTTGAGTCAGCAATGCGGGAATGTGATGATTGCTGAACTTATAAAATGTAGAATAAAGCAAAATGGCCATTATAATGGCCATAAAGCTGATGTTCAGAATAAGGTAAGCAACCCTTGAATTGCTTACCTTACTATTACTATCCTGAAATGGTGTTATCAATTGTGCTTTGCTTCAATTCTAATTTTTACAGAATCAGTGTCAATTGTAATCTTTGATGACTTCTTTAAAGCCTTTGCTGCAGCCTGACCTGCTTGGCGGGCTTTTTCCTCATCTGTTCCAGACAAACTGTCGAGTTCTTTTTCTAAATCTCTAAGTGCATTTTCAAGGCTATCGGAAACAATCTCAATATGCACATCTTTCTCGCCAATCTCTTTTTCCAGAGCCTTGCCAAATTCTTCGCCAAAAATTTCAATTTTATCAGCATTCTTTATGGCTTTATCGGCAATCATCATTGTCCCACTGAATATTGCAAGCCAAACTGCGGCAAGCAAAATTGAAATTAACGAAACAATTAAAGCGCCTATACCCAAACTTTTAGAACCATAACCATTGGCTGCTTGGACAATGGAAATAATACTAAAAACTAAAGCTAGAGCACCTGGAAGAAATGCGACAACTCCTATACAAGGAATAAAGGCCAGAATTAGCGAAATAACTGCCAGAACTATACCAATTATGCCCATTGCTTGGCCTGCGGTGGTTTTTGTCTCTACGTTCATATCTCAAGGTTTTCTTAAAAGACGAAATGAAATACAAAAATGCTGCAAAAAATTAAATTATTACGATAATCAATGTTTATTTTCATAAAATCGTGTTGAATATTATTATTGAATACCCTTGTTTTTTCGCAATAACTATTTTAATTTGTGGATAAATCTAACAAACTAGTGAGAAGTAGTTCGTGCTTAGTTTTTCTCATCTTTTTTTACTTTCTAGGCCAAGGAAAACTCATGTCTCAGGAAGTAAATAATGACGTTTTTGCTTTAAGTCTTGAAGAACTGCTTAATGTTCAAATAACAACAGCAACCCAACGTTCGCAAAAATTATCGGAAGCTCCAGCCACCGTAATTAGTTATTCCTCAGAACAAATTGAAAGTTACGGATGGCGTGACTTGAAAGACATATTTAGAAACGTCACGGGCGTAGATGTTTCATACGATGTTCAGGGCGAGGTTAAAACTCTCGTTACGTTTCGAGGGATTGAAGGAAATCAAAAAATACTCATACTTCAGGATGGACAACGCCAAAACCCTATTACTGGCGAGCGATTTATTTTTGGGCACAACATCCCGTTGCACATCTATAAAAGAGTTGAGATTGTATTTGGTCCAGCATCGGCAATTTACGGTGCCGACGCTTACGCAGGAGTAGTAAACCTGATTACAAAGGACGGCACCGACATAGATGGGGTTGCTGGCTCAATCGGATATGTTTCCACAAATGCTCTTGTATCAAACTTAACTTTTGGAAAATCTATAAATAACGACATTGACGTCATTATCTCCGGGAGACTCTACTATGGGAATGACTTCCCTTACCATAGGCATTATACCGATTCGTTGGACTATGCAGTTGTAAATGATTATGAAGGAGAACTTGGAAGTTTGGAAAAAGTTTATCCTATTAAGAACTGGAATCTGTTATCCAAAATTCGTTATGGAAAATTGACATTGGGCCTCGACTGGCAACATCAGTTAGAATCGAATGCGCCCAGCACTATTCCAACAAATTATGCCTATGTTAAAAACAATGTCTGGGGGCAAGACGTTAGGCATCTTTACTTTAACTATAAGATTTTAGATGGAAAAGAGTTTACTCTCACATCGAACATTTCCTTAGGCGATTATACAATTAATCCCATTTCAAACTTTTTCATTCCCATTGATTCGGACGGTAATGGTTTCTTAGATAAAGGTTCGGCTGGTTACAAGTATGGATACTCCAGATACATCGAAACAGCCATTAATGCACAATGGGAGATAACACAAAAGTTGATGATTAACATGGGCTCAACCTGGAGTAAAGTTATTTCTTTTCCAAAAACTAAAAATTTAGAAGAACCTTTTCATCTTGATGAAATATACGGAGATAATCTCTCTGGATTTGTTGACCCACAAGGATACACTTTTGGTTTACTGGGCTTAACCGACTCAATTTTTGGTGAACAAAACTTCTATAATCTTGCCAGCTATATACAGGCAGAATATAAAATTAAAGACAAAATATCAGTTACATTGGGTAGCCGATTCGATTTTAACTCAATATACAAGTCAACACTAAACCCTCGCATAGGTGTTGTTTACCAGATGAACGAGAAAACCACCCTTAAGGCTCTTTACGGCTCAGCCTTTATTGCCCCTTCAAACTATTACCGATGGGAGAATTGGGCAAACCCTTATGCAATGCATATCCCTAACCTTAATATAAAACCTGAACGTGTTCAAACCATTGAACTTAGCGGATTTTACTACCCTTTTAAAAATTTACTGTTGCGATTTAGCGCTTACAATAATATTATGGAAGATATTATCAGACCAGTTGAGGCGCCAACACAAGAGGGGAATTACCCCTATTTCAACCCAATGCGAGCACAAATAGGCCAAGACCCTAATTCTGGATTTGTTGAAATAAACTCAAACTTAGGAAATATAAACATTATAGGTTTAGAACTCGACATAAATTACCAAATTGCTAAAGCAATTATTTCAGCAGGATACAGTTTTACTCACGGCATTGACAAAGAGACAGAATCAAAAATTCCAAAAGTGTCTCAACACAAACTAAACACTAGCATATCTTATTCCTATAAATCTTTTTATGGAACTATTACGGCAAGATATTATGGTGATGTTTGGACTGCTACAAGTAATAGTTTTTATAAAGGTGAGAAGAAAATCCCTGGAGCTATTATTCTTTATGGAAGTTTAGGCTATAGATTTAAAAAGTTTTCAATTTCTTTTAGCGCCGATAATATTTTAAACAAAAAGCACTGGAATGCATCGCCTTATGGAGAGTCCATATGGATTCTATCACGAGCACCGCAATCATTAACCAAACTCTACGTTGGAATTAACTATAAATTTTAGCAACGGCTTATTAAACACCTAATTAATCGATTCTGTGATAGTTGATATAAAAATAGTTTATACTTTTGAATAATTTTTAATTGAAATAGTATATGAAAAAAACATTTATTATTGTAGCATTATTAATGTTAGTAGGAGTTTCATCTGCCCAAGTATTTAATACAGGACAAACGTTAAAAGCCAAAACTTTCAGCATTGGATTCGAACCAGCAGTCCTAATTAACGGAAGCAATGAGTTTATGCTTTTTCTCCATGGTGGTTATGGATTAAAACGCGGTATTGATTTTGGCTTAAACATAGGAGTACTTGGCCCAGAGAACTATTTTGGAGCCGATGTTGAGTTTGCGATTGCAAAAAAAATATCTCTTGCTGTAGGGGCTCACGATTTCGGTGTTTTCGGACTTGATGGAACTTTAAACTTTACCATTCCCATCAAAAGCGGGATACGACTGTTTTCAGGGTTAGACCTTGATGTAAACTTCCCAGAGAATAACGACACTCAATTCTTGCTATGGTTACCAGTAGGCCTAGAGGTTGGACTTAAGAAAAATATGAGTTTTATTTTTGAGGCCGAAATTGGGTTAACCGACCCAGCATACAATCTAATTGGTGGAGGACTGAATTTTTACTTTTAATAAAAAGCAAAAGGCCTCGAATAAATCCGAGGCCTTTATTTTTCTTATTCACTCTCAATACTCTCAATCTTAGGATTAATTTTTGAAATGGCTTTGTTTATATCTTCTTCAGGCGAAATAACATTCAACTCTTTCCAAAATTCTGAATCATACGTATAATCACCTTCAGAGAAAACAATGTAAGGTTTCAATATATCGCGACGTGTAAATCTTTGTACATTCAGCGTGTCAATTTGCATCCCAACAAATTCCAGGAATAAACTAAAATTGTTTGAAAACAACTGGTGTCGCTCTCTAACTCTAAAACTTAAGTCGCCTCTAACATGATGAATATAGTATTTGCCATTCTGTTGAATATAATTGACTGAATACTTTATTTCTTCTGGCTGAACATTTATTCTCCTATCTTTCTTAGTCACAAACATATTTGCTGAATGCTCAACATACTTTGGATTTATTCTAAACTCGGCACCAATCAATGCAAGATTTTTCACATCTATAAAAAGAGTTCCCGTAAACAAAGGTTGGGTTACATTTGACTTCTGTTCAAACTTAATAGCATAGGCAGTATTTGAGCCAAGTGCAACAATATCGGCTTTTGTATAAACGTAACTATCCATGTATTCAGGGTCCAGAAAATCGGGCATACTTTTAATGATATCCAGGTCTAGCGCTCCCTTTATCCCTGCCTTAAGCTTAACTATCAAAGTGTCTCGCCTATCGGATAGTTCTAACTTTCGGGACTTTAAGAGTCTTACCTGGTCATATTCTACCCCCTTGTTGTACGAAGATTTAAAAATTTTGAAAACTGCTTCGGAATAACTCAGATATCTATTGTTTCTTTTAACCCCTTCGCGATAAAAACTTGTTAAAAAGAGATCCGAGGTCTTATAGTTGGTATTTTTCTTTTCTATTGCTGCCTTAACAATTCCTTTAGCATCTATATTTCGTATAAATACTTCTTGAATTGGAATATACTTGGGTTGAATGTATAGGTTATAAACATTCCCTTCAAGAATTTCAATGGGAACTGATAGGCTTTGATATCCTAGGTGTGACACTACAATATTCGAACCGACATATTTAACAGGTATTCTCAAACTAAATACCCCATCATAGTTGGATATTGTTCCAAGTCCTATTTTTTCTATTGAAACTGTGGCAAAAGGAATGGTATTCTTAGTATCCTTATCAAACACTTTTCCTCCAACAAGAAGATACCTTAAGGAATCGGAACTGCTTTCATTAATTGCTATAGTTTCAATTTTTCGCTTAAAAATAAGCACATGCTTTTCAATCACCTTGAATTCAAGGCTAGGGTCAACTAGTGTTTTTCTAAGTAAATTGACAAGGGTCTCATTACTTGCCTCAACTGATGTTAGTTTCTTATCGCTCCTGACATCTTTACTGTCGTAAATAAAGTAACAGCCAGAAATTTCACCTATTCTATTTAATGCCTCATAAATACTAACATTTTTAATATTAATTGAGACTCTCCTATCTAGAAGGCTTTCATCTTGAGAAAAAACCTCAATGGATACTCCCATCAATACAAATAGGAATATCCATCGAAAAAAATTATAAAAGATTCTCATACAATAAGCATTCTGCTTAGTTATTTCTCCTTAAGGATAATTGTGCTATCAAGCTGATGGGTCAACTCAAGGTTAAAGGAAACCGATAGTATATTTACGATACTACTGATATCATTCTCAAATGTAACTGAAATCTTTTTGTTTTTAAGACTTTCGCCCGACAGCTGCAAACTGGACCCGTAAGTTTTATTTATTACATTTATTATGCTACTTAAACTTTCGTCCTGAAACTGAAGACGAACCATTGAACTCTTGGTTGTTTTGAAGGATAGCACTCTCTCTCTTATCAACTTATTATCCTTGGTCATAACTTTGTCGCCAGCAATTGCAACAACATTCTCGTTCTTATTGGAATTTAAATTAACACCAACTTTCCCTTCAACAACGCTAAGTTCAAAGTTTGTAGAATTTGTAGACTTCAGGTTAAAAGATGTTCCCAAAACTTTTACCGAAGCAGCTTTAGTTTCAATTACAAATGGTTTTTCAGGATCTTTAGCAACATCAAAAAAAGCCTCACCTTCTAATTTTACATTTCTACTTTTACCAACAAAACGTTTTGCATATGTAATCGTGGAGTTTTGTGCCAAATATATTGTAGTTCCATCAGGAAGCGTTGTGATAACCGTATTTTGATTAGAATTATTTGCCAAAGCTACAAGTTCAGGGTTAAAGTACTTGTATCCTCCTATTCCCGAAATAACAACCGCAAACAAAACCACTGCAGCATATTTCAAATAAACCTGTGGCTTAAATCGAACTATTGTTGACTCCTCGTTGGCAGAAAGTAAGTTATCGTTCTCGAGCCTTTGGTAAAGTTTGCTCCAAGCCTTACTTGTATTGATATTCATATTATTAAAATAATCCCCCGTTTTGTTCCAGTCGTTTTTCATTTCTTCTGATAATCTTTTCATGTTGGAATTACAGGCAAGTAACAAACTAAACCATACCCTTTCAGGCCAATTCATTTCACCAGAAATGAACCTAGCTATTCTTCTGTAATTATTTGGTTGTATGCTGTTGGTTTCCATAATTCCTCTGTTTCAATATAAAAACTCTTGCCTTAATGAGTGTTTAGTCCATATCTACCAAGATTCTGTCTAAACATCATAAGTGCTTTGGTCATATCGGCCTCCACTGTTTTAACCGAAATCGAAAGCATCTCCGCAATTTCATGGTACTTCAAACCACTAAATCTACTCAGTTCGAAAACTTGCCTACACCGTTCTGGAAGTTGGTTGAGTGTGTTTTCAACAACACCCATCAACTCAGTATCCTCTAAAAGACTATTCGAGGATGAAACATACTCCTCGGCAAAAGCGTGTTTTCGATATTTTTCCTCAATTTGCTTATGCTGAAGATACCTAATAGCACTATTTCTAACCGATTTGTACATATAAGCTTTTAAGGATAGCTTAATACTTATTTCCTTTCGGTTTTTCCAGTAAGTGTAAAAGAACTCTTGAACAATTTCCTCCGATTGATCTGTATCCTTAATGATTGAGTACACATAATTACAAAGTGGAACGTAGTAACTATTAAAAAGTTCCTCAAATTCACCAAGGTCATCTCTCTTTATTTTTCCTTGTCTATTTAAATCTACAAGACTCATCAAAAAAACTTTTTTCCTTCCAGTCAAAGATATGAATTTTTGGTTTAGACTAAAGGGCAAAGGGAATTACCCTTTGCCGCTTTAATCAACCAAACCCAACTTATTGTTTTTTAAACCTACGATTGAATTTATTTATAGCCGATTGAATTGATTCGTCTGGCTCAATAGTGTTGTATGCACCCCAATAATTCTCATCGAAATATTCATTTACTCTATCAGCAAGTATAGCATGTGGACGGAAAGCTTCTTTAGCTGCGATTTTTGTAATATTTTCGGTATTACGCTCAGTTATTGCCATTTCTGACATTATAGTGTAAGTAGTTTCAAAAATTCTTCTACGCCAATCGGCTCTAAACTTTATTTCATTTCTCATGTAATTCAAGTAATACTTATCGCCTTGCTTTTTGTAGGTTACTAAATAACTTGTGCTTTGAGGTTCAAACCTTAGTCCTACTGGTTTCTTTTTTACAAAAATCTGAGTTGCCTTATCCAAATCACTAATATCCAAACTGAACTCTGCCATTGTTATGGCAAGTGTTTCTACAGAGATGTACATCTTGCCAGTGTACAATGGATAATCGAGCTTAACTCTAGGTTTAAATGAAATAACATAGTTGGATTCATTATCAAAACTAACCATATCCACAATCTCATAATCATAATTATCCATTTCCTCTCTGGTCAATAACAATTCAGGGTACTTTGCCACATCAAGATAAAGCGATACATGTGGACCACCTTGCATTTTAACCATTAGAGTATCAGCTTTCCTGACATTGCTACCTTTTCTTCCTTTCAAAATTTTCACTTTGTCAGACTCCAGAGTAAATCCATAAGGAGATTTATAAATCTCGGTCAAAGCTTCAGTAATCGATATGTACTCCCTGCGTTGCTTAATGGTTTCCCTATAAAAACCCGTTAAGGCATTTGGTGCATCGCTGTAGTTATCTGAAATTTTATCAATTACGCCAGACACAATCTTTCTTGGATCCTCGGGTCGAACAAAAACGCCTTTTAACTCTACAGAAGCCGGGTCAACAAAAAACACATTACCATTTTTTCCACCCTCTGGAATGCTAAATCGTTTATTATGATATCCTAAATGCGAAACCTCAAACTCCGTTACATTTAAAGATTTGGGGATTTTAAGTGTAAACTCCCCATCGGAATTTGCTACTGTCCCTATGTTTGAATCTGGTACAGAGACATTCCCAAACACAATACGTTCCTTCGTTTTGGAATCTTTTAGCACCCCACTTATGGTATAATAGTCAATCTCCTGACCAATAACCGAAACTGAAATTAAGAAGGCAATCACCATTGCTCCATATCTCAGACTTTTTCTTAGATTGTTCAACAATGTTTTCATAATTATATGTTTTAAATTTTTAACAGCGTCTTTTCCGTTGTTTGCAATTATGATACTCGAACATTAAAATACCCTATAAGTTTTTTAGTTTTTTTAAATTTACGACGAAATACCTAATAACTCGATTTGTTTAACAACAAAAAACCCTGCTCGTTTAAGCAGGGTTGATTTGTAGTTTTATTCAATTACACGTTGAAACGAAAATGCATTATATCGCCATCCTGAACTACATATTCCTTCCCTTCTACATGCATCTTTCCGGCTTCTTTACAAGCGGCTTCGCTTTTATACTTTACAAAATCATCGTATTTAATAACCTCAGCACGGATAAAGCCCTTTTCAAAATCGGTATGAATTACACCAGCAGCCTGTGGTGCTAATGCTCCTTTATGGTATGTCCACGCTCTCACCTCCTGAACACCTGCAGTGAAATATGTTTCAAGGTTCAACAAATGATATGCATGGCGTATTAACTTAACTACGCCTGATTCCTTCAACCCTAAATCAGCAAGGAACATCTGACGCTCCTCAAAAGTCTCAAGTTCTGCAATCTCGGCCTCCGTTTTTGCAGCAATAACTAGAATCTCTGCATTTTCATCGGCTATGGAAGCATGCAACTGTTCCACATATTTGTTTCCTTTTACTACAGAGCCTTCGTCAACATTACACACGTAGAGCACAGGCTTATTTGTAAGCAGGAAAAATTCCTTGGCAATATCTTTTTCTGGCTCAGTTAACTCCACCGTTCTAGCCGACTTACCCTTCTCCAAAGCCTCTTTATATCTAACTAACAGTTCATAAGCCTTTTTGGCATCGGCATCTTTACCTGTTTTGGCAATCTTTTCTGTTCTTGAAATACGAGATTCAACGGTCTCTAAATCTTTCAACTGCAGCTCCATGTCAATAACCTCTTTATCCCTAACAGGGTTAACAGAACCGTCAACATGGGTAATGTTATCATCATCGAAACAACGCAACACATGAATAATTGCATCTGTCTCGCGAATATTGGCCAAAAACTTATTGCCTAGTCCCTCACCTTTACTTGCTCCTTTAACTAAACCTGCAATATCAACAATCTCAACGGTGGTTGGCACTACACGCTGAGGTTTGACCAACTGTTCTAAGACAATTAAACGCTCATCGGGAACGGTTATAACTCCAACATTTGGCTCAATTGTACAAAAAGGGAAATTGGCCGATTGAGCTCTAGCATTCGACAAGCAATTAAATAAGGTTGATTTTCCCACGTTCGGCAAACCAACAATTCCACACTGTAAACCCATATATCATATTTTTGAGCGGGCAAAGTTATTCCATTTGAGCGACTTTGCAAAATGTCATTTGTCTTCAAAATATACTTTATAACGGTATGAAGTTTTTCAACAACTCAACCTTATTCATTACCGAAGTATTGTTTTATGCTATTTATTGCTTTATAATTAGTCATATTTACCAAATAAACGATTGCTTACTGATAAAAAAATAATCCAACATTATATTTGTCAGAATATTTATGCACAACCAACTAAACGCTAAAACTATGGATACTTCAATTGACAATGTTACATTAAATGCCTGGGCTATTACTGATATTCTTAAGGCTTATCAGGATAAAAAGCAGGATTACTGGGAACTGTTCGAAATGGCCAAAGATTTAGATTTATCAAAGCCCACTAACAAAGTTCCAATTCAGGTTTACGTTGATATGTGCAATTGGATTGAGCACAAGTTAGGCAAATTCAATCTTATAAAAATTGGCCGCAATATTGGAGAGTCGACTTTCGCTGTGATGCAGGAAGGAAAAATGATTACAGACAACAGTTCCCCTCTTGATATAATGAAAGCGTTAATACTTACGGCCCAAAAAGGCGTTCAGGATCCAAAGAAGCGAGGATGGGAAATAGTTGCCTCAACCGAAAAATCTATAACCATGCGTAAAACTCAGATATTCAACACGCAAATACAGTTAGGGCTGCTTGATGCTCTCGTTCGAAAATCGAAAGTTTTTGGCTTAAAAGTAGACTTAACCAAGGAGCAAGCCAAAGGCGATGCTTTCGACGAATACACCATTACCTGGCTATAGCCTCACAAACATCAACACAATTAAAATAACCTTCTTTAACAAAGTATTAGTAGTAAACCACTTGCTACTTTCACTGTTGTTTGCAGTTTGCAATACAAAAAGTATTACCTTTGCAAATTGGGAAAATTTTTGAAATACATTACTAGATGACTGATATTGATAATCTTAAGAAAATTGCGGCACAGGTTCGCCGCGATGTAATTCGTATGGTACATAAACCTGCCAGTGGACACCCAGGAGGGTCATTAGGTTGTGCCGACTTTTTCACAGCATTGTATTTTGATGTGCTTAACATCAATCCACAGAAATTCACCATGGATGGCGTTGGCGAGGATTTATTCTTTTTATCCAACGGTCACTTATCGGCAGTTTGGTATAGCGTTTTAGCGCGCCGTGGATATTTCGATGTTAAGGAACTATCAACCTTCCGTTTAATTGATTCCAGACTGCAAGGTCATCCAACGCCTGCAGAGCATCTTCCAGGAATTAGAATTGCATCTGGCTCTTTAGGCCAAGGTCTATCGGCTGCATGCGGTGCTGCTATGGCAAAAAAACTTAACGGAGATAAAAGCCTTGTGTACACACTACATGGCGATGGCGAATTACAGGAAGGACAAATCTGGGAGGCTGTGATGTTTGCAGCAGCCAAGAAGATTGACAATTTAATTGCCACTGTGGATTATAACGGTAAGCAAATTGATGGCCCAGTTGATGCAGTTGTTTCTCTTGGCGATTTAAAAGCTAAATGGGTATCGTTTGGCTGGGATGTTGTGGAAGCCAATGGAAACGATATGGAGCAACTACTTGCTGGTTTTGCCACAGCAAAAAAACGCACTGGCAATGGAAAACCTGTTGTGATTCTTATGAGTACCGAAATGGGAATGGGCGTTGATTTTATGATGGGCACCCACAAGTGGCACGGAAAAGCACCAAGCGATGAGGAATTTGCCAAAGCGATGGCTCAACTACCAGAAACTATTGGCGATTTTTAATCCAATAAATCTTTAGAAATTACACAGAGATGAAAAATATTGCCGTAATTGCACACGATGCTAAAAAACAGGAACTTGCTAAGTTCCTAAAAGAGCACGAGGAATGGCTACCTGGCGTTAATTTACTTGCCACAGGTAGAACTGCTGAGTTTATTGAGGAGCAGGGCATTAAATGCCGGCATCTTAGTCCAGGTCAGTCGGGTGGATACAATGAAATTACAAGTATGATTGAGAAAGGCGAAGTAGATATAGTGATTTTCCTTCGCGACCACAAGGTTGTTCAAGCTCATCATGAGGATATTCGACACTTGCTCGAGGCTTGTAATGTAAATAATATACCTCTAGCAACCAATCAAGCCACTGCAGAATTGGTTATAATTGGACAAATCCGCAAGGAGGCAATGGAAAGAATGAAACGTAACGTTTAAGAATTGTTTAAAGATGAAACACCCATGTAAGTTAGCTTATGCAAACACGGATGAACAAAAAAATGGGTGTTCCATCCGAATATCAATGAGTGTTAAAAGCAAGAATGCAACTTGCTGGTAATTAGTAATATTAAATTTTTGTACGGATGAAATATACTTCAACTGGAAATAAAGATACTCGTTCAGGTTTTGGCGCGGGTCTGTATGAGCTTGGAAAATCAAACCCAAACGTTGTTGCGCTTTGTGCCGATTTGATTGGTTCGCTTAAAATGGACGATTTTGTGAAGGAATTCCCAGAGCGCTTTGTTCAAACAGGAATTGCTGAGGCAAATATGATAGGTATGGCTGCAGGCTTAACCATCGGTGGTAAAATTCCGTTTGCCGGAACTTTTGCAGCTTTTGCAACAGGTCGAGTTTATGACCAGATCCGCCAGAGCGTAGCTTACTCCAATAAGAATGTTAAAATTTGCGCATCGCATGCAGGTTTAACACTAGGCGAAGACGGTGCAACCCACCAAATGATGGAAGACTTGGGGTTGATGAAAATGCTTCCCAATATGGTTGTTATCAACCCTTGCGACTATAATCAAACAAAGGCTGCAACATTAGCCATTGCAAAGCATGTTGGCCCTGTATACCTTCGCTTTGGTCGTCCAGCAGTTCCAAACTTCACCCCAGCAGACCAAGAGTTTGTAATTGGTAAAGCCGTTACCCTTCAGGAGGGAAATCAGGTATCAATTTTTGCAACAGGACACTTGGTCTGGAAAGCACTTGAAGCTGCCGATATCCTAGCAGAAAAAGGAATCTCTGCAGAGGTAATCAACATTCACACCATAAAACCATTGGACGAGGAAGCAATTATCCGTTCGGTTAGCAAAACTCGTTGCGCTGTTTCGGCCGAGGAGCATATGATGAATGGTGGATTGGGCGATAGCATTGCTCAAACCCTTGCTCGCAGAATGCCTACTCCGCTTGAAATGGTTGCTGTTAACGATGTTTTTGGCGAAAGTGGAACTCCCAACGACCTAATGGTAAAGTACGGGCTTGACACACCAAACATTGTTGATGCAGCCTTAAGAGCAATTGCACGTAAATAAATAACACTGAAGATTGAATGAATAGTTATTCCGACAGGGAACTGCTGGAGATGTTTCGCAAAAGCGATACAAAGAACTATGCATTCAATCTTTTGATGTGTAAATATCAGGAACGTTTGTACTGGCACATTCGTAAAATTGTTATTAGCCACGATGATGCCGACGATGTTGTCCAGAATACCTTTTTAAAAGTGTGGAGTGGTTTAGAATCGTTCCGCGAAGATTCACAACTTTTCACATGGCTTTACCGCATTGCCACCAACGAGGCTTTAACGTTTTTAAAGAAAAAGAAAACTAAATTTTTACTGCCATTGGTAGATGTGGAACAACAATTGTGCAGAACTTTAGAAACCGACCCCTACATTAATGGCAATGAGTTGCAAATTAAGTTGCAAAAAGCTATTCTTAAATTACCCGAAAAACAGAGGGTTGTATTCAATATGAAGTACTACGATGAAATGAAGTACGAAGATATGTCTGAGGCATTAGGAACATCGGTTGGTGCACTGAAAGCATCGTTTCATCATGCGGTTAAAAAAATTGAAAAATTTTTAGAGGAAGATTAAACCTTACTGGTTTTGAACCATCATAAATTTAGAAAAGATACTGGAGATGAGTGAGAAGGAAAAAATAGAGTTTAACGATTTTAAAGCGGGGAAAGACTTACCATTCTCTGTTCCGGAGGGTTATTTTGATAATTTAGCCTCACGCATACAGGATAGAATTCAACCCTCGAAACCTGAGTTTGAACTTTTACCAATAAAGGAAGGTTGGTTATTTTCGTTACGTTCTCAATTGGCGTTTGCAGCTGGTTTTGCATTTATGGCTGTCTTAGCTTACTTTGGATATTACATGGCAAGTCCATTAACACAGAAGCACAAATCACGGATTGGTACTGATTATGTTGAGATTGTGAGTCGCTCCATAACCGATTTTGAGGATATCGACCTATACCGCGCAATTGAGAAACAACGCCAACAGGATAGTTTAGATGAAGTTACAAAAGAGATGTACCGCAGGTACTACATTCGAAGCAATAACTGCATAACTATTATTGACGAGAAAAAGGAAATTGAACCATGATTTCGATTAAACATTTATTAGTATTCTGTACTCTGGCATTTAGCCTTTCCTTATCGGCACAAACTACCGACCCGGAAAAAGCGCTAAAAGCTGAAAAAGTTACTTTTCTAACCAACAAACTTCAACTTACAGCTGATGAGGCTAAGGTTTTTTGGCCAATTTACGATGAATACTGGGAACGAAAAATAGCCATTCAAAACGAACGCAGAAAATTTGTTGAGGAATTTGCCAAGGATGTGGATAAACTATCCGAGGCCGATATAATAAATTACACCAATAGGTATGTAAACTCGAGCAAACAGGAAACTGAACTTCTTGCAGAGTTCAACACTAGACTTAAGACAATCCTTCCTCCCAAAAAGATAATGCTTCTCTATCAGTCCAATTACGACTTCAAGGATTATCTTCTTAAAAAGGTTAAGGAATCGAGGAAAGAGGAAAAGAAATAACTCCTCTCGTCAAAATTTTTACCAAACCCGCTTTCCATTTTAACTTTTTTTTACATTTGTGGCTTTCACTTTATAAATGCAATTATGATTCAGAGCGATAACCTTGTTGAGTTAATTGACCTTCATATCCCCGCCACAACTGAAACCCCTGAGGTAAAGTGCTGTAAAGAGAATGGCGAAATAGCAATGATTGGAAACTTAATACCCAGCGACCCTCAATCCTTCTTTGCACCTATTCAACGTTGGTTTAAGGCATATACAACTGAGTATAATCCACAAAGAATCACCGTTCATTTTTACTTAACTTTTGTGAATGGATGCTCGGAGCACTACCTAGGAATATTACTTAAACGTCTGGAAGAACTTTACTCCAATGGATTATCCGTTGAAATAATTTGCCATTACGAATCCGACGATACGGATATGCGCGACTGGGGTAGAGACTTGAAGCAAGTTATTAAATTACCAATAGAACTTCTCGAAATAAACTAAATAAAAAATCCTCGGCATAACCGAGGATTTTCTTTGATATCATTTACACTATCGCTCAAATTTTCCTTGACGTATAAACTCAACGGTTTTATCCATCTCCTTGTACATTATCTTGTCAATTTTAACAAAAGGCACAATTTGACGGTAATCAGCAACAAACTCCTCGATGTATGGCGATGATTTTGCTGGGCGACGGAACTCTAATGCTTGGGCCGCATCAAAAAGTTCAATGGCCAATATTCTTTCAACATTATCTATCACTCTAAGTAGTTTTGTTGCAGCATTTGCACCCATACTTACATGGTCTTCCTGTCCATTCGACGAAACAATAGAGTCAACCGATGCTGGAGTACAAAGTTGCTTATTTTGGCTTACCATTGCTGCTGCTGCATATTGCGGAATCATAAAACCTGAATTCAACCCTGGATTTGCCACTAAGAATTCAGGAAGTCCTCGTAATCCTAAAATTAACTGCGCAGTGCGTCGTTCCGAAATATTTGCCAACTCAGCAAGGGCAATTGCTAGAAAATCGAAAGTTATAGCAAGTGGTTGTCCATGGAAGTTACCTCCAGAGATAATTAAATCCTCATCGGGCCAAATGGTTGGGTTATCGGTAACGGAGTTTATTTCGGTTAGTAATACACCAGCAACATAGTTAATAGCATCTTTTGATGCTCCATGTACCTGTGGCATACAACGGAATGAGTACGGATCCTGCACGTGCTTTTTAGGACGAGCAATTAATTCACTTCCTTCAAGTATCTTTCTTAGGTTGCGTGCAGTTTCAATTTGTCCTTGATGTGGGCGTACATTCTGAATGTTTGCATGGAAAGGGTCAATTCTTCCATCGAAAGCCTCAAGCGAGATTGCCCCAATAATATCGGATATTTTTGCAATTTTGAAAGCCTTAACCATGGCATAAACACCGTGTGAACTCATAAACTGAGTGCCATTCAGCAATGCTAGTCCTTCCTTTGAGCGGAGCTCTATGGGTTTCCAGTTCATCTCTTTCAGAACTTCCTCTGCTGGGCGAATTTTTCCATTGTGGCGAACCTCACCCATCCCAATCAATGGCAGAAATAGGTTTGAAAGAGGAGCCAAATCGCCCGATGCACCTAATGAGCCACGATCGTAAACCACAGGGAGTATATCGTTATTGTAAAAATCGATTATTCGTTGAACAGTATCAACCTGAACACCTGAATGACCCAACGAAAGGGCGTGTGCTTTTAGGAAAAGCATCAACTTAACAATTTCGGGCGCAACCTCATCGCCTGTGCTACATGCATGCGACATCACAAGGTTGTTCTGCAACTGCGAAAGTTCATCCTTCGAAATTGTGCGGTTGCAAAGTGAGCCAAAACCAGTAGTAATACCGTAGATAGGAGTGCTCTCGTTCTCCATTTTGGCATCTAGGTAGTTGCGGCACTTGCTGATAAGCTCAACCGACTCCTTAGATAGTTCTAGTTTATACTGCGAGTTGATTAAATCGTCCATCAACTCCCAGGTTAATGGTTTAGGCGATATTTGGTGTGTTTTTATCATTGGTTTATGTTTGTTTTAGATATTTTTCTTGATGTAGTTTGATATTTCGGCATATGCAATTGAAACCTGTTCGCCAGTTTTCATATTTTTAACCGAAAGTTGGTTGTTCTGAACCTCGTTCTCGCCAGCAATCACCACAAACTGAATTTTACGGTTGTTGGCATAATCGAACTGTTTTTTCATTTTAGCAGAATCGGGGTATAGCTCAGCACTTATACCAGAATTACGCAATTCGCGAATTGCTTTAAGGCAGTATGCTGCCTCCTTGCTGCTGAAGTTAGCAAACATAACTTGGGTTGATGAAAGCAAACTCTCGGGGAACAGATTTAACTGAAGCATCACATCGTAAATTCGGTCGGCACCAAACGAAACGCCAACTCCGCTAACATTCTTCAGCCCGAAAATTCCAGTTAGGTCATCGTAACGACCTCCGCCACAAATACTGCCTATTTCGGCATCGGCAGCCTTAACCTCAAAGATTGCTCCAGTGTAGTAGTTTAATCCGCGTGCTAGCGATAAATCGAGTTCAATTGTAGTTGATAAATCCCCAACCTGACTAACATAGCCGAGAAGTTCCTCCATCTCAGCAACTCCCTTTAAACCAATTTCAGATGAAGCCAGAACTCCTTTCAAAGTATTTAACTTTTCGGTATTAGTTCCACTTAAAGTGATAATTGGCTGTAGCTTAGCGATTGCAGTATCGGAAACCCCTTTAGAGCGAAGCTCCTCGTTTACTGCATCGAGCCCAATCTTCTCAATTTTATCAATGGCAACTGTAATATCCGTTAGTCGTTGCGATTCGCCTATTACCTCGGCAATTCCGCTTAAAATCTTACGGTTATTTAGCTTGAGAATGGTTCTAACTTTTAGTTTTTCGAAAACCTCGTTAATGATTAGCACAAGTTCAGCCTCGTTGAAAAGCGAGTTTGAGCCAACTACATCAACATCACACTGGTAAAATTCGCGGTAACGCCCTTTTTGCGGCCTATCGGCACGCCAAACAGGCTGAATTTGGTAACGTTTAAATGGAAAAGTTATATCGTTCTGGTACTGTACCACAAAACGGGCAAAGGGAACAGTTAGGTCGTAACGTAAACCTTTTTCGCTAATGTCAAGCGCAATAGAGTTCGAATTGCCCGGTTTAACCTTATTAATGTCAACCTTATCAATAAAGTCGCCAGAGTTAAGAATCTTAAAAAGAAGTTTATCTCCCTCCTCGCCGTACTTTCCGAGTAGGGTGCTAAGATTTTCCATCGCTGGAGTCTCTATTGGCTGATAGCCATATCTGTTAAAAACCTGACGGATATTGTCGAATATATAGTTGCGCCGAACCATTTGTTCGGGACTAAAATCGCGGGTTCCTTTAGGAATTGATGGTTTTGTTGCCATACTATTGTTTTTTGCATTCGGATAAATCGATTGCAAACCTACAATTTTTTTCGCAACCCACTGATGTTGTAAATCATGAATAAACAAATTGTTTAGGTGAATTTATTAGCAATGGGAAAAGATGATAAATATCATCATCGGCATCAAAAAAGGCTCTTGATTTAAAGAAAATTTTAACTCAACTTAGCATTCTAACGTCCGTCAAATAAATGTTTACATACCCCTTCCGCGCTGCGTTGATTAATATCAACCAACCATCAAATAAAACTTACGTTTAAATTCATTAATGAAGATAAACTAAATTTAACAGTATGATAAAATTTAAAAGTTTACAAACAAGAATTCTTACATCAGTTGAGTTTCTTGTTATTGTTATAATACTTTCTATAAGTATTATAAACTTTTACACTGTTCGAAAGGCCCTAATTAAGGATATTAGAGAGGAGCAACTATTATCGTTTGTTGAAGCCTCACAAAGCGATATCCAAATGGTTATTGAAAAGGCTGTTGAAACGTCAATTTTACTAGCCGAAGACCCCACCTTGGTAAAATGGTTCGCTGATGGAGAAAAAGACCCTGAACTGGGAAAACTAGCAAAGGATAAGCTAACAGGCATCAACAAATCTGGTTACTTTACGGTTTTTGCCGTTAACAATATAACTAAAAACTATTGGTCAGAAAACGGGAAACTCCTTGATGTTGTTTCCGAATCAGATCAAGATGATAGTTGGTTCTTTGGATTTATAAAAGATGGAAAAAAGATTGCACTTAACTTTGACTACAACTCAGAGCTAAACCAAACGCTATTCTTTTTCAACGCATTAATGGGCTCATCTAGCCAACCATTGGGAACTGCTGGTGTAGGTATGAACCCTGATAACCTGATAAAAGAACTCACCAAAAGAAAGATAACCGACAATAGTAAGCTTTGGATTATAGACAACTCTGGAGCGATTCAAATCTCCGCAACAAAAGAAGAAATTAACAAAAATATATCGACATTACTCCCTGCCAATTTAGTTAACCAAGTAACAAACAACGTAGACAAGGCTGTAATCTCAAACGTATCGTGGGAGGGAAAGAAATATGAATTTGCAAAAATGAAGATTGGAACAACCGATTTTCAAATACTTGTTGCTGCGCCAATGTCTGAACTAATTGAATTACTTAACCCAATTAGAACAAATACCATAATTTTTGGAGTGGTATTTTTTATTATCACCTTAATTCTGATTTACCTTCTAACAAAAAGTATTGTTGATCCTCTAAGGCGAATTACTAATACTGCAAACGAATTTGCAACAGGAAATCTAATCCCTCAGATTGACGAAAGTCTCATTGCAAGGGAGGATGAAATAGGAAAACTGTCCACTGCATTCAAGGAGATGAAAACTCAGATTTCTAGAATCATTCTGCAAGTAAAGAAATCGGCCAATATTGTTTCTGACGGTAGCCAAGTGTTAACTTCATCATCGCAGGAGTTACAGAGCAGGGCAACACAACAAGCAGCCGCAACAGAAGAAGTTTCTGCCTCAATGGAGGAAATGAGCTCTAATATAAGCCAAAATGCGTCAAACGCTAAACAAACCGAGGAAATCATGGATAAGGCGTCAACAGACACTGAGGTAGGAGGCAAAATTGTTGCACAAACTGTTGATGCCATAAAGAACATCAACCAGAATGTAAAGATTATTGAGGAAATTGCAATGCAAACCAACATTCTTGCATTAAATGCTGCCGTTGAAGCGGCTAGGGCTGGAGAACACGGGAAAGGCTTTGCGGTTGTTGCCGCCGAAGTTCGCAAACTAGCAGAACGTAGCAGAGTTTCCGCAGCAGAAATAAATGCCCTTGCCACTACAAGTGCCGATGTGGCAGAGCGTGCCGGAAAAATATTTACCGAACTTGTTCCTGTTATTCAACACTCGTTTACGCTTGTCCGGGAAATATCAGCAGCTTCGAACGAACAGGATATTGGAGCAAGCCAGGTAAACAAGGCCATAATGGAACTCGATCAGGTTTCACAGGAAAATGCTCGATCAGCAGATAATATTACCGCTCTAACACAAGAATTCGTTGATGAAGTTGTTCAACTACAGGAAGCCATCAGCTTCTTTAAAGTACAGGAATAATTGTTAAACCTAAAACATATAGCACTATGAGAAAATTTCTTTTAATTTCTTTACTGGCCATGTTCTCGTATATGGCAAACTCACAAAATGTTCAACTACACTACGATTTTGGAGAAGATAGGCAAATGTTAACCTCTACAATAGAGATGTTCAAACCTGATAACTGGGGAAGCACCTTTTTCTTTGTTGATTTTGACTATGGTTCCAAAGCTTCCGATGTTGATGGAATTTCACTGGCATACATGGAAATATCACGCGACTTAAAATTCTGGAAAGCACCTATATCAATCCATGCAGAGTTCGATGGTGGCTTTGGACAATACAAAATTGACCCAGACAACAATGGGGCCTACTCAATTAACAATGCATACCTATTTGGGCCAGCATTTTCATGGAATAACGAATCATTTACTCGCGGGTTCACTCTTCAAGCATTATACAAACACATTAAAGATAAACATGATGCTACTTTTCAGATAACTGGTGTTTGGTATATGCATTTTCTTGAAGGGAAACTAACATTCTCCGGTTTTGCAGACTTCTGGAAAGAGGATAATGTTTTTGGGACAAATGAAACCTCCTTTGTATTTCTTTCAGAACCACAACTTTGGTTCAACGCAACCAAAAATTTCTCAGTTGGTGGCGAAGTTGAAATAAGCAATAACTTTGGTGAGAATGAGGGATTTATGATTAATCCGACTATAGGATTAAAGTGGAATTTCTAAGTAATCATCTTCTATAGATAAAGTAAAAAGGTATGGAGAACTCCATACCTTTTTAATATTGTGTAATGAAAACTAGTTACCCATTAACCTCTTACCCATAGGAAGAATTGTTTTTCCTGCTAAATCGTTAATAATAATTCCAGCCATCATGTACCATGCAGCCAATGCGCAGAATATCAACTCAACCGCTGCAAGTTTCTGTAACTGTGGGAAACCAAAATGAGACAAATCAAGCAAAATAAAACCTACAAAAAGAAGAGCAAATGTTACAAACATTGCCATATGTACCCACAACGATGCGATTAACATAATCAATGTGTAGAATGTCCAAGCTAATAGATAATATCCAACATCGGTACCATTAGAAGCATAAATGCCAAAATGGTTAAGGATAAAAATAATTCCTAATCCAATCCAGAACGATCCGTAAGCAACAAAAGCGCTGTACCCAAAATTATTACCCATTTTTTGCTCGTTAAAACCAGCAATCATCTGGGCTAAACCTCCAAATATAAAACCCATTGCTACAACAGGGCCTAATCCTATTAATCCAAGGTTATGAATTTGTAAAAGTAACGTGGTTAGCCCAAAACCAGCCAACCCAACAACAGCAGGATTTGCAATCTTGTTATTCATTTATTTTAGTTTAAAATTAGCCCGCAAAAATACACGAAAAATAATGCAACACAATGCCTTGAGGAAAATACATTCACCAATATTAGCTTAAATGATTTAAAACCCATAACAAAACAATTTCCAATAAAAAAGGTGGCTTACTTATGATAAAGCCACCTTTTTGCAATGAATTTTTTTTTGTTAGTGTGTAACAGTTGGCTCAATATCTTTAGCCTTGTTAATAAAATCCGAAACCATATCTAATGATGGTACTCTTCTGGTAAGTTTCTTGGCAGCATTAACTTCTTCCAGTTTAGCGTGCAAGTTTTCAGCCTTACGAGTTCTTAATTCCTTAATTGTATCAACCCCTGCAGCAACCAGTAGTTCGGCAAACTCAGCGCCAACACCATTAACCCTCATCAAGTCAGCCATATTAACAAAATCAAGAATTTTTGCCTCGGCAATTCCTGTTTCATCAGCAATTTTTTTACGACCAGACTTAGATGCACATTCTTTCAAAAGAGCCTCAACTGTTTTAATACCAGCCTTTTCTAATTTCTCACCCATTACTGGGCCAATTCCTTCAATTTCAATAATCTTAGTCATGTTTTTATTTTTTACGGTTAAACAAATTCCCAAGTAGTTTCCCAGCGACATCTCCAATGCCCTTATTATCGCCAAAGATATTTTGAAGAGGCGATGGATCATCATCTGGCGTTTCGCTATTCTTTTTAGTAATTAAATTCATTAAAGCAGGTACTGCTATTTCGGAAATAATTTTAGATGTTGATTGAGATAGCCCAAGTTTACTAACTAAACCAGAAATAATCGCACTTGAAATTCCAGATTGTAAAAGATTTGCTTGAGCGCTGTTTTGCTTATTGGAGAACAGATTCATTACAGTACTTAAACCATCGCTCACCATCGATTTCTTAACTTCAGATTTGGCAGCATCTCCAATTACAGAAAAAACACTACCTAGTTGTGAAGATTTCACATCAGTTTTGGCTAAAATTTCTTGCCCAACCTGGTCTTGCAATCCTTTTAATATACTATCAATCATAGTTTTATTTTTTAAAATTCATAATAAAACACCGTTACAATTCAAAACGTAAGTTAAGGCATTTATTAATAACTTCAAAACTCGAACTTCTAAAAAAATATTTAGCAAATATTTACTTTTGCATTGCTTAAACTTTATCAATTCTTTTAAAATGATAAAAATTTAATTGATAATAATGGGATAACCAAATAATCATTCTTGGCTTATTGATCGAATCTTTATTTGAATATTCCTAAACATCAAATATTCTTTGTATAATTGTAACAATCTATTTAATTCGAAATTTCATCAATAAAATTGGAGGAAATAAAAATGGCTAAAATCACCAAAATTGAAGATTCAGATTCTTCAACCACATCAACAAAAACTTTTATTGCTACAGATGAAAGCAAAGCAAAGGCTAAGAATCTACGAATAATTGCTATTGTATCATGGATTATCGCAATTGGTTTTGAAGTTGGGGCAATCCTTTTACTCAGGAAAGTGCCTATTAATATGACATGGTTAATTGTGCTAATTGTTGCTGATTTAATTTTTGCAGTAGTTGGCTCTATTCTATGGAAAAAATCCAACAGACTTGACCCTGCATCTGAAAAAGACAAAATCAAGTTTTTTGTTCAAAATCAACTTGGCTTAATTATAGCCATTATAGCATTCCTGCCTCTTGTGATTCTTATTTTCACTAACAAAAACATGAGCGGGAAACAAAAAGGAATTCTTGGATCGATTGCTGTTGTTGCGCTAGTAATTGCAGGTATAACTGGAACCGATTTCAATCCACCATCACAGGAAGAGTATGCTGAGCAAACCGAGGAGGTTAAATCACTTAACAATGGAAACAACCATGTTTACTGGACCAAATCGGGTAAGAGTTACCATCTTTACCAAGACTGCTCATACATAAATACAAACAGAACAAACGAGATATTTGAAGGAACTGTTGCCAACGCAAGAGAGTTAAAAAACATCACTGACCTTTGCGATAGATGTGCAAATAGAGCCAAAAAGGGAACAGACATCCCGACCACTACGGAGTAAAAATTTTATAATTCAAGAGATGGCAGGTTAATCCTGCCATTTTTTTAAAAAAGAAAGAGGCTCCTTCCCCATCGGATTCAAAACTCCTCAGCCAACGGAGCATTGCATTGACACTTTTTTTGTTAATGTAATGCATGCATAGCATCAAAGACAAAAAAGTTATGGGCAAATCTTAGGGTATTTTCACCTAAGTGTATCTTACTATCAAATATCAAAAAAACTTTTTAAAATCTACTATTTATGAAAAGTAAAGTATTCGGAATGAGCATAATTCTGCTTGTGATTTTATATAGTTGCCAAAAACCGATAAAGTACACTGATGGAGTTTACAATGGAAAATCCAAAGCCATATACAATGATGAAAACTTCTGGGGACAGGTGCAAATAAAGATTGAAAACGGTAAGATTGTTGATGTCGACTTTAAGATTATCGATTCATCCTCCCATGAAGTTTTTGACTACAACTACGAAAAACATTATATAGGCAACGATTTATATATGCAACAGTGCCGCGACGATTGGCAAGGTGTTCTGAAATATCCTGAAAAACTTATAAAGCATCAAAACATTGATGATGTTGATGTGATATCTGGAGCAACATGGTCCTACAACATGCTAAAATACGCAACAAATGAAGCACTGCAGAATGCTAAATCTAAAGTAGTGTTAAAATAAAAAAGGCTCGATACAATCGAACCTTTCCTGTGGAGGTAAGGGGAGTCGAACTACCCCTACTATATCCATAAATAATAAGTGTATACAATTCAATTACCTGTGAGTCCTCCGAATTCACCACCTATATACAATTCAAAATCTTAAGAAAGAACTTATGGTAAAGTTAGATTTTATTTAATAATTTAGCAATAAAATTGTTTAAATTGCAATGGAATCTGACAGTGAAATAATTAGAAAAATACATAGAAACATTGACTTCCTCCAAAACAAATTTTCTTTTGTTATTGTGATAGATGATGATGATTTTTACGAGAAAAGAACTATAAACTATAGAATATTTAGCTTCAGCAAGAAAACGGAAGATGCATTCTTCACAGATTTAAGTTTTGAGTCTATTCTATATAAACAAATTTACCCTGACGTTAGGTCTCTATTAAAATTGTATACCTTAAATGAGAAAAGAAATTCACTACAACTTATTTCAAGTCTTATAGAAGATACACAATCACTTATAAACAAATACATTCCATATCAAAGCGAGTTCATTCTTAGGCCTGAATATGATTACTCAGTTTTAATATTAACCAATCCAGAATACGAGTACTGTGATGAAGAGCCTATATATGAAGAGATACAATTCAATGAACTTAAAAACTCTCAATATAAAAGCGCTCTCAATTCAATAAAAAAAATTAGTCAGATTGAATACAATTTTGTTAAGAAATTAAACTATGGGCTTTCGAATTATTACTGGAAATTAAAAATAAAGCCAAGCATAATAACTTTTAAGAATGAAGGAAATACATTAAAAGCTATTGCAGAAGAGTTACATAAAAAAGGATTCATTAATCATACAAGCATTAAGCCTTTCATTGACTTCTTTAGTGGCTACCCACCCAGTGACCCAATTGTTTGGATGAAAGAAAGTTCCTCCTTTGCTAATTTTATACACAGTTTTTTAAGCTTCTGCGAATTACCAAAAGGCAATAAAACTTGGGGGTACTTTGAGCGTAATCCAGTTTTTCTAAATTCAAAGCAAAAAGAATTTACAAACCTGAGAAGCCCATATGATCAATCCAAATATGCTAATTACAAAGGGGAGAAGGAACTGAAAGAAATCTTTTCTAAGTATTTACAACATTGACAGTACTCTATCAGACAGATATATACAACAATCCACATTTTAAATATACCCGCTAATACTGATGCTTAAAATAATTAAGCACTGTAAATACTGTTCATTTGCCCTAAATTAAAATCCAATCATCTTTGTCAAGATTTCTTACGAAAAGGTTTCTCTGAGAAATTATAATATTAAAACAGAAACCATAGTAATAAACTTAAAACAATTACGACAATGAAGGTGAGCCACTTAGGCAAGGCATTAGAACAAAATTGGAGGGTATCTACAGCAGGGAGATTACTGGAGTACCATGCAAAGGGAGCAACTCTACCCTAGTAATTAATTCAATTATAAATAAATATGAATATAGACATAAACTATAGAATAGAAGAAAACACAAAAATCTTAATAGCAATGCAAGGCATTATTGAAGAGTTAAGGGCATATATTATGCCTAAAAACAATGATGAATGGTTAGACACTAAAAGTGCGGCAAAATTTATGGGAGTAAGCCTTAGAACTATTATGAACTATAAGGAGAAGGGTATGATTAACTACTCAAAGTTTGGAGGCAAGTTATATTTCAAAAAATCAGATTTACAAACAGTTATTGAAAAATGTATAATCAAAAATATTTAAACTTAATGAACATAAAATATCCATATTCAACCAAAGGAAGTACATTGCTTCAGAAAGGCATTACAGAAATGCCGACCATAGTTAGTCCAATATTACCTAAAGTTGGCGTTTGCGCCATTGCAGGAGAATCCGACAGCGGTAAAAGTTCATTTCTTAGAGCATTAGCAATGGATATTGCTACAGGTAAAGATCAATTTCTAGGCTGGCAAATTAATGCCACATACAATAGTGTAATTTATGTTAGTACTGAGGATGATGAATTTGCAATTAGTTATCTTCTATACAAACAAGTAGGTTCATCTTCTCACTATGAGATGTATGAAAATTTAAGGTTTATATTTGAAACAGATGACATTTTAGATAAAATTGAGGAGGAGCTAAATACTGCACCTGCTGATATTGTTATAATTGATGCTTTCTCTGATCTATACGATGGAGAAATAAACTCTAGCACAAAGGTGCGTTACTATATTAACAAGTACTCTAATATTGCAAAAAAGTTTAACTGTCTAGTTTTATACTTGCATCACACAGGAAAACGAACACAAAACCTCGCACCTTCTAAGGATAATCTTTTAGGATCGCAAGGTTTTGAGGCAAAAATGAGGTTGGTAATGGAACTCAGAAAAGATCCTTCCGATAATAACTATAGACACCTTTGTATTGTAAAGGGTAATTATCTGGAAAGTTCATACAAAAATGAATCATACAAGTTAGAGTTTCTTTCTAATATGACCTTCAGAAATACGGGCATAAGAGTACCATTTGAAAACCTTGTGCCTAACAATACAAAAACAGATATACTAGAAACTTACAAACCCAAAGCGATTGAATTACTATCAAATAATATTAGCAAAGCAAAAATTTACGATTTATTGAAAGCTGAGGGATTACCTATAGGAAGAACAAAAACTTATCAATGGCTCAACACATTAAAATCCATTTGTCCAGATAGTCAAGAGGTTTAAACGAACGAATAAAAAAAACAAAGAAAGGCTACTTATAGTAGCCTTTCTTATTACACCCCTTCTCCTATTACACTAGACTTAATAAAGTTGAGAAATATCTCTCCTAATAAATTTTATTAGATTACCTATCATTATAGTCCTGTCAAATCTAGATTTAACCAAACAAGACCATATTAGAGTTTAGGAATTCATCACCTTGTTAATAAAAAATCTATTTTTTTCAACAATCGAAATGAATAATTGTATAACTTCATTATGTTAAAGCACTTAAGTTAATCACATCTTACAAATTTACCAATGACAACAAGACACTTAACTTATAAATTCAACATAAGAACGAGTATCATAAAGGTAATTTACCCAATCCTAACAACATTACTTTTATACTCTTGCTATAACGAACCAAGCAATAAACATTCTTATGAGAAGAATCAAATAGCCAAAATAAGCAACGACTCTATCGAGAATAACTTAAAATCACAGCTGAAAGAATATTTAACAGCATTTTATGGCGAAGACCCAGAGACTGCTATTCGCTATTGCTATCCAGATATGTTTATTTGGATGAAAAAGAACCTGCCAGACGATTACAATATGGATCTAGTTAAAGATGTATTTAGAGAAACTGTCCGAGATATAAAAAGAAGTGCTATAAAAAATAACCTTACAATAAAGTTTGAAGTTGGTGAAATCACAAAAAAAATTGACCTCGAAACTGATAAGTTATATACAGTGGTAGTATATTTCATAGCAAAGAAAAAATTTGACGAAGTAAAAACTGGAGGAGAAGTCATTGGAATATCTAATGACAATGGATTAAATTGGAAGTTTTTGGACAAAAGTTCTGAATCTGCCCCTGATATATTAAGAATGAAGTTTAATGAAAGCATTGTTAATCAAATAATGTCTGAAAACAAGTAACCTAAATTGGCTATTAATAACAACTAAACAAATGAGCAACTCTAATAAAGACAATACTTTTATTGTTATTTTATGGATTATAACAATAACCATCTCGATCTTATCGGGTGTTATAACCTGGAATTGGATTGAGCCAGAAAGTTTTCTCGGAGCAATTGGCTTTATAATTGCTTGGGGTGTATGCAGCAAAATTGGTCACTTTATAGCAATGGCAATAGTTGCACTTGTAAGCAGCAAATAGTAGTAGGCATTTTTGTATTTAGAAAATCAACATTTTTAAACAATTAAATATTTTCAACTATGAACTTTTTTAGAAAGGGTATAGAATACCATAAACTAGCACAAGCTTTCAGTGGTTTATATATAATGGTTAATGAAACAGAGACAAAGATAAAGAATCCTTATATTGAGACTCCTGATGCAGAAAGTGACTTATCATTTCTTGCGTTCATCGCAAGAAATGAAATTCTTGATAGGCTAGATGAATTTAATTGGGATATGATGTCGCCTATATACATACCAAACATTTCAAATGGTAAGATAACAATCACATTTGCATTTCAGCAAACTGTTGGTCGACTTTTTAACTTATCATCAGAACTAGGCAATTCTGATGTTATTAACGAAATTCTTGATAGAGGGAAAAGATACTATGAACTAGAAATGACAATTCCAGAAGAAGCACGAAAGAAACTTTTTTAGGCACTAACACTTTGTACAATACAATACCGCAAGAAGTAATGCACTATGTCCCAAATAACTAAAGATATTACTTCGTTATTTATTAAGCATCCCGATGTATTTAAAACATTTATTTCGAATCACTATAGTTTTACTAGCCATCAACTTAGTAAGTATAGAGACTTTTTAGATTGGCATAAAATTTCTGAAAATCCAAACATTAACTGGAACGGGGAAATACTCCAAAAGTTTAAGAATAATCTGGATTGGCACTACCTATCGACCAATCCATCTGTCTTTAAAGATTTGTCTTTGATTGATAAGTTTTTGCCATTAATTGTATGGGAGAATACGGATAACTGCTCACACTCCACAATAGCTTCCAACGATGGAATTTGTTGGAATATGGCATTAATAAACAAGTACAAGAAGCTATGGGATTACAAGCAAATGAGTAGTAACGAATCCATTCCATGGACTGAAAATCTTATAGACCTATTTGTAAATGAGTGGGATTGGTTCAAAATGTCTGGCAACAATAAACTTCCTTGGTCAAATGCATTTATCGAGAAACATTTCCAAAGATTGGAAAAGGATAGTTTCTGGTTTATTACTAACAAAGGGTTAACAGGTAAAGTAGAAATAGTAGATAAGTATCACGAATTACTAGAATGGGATTCAATATGTAGAAACTCCAACTTGCCATGGTATAGTATGAATCTACTAAAAAGGTGGGAAGATCATATAAGTTGGTTTGGCATTGCTGGCAATGAACTACTTTTTTCCGATCCAGAATTCCTTGAGAACAACTTGGATAAATGGTTGAATCCCAATAACCATGCTTTATTTGCATTTTCGTACAATAAGGCTTTACCTTGGTCTATTGAATTCATTAATATATTCCTAGAACTATGGGATTGGGAACACTTAAGTTTAAACACAGGCCTACCATGGAGTAAAGAGTTTATAGACCATTTTGAAGATAAGTTTATTTGGGGAGGTATAACTGTTGAGTTTGAGATAAATGAAAAAGGGAATAGAATTGAGCATCACACCTTTAACCAAGGATTAATAAGTAACGAAGCAATACCTTGGTCAATTGATTTTATCAATAACTACAAAAACCAGATTGACTATAATATGATTACATACAACGACAGCGTTTGGTACAAGGCATTCAAACCCTACGTTGACGAGAAACTAATAGATACAGTTATCCGAATTATCTAAGATTAATAAATTACGCACAACCACCACGCTTGATTTAACCCTAAGTCTTCATTATTTTGAATTTTACAAACAAATCACAACCTGCTATATTTAATAGATATAACCAAAATTATTGCATCCTTTAACAAAAAATAATTTTTTTTAAATCAAAAACGCAATCCAACCCTGAAATAGCACCCCCTCTAAGCCTTAGTGGGGGCATATCCCTCCCATTAGTAATTTCTAACTAAAATTTCATTCAGTATGGTAAAAATTATTGATTACAGTAAAAGAACTAATTCCGAGGGGAAAGAGTTCTTTACCCTTAAACTACAGGGTGGATTGGAAATGGTTAAGTCCAAAGAAACGGGTAACTATTATGCAACTGCAAAAACTGCAAGCATTACAACTACATTTGGCGAAGAACAATGTAAAAGCCTAATAGGGCAGGAATTGACAGGCTCTATTAGAAAAATTGAATCAGAGCCATACGAATACACTATTAAGGAAACAGGCGAGGTAGTAATGCTTTCGCACCGCTGGGAGTATCGTATAGAAGGCAACTCTTTGGAGGAGATAGTTCATCAGGGCAAACCCGAACTGATCGAATCATTATAACTATTTAGGGGAGAGAGTTAATCTCTCCTTTTTGTTTTATTAATATATAACTAAAATGGAAATTAGAACCGCAGAACGCAGAAAAGCCAAAATTAGGCTTGGTCTGCAAGGCCCATCGGGCTCTGGGAAAACTTACTCCTCGCTACTAATAGCATACGGACTATGTAACGATTGGTCTAAAATTGTAGTAATTGACACCGAAAACCACTCCGCTGATTTATATGCACACCTTGGAGAATATAGAGTGTTAAATCTGCAAAAACCCTTTAGTCCTGAGAGTTTTATTAAGGCAATTGAATTATGTGAATCTAGTGCTAATACCGAAGTAATAGTAATTGATAGCATCTCAATGGAGTGGGACGGTGCTGGCGGCGTTTTGGAAATACACAGTAGTATGATAGGCAATTCATTTACCAACTGGAACAAAGTAACTCCAAGACATAATGCATTTGTACAGAAAATGTTACAATCGCCTTGCCATATAATTGCCACAGTAAGAAGTAAACAGGATTATGTGCTTTCGGAAAAGAATGGAAAAATGGTGCCAGAAAAGGTCGGACTAAAAGGTGTAACCCGCGAAGGTATGGACTATGAGTTCACCCTTATGCTCGACCTAGATATTAAGCACAACGCCTCGGCAAGTAAAGATAGAACAGGATTATTTATGGATAAACCTGAATTTATTATTACCACATCTACAGGAAAACGAATCTTGGCGTGGTGCAATACAGGAAACTCTTCCGATGTAGAAAGTTTAGAGATAATAAAAACTGAAATTAACTCTGCCAAAGACATTGAAACACTTAGAGCAATCCTGCAAAGATACCCAGAATACCGAACCACAATAGAACCGCTATGCATTGCTGCAAAAAACGCAATGACTAACTCACTAACAGTACAAAGTTCAACACAAATTAAGTAAATATGGATATACAACTAGTTGCGCCAATAACCCATGTAGAGGATGTGCAAACCATTAAAGATGATGAAAAACAATTCATACACGCCAATACAATAGGTATAGCTCCAAAAGAACTAAAGAATAACTGTATTATACCAAGTTTTGCCAAGGATAATGAATCAACCATATCTCATACACATTTTATTGAAAGCATATATCTAGCAGCGCAATCATGGTTTAAGTATGAAACCATTTTGGAGCCAGTTATAAGAGTATCACATCCAGTTAAAGGCAGAATTCCCAGTGCAATGGGTAAGCCAGCCAAAGTGCTAACAGACGAAGAAAAAACTCTTTACTATGAAAGGATGGCATTCTTCATTGAAATTCCATCAATCCACGATACCATTTGTGGAAATAATCTAAATCTTACCCTTGGTGGCGTGCGTGCTTATAATTTGGAAAACTTATACTGCAAAAAGGTAGAGGAGAAATTCAAGATTTTCATTGGCTTTAATAACAAGGTTTGTCTTAACCTTTGCGTTTCAACCGATGGATTTATGGAAGAAGTTAGAGCTCGAGCTGTATCAGAAATTATTGAAGTAGCATTTAAACTATTCAGCAACTATAACGCTCCGTTATTCTTAAAACAAATATCGGAATTCCAAAATGAGTTCTTGACCGAACATCAATTTGCACAGTTGCTTGGCAGAGCAAGAATGTATCAACATTTACCTCCAAAAGCAAAAAGGAATATCTCATCCATTATGCCTCTATCTGACACACAGGTGTCGATTGTAACAAAAGCCTACTATCAAGACGAATCATTTTCAGGAGAAGATTCAGGAGGTGTAAATCTATGGAAACTTTTCAACCTTTTTACGGGAGCGAATAAGAGTAGCTATATAGACACATTTATTGACAGAGGTGTTAGTAGCCATACCTTTATTAATGAACTACTGGGCTCTTTAAGTACAGGTAAAGCCAACTGGTTTCTACAGTAATCCCTTATCAACCTGCCTTTCCTTTGCACAATTTTTCCCTAGCAGAATAAGTATATACTGAATGGACTATCCAAGGGATGCTTGGAAGGGCAGGTTTAATTTTTTATTTATATGCAAAAACCTGAAGATTACTTACGAGAACTATCTAGGCTTGTGGATTCCGATAGCATATTAGTTATTAGTAGTTCAGGTAAACTGAAAAGAATCTACTGCCCATTTCTGGTTACTGTTAAGATACAAGTATACAGATTTAACCAAGGCGATATACTTGTAGTTGATGCAGTTAAAGTCACGCTTACCCTTGAAGATGTTTTTATTATTAACGGTAAAGCATACTTTATACAACACTTTAGAATTATTGGTTAATGTTGAGTTATGCTGTATTTTCTTTGCTGTTGTTTTGAGATGGTTTTGCTCAACCTAATAATCTATAAAAACCACTGAAAAAGTAACAGTTCGAAATCCATCCGTTCATTACTTTAAAAAAGTTGAATGGATGGATTTTTGATAAATATTTTTGTTGTAAATCATAAATAAGTATCTTTAATACTATTATCTAAACATCAAGATGTTGCCATGAAACAGTTGACAATAATACTAATGGCGCTTTTAACCGCAATGTATAGTCTAAGTCAAAATTCTGAAAAATTAGTTGACTCCTTCATTGTTACTGAACTTTTTCAGATAGACAAACAAAACGGGGGTGTAAAAAAGTATGATGAAAAAACCATTTCATCATTATGGATTATGAGAATTCAATATCTAAAAGATAGCACCAATCTATTTACAATTGAAGTGGCTGACGAAGGTCGTACTATTGTTTTTGCTAAAGTAAAACCAATAAACTGTAACGATTTTGAACTTAAATTTGAGAAAGATTCTTTTTGTTTGGACTCTCTATGCTTTAAGGGTATAGTTATAAGCCCTATATTCAAAGATATTAAAGGGAAAAGCCTTAATCTTGAAAAACTTAAGACAAAGCATGATGCAGATAAAGATTTTTACCGCTTGAATTTTATTTTCGATGAAAACCGTTGGATTTGCGCAATTGGCTATAAAAATAAATCGAACTACGACACTAAGTATTTGATGGAAGAGTAAATAATAACCCTTAATGAAATTCATAATTCAAGCACTTTTACAAATGACTTTTCAACAAAAATCATAATAAAATGAAACAATTTATTACATTAAGTATCTTAATATTTTTAGCGATTAATTCACATGCCCAAAGACTTACGTTAAATGACTTAACAAATCTATGCAATAAGAAAAACTGGGAGGATGTTAATCAGATTCTGTTAACTAAAAATTGGTCTTACTATGATTCAGAAAAAGGTAATACTTTAAAGTACAATACCATTACTTGGTCATACAATAAAGATTATTATAGCAATAAGGCACAGGGCTGGTTTTATCTTTATACTTATGAAGGATTTCCTAATAAAATATCATATTCAATTTTCAATAAAGAATCTTATACTTTAATTCAAAATTCTCTTTCTTCAAATGGGTTTAAACTCTCAAAAAGTGAAATTGAAGACAATGAAGTTATTTCAACCTATTCAAATCAAAATTACACTTTAAAGATTTCAACTCAAAGAAGAGATGACGATGAGTGGACAAATAGAAGTGTTACTGCGTACAGCATTACACTTATAAAAAAGGCGGGTATTTATGACCCAGATAATGGTGCGAAGACGGATTATTATGATGACGGATATAGCATTGAGGCAGAATATACTTTAAAAAATGGCAAATTAAATGGAGCAATAAAGGCTTATTATCAAAATGGAAATATCCGTAAAACAGGATATTTTATAAATGGTAAGGAGAATGGATTGTTTAAGGAATATAATGAAGATGGTTCAATAAACATTGAATATAATATGAAGGATGGAGAAATGAACGGAGCAATCAAAAATTATTACGAAAATGGTCATGTAAAGAAAACAGGTAGTTTTCTTAATGGTAAAAGAAATGGTAACTTTAAAGAATATGCAGAAAATGGTAACTTAGAAGTAACTTATTCTAAAATTAATGATGAATATAATGGATTGTTAACAATCTACGAGGCGGGGAAAGTGGCTAAGAAAATCAACTATAAAAATGGAGCAAGAGATGGTTTATATACTGAATTCACATATGGTGATAATGATACACTATTATTGGAATATTCAGGTCTTATTAAAAATGAATTAAAAGATGGTGTTTGGAATTTATATCTTTATCGTGATGGAAAGAAAGAGATAGCCGAGTTTACTACATTTAAAAATGATATTAAAGAAGGAAACTTCAAAGAAGTACAAGGGGATTCACTAATTTTTGGCAGTTACATAAATGACAAACTTGATGGAAATTATATTGTTTATATTGATTTAGTTCGTACATTATTTGGTGGCATTATTAGAACAGATTCCACAGAATTAGATCTTCAATCAAAAGGAAAATACTCGCAGGGAAATAAGTCAGGCTACTGGACATACTATTCTTTTGGCAAAAAAGTTAGAGAAGGTCATTATTGGAATGGTTTAATGGATGGCGAATGGAAATACTATTATCGAAACTATGTAGATGAAAAAGGTAACACTGTAAATTACAGTGTACAGCTTTATTTAACTGAAACATATGAAAATGGTAAACTTAATGGTAAATCAACAAGGTATTCATATCTAGACAGTAAAAAAGTTCTCTGTGATACTATTTTAAACAAAAATGCTAATCCGCTTGATACTTGTACAAAAAGAGTTTGGATCAAATGTTTTGAAACTTCATTTTATAAAAACGACTTATTACATGGCCCTTATACATTCAAAGACTCTACTGGAAATACTCTACTTCAAGGAAACTATTTATACGGTAAAAAAGATGGCGTTTGGATGGAAGGTTATAGGGAGGGCGAAAATGATGAAAAGTATATTGTTTATGAAGAGGGGAACTACAAAAATGATTTAAGAGAAGGAAAATGGATTGAATATGTTACAAAAGATTTTATTTGGAATGAATTTTACTATTCTTCAGGTAAATTAAATGGCAAATACTACAGTTATAACAAAGACAAAACACCAAGAGAGATAAAAACTTTTGAATACGATAAATTCAAAACATTATCCGTTTATGATTCCACAGGCACAAAGGTTATAAGAAAACTAGAAATTCTTAAAGAAACAGACGGATATTTAAAGGTTCGAAAAACTGAATATAATTCAGAAAATACAATATCAATAGAGTATTATATGAAAAAGGACGAACCTGAACTAAATCATAATTTCTTTGAAATAATCTTTGCAATTAAATCAGGGAAACTTTCAAATGGAGAAGATTGTTATCCTGATGGTTTATTAACCCTATTAGACAATAATGGAAATAAAATACTGTCTGGTAATCTTTTAAAGAAAAATCGTATCGGTGTTTGGAATTTTAACTACCCTGAACAAAATGTTCAAATACAAGTAGAATATTCAAATGGCGAACCTGGAACAGAAAAGTATTTTGTATTAAACACAACGGATTTATTCAATGGAACTTTTGTATACAATGACACAGAAAAGGGATTAAGAGAAGAAAGGAAAATTAAAGATGGTTTAAGAAACGGAAAAACAGTTTACATTGACATTGCGACAGGAAAGACTACAAAAAAAGAAAAGTATGAAGGCGGAAAAATCAAATAAATTCTGGCGGTAAGAACATGTATAAAACATTTGGCAGTCATTGGATTATCGAGCGATATAGTTCGTATCTAAAATAATTGAAATAGATAGAAAATCGCTTCTAAACAATAAACATTTCATACATGCAATCATATTTTGCATTATAAGGGAAACTAGAAAAATTTATAAAAGAGTACGCAAAATTAATCTTAAAAAAATGAAAAAAATCCTATTAATCACAATTTTAATTTGTTTATTCTCTTCCAAAGGGAGAAGTCAATGCCATGATCAAAATATTGGCAACAAGAAGTATCCAGGCATATGTATCCACAATGCAATTAAATGGTTAAATATGACACGATCAAATTGGACTTCAGAAATGGAACAATATGATTTTAAGAGTAAAGGATTTGCAGATGGTAGACCTTACTTCTCCACTGGCAGTGATCTTTGGGATTTAGGTATTGGTTTAGAAATTGCAAAAGGGTTTGATAAACTTGAAATTAATAATGGGTCATTTACTCATACTAAGAAAGATATTTTCGAAAATATTATTGAAGAATTAGAACCATTTTTCAATCGAAATCAAGGTGATTGGAATTTTTTTGTATTTAAGTATACAGATGAAAATTTTTACGAATTTGCAGTAAGTCAAGGCGATAGGATAGATTTGATTTTTATTAGAAAAATTATAATTCTTGGTTCTACTCCAAATTTAATGAATATAGACCCAGTCCATCCAAAAAGAACATTAATGTGATTCTAAAATTATGTTTCTACTGTAAACTTCGGGATAAATTAGAAATACATCACTATAACTATCTAAATGTCTATTTGTTAATGTTATTTTACTTATAACAAACAAACAGATACTAAAGCACTGCGAATCTGATTATAGTTAATATATGTGTTTTTTATTCCATGTAAATTAGATTATAAAATCATAAAAGCAACCAGATTTCAAGTGTCAACCCCCATAATCCTCTCAATCACTCCTTTGAACAATCAATTCTAAAATAATTCTTATCCTCCAACATTACCATCTCAAAGTAAATACCTGTTGGTAAGTCTACCCATACTGAATCTGTAACATATACATAGTTACTCATACTTTTATACACATCGTTAAGTGCGTGCATTGGGTAAAATGATTTCTGGTAATAACAGGTATCGTTCCTAAAATAGTAAGCATTGATTACATCAATATAAATCTTTTCCTGTATTATTGGAATGCCATTAGTAGTTTCTTTATGCTCATAGGTATTATTCCTTTTCTCAATATTCTTTAATACCTGTGTTTTAGTTACCCCTACTTCAAGAGGGACTTGTGCTAATAGCACATTTGTTAGTAGTAGTATACCAACTATTAGTAGTATTTTTTTCATATTCTACACAAATTGGTGTGTTCTAATATGTTTGCTTATAAATATAGTATTTTTTTATTAAACTTCTCAAACAATTCTTGTATTATTCCATAGGGCTTTACTATCAACCAACAAAATTATTCATCAAAATATGGCAATGCATAGTTAGCCTTGATAGCAAAGGGGAACTTTAATCACCTGCAATCTTTTTCATTTCTGAGGCTATCAACTCCTCTGTTCTCTTAGCATAATGTCTTGTCATATCAAGGTTTGAATGTCCTAACATTTTAGATACAGCCTCCATAGATACTCCTTTTGCTAAGGTTACTGTTGTGGCAAAGGTATGCCGCGCACAGTGGGTTGTTAAATTCTTGGTTATTCCACACAAATCCGCTACCTCTTTAAGATAAGCGTTCATCTTTTGGTTGCTAAGCACAGGTAATAGTACATTGTTTTTTATGCAATAAGGATTCTCGCTATACTCTTGAATAATTCTTATAGGCTTATCGAGTAAAGGCAATGTAAAGATTTGCTTGGTTTTCTGTCTACTTTTCTTAATCCACATCCTTCCATCAACTCCTATGTTTAAATCATTGGGAGATAAATTCTTTACATCTATAAACGCCAAACCTGTATAGCAGCAAAACAGAAAAACATCCCTTACATATCTAATTCTATCAATAGCAATATTTTTGTTCTCAATGCTCTCAAGTTCCTTTGGGCTTAAAAACACCTTTCCTGTTTCTTCTAACTTATACCTTACACCTATAAATGGATTACTCTTTATCCACCCATTTGCCAAAGCCAGATTTACAATCTTCTTAAAATTCTTAAGATATTTTACGGTTGTATTGTTAGCACAATTTCTGTTACTTCTAAGGTACACCTCATAATCAGCCACAAATTTGGGAGTAATCTCACATAAAGGAATATCGTTCATTTTATACTTCACGCTAAGGAAGTCTTTGAGATGACTCATTGAAGTTTGATGTCTGACATGAGTCAACTTAGAGAATCCACGCCCAATAAGTTTTTCAAGATTCTCATTGTGCTCCTTATACACTTCCAACAAACACTTCTCCTCATCAAAGTTCCCATTATAGTAACTCATCAAGTTTCGAGCAGTTACAACTCTTCCGCTATCTTCAAGGACTTTCTGCCCCTCGTAAAGTTTGAAACGGATATGTTCAAGAAAGTGGTTTATTTCCTTAGCCTTAGAGCCACTCCTTACCCGTCCACGTTTGGAATCCCAATTATCCTGTAACACGGAGCGCTTCACAGCGAACTCTGTTCTTATACCATTAACTGTGATTCTACAATAGATTGGAGCTTCACCAGTTCTAACTAACTTGGCTTTCTTAATAAAGAATAGCACGGTAAATGTAGTACGTTTCATAAGTAATCTTTTAATTACAAATCTCGTGATTTAACGTACTTTCCTAAGATGTAAAGAACTGCATATCAATGCTATTACATGCAATTCGGTGGACATTTGAATGTCTACATTAAGTCCACCTATTTTACCTCATTAAAATTGCATTCAGGTGCATTCAACAGCATGTGTATAAAATAAAAATATCTGAAAATCAAACGACTTTCAGATATTTACATTTGTATTCACTCTAATTTGTGGAGGTAAGGGGAGTCGAACCCCTGACCTCTTGCATGCCATGCAAGCGCTCTAGCCAACTGAGCTATACCCCCTCAATACTTTCTAACATGCCCGTTGAACCCCTGACTTTCCCGAATCCATCGGAACGCTTTAGCCAACTGAGCTATACCTCATCTTGAAATTTATTTGCGCTTGCAAAATTATACTATTTTAACAAATTTCAGTCAATTTGATTTATTTTTTTAACATGTTTTAAAAATTTGCGTATAAAATTGTAAGAAAGAGAAAAAATTTGTTGCTTTGTAGCGCTGAAAATTTTTACATGCAATAAAACAAAAAAGTAACCGTTATACTTAGACCAGACATAATAACACTATGGAACTAAAAAAATCACCCAAGGCAGACCTAGAGAACAAGAAGTCTATCTTCTTTGAGATTGGACTAGCAGTTGCATTGCTATTAGTTCTTTTGGCCTTTGAATGGACCTCCTCAGAAACTGTAAATGTAGAGGAATTAAAAACTCAAGAGGTTAAAGTTGAAGAGGAAATGGTAGATATTACACGCCAAGATGAAATTAAGCAACCCGAACCCCCAAAAGTTATTCAGGTAACTGACGTTATCAAAATTGTTGACGACAACGTCAATATCAAGGATAACTCTGACATCTTTGATTCTGATTTCAAGGAAGATGCTGCAGTTAAAATTGTAGAATTTACTGAAAAACAGGAAGAAGAAGTTGAAGAGTATGTTCCTTTCGTTGTGGTAGAGCAAATGCCTAGTTTCGGACCTGGAGGTATTGATGAATTCCGCAACAACTACATTGCCAAAAACTTAAAGTATCCTGATGTTGCTGCTGAAAACGGTATTCAAGGTCGTGTTTACATTAACTTTGTTGTTGAGCCTGATGGCAGAGTAACTAACGTTAAGGTTGTAAGAGGAGTTGACCCTGCACTTGACAAAGAGGCTGTTAGGGTTGTGTCTTCTTCACCAAAATGGAAACCAGGTATGCAACGCGGTAAGCCAGTACGTGTTCAGTTTACTATTCCTATCATTTTTGTACTTCAATAAGTTTACAACATAATAAAAAAACCTCGACTCTTGGTCGAGGTTTTTTTATTTCAAAAATTTCAAACAACTTCAAAAACTCAATAAAAACAGGGTTTATATATACTTTCCGAGCTAACCATAACGTTATTTAAGAAACCACTTAAACCAAACAGTTATGGTACCTAAAAAAACATCAAAAGCAGACCTTGAGGGCAAAAAATCTTTATTTTTTGAGATTGGGCTAGCATTGGCAATGCTTCTTGTTCTTTTGGCCTTTGAATGGAAATCTACCAGAAACATTGATCTTAAGGACTTCAAAGAGCCTATAGTATTAGGCCTTATTGAAGAAATGCCCACATCAAAACCCGATGAAATTAAAACACCTCCACCGCCAAAACCAATACCGTTTTCTGATGTTATTAAAATTGTTGACAACAACGTCAATATAAGAACTGACGTTAATCCCTTTGAGGATATTGACCCTAATGGGCCAATTCCAACTTACATACCACGAACTGAGGAGGTTGAAGTAGAAGAGCCTGTTTACGTAGTTGAAGAAATGCCCAAATTTGGTAAAGGCGGCCTAGAAGAGTTTAGAATGGAATTTGTAATGAAGAGATTAAGGTATCCTGAAGATGCCCAAGCGAACGGAGTATATGGTTGCGTATACCTAGAGTTTGTTGTGGAAAAAGATGGTAGTTTATCTGGCTTCAAATCCATCAGAAACGTTGATGCATCATTAGTTAACGAAGCAATTAGAGTTGTTAAGATGTCTCCAAAATGGACTCCTGGCAAACATAACGGCAAACCTGCACGTGTTAAGTTCGTCCTTCCAGTAAACTTTGTTTTGAATTAATTTCTGTTTTCAATCAATTAAGCCGAGTAACCCTCGGCTTTTTTATTTCAACAAATTTTTAGTTTACTTTGAATGATTTTTTTTAACCAAGCATTTAGATGATTACACCCATTAGCACTGAGAAAAAACAGGAGAAGGCTGTTCTGGTTGCAGTAATACTGCCTGGACAAAAGGAGGATGAAGTAACTGAGTACCTCGACGAACTCGAGTTCTTGGCCGATACTGCAGGAGCCACAACGGTTAAAAGGTTTCTTCAAAAAATTGATATTCCCAATTCCCGCTCCTTCATTGGAAAAGGAAAAGTAATGGAAATTGCCAACTACGTGGAGGAAAACGAAATTGACATGGTAATTTTCGACGATGAACTCACCCCCACCCAACTCCGTAACCTTGAGCATGAACTTAAACGAAAGGTTTTAGATAGAACCAACCTGATACTTGATGTTTTTGCCCAACGAGCAAAAACTGCATACGCAAAAACTCAAGTAGAACTCGCGCAATATCAATTCTTGCTACCAAGACTAACCCGAATGTGGACTCACCTTGAGCGTCAGCGAGGTGGTATTGGGCTTAGAGGTCCTGGGGAAACCGAAATTGAAACCGACCGCCGTATTATCCGCGAAAAAATATCACGTCTAAAGGAAGAGTTAAGCAAGATTGACCGACAAATGCTTACCCAACGAAAAAATCGTGGTAGCATGGTTAGGGTTGCACTAGTTGGTTACACCAATGTGGGTAAATCAACATTGATGAACTTAATAAGTAAGTCCGATGTTTTTGCCGAGAATAAGCTTTTTGCAACACTCGACACTACTGTGCGAAAGGTGGTTATTGGCAACCTGCCATTCTTGCTCTCCGATACGGTGGGTTTTATCCGCAAACTACCCCATCAACTTGTGGAATCGTTCAAATCAACCCTCGATGAGGTTCGTGAAGCCGACTTACTACTACATGTAGTTGATATATCGCACCCCAGTTTTGAGGATCAAATCAACGTGGTTAATCAAACCCTTCATGAACTGAAAACTGGGGAAAAACCAACCATCATAGTTTTCAATAAAATTGACGCCTACAAATGGGAGGAGAAAGACGCTGATGACAACACCCCCCGAACCGATAGAAACATCAGCCTAAGTGAGCTTAAAAATAGCTGGATGGCGAAAAAGGATGTTCACACAATATTTATTTCGGCAAAGCAGAAAACAAACCTTCCAGAGTTTAGGGAACTTCTTTACAAAACGGTAAGGGATATCCACGTTGGCAGATACCCCTACGATAATTTCCTTTACCCAGACGTTACTGAAGCCAACCTTTAGAGTTTAAAAACTCTGCAATTTGAATTGCATTGGTGGCTGCTCCTTTTCGCAGATTGTCGGAAACAACCCAGAAGTTGATGCTCTTGGGTTGTGAAATGTCTCTGCGGATACGTCCTACAAAAACATCATCCTTACCCTCTGAATAGCGAGGCATTGGATAATGGTTCTCGGCAGGGTTATCCTGAACAGTAATTCCAGCAGAGTTGCGAAGCAACTCAACAGCCTCGGCTAAATCGTATTCATTCTCAAACTCAACGTTTACTGACTCTGAGTGACCACCAACCACTGGAATACGAACAACCGTTGCACTAACCATAATATTCTGGTCGCCAATTATTTTTCGAGTTTCATCAACCAACTTCTGCTCCTCAGTGGTATAGCCATTCTCAAGGAATGTTCCACCGTGTGGAAAACAGTTTAAATCGATTGGATGTGGATAAGCCATATCGGCCTGCACGCCTTGCCTTTCGGCATAAAGTTGATTTACGGCCTTAACGCCAGTACCAGTTACCGATTGGTATGTGGATACAACTATCCTTTTAATTTTATACTTCAGATGAAGTGGGTTTAAGGCAACAACGAGCTGAATGGTTGAACAGTTTGGGTTTGCAATAATCTTATTTCTAGGAGTAAGAACATTAGCATTTACCTCTGGAACAACAAGCGGAATCTCAGGGTACATCCTCCAGCACGATGAGTTATCCACAACGGTTGTGCCAACCTCAGCAAACTTTGGAGCCCACTCCTTTGATGCTGATGAACCAGCAGAGAAAATAGCAACAGCAGGTTTTCGTTTGACTGCCTCGGCAACCGATACAATTGCAACATCCTTCCCCTTAAATTTAATAGTTTTACCAACCGACTTTTCCGATGCGGCTGGAATCAACTCTGTTACAGGAAAATTCCGTTCTTCAAGAACGCGAAGCATTACTTTACCTACTAATCCGGTGGCGCCCACCAATGCTACTTTCATTTGTTTTAAGTTGTTAATTGTTAAACATTAAGTAATTGTATTTAGATTTTTTGTAAATTATTGTTCGTAAAAATAGTAATTAAAAAAAATGAAACGATTGTTCACCTTGATTTTAACAGTATTATCGTTAAATGTTTTAGGGCAGATAAATTTTAATTTTGAGATTGATGACCTAACGGTCTGGACTCAAAAACCCACTGGCAGATGGCAAGCATCAACATCATCGCCGTTGGCGGAAACACGCTCGCTTAAGCACACTTTTAACAACACCGCCAGCGCCACCGACACCATTTACTATCCACTTCCCACATGGAATGTAACCAAGGGCGATGTAACCTGGCGCATGCTAATTAGGCATGGCAACGACCCTTCTACATCGAATGGCTGGTGGGTTTACCTTATGAGTGATGGCACTACAATGACCACTTCAGGAACAGGCTCGGGCTACGCCGTAGGCGTTAACCTTACAGGAAGCGACGACCTGCTAAAGATATGGAGAGTAACAAACGGAACACCGCAAATAATTCTTACATCAACATTAAACTGGCAAACCCAAATTGGCACAGGAAAGGCAGGCGCAATTGAAGTTCAACGCCTAGCAAACGGAACATTTACGCTTAAAGCATCGGTTAACGGCGTTTTTACCGATTTGGTCAACTACGGCAGTATAGTGGATATCAACCATACCGCATTTGTCAACTTCGGTATACTTTACCGTTACACATCATCAGCGGATATGCTTCTTTGGGCCGATAATTTTTCCATTGATTATCAAGCAGCTAATCAAAACGACAATACTACTAACATACTTAATCCAACAACTCAAATTGCAGGTGGAACAATATCATCATTAGCAAACAACGCACTTAATGCCGTGGATGTATTCCGTTTTGCCATTCAGGATATGGCTAGTGGCGATAATCTGCCTACCCGTGTTAAGCGGGTTACATTCAGCAACCCCTCGCCTACTCTATCGCCTTGGAGTTCAATAATTGGTGGAGTAAAAATTACTGGTCCTATTGGCAATATCAACATAAATAATTCGCAGATAACCAACGAAACCATAATTCTGGACGTTGATTCAACCCAAATGGTTGTTAACGATGGTACAAAGGATGAGTTTACTCTAGGCATATATCTAAAGAATGGAATAAGCGAAGGAACTAACCTAACCTTTGAGATTGACTTAAACCATGGGTTTGTTGGAGGGATATCGGGCTCTGGCTTTGTAAAACCTATTGCTGCAAAAGTAACATCCAACAATTTTACAGTTCAGGTGCAAGCCACACACCTAAAATTTACACAACAACCAATAGCAGTTGGGCTGAATAAAAACTTCAGCGTATCAGTTAGCGGTTGCGATGAGTTTGGAAGCATCGATTCCGATTTTGTACAACCAGTAACGCTAAGCCTAAACGAAGGCAATGGTAATTTAACATCGACAAGTGGACTTACCAAAACTGCTGCAAGCGGAACAGCACCTTGGACAGACCTTTTATATAGTAGTGCAGGAACTTTCAGCATAAAGGCCCAGAGTAGCGGACTAGTTGAAGCCATCAGCAGCGAAATTCAAACCATAAACGACACCACATCAACAGCCAGCGAGCCAACATCGCAACCTACGACCACAAATATTCAATCACTTAACACAAGCCCCGAAAAGGCCTTTGAGATAATGCGCCTTAAAATAAACGATGTTGGCAGCGGCGATAATGCCCCAACAATTGTCAATAGCATCAAACTAAGCAGAACAAGTGTTGCAAACATTGCTACACTAAACAAGGCTATTGAGGAAGTGCTGGTTAAACGTAACGGAGCATTAATTACCATTGCCGATGTACAAATTAAAACGGCAGCCATTGATATATTCTTTGGTGAACAATCACTAATTATTGCCGATGGAACATCAACAGAAATAAGCATTTGGGCATACTTAAAAAGTAAGGATTTAACCGATGGACAGGTAATTCAACTTTACGTTGATAAAAACTCACACGGTTTTACCACCTACACTCAGGGCTCGGGATTTGCCACTCAGTTTGGAACAAATATCACCTCAAATATTTTTACCATAAAGGTTGATGCCACAAAACTATCGTTCAAGGAAACTCCTGCTAGAGTAGGTGTTTTAGAGGATTTTACGGCCAAAGTTGCCGCAACCGATAAAAACGAAAATATCGACAAGGATTTTAACGGAGCAATGAGTCTAAAACTGGCATCGGGCAATGGAAATCTGGCAATTTTTGGTGGAGAAACGGCCAATATTGTAAACGGAGAGGTCACCTACTCTGGTGTAAACTACTCAATCCCCGAGAAATTCTCGTTGCTGGCACAAAGCGCAACGCTCGACGATGTTGCATCGGCATTTATTACCTGTGGCGATAACGATGGTATTGCTGTTCCAATAACCACAAGCGAGGATACAATCACCGTATCATCAGTAAATAGTAACGAAAATAACTCTTTTGAAGTGATAAGGCTTCGTCTAAAGGATAAAGGCACCTCCGATGGTTTATCGCTAATTCCAACCACCATTACGCTTGCCACTTTCGACCCCGAAAATGCAGTTCAACTTTCACAAATGATAAAAGGCTTTGCCATAATAACTTCCAACGACACCATCACACCAAGTGTTAGCGTTAGTAACGGGAAATTTGTATTAAGTATTGCCGAGAACAGCATTATTATTCCGAATAACGATTCGCTCGATATTACCATAAAAGCATTTCTTCGGGAGAATGCCATAGTTGATGGTACAAAGTTCCGATTCTACATACCCACAAGCAATCACGAGGTGCAATCGGCCACAAGTGGAACAGCATTCAGCACAACAATTCCGCTAACCATTTACGGACAACCATGCAAAATTGATGTTGTGGCAACAAAACTCACGTTTGCGCAAGTACCATTTATTGGCCTACCCAATCAGGCATTCAGCATAAAGGCATCGTCAACCGATAGTTTGGGAAATAGCGATACAAACTTCGCAGGAAACGCAACTTTATTGCTACAAACTGGAAATGGACAAATGGAAACATCGCCGATGGCAAGTCCAATAAACAATGGAATGTCAATTTGGAGCGGAGTTAAACTCAACAGCATTGGGAAATATCAGTTTAAGGCAACATCGGAAACTTTAAAACAAGGAATATCGCCCGAGATGTTTGTGGGTTATATCCAGAATTGCCCTATTAATGAAGATTTTGAGGAAACCACACCTGTCTGGAATGGCATACAAAACTGGAAACTATCAACAATTACACCAATTGCAGGAGGACAATCGCTTATCCACGCTGGCAGTCCCGATGGAAAGGTAAACACACTTACATTTCCAATCGGCATAAGTTCATCGGGAGGAAAGGCCATTGAGTGGGAAGTAACCTTTCGCAATGGCAACTGGGACTCCTCGTCCGATAACTACTTCTACTTTGTGGCAGCATCAACATCAGAAGATTTAAGTACTGCAACAGGCATTGCAGTTGGAGTAAACCCCAGCAACGGTAACGATTTGCTCTCGCTATGGTCGTTCGAGAGTAGCAAACGCAACAACCTAATAGTTACAGCATTCGATTGGAACGAGAACGACGAGGTTAAGCTAAAACTCACCCTTTCGCCAACGGGTAAGCTATCGCTTTGGTATCAGCCCAAGCAATCGGGCTGTATGATTTTAGGCGGAGAGATCATTTTAAAGGGCGATTTAACCATTAACTATGGCGGATTGGAATTTGGATTCACGGCATCCAGAGCAGGGCTTCTTTGGGTTGATAATTTAAAGATTTGCACGGTTGAGTATCCTCCTTTACTTAAATCGGTAAAATCGATGAATCTATCATCGGTTAAGGTGCAGTTTAGCAAGAGCATAAACCCAACCCGCGCATCGAACATTGACAACTATGCCATTAAGAAAGAGAGTGGCGAAAGTATAGCCGTTCAATCGGTACAATTTAACGCAGCAAAACCCAACGAGGTTTTACTCACAACATCGAGGATGCCATTGGGTAACCTACAGTTAAACATTTCGAATATTTCAGATGAGAATGGCTACGCCATACCCGATAGCGCCACGTTTGGAATTGGCACCGAGGGGAATCTAGGTCGATTGGTTATCACCGAAATAATGGCCAACCCAATACCAAGCGTTGGCCTTCCCGAATACGAGTACGTTGAGTTCTACAATCCAAATTCCGACTCGGCATCAATAACTGGATGGAAAATGCAATTCAACTCTACCACTGTTAATTTGCCAGCGGCAAAAATCGCCCCGCAAAGTTATGCGGTTGTCTGCACTAATACTGCATCGGGATATCTTTCTATTTACGGTCAGGCAATTGGAGTAACCAACTTCCCAGCCCTACTGAACGATGGAATGCTTATAAAGCTTTTCGATAGCAACAGCAACCTTATTGCGTTTGCAAACTACACCAAGAATTGGTACAACGATGCAGCCCGAAACAGCGGTGGTTACTCAATGGAATGCGTCGATATTACCAATTTGGCAGAAGGCTCAAACAACTGGAGAGCAAGTCAAGACTCACAAGGAGGAACGCCCTGTGCACCCAACTCTGTTACAGGGGAAAATCTTGATATTACCAAACCACGAGTTGTTGCAACAGAGGTACTGGATAACAGAACTATCAAAATAAGCTATAGCGAACCAATGGATAGCCTTAGCTTTACGCTGAGCGATAACTACTCAACACCAAACGCTCTGGGAATACTCAATATCGTTTCGAGCGGTAATCTTTTCAACGAGGTTACTATTACACTAGCAAACCCGATTGAAACAACTCAAAAGTATACGTTGACAATATCGAACGAAGTTATGGATTTTGCTGGCAATAGAATTGATGAGGTTGATATTGACTTTGCACTTCCACAAACACCACTGTCCAACGAAATTGTGATAAACGAGGTGCTTTTCAACCCTTATACTGGCGGAACTGACTTTGTGGAACTTTACAATAACTCGACGAAAACCTTCGACCTCAAAAAACTCTATTTGAGCAACAGAAATTTGAATACTCTTGAGTTGGATGAAGTCTATACAGCATCGGATACAGCGCGTCTATTCTTTCCAAATGAGTATATGGTTATATGTACAAATCCTGCTCTCATAACGCAATTTTACACAGCAGAGAACCCCAAAGCCATAGTATGGGCATCTAAAATGGCCTCGTTCAACAACGATAAGGGCTATGTGGTTTTGCTCGACGAACAACTGGTTGTAGTAGATGAATTCTACTATACGGAGAAAATACACAACCAATTACTGAGAGATGTAAAGGGAGTCTCACTAGAGCGAATTAGTCCGAATCTACCAACAAATGATGCCTCAACGTGGCAATCGGCATCTCAGGTTGTTGGGTTTGCAACGCCAACCTACAAAAACTCGCAGTACACCGATGCTACAACCTCATCGTCGAACTTCACGCTATCACCCGAAACATTCTCGCCCGACGGCGATGGCCGTGACGACTACCTACTTATCAACTACAACCTACCCGATGCAGGATATTTAGCAAACATTAGGGTTTACACATCAAGCGGAGTAGAGGTTTATCGCCTTGCAAACAATTTACTTTTGGGAACTGAAGGTTCAATTCGTTGGGATGGAATCAATTTCAGTAACCGAAGGGTTCCCGTGGGTATTTACATTATCTACATTGAGTATTTTAACCTAATAGGGGAAGTTAAGAAGGAGAAGAAGGTTTGTGTAGTAGCGAGTAAAGGTTGATCGTTGATCGTAAAGAAATCCATATTTTTGTGATATGATTAAACCAACCCAACTATGAGAACTATTATTTTCCTTCTATGCCTAGTTGTCACATCCGCAAATTATGCACAAACTTATACTCAAATTAAAGTCAATAACGATTTAACCCTTATTAAAATATCGGATAATGCATTTGTTCATATATCTTACACAAACGACCCCAAATTTGGAAGATTTCCATCCAACGGAGTAGTATTCATTAGCAGTAAAGAGGCTTTTCTGTTCGACACACCTACAGCCATTACACAAACCAAAGAATTGGTTGATTTCATAACGGATTCATTGAAATTAAACGTGATTGGTTTCATTCCAAACCACTGGCATAACGACTGTACTGGTGGATTGGAATATCTTAAAAACATTGGAGTTAAAACCTATGCCAATCAATTAACCATAGATATTCTAAAAGGAAAAGGGCTACCTTACCCTGAAGTTGAATTTAAGGACTCTCTTCAACTATTTTTAGGCGATAAAGAAATACTTTGCTACTATTTGGGTGCTGCACACTCTATGGATAACATTGTGGTGTGGATTCCTTCTGAGAAAATTCTTTTTGCAGGTTGTATGACAAAAAGTACCAATTCAACCAATTTAGGGAATGCTGTTGATGGCGATTTAAAGGCTTACCCAATCACAATACAAAAGGTGATTGATAAGTTCCCAGATGCAAAAATGGTTATTCCAGGACACGGAAATTTTGGCGGAATTGAGTTGCTAACTCACACTCTTAAACTAAGTAATCCTTTATGATTTATTGTCATGCGAAGCGAAAGAACTCAAAAATATGACATTTACTATATCAAATTAAGAAATTTACCCACAGATAATAATATTTTTAAAATATCCCATAAAAAAAATCTCCCCATATCGGAGAGATTTTGTAATATGATATTCATTTTTTAAAGCATTTCTACCATCGAAAGCAAGCCAACTGCAAGTCCAGCTTTTCCATCACGAAACGTAAATATTAAGTGATAAGCCCCGGTTTTTGAACAAACCCAATCAATAGAGGGGTAATCCTTACCCGATGCAATTACATAAGTTGTTGCAAGCATTCGGTTATTATCATATAACTCCAACATCACTTTACCTTCATAGTCCTTAGAGTTACATACTGAGAATCGGTACTTAACGTCTTTCTTAAGAATTACAGGGAAACGTTGTTTTGGGGGAGGGTCTCCCGCATCAAGTTTAATACGGAAATCCTTTAAAAATGACGCCTCCTTTGCAATCATTCCGCAAATTTGAACCAACTCTTCTTCAGACTGTGCTTTAGCGCTATTTGTAAACGCTACACCCAGAAGAACAACTGCAAACACAAAGAGTATTCTTTTCATAACCTAATAATTTCCTAAAATTTTGTAAGATCGCTTCTGAGTTGCTGAATACTTTCAATAATCTTGTTGTAAGTTTCATCGCTCATTTCAACTATCTGCTTATCGGTTTGTGTAAATGTTAACTCACCGTTAACCTCTACCATTTCTGGCTCACCAACCTCATAAGTAATTTTCACCTCATCAAATAACAACTTAATCTTATCTATCTCTGACAAAAACTTTGCCATATTTGGATCTTTCTCGTAAACTTTAAGCACCTTGGTTAGAAAAACAAGGATAGTTTTTTGCTCGCCCAAGGTTTCACGTATTTTACTATGATCGCTTATTTGAGCAACTCGCGAAGTAAGATAAGCACCTTCAACCCAAACTCCAGCCACAATAACTGCACTAAGCATAGGGCGATTGGTTTCTCGTAAATAATTATCTATTCTACTAAAACTTTGTTGTGAAATGGTAACCAATGAGTCTAAGTTCTCATTATTGGTAGCTAAACGTTTCAAGGTGGTAAAATCAAAAAACTGACCCACTTGAATATCATCGGCTAAACGCTTAATTACCGAAATGTAATCAACCACGAATGATGTTTTCTCATACATATTTAGGTAACCCAAATCACAGCCATATATACCAAGTGCTAACGCCTTCTCAAAACTTGTATTGTACCTCTCGGAGGCCTTGGTGTTTACTAAAAAATCCTTATTAAATGGAATCTTCAAACCCTTAATGAGTGCTGCAGTCTCCACTGGAGATGCTATGTTTTGAATCATCTCATCAATTACTTGGGTACCTAATACTGGTGCAGTAACTTCTGCATCAATAATATCATTTGGAATGTTAAAATCTTCTGTAACATCATCACCCTTACTACATGACTTGCATGATGTAAGCGCCAATGATACACTAAGTATAAGTAACAAATACAACAATCTCCTATTCATATCAGAAATTAGGATTATATAATTTTCAATAATTATTGTGAGTAAAGATAAGAAAAAATTATTTTGATAACGAAGGTAACTTAATTTTTGAGAATAGTTCTATAAGTTTTTTCAACGACTCATAGTAAAGAGTTATATACAGCAATATTGTCATTACCCAAATTGCAGACAGATTAAACCAGAAAGTATCGAAATACATTCCCAAAAAGTGCTTTCGAGGTGCAAGGAAATGCGAGCGGAAGTCGAGTATGTGGTTTGGTAATGGATCACGGAACACGGGATCGTTTTGCTGAACTAGCTCATCCTTGTACTGCAATATTTTATTTTTCTCGGTGAATTTCGTCGCAAGATCACTAATACTCTCGTTGTGATAAGCCCTACGCTTACCTTCGTAAAGTTTTGGGTTTGTGCTCACCAAATACTCCACTATTCTTTCACGTTTTTGACTTTGAGCCAAGAATATTTCGTTATAGAAACGTTTCAATGCATCAACGTAATCAATCAAAGGATATGCGGCTTCTTCGTCAAACTTCTCTGGAGTTAATCTGTCAATGTAATTATACGGAATTGATTTTGAGTAAGTAGATGTTTCTGTTAAAACAGCCCTCCTTATTACAGCCAATGCATCATCAAATTTCTTCTTGATTTCGGGGTTATTCTTTTCGCCAAGATTCTCAATACAGTAGTTAACCCTCTTTTCTAACTCAGGAATATAATGCACAACTTTAAAATCAGCATTACGCTGAATTTTCTCAATGTCAAAGAAAACTTTCTGAAAATCGTTATCCTTGAACTGATGCACCACCAAAGCCTCGTACCCCCACTTTGTAACCATAAACTCGGCAACCAAAGGAACCCTATTGATACTTCCAACAGCCCTATTCAACTTTTCGAAGCTGAACATAGCACCCGAAAGCACCATCATAGGAATCATCAACAACGGAATAACAATATATATGGTAACTGCGGAGTTAAATGTTGCGGAGATATTCAATCCTAGCATATTTGCAAAAAGAGCAGTGGAGAACAGTATTAACCAATAATCAAAATACATTCCGCGGATTTGCAGAATACCATTGGCAATAAGAATAAATGTTACGGTTTGCACCGCCGAAAGAATAAAAAGAATCGCAATTTTTGAAAACAGATAGCTTGAACGGCTCAAATTAAGAAAAGCTTCACGCTTAAGAATCTTCCTATCGCGGAAAATTTCCTCGGCACTTACCGTTAAGCCTATAAACAGGGCAACAATTAATGCCATAAAGATGTAAATCGGAATATTCTCGTTCTCCCTAAATATATAGATATCGGAATTGGGGTCGGCAATGTAACGGATAACGAAAGCAAGGATAAAGGCCAGCAACGGTGTTTCCAGTAGGTTAAGGATTATATACTGTGTATTACTGATTTTCGACAAGAAATCGCGTTTAGTATAAATCAAAAACTGCTTAATTTTTGATGGAATATTCAATGACCTTGGAGGCTCTGCTGTTTCATCATTAATTGATTGGAGTTTGATATTCTCCTTAAAATGTTCCTCCCATTTATGGGGCGACACCTTACGGGTTGGTGTATAACGTCCAAACTCGTCGACCACCCTTGCCTCAATAATATTGAATATTAACTCTGGATTTACGTTACCGCAAACGGGACACTCGCCAACATCGCTGTTGATTTGCATGTCAATCCGTTTGAAGTACATTACAGCCTCAACTGGGTTGCCATAGTAAATCATGTAACCACCAGTATCTAGTATTACCATATTATCGAACATCTTATAGATATCCGACGATGGCTGGTGAATAACCACAAATATCAACTTACCCTTAAGGGTTAACTCCCTTAAAAGGTCCATTACGTTCTCCGAGTCTCGCGACGAAAGGCCTGACGTAGGCTCGTCAACAAAAAGTATGGAAGGCTCACGTATTAACTCTAGGGCTATGTTCAAACGCTTACGCTGGCCACCCGAAATCATTTTATTTAAAGGTGAACCCACCTTTAAATCTTTACGCTCAAGTAATCCGAGGTTGCTCAGAGTTTTATCGACCATTGCAACCAACTCCTCCTCGATTTTATCCTTAAAGCAAAGTTTAGCGTTATAGTAAAGGTTCTCGAAAACGGTTAACTCCTCAATAAGTAAATCGTCCTGAGGAATAACTCCAATTACACCTTCAAGCTTCTCCTTCTCTGTATGTAAATCGTAACCATTAATAAGAACTTTTCCCGAAGTTGGCTTTTCGATTCCTGCCAAAACGTTTAGCAATGTAGTTTTACCAGCACCGCTGGCACCCATAATGCCAACCAACTTTCCGTGACCTTCGCTGAAAGAGATATTTCGTAGTCCAATACCACCTGTTTTGAATTGATAGCCAAGGTCCTCCACCTTATAAGAAATTCTTACAGCAGTAATATCGGCTAAGAAATGAGCAACAACATCGGTGTAGTAAACGGGTTTTCCCTTAGGTAATTTCAACGAACTACCGCTCGCAAACAGATAAATACGACGGTTGCTAATTGGTAATCCGTTCAGGAAAATATCTTCGTTTCCTGTATATCGTAAAAAGTAAAGGTCTTCGCTCTTAATTTGTAGAATGTAGATATACCCATCAAGCGCCTCGGTAGCAACATGCTTACAGTTCTGTCCACGTTCGGGCTTATCGTGGATAGATAGTATGCTGGAAAAATCGAGTTCGTCGGGGGTATTCTTTACAACAAAATTCTCAATATCAGCAATCTCCTCCTTGGTAAGTTTAAAAACCTCGGCCACAGTGTTAATAATGGCCATACGTTGGTCGGTAAACTTACGGTCGGCGTTGATTAGTTCGTATAAACGAACTAATACAACTATTTTCTGTTTCTGGGTAAGAGTTTTGTTGATTTTCTTGCAAATACCCAAAATACGAACCGAATCCTTAACGGAGGTTAACTTTCGCTTACCCTTTTCCTCGTCATCGGAATTATCGTCCTTATCGAGAAGGCCAGCGTGCTCATCGAATAGTTGGATGTACTCTTTTACGGCCTCGTCGTTTAACTGCTGAGTGAGGAAATTAACCACATAATCGCGTTCCTTGAGTTCAACCCCTTCATCCTGCTTTGCAATAATTGCAAAGAGTTGCATTAACGCCTTGAGAATTTCTTCACTCATAATTTAAGCCGTTTTGGGAAGTTAACGATTAATTAACTCAATGTATAACCAACCTGTTCAAATGGCACATCAACTATATCGGCATACTCCTCGCCGGCCTCTTGCATATCCTCATCATCCTCAGGATAATACCAACGAACCAAAACATCATTACCAGCCTCGTGCATTTGCTCGAGTTTCATAAGAATATCAAGCAATAACTTGGAACTAGCGGTGTTAAAGTAAACCAACTTAAAAGTAAAGATAGTCTTCTTGTTAGGCGATGCGGCATACTCGTCGAGCCATCCAAGAATGGGATCGTAGAATGCAGTAACATCCTCAGGCAGGGAACGACCTGAGATTTCGTAAATCTCATTTTCGGCATCCAGGATAACAGTTGGGGTGTCGTCGGTCCCCATTATTTTGATGGTTTCCATATATTATTATTTTTTACTCGTTTCTGGAAATAGTTGAAGTTAGGATAAAGAAGTGCGACTCCTCGTCGATTGGCAAGAAGTGGTACTCCAGCTTGCGTCCAGTTTTACGGGCAATGTCGATGAACCCCAAACCAGCACCTCCCTTCTCCGACAATCGTCCTTCGCGCATCTGTGTTTTGTAAAGCTGCTTAAGACCTTCTTTATCCAAGGTGTTTATGTAATCTAGAATTTTTGACAGTTCCTCTATCTTGCCATTCTCAATTACATTACCTGTGGTAACATGGTACTCTGAATCGCCTTTGCTTACCATGAAAATACCACGACCTGCAAAAAGAAAATCATCGGAACCAAAACTATCGGCATGCTTGCTGATGTTCTGCAAGCATTCCACCATTACGTGGAACACTTTTTTCTGAACCGAGTTGGACTCCTCCTCCTTGGCCATGTTCGACTCAGTAAGTGACGTGAACGCCTTGGTAATTTGATGGGTAATTTCACCCTCGTAAACAAGGGTAATTTCATGAGCCTTCATCGACTTATAGAAGTCGTAAACAAACTCAAGAAATCCTCTGACATTTTTCTTATCCATAGCCCGTAAAATTATATAATTTACGAATAATTAGCAATTTTAGAATTCAATTCCAATTAAAAGTATATCGTCAACCTGCTTCAATTCACCCTTGAACTGTTCAAAATCTTTAGAAAAAACCTCGGATAGTTCAGGCATCGAAAGTTTCTGGTTATTCAAAATAGTTTCTCGAACACGCTGTGGACTGTATTTGCGTTTATCTTCTCCCCCAACTTGATCCACAATACCATCGGAAAAGAAAAACACTCTATCGCCCGTTTGTATATCTATTACATAGTTTTCAAAGTTTTCCTCGGCTTTCTTTGGGTGAGGAATACCCCCAATAGCTTTTCGATTCCCCTTGTACTCAACCAGTTCACCATTCCTAACAAAGTACAGAGGCCTATGTGCTCCTGCGTATTGCAACTCCTTCTTTTTAGGGTTGATTTTGCAAAATGCAATATCCATGCCATCGCGCGCATCGGCATCGGGTCTGTCCTGCTTCAACGTTTTGCGAACCCCGTAATGTAATCGGTCTAAAATCTCCCCTGCAGTATAGGTCGAATCGTGGTCAACCACATTATTCAGCGTAAAATATCCAATGAACGAAAGCAAAGCACCTGGCACACCGTGACCGGTACAGTCAACTGCCGATATGTAAATATAATCATCTTTTAGGAAAAACCAAGGGAAGTCGCCACTAACTACATCGCGAGGATGGTAGTATATGAACGATTTTGGTAAATACTGACGAATAATTCTATTATTGGGAAGAATAGAAGTTTGAATACGCTGGGCATAGTTAATACTCTCAGTAATTTTTCTATTCTTATCCTGGATTTCCATTTCTATTCGCTTTGCCTCAGTGATATCGTGACCAACAAATAAGATTGTTTCGAGCTCATTTTCGTTGAATTCGGGAATAGCCACGATATGCATAATTACATTGCCCATTTTAGACTCAAAGGAAATATCTCCCTCGACCTTCTCCTTGTTAACGCAAATATTTTTTATGGCATCCTTAATAAAATTGGAGAGTTCCGGGTTATTCTCTAAAGCTGTAAGTGTTTGATTAATAAGATCCTTATAGTCGATACCCAAATACTGCTCAACCATAGGGTTTGCATAGAAGAACTGACCCGAGGTGTTGATACGCATAATAATATCGATGGAGTTCTCGGACAGCGACTGCATTTTGCTCTTCATGCGCTCCTCTTTCTCTGCCCTTTTTCGCTCAGTGATATCGCGGGAGTTAATAATAATTCCACCGATTGCAGAATCATCGAGTAAATTTCGACCGGTTACTTCAAGGAAAATCTTCTCGCCATCCTTCTTCATAAAGGTGTACTGAATTGTAATTGCAATTCGAGGATTTTCCAACAACTGCTCAAACATCTCGTTGAAATCACTTTCCCCTTTTCGGGTTAAGCGGTCGAAATCCTTACCGCCCATCATCTCGTTAGGTGTGTAGCCCAGAATTTTGGTTACTGAAGGGCTTATATAGGTAAGCTGCTTTTCGCTACTGTAAATCGAAATAATCTCAGATGCATTCTCGAGCAGGGAGTGAAGACGTTTTTGAGCATTTTGTACCTCCTTAATCTTAGACTCCAACTTAGCATTGGATTTCTCTAACTCCTCGTGAGTAGCACGCATTTCCTCAGCATTTTGACGGAGTTCCTCCTCATTCTCACGGAGTTCCTGTGTCATTTGCTGAGCCTCTTGCAACAGTTTCTCAGTTTTTTGATTTATTCGGAGGTTAAAAATGGTGCGGGCAATAATTTCTCCGACTTCTTTCAGGAAGCGAATTGTTAATTCAGGTATTTCGTCCTCAACGGATGCGAACTCAAGAACTCCTTCAAGTTTTTCATCGGTAGTAAGGGGGATTAGGAGCAAACTCTTGGGTTTTTTATCGCCTAAAATGCCGGAGGTTATTGTGGTGTAATCATCGGGAACTTCGGTGCGGTATATATAGTCTTTCTCATAAGCGCATTCGCCTATTAGGCCTTGCCCAACACGAAACTCCTGTTGTACGTACTTCTTCCTGTTGTACGCGTAAGTGGCCAAGTTAGTAAGTATCTGTCGCTCCTCTTCGTATATATACAATGCTCCCTGAACGGAATCGATATATTTAATGAGCTTAACAAGCACATCATAGGAGAGCTCTTCAATATTATTGTGTAACCTTAAAATATATGATATCTCGTCTTTCCCACGCGCAATCCAATTCTGATCCCCTTCTTTTTTCTGGTTGGCTAGCAGGTTGTTGCGCATTAACACTAACGATTTCCCAAGAATATCGTCCTCGCCTCCAATCTCAAATGCCGAAACATAGTCGCCCTCGCCAATTCGTTTTGCAAAGAGTGCGTTTTTGTTAATGTCCTCGTCACGCTGGCTTAATTCCTTTTCTAAAATAGCAACTTTGCTATAGTGCTTTTTAACCTGAACCCAAACAACATACATGATTACCAATGGAAAAACATCAACGATCCAGAGTAATCCATTAGTTTTATGAATATCTATAAGGTTTGACAGGTTGAAAGGGATTCCTTTTAGCGAGATATCGATAATCCAAGCGGCTATTGGGAATAGCAAACCCATTACAATTGCAATCGTAACCTTGCGTCGGATTACGCTTTTGCTGTCAGTTGCAGATAAAATCCCAAAAGATGTCATACTAATCCTGGCTAATTGGTTTGTTGGATGATAATAACTCTCCCAGTTTACGACCTAACGCTGAGAAAAGTTCCTCCTGCTGTGAATTAAAGGGCTTAAACGATGCTAACTCAATAATACCAACAGTTTCATTACTTGAACTAACTACAGGGATAATAAGTAAGTGCCTCGGAGAGCCTTTACCTAATCCGGAAAGAACTGTAATGTAACCATCGGGAACCTTATCGAGGTTTAGCAAATGTTTATTTTTGGCAACTTGTCCGGGCAACGTATCACCCTCGATGTATGATACTGGCTGGGTTTCGGAGAAAAAAGCATACCCCGCTGTGAAGGAGAAAATCCCCGACCCTACATTCTTCTGGTAAAACAAACCCTGTACAATATCAAATTTTTTAGCAATGCGGCTCAGCATCAATTCCCCAAACTTTTCCATATCGTCCAAACTAGCATCAGGAATTATTTGGGATATTACCTGCTCCACATCAATTTTCGCAATTTTTTCCTCTGTTGAATGAACTTTCACATCGGTTCTCAGCGAGTTGTCGAGTGCGGTTCTCAGCGAATTAACCTCCGCTTCGAGATAGCCAACTTTCCCTTTTGTTTTTCCTAACAAAAAGTAAATAATAACTCCAAAAGCAGCCGGGAGCAGTGTAAATAAAACAAACCAAAGGGATGGTGTTTGCCCCAATGCCAGAATTGTATTGTACGCTTTACCAAAGGCAAGCAAAACGCTAATCAGTAACAGCGCCAAAACTACTATTGGCAAAAACTTAGATTTTGTGCTGATCAGCTTCATAGTGCTAACTTTTAATATTTTGTAAAAACTTAATAATATCGTTTGTATTATACACAAAGTCAACCTTCGTCATTTTTAACGATGCCTCGGTCATTGTTTTAACCTGACACTCTTCGGGATCCTGAACTATTGCTAGCCCGCCCAAATCCTTGATCTTCTTTAGGCCATAAGCACCATCGCGATTAGCTCCGGAAAGTATGATTCCTATAAGTTTCTCGCGATAAACCTGCGCTGCGGTAACAAAAGAGAGGTCTATACTGGGTCGCGAATGGTTAACTGGCTCCTCAGTGGAAAGGGCAATTTTATTTCCAAGTTCAATATACATGTGGTAATTGGCCGGAGCCAAGTATGCCTTTCCGGGCTTAATTTGCTCCTTATCGAAGGGTTCAATAATGGGAATTCCTGATTTAATAGAAAGTGCCTCCACAAAACCACTACGCACATGTTTTAAGCGGTGTAGGCAAAGAAGCACGGGAAGTGGAAAATTAGGCGATAAGGAATGGAGTATTCGGGTTATTACCTGAAAACTACCTGCCGATCCGCCAATGATTACTGCTTTATACATAAATGCTATGTGGTTTTACGCTTATATATCTTTTCGTTATCGTTAAATACGGTAAATTTATTGTATGCATTTGTATTTTCCAAAGTTTCTTTCACACCCAACGCCAAGAATCCTCCAGCGACCATACTTGTCAATATCTTCTGCAGTACCTTTTCATGCAATAATTGGTTGTAGTATATGGTTTGATTTCGAAAAATAGTCAGTTTCACAGCTCCCGGGTCGTTCTCGATACTCGTTTTTTGCTTTACGAAGTTAACATTCTTTACAAGTTCTGTATCGAAAATAATTGCGTTTCCATCCATCTTATAGTATGATGAGTACTGGAATTTCCCATTCAGCCGTTGATAATTTGCCTCATTAGTTTCTAAATCCTTGGGATCGAGCCTACCGCTCTTAATTCTGTTTATACACTTCTCAGTAAATACATTTGCGTAAACCTGAACACTATCGAGCAAGTTCATCTCCTTAAGAATAATTGCAAGCGAATAAAGTTCCTCCCCAGAATCGAACGAAGCCAACCAAATTCTGGGTTTACTGGCCGATCCGCGAACTACCTCGGGTAGAATTTCGTCGCGAAGCATTCTCCAAAACGAAGGGTCGCGGAACATTTCAGTGGTTTCTGGGGTAATTTCAAAAAGGAATTGCTCAATAAAGTCCTTGTTATTTTGAAGGCGCGCAATTAACCCATCGGCATCGCGCAAACCGTTATTGTTAATTACATGCTCAAGTCTGCGTTTGAAAGATGTTAGCGCGTAATCCCTAAAGTCGAACCCAAAATCATCGAGTAAGACTTTGATTACGTTACGAGTATCTACTATGCCTATTTCGTACCGTATCATCCTATTTTTTATCCTTTAAATCCTTTAACTGGTTGATAAGACTGATCATCTCCACCTCACGCTGCTTGTTCTCGGTAATATCAAAACCAATATTTATAATTCTATATAATTGCCCAAACTCATCCATTACAGGGGTGTAGTTCTCCTGTATCCAAACTTCCTTATCACCAACATTTAAGGAGAATACCCTAGTTTGCTTGATTCCCTTATGCAAACTATCCCAGAATGCTTTAAACTCTTTAGGTTTATTCTTAGCGGTAAAATCTAAATCGTGCAGATATTTACCCTCAATATCCTCTTTAGCATCGCCAAGCGTTTCAACATTTTTATTATTGATGTAAGTGATTAGACCGTCAGGCTCCAAAACTGTAACTAAGCAATTCTGGTCAAGCGCTTTGAGCAGCGTTTCCATGTCCTTCTCGCGTTGAGCCGAGACATCCTGTTCCATTTTCAGCTCAATAATTGTTTGCTCAATCTCCTCTGCTTGCTTTTGAGCCATAAGCTCAAGTTTCTTGGTTTCTGTAATATCCTGACCTATTAGGAAAATCTTAACAATCATCCCCATATCGTCAATTCCTGGAGATATTGAAGCCATAATGTAATGGTCCAGACCGTTATCGCCAGCAAGATGCAAGGTTTCATTTACGGTTTGACCCATTAGCACCTGCTCCCACACGGAGTTAAAATCTTTACGTTGCTCGGAATGTATAAGGTCAAAGAACATCTTGCCGTCCAATTCGGATTTTGAGAATCCCACAAGAACCTGAAAATTATTGTTGGAGTCCACAACATAGCCATCCTCGCTTAGTGTCATTGCAAGTAAGGCTTGGTTAATGGCATTGGTAACCACCTCCAGTTCCACATTCTTACGCGACATTTCCTCCTGAGTGGCCTGCATCTCCTCCATATTTTGGCGCATTTCCTCCTCCTGAGCGGCCATCTCCTCGCGTTGCTGCTGCGATTGCTCCAGCAATATCTTAGTGCGAATGCTATTCTTAACTGAGAATAGGGTTGATGCAATGCTCTCGCCTATCTTCTCAACAAACTCAACTTCATGCTGGGTAAACTCCTTGAACGAAGCAATCTCTAAAACCCCAAAAATATTGTCCTCAAGCTTAAGTGGTACAATTAGTAATGAAGTAGGTGTTGCTTCTCCTAAACCAGATGTTATGGCTATATAATTCTCTGGAATTTCTTTAAGATGAACGGTTTGCTTCTCTAAAGCACAGGTACCCACCAAGCCTTCGCCTAGCTGAATTACTTTATCGATGAATTTCTTCCGGTTGTATGCAAATGCAGAGAGAAGCTCTAGATAGCGGTCGGAGTCAGACTCGTTGTAAATAAATATTCCGCCCTGATTCGCATCCAAGTAATTTACTAGATTTTGAATAATACTATCGGCCAGAATGTTAAGGTTGTTATTGTTCTGACGGAGTATATCGCCAAACTTTGCCAAGCCAGCGTTGGACCAGCTACGAATATCGTCCTCCTGCTTACGGCGCATCTCCTCGTCGTTGGCATGCTTAAGGTTATTGCGCATGTCGAGCAGTGCGTTACCCAGCTCATCCTTGTTGCTGAGCGGTTTATACTGAAAATCGAGTTTATTCTTACCAATTTCGCGAGCAAACTCGGTTGTTTGCTTTAATCCATCAATCAGTTTATTTAGGGAGCCAACCATTGAACCAATCTCATCGTTTGAGTCAATTTTGAGATGATTGGGAATATCGCCATTGGAAAGTTGACGAAGCTTTATGTTTACCAAATTTACATTCCGAACAATGGGGTTAATCATCACCCGTACCGCAAGAGCCGCGGCAATTGCTGAAAAGAATATGATTAATATCAAGATTCTCCGATTATTGAGGAGTGGAGCTAGCACCTCTGAAGGACTAACTGATACCGCAATATAAGCGTTATATGGTTCGTAGTACTTAAAGCAAAGCAAGCGCTCCTCGGTTGAGTTGTCGGTAAAGTCGGTATAAAAGAAACTTCCCTGCTTATCGGCCTTTGCTTTAAGCTGGTTAATGGCTGAAAGTGATAAGCGCTGTCCTTCGCGAAGTATATGAACCAAATACTCACCATTACTTGATATTATGCAAGGAAAATCGGAGTTGTAGTATGCGGGACTCTGGAAGTAAGGTTTTAGCTCCACCTTATCGTCTGTGGTAAATCCGCGTCCAGTTCTCTTTTCAACAACATCAATAATCTGAATGGTTTTATCGATATAAACACTTGCCTGAAGTTTTGCTGCCTCAAAAACTCTACGTTTTGACATAAAGTTTAAGGTCAACCCTGCAAAAACGAAAAGAATGGCTATTGAGGGAATAACAAAAAGTTGTACCCGCTGACCAATTTTTATGTTTTTTAAAAGCTTCATTATTTATCCGATAATTCGTTTGCTACTATTTTTTTACATAAGCCTGCCCAAGTCGCTCAAACTTATTTGCCCATGGTCCAAGAATGGTTTCGTGCATGCCAAGCAACAAAACACCCTTGGGGTATAAATTGGTATGGTAAAGTTCAAAAACCTTATTCTGTAACGCATAGTTGAAGTAAATAATTACGTTGCGGCACAGAATTAAATCGAATTTTGCAAAGAATATGTTTCCATCCACAACCAAATCGTGCTTACGGAAAATGGGTTTTTCGGTAAGGAACTTCTTCATTGTAATGGTATCCTTCACCTTGTCAATATCAAAATACTTTTCGTATGGAACCTCATTGTACTCCTCAAAGTTCAAAGGATTTTGCTTTATAACCTTATCGAAATTATCCAAATATCCTAGGTTAAACCGGTACTTGTAAACCCCCTGTTTGGCAGCATCGAGAACATCCACGTTAAGGTCGGTTGCAAAAAGTTTAGCTTTATCGAGCATTCCCATCTCGTTAAGCAAAATCATCATGGAGTAAACCTCCTGACCAGTGGAACATCCAGCATGCCAGATATTGATTGTTTTGTTGTTCTTGAAGCGCGGAAGAATTCTTGACCTAAGCAGGTGCCATACAGGTGGGTCGCGGAAAAGTTCGGTGGTATTAACCGTAATCTCCTTAACTATTTTCTCCAGAAAAACTTTGTCGACCCGGATTGTGGTGATGAGGTTGGTTAAATCGAGGTTGTAGTCCTCCAATATTTTCTGCAAGCGGCGCTTTAAGGATTTATCCGAGTACTCGGAAAAATCATACTTAGAAACACTTTTTATTGATGTAACAAAATACTGTAAATCCTGGTCGGTTACCTGCATACTCATCTACTTAATACTAGCTAATACTACCTGTAACAAGATACAATATAACAAAGATAACTTTAATTTTGAATTGTTAAAGGTAAAAATTGTTTGCTAATCGACAAAAGCAATGCTGAAATATATTCAGTTTTGCAGACCTAACCAAACGCCAACGGTAAACTTACAAAATTCTTTGACAAAAGGATAAAAAATAGATGTAGAATAACATAAACGATACTCCAAACAGGCAAAATAAAACGTTTAACGGTAGTTTAAGATTACTCTATAAGACTTAGACCTTTTGCTCCACTACAGTCCTTTCTCTGGAATCAACTCAAAGCTAATTAGCACAGGGTTATGGTCTGAGTGCTTAAAGTTTAGGTTCTCTGCTGTACAATTTACCATGCGTACATTGGGCGACAGCAAAAAGAAATCGAGTATGCCTGTGTAATTTCGACCTGGGGTATAAGGCTCGTTCAGGTAGCGGTTAGTGGGCTCGGTAGAGTCGTAAGCCCACGTCCAGCCAATAGGCATAAAACTTTCGCCTATGTTGGTAAGCTTAAAAAATGGCACAGCGTAATTATCGCCAAAGGTGGTCAGCGGAAAACTGGGCGGAGACTGATTCCAGTCGCCCCCAACCACAACGTAGTTTTCTTTTTCGTATTCCCCAACCACAAACTGTTTCAAAAAATCCATCTCCTGCTTTTTGAGCGAGCCATCGTCGAAAGCGGAGTTATGGGTGTTTACTAGAACAAGCTCTTTCCCATTATTGGTCGGGTAGCGATTTACCAGCATACACCTACGCAGATTAAACAACCTAACTGGCCAAGAGAACTGACCAGGATACTGGTATCGGAATGATTTTTCAGGAACTGACTGGCTATAAGTTACAACCCCGGAAAGCACCCCTCCCATTGGATTGGACAGTGGAATAGGCACAAAAAAAGCATTGTAGTTATAGCCCACCGAACTCTGATAGTCTAGGGCTTTAACTATTGTAGCGGTTTGATTCATCCCATAAGTTCTATGTGAATCGAAATCAACCTCCTGCAAAAAAAAGAAATTCCGCTGTTTATGCTGGTCAAGAAAAGCAGTTATTGAGTCCAAGTTTTGGAGTGTGCGCTCCTTGGTATCGCGAACTTTTGTTCCCTCATCGTAGAAAAAGTCCATATTATCGCCCAGCCCTGCATAGCCAATATTCCAAGTTAAAGCGGTTAAGGTGTCGCCAACGGAAATAGTATCGGGTGACTCTGACGCCCAAACGCTAAGCTTTGGCTCTGGATTATAGTAGTTTAACGAGGCATAAGCTATAAACAAGCCAAACAATACCAGCAAAAATGCTATCAAAATTACAAGGTAACGGAATATTTTTCTAACCATTTCAGATTGAGTATTTATGTGAGTAAAATTAATAAAAACTGAACACAAAGCAAAGGCTAGTTTGGTGGGTATCATTTTAATATCTATCTTTGAAACGTTAAAGAAAAAAATCCTATGAAGTTTGGAGTTGTAATATTTCCGGGGTCTAACTGCGATAGGGACACCGTGTATGTACTAAAAGATATCCTTGAACAGGAAGTGGTTACACTTTGGCATAAGGAAACCGATTTTGATGGGAATATCGATGTGATTATACTCCCAGGAGGTTTCTCCTACGGCGATTACTTGCGTTCGGGTGCTCTGGCAAAGTTCTCTCCAATTATGAATAGGGTTATTGAGTTTGCCAATAACGGCGGTTATGTTTTTGGCATTTGTAACGGCTTCCAGATTCTTTGCGAATCGGGATTACTACCCGGAGCCTTACTACATAACATGAACCAGAAGTTTATCTGCAAGAATGTTTTTCTTACCCCCGATAGTAAAGCCACCGCTTTAACCAAATATCTACCTAAGGATAAAGCACTTAAGATACCAATCGCCCATGGCGAAGGACGTTACTTTGCTGACAGAGAAACCCTTGCGCAGATGCGTATAAATGGCCAAATCCTTTTCCGCTACAGTGATGAGAGCGGAATGGTATCGGAATCGTTCAACCCCAACGGAGCAGTTGAGAATATTGCAGGTATTTGCAACGAGCGCAAAAACGTGTT
>JAKQKB010000053.1 GCA_029560875.1 Bacteroidota bacterium | reverse complement strand
TTTATCTTTGGTTGATGGGGACTTCAACCTTCCGGAAAAACGACATCCCTGTCGTTCAGAAGTTAGGAGTCGTCACTGCTTAAATAGCTTTCAAACAACCTGCAAATTCGTTTAGCAGTGAGGACTAATGACGACCTTTGTGAAATCAGTGAAAGGCAGTATTAACTTTCTTACCCCTGCTTTTTAGTCAGGAGTCGTCACTGCTTAAATAACTTTTAAACTATCCGCAAATTCATTTAGCAGTGAGGACTAATGACGACCTTTGGTAAATCAGTGAAAGGCAGTATTAACTTTCTTACCCTTGCTTTTTAGCACTCTATATACTTATGTTTTCATCAACCACAGTTATATAATAATGCATAACGAAAAAATGTCAAGCGAAAAATCATATTTTTTTTCAGCGATAGCGAAAAATATAATCTGAATCTTTCGTATATTTCATTATAGCAAGTAGTAAAAAGCCCTTTTCAGAAAAAAAAATAAATATTCCAGTGTGCGGGGTTCTTGTTTTAACTCACAATTTTGAGGTGGTGTCGTTTTGACTCTAAACCGATTCTTTTGTGATTGCAACTATATTTTGAGGCAACAGGAAATTTTGTTAGTTGCCTTCAACTGACAAAGCTGAAGCTCGGTTTAGAGTTAAAACAAAAATTCGCCCCGAAGCCACAAATTACGAACAATTCCACTTACCCCTGCAAATGTGAAAAAACAACTTCTTTCACGATTGTGGAATTTGAGGGGTTGGTGAAGTTTGGTTGTAAATGTGCGGGGTTCTTGTTTTAACTCACAATTTTGAAATAAGTAGACCAGTCGTACCGCGGTTGTTAGTGTTTGCAATTTGAGGGTAGTGGTTTCAGAGTTGGCAGTGGCAAAATTGTAAGTCAAAACAAGCATCGGGTTGTGGTTTCAGAGAAGGCAGTGGCAAAATTGTAAGTCAAAACAAGCAGGAAACCAGTTGCAGTTCGGTTGCCAGTGTGCAGGGTTCTTCAAAACAAAATGCTATCTCTCTCAAATGCTCTTTGCATTGACTTTTTCCTTGCTATATCAATAACTTTCAATCTGTATTTTTCCGGGTTAACAATATAATCCATCAAGAATTGTTCCGAATATAAGGTTCCTTTCCGCATCCGGACATATTCCCGGAAATTGGAAAATTCCCATTCTTCAGGAAAACCTACTAAACCTGCCTGAACAGGATTGGCATGAATATAGGCACAAGCATTGAAGAGATAATTTTCCGTTGGTGTTTCAATATGATTTAAGGGACTGCGAAATATTCTTCCTTTGCAGTTATATTTTTTATTGTAATAGCGTGCATATCTTTTATGAGCTCTTTCCAGTAATGAAGTTATTGCTTCGGGTTCATTCTGGCGAAGCAAGAAATGAAAATGGTTGGGCATAAGGCAATAGGCAATTACAGTTACTTTGTAATCCAATTCTTTCTTAAATAAGTAAAGGTAGGTTTTATAGTCACCGGGGTCATAATAAAGTTTTCTACCATCAATAGAATGATTTACGATATGGAAATAAGTGTTGAGGGAACGATGAATCATTTTTGTACGCATTCGGAAATCTCCTGTTTTTTATTAGATATGATAAATACTTTCGGGAAGAAAACAAATAATACTTTCTTACACGATAGCGGAATTCGTGAGTTTGTTGTAGCTCGGTTGACAGTGTGCGGGTTCTGGGTGAAATTTTGACGCGATGATGTTTTGACTCTAAACCGACCCTTTTGTGTTTGCAACGAGATTTTGAGGCAACAGGAAATTTTTTTCACTGTCTTCTACTTTCAAAGCTGAAGCTCGGTTTAGAGTTAAAACAAAAGTCCCCCCCGAAGTCACAAATTCTGAACAATTCTTACCCCACATTTCTGGAGCGGCTGAATATATATTTTTTCCGTGACCGTGTAATTCGTGAGTTTGTTGTAGCTCGGTTGACAGTGTGCAGGGTTCTTGTTTTAACTCACAATTTTGAAGTTTGGAGACCATTTGTAGTTCAGTTGATAGTGTTTATAAATTGAGGGTTGTGTTTGCCGTGATGGCTGTGGCAAAATTGTAAGTCAAAACAAGCATCGTTGCAACTATATTTTGAGGCAACAGGAAATTTTATTCGTTGCCTTCTACTTTCAAAGCTGAAGCTCGGTTTAGAGTTAAAACAAAAGTATCCCCCGAAGTCACTATTTCCGAACAATTCCTACCCCACATTTCTGGAGCGGATGAATATATATTTTTCCGTGACCGTGTAATTCGTGAGTTTGTTGTAGCTCGGTTGAAAGTGTGCTTGTTTCTTGTTTTAACTCACAATTTTGAAATGAGGAGACCAGTAATAATTTGGTTGCAAGTGTGTTCAAATTGAGGGTTGTGGTTTCCGTGATGGCTGTGGCAAAATTGTGAATCAAAACAAGCATCGGGTTGTGGTTTCCGTGATGGCAGTGGCAAAATTGTAAGTCAAAATTAAAAAGCCCCCGGTAGAAAACGGGGGCTGATAATTTGTATGCTGAAAACTTATATTTAGTTATAAGCTTTTTGCAGAAGGTTTATTTTTTTGTTCTTTCGGGAAGATCAATACTTACCGGGTTAGGATTTAACATATTGACAATATCAGGTTTCAGATTGGAATTACGGTAAGAAGAAACTGCTACTACTTTAAAGAATTTTTTATTAATTCCTGTTGTAGCGAAGGTATAGCTACGATTTGGTTCTTGAACGATAGCGGGGGTTTGTTCAGGGAAGTTATAAGGATCATCGGACATATAGATTCTATACGCTTGAGCGTTTGTTACCTGCTCCCAGCTTAGCTGAACTCCTGAAACGGTAGAAGTTATGGAAACAATAGGTACACCTACTACTACAGGTGTGGCAGAAGTAACAGCAAACATAGTAAGAGGGAATGCAGTTGCTGTATAGGCAGTAAGTCCGGACGCTGCAGGATCTTGAGGGTTGATAACAACCGAGTCGCTATACATATACCTTGTCCGATAATTCGTACCTCCCAGATTTTGAGTGTAGAAACTGGTTCCGCTCAGATAAGAGGTATCCATTGGACGGTTGGCTCTCACTGCCAGATTGTTACCTGTGTAAACAAACGGAGTATTGAAGGGAATGAATATCTCTGCGCGTCCGATGGGAATTGTTATCACAGCATCGGCAACTTGAACATAACCGGTAAAATCAAGGAAGGCATTTTGGACAGAGGATTCGCTTGTGTTCTTCATCCAGATTTTAATCGGTTTATCTTGTTGCACAACAGTAGAGGTAGAATAATAATAAATTCCAACAATGGTTCCAGCTGTCATTTGCATTTCCTGAGCCGAGTAAATTGTTTCCGAGATGCTGTTTTTGTAAAAATAATATACCGGGTAATAACCTGTTGAAGTTGTTGTTTGAGGATCACCGGCAACTGGGAAATATGTATCTTCGGGTAAAACAACTACTGTAATATTAGCTGATGTGTCATTTAGAGGTTGTGCATCCCCAGCAAGAATTACATTAGCATAAATACTGTATGTTCCAACTGAAGAAGGATTCCAGTTCAGCTGATAAACGGCAGTGGAATCGGAAGCAAGATTGGCACCGGTTACAGTATATGTAGCAAGAACAGTATCTGTAGTGCGCAATTGGACTTCAAAGTTATTCTGTGTAGTAAGACCCTTATTTTGAACAGTGACAGAATAAGTACCTTGATTACCAACTAATATTGAAGAAGAACCCGTTAGTTTGGTTACAGCCAAATCGTTATCAAATAATTGTTCTACCTGCATATTATCAATATATAAAGATCGGTATGTACCACCTAATCCATGCTTGAAACAGATATATTGATCGGTTCCAGAGTAATTATTTAGTTTGTAAGTATAGACCGTATGCGTTGCCGTAAGAGTTATGGAAGCAAACTGGGTAAAGACACCGGTTCCGTCAGCAGTTGAAGATGTTCCTACCAATAATACATAGCCAGCAGATGAACCCCGCGCGGAAAAACTCAATCGCACTTGATTCATAGGGATCATAACTTCGGGACTGATCAGTCGTAAGTCGGCAGCAGTATCTGAACTGTTAGTTAAATATACGGAATTGGGTGAACTTACCGGGTAGGTAGTGGTTGTTTGTACATAAGCATAAGTAGAGGTTGAATTTACATATCCTGTCCAGCCCAAAGGCAGATTGGGTGTAGTTACTCCATCAAAATTCTGAGTATAGGGTGGATAAATACGGGGATCAACACAGGTTCCACTAAGATTAATAAGGTATGAAGTTCTTTCAGTTCTGTTTTTTGAAGCTGGCTCACCATAAGTTATGGTAATTGTACCCGTGTGAACTTCCGAACCAGTAGTAACCACTGTAGGAGTATAAGCCACTTTGAAGGTAGTGGATTGATAACTATCAAGAGTATAGTCATCGGCATCCTGAGATAGAGAATAATAATTTCCATTAACTATAATGCTGTTGAGAGTTAAAGTTCCCCCACCAGTATTGGTAATTGTGAATTGTTTAGTGCTGGTTTGATTGATAACCGTTTGGGGATAAGTAACAGAACTTTCGCTGGGATAAATTGAGAATTCCGGCTCTGTAGGGAAAACACGAATCTTGATATCATCCAAACTGATATACCAGGGAGTTGAATTAATCCAGCCGTTAATACCAATGTAATAAGTTCCGGTGCTGGTAGGAGTAAAGGTTCCCGATAAGCGTTGGTAATCACCATTGATAATACCGGTTTGAGGGATTATGGGATTAGTCATTCCTGCAATTGAAGGAGCATCACCATAACTGACCATCATTTTTGCATTAGCAGCTATGTTCCCATCCTGACGAGCCCACAGCTCAATTTCATAAGTTGTAGCTGCTGTTAATTCTATCGGACGGAATAACCAGGCCTGTCCGCTGTAATGTAATGTGGCATTGAAAGAACCGGTTCTGGGAGTTCTATTATAGGTTGTCTGCGAAGAATTTGCTGTCCAGTAATATGAAGTATATTGAGGACCTGTAACCTGTGTCCAGTTTTTAATATTAGAAGAATTATCAGTATTACCGACTTCAAAGCCCTCAAAGAACGGTAGAGTAGAAATAGTTGGGTCTTCAATTACCGTTCCGGAAACCTGGATAGTAAGAACAGAACCGGGAGCAGGAGTAGGTTGATTTAAGGTGATAACTCCACTGTAAGCACCTAAATCCTCTGGAATAGAGAAGGTGTAAGCTAATTGCATTGAACTATTGGCAGGAATGGTATAAGGTTGAGTTCCGCCAAAAGTAAAATGCTCACCTGTGGCACTAAAAGTTAAAGATTGTGTCGGGCTAACATTTTGAACAGTTATCTCTCCCGTTTTTGTTCTACCGGCAAAAAGATTACCAAGTGCCAAAGTTGCAGGAGCAGAAATTTGCTTAATAGTAGTTAACTTTCTGGGTAAACAGTCGGAAAGATGAGTTCTCCCGCCATCGTTGTAAGGAATAATCTGCCACCAGTAACTCGTATTATAATTTAGCAAATAGCCCTCAGCATAAACATCGAAGTTAAGCTCTTCGGTTATAGACCAGAAGGCATTGTCCGTTGCCTCATCATCATCTTCTATCAGGTAATTCAAAGAATCACAGAGAACCCTTACATAATAACCAATTGCAGAACCTCCGGAAGTGGGAGAAGTCCAGGACAGAATAAGAGAAGCTGGATTAACAATTGCATTTGCCAAGGGGGCTACTAACGCTGCAGGACCGGGAGCTTCAGCTGGGATAAAGATTGTGGGTCCAATCACTTTATCCATATAGATAGTTCCGGAAGTCCCATTAGGAAGCCCCTGGAAAGCAATTCTATAATTACCATTGAGGGCAGCAGTTCCTGGAACGGTATATTGGGTGTAAGTGGTAGTAAGAGTGATAGGAGTTCCCAAAGCAGTATAATCAGTTCCGTCTATGCTTGTTCCGTAATATGCTTGCAGTTGCAAATTAGCAACAGTTGAACGCGCATAGAAAGTTACCGAACTACTTGTCGGAGAAAAGATTAGTTGAGGCGTTGCCAGATAGGAACTGGTATTAGTGGAAGTTAATACTAAACCAGTTGCTGCTACACCATCATAATTACTGGCAGTGGTTCTTAGCCAGGCATTTTGACCTTCACCTTGCCAGGCAACCCAACGCACAGGAGGAAAGACAATTTCCTCAAAACCTTCAGCAAGAGTCCCAGCAGTGTATATCTCTACATTGGCAAGAGTGGCAGTGTTATTAGTTAAATCATTATCAGCAGGTAATTCTGCAGTGAAGGTGAAGGTTCCGGCAGTATCAGGAGTCCAGTTATAAGTTAAATTCACAGAGGAAAGATGATTAAGATTGCCCACCGGAATTGTTCCGATGGTTGTTTCACCTTGTTTTATAGTAACATTTTTACCACTGGAATTGGTGCCATTGTTCTTTACCGTAATGTTAAAAGTAAATTCACTTTCCGTAAACTTATACAGAGGAGTTGCCGTAAGAGCAGTTACAGCCAATTCATCATAGGGTCTGGTTGCAACAGTAACATCATCTATATAAACATATTGGCTTACATTATCACTGGTATCCAGACGGAAGGAAATATACTGCCCGCTCCCGGAGTAGCTGGATAAATCAACTGTATAAACTGTATAAGTAGAAGTTAGGGGGATAGCAGCAACTTGGGTAAATGTAGAACTGGAGCTTAAACCATCTACCACACCAATATAAAGATTGCGGTCAGCTGTTCCTCTTGCCCAGAATCTTAAGTATAAATTATTTAGTGTAGTATTAAATACTGGACTAACTAAACTTATTAAGGCACCAGGATTACTGGCGGGATTATACATATAGATATTATTAGGTGTAGAATGAGGAGTAGAAGTAGAAACATATACAGTTGCAGAAGTGGAAGTAGAATTGATCACTGTCCACCAACCGGCTGCAGGATTGGTTTCAGCATCAAAATTCGTTGTATAGGGAATTGGGAAAGCAGTGTAAAAACTATAAGGACCTGCCCAGGCACTATTATTGCCTCCATCTTTGGCTCGCACATAATAAGCATAACCGGTAGCAGAGGTTAAGCCATTCAGTGTGTAGGGCTTGCTTATATTATTAAGTAAGGTTCCTGTTCCCAGAGCAAAACCAAGAGCACCCCATTCCAGATCAAAAGTGGCTAAACTACTTGTCCAGTTAAGCACTGTGGATGTTTCCGTAATATTAGTTGCAGTCAGGTTTGTAGGTTTGGCAACTAAATAAGCTTCCAAGCTCAAATTATCAATCGCGGCAGGTGGCTGAGTGCCCACAGAACCATCATTTTTCCAGGAAATAACTAAGCGTTTGGTGGTTCCGGCTAATGTGCCACTAATGGGAATAGCAATTCTTGTCCAATTGGTAGTAAGATTATACCAAGTATTGCCGATCTGTCCGGAACTTAATTCAGTTCCTGCTACAGGGGTTGTGGTAATATCCACAAGATATACTTTTACTCCGTCATAAGTAGATTCACCACCACATTTGAACATAAAGCTAAGCTCAAAATACTCTGCTCCAGTTGTGAATGTGACATCACGATATAAATGAACAACTGATGATGAGCTGATATTATAGGCATTGGAAACACCATTATCATTAGTGATACAAGCGGATTGGTTTCCCGCATAGTGAGTTGCTGTTCCTACATACCATTGATTGGTCTGCGTTCCATTCACGATAGTCCAATGATTGGGCCAAACCTCAAAGGTCTCCGTTAAAGGCAAAGTAGCTGGTGTTTGCGGAGTGGTAGCATTAGCGGTTAAGCCACTTGCAGAGAAAGCATAGTAAGTAGTTCGTTCTGCAGTAATGTAACTCCATACCTTATAATAATAAGTGGTTCCATCATTTAAACCTGTATGGCTGGTAAGGCCTGCAGCGGGACCCAAATAAAGAACAGTGCCTCCACCAGCTATTGAACCACCTACACTATAACCAGTGGATAAAGGAGTTCCAAATGTACTATTATAACTCCATGCAACCATAATATCGGCAGTAGCTGTTGCACTTAAATTTATTTGACTGGCACTATATGCAGTGGCTGTAAAAGCAGAAGGTGCAGCTGGAGCAGCAGGCAATGTTGTTTGAGTTCCGGCTAAAGGACTGGTCCGATTATATTTTGGAGCTCCCACACCATTGATGTTCATTGCAAAAATAGTGCAATAATATTGAGTATTGGGAGTAAGTCCGGTTGCCGTGAAACTTGTGGAGGGACCAAAACTTAAGACAATTTCATTATTACCCAAGTTTTGAGCAGGACTGTAATATGTTCCATCCACAGGGCTAAAAGTGAGCGTAGCAGATTGGTGACCAATTACCAAATATCCTTCAGCTGCAGGAGAACTGGCAGTAAAACTACCGGTTATGGAAGTGGAATAGGGAATCAGGACAAGATTTGTGGGCTGTGCTGTAGGTGTTTGACAATGCAATTCTTCCATAAAGTTGCCTTCGTGAGCTCCAATATCCGGGGTTGTAGCATTTCTAACAGTTCCATAGATATCGGTAGTTACATAATCAAGCGCCAAAGCCTTTCCTTCTACCGGAGTAGGAACTGTGGTTAAGATATTTAAGGGATTAGCAGTATCAAACTGAGGGTCTGTAGGACGGCTATTGGCATCCTGACTACTGGCAGTTGTCCATGCTTGCAGAGTGGCATAGTTGGTTGAAGAACCGCGCACTGGATAACCACCCAAGGAATTGGCAATATAGATAACATTGTGGTCGGAAGTTGAACCTGTAGCACCAATAGCTGTAGCACTATAGGAGTAAAGTGCTATATGATAAGGAGTGGAATGGCCGGCGGATACATTTGCCAGAATATTGTTTCTAACATAATGGGTACCGGCAGCTGAACTAAAGTATAAACAAGCACTGCTTAGATTAGCGGGTCCATCAATCTTTACAGAGTTATAGTCCACATAATAGGTAGTAGTGGAACTGGAGGAGAGGTAAATTCCATATAGATAGATGGAAGTAGTGGCGGTAGTATAGCCATGGCTTTGACCCCAGATCATATTATTATAAATCTTAAAGGTAGAGGTTCCGGTTGGGTAAACATACATTCCATAGTTGTAGTAAGATGAGGTTCCTGTATAGGCAATATTATATATCCTGTTACCACTGATCACATTATCAGTGCCTTTGCTATAGTAAATATACATTCCGTAAACAGAATAGGAATACCCCATATTACGAATAGTGTTACCGGAAACAGTTAAATTTTGTTGGTAATAAGTGTAAATACCATAGGCACCGGCAATATCCCCAGCTGTAGTTCCACCTATTGTGCAATTAAGGATTTTATTATTTTCATCCAGATAAGTTGAAGAGGATTGATATAAATAAAATCCGCGATAGGCATTTTCAATAACAATGTTTTGGTAAGTGTTATTAGAATTAGTGCCTCCAGCAGCAGTAGGAGTTACATTATAATATTGATAAATACCATAACAAGAAGAATTAGTCCGATCCAATATTATCTTACAGTTCTTAATAGTATTGTATTGAGCTCCGTCTGTTGCGCTAGCGGCTTTTATGGAATAACCATAATAGGATGTGCTACCGGTAGGACGGGTTACATCAATGCCATCAAAGGTAATATAATCACCACCTGAAATTTGGATGCCGGCAGTAGCGGTAGTTGGTTTGATAACTGGGTTTTCGCCAGTTCCGGCTTTCTGGAATATGATTGGATTAGAAGCAGTTCCTGTCGCTGTAATAATGGGAATGTTTTCTTCAAATACAGAACCAGCGGAAACATTAAATGTTACACCCCCTGAACCAACTCCACAAATATTTAGGGCATTTACGGCATCTGTAAAAGTAGCATAATTACCACCAATTCCTATTGTTTTTGTTCCTGTTAAAGGAGGGTCAGCTGTAGTGAAAGACCAGGTAGGGCAATCTAATGCTTCACCATAAGCATTATAAGGGGTTATTTTCCACCAGTATTCAGTGCTGTAAGCAAGATCTGGATCATAAGTAGTTACGGCTCCTAAATCCAATTGGTTGATGACCGTTGTAAACGGCGAGACAGTTCCCAAAGATAATTTGTATCCTGTAGGTGCACCACCTCCGGAAGACCAATTAAGTGTTTGTGTTAATAGAACATTAGTAGCACCGTTAAGTGGGCTTACAAGAGCAGCAGGATTAGGAGGATTGGTTATCGTATAAGGAGTGTAAGTTATCTGGATATTGGGACGATAAGAGCTTAAACTACCAGTTCCCGTAGGGGGTGTGCTGTCCTGATTCCAGTATTGATGAGTATTAGTAACCGAAGTATATTGGACACCGGGTCCTCCGGAACTTCCACCTGCGGAGCTACTTCCTGAACCTCCATAGTTTCTTTCTACCAAAACCAGTAATCCAAAACCATCATCAATTGCAAAATTGTTGGTGAGAGAAAATTGATTCCAACCTCCGGCAGGTGTAGCCCCATAGTTAGAATCATATACAAGAGTTGCTCCGCTGATCATATTTGCCCAAGTGTCCGCACTTGCAAAAGCAGTTGCAGAAGTTGTTTTTAAGTAGATTTTTGTGGGAACGATAGCAGTTGTAGCAATAGTGGAATACCAGGCAAGCGAAGAAATACTGAGATTCTGGCTTCCCAGGTCTGCATCTGTATAGAGAGCAGCACTGCGTTCATAACCGTAAAATGAACCGAGGGGATATCTCTGCACGCCTGTGCCTGTACCAATTGTAATGGTATCAGCAAAAACGAATGCTACAATCAGCATTGCACAACATATAGTTAAAAATTTCTTCATAATAAAAACTCCTTGTTTTAGATGTTTCTTTAAAGAGTTAGTTTATTGTTAAACGATAGGCATTACCTTTGCTTTACAGCTTAAGGTTTGAGTGTTGCATAATGGATAGTCAAGGTAAGCCATAACTAATTTTGAAGGTTGAAGAAAGAAGTGAAATGTAGCTTCTATCCTTTCCGATGTGGTTCTGTATAATGTGCGATGGTTATAACTAAAATACACCGGCAGGAAAACAGAAGGTTGCATTTCGTTTATATACGGGGATGATTTGTTAGCCACCGAGAACACTGAAGCCATTGAAGCCACCGAGAAATTGATTAGAATTGAAAAAGGAGCGATAAAGGACACAATAAAATTGACAAGATGAAGAAAAAGAAGGGGAGAGATACTTAAGAAAGGAAGTAGTAGTTCATTTGTTAGAAAACAAAAAAGGACAGTATTTGTCATTGGATAAACACTTGGGAAAGGAAGAATAGCTATTACATAAGAAACAGCAAAGAATAAAATTGCTGGCACTAACAATAATGCAGAAAAGTAATTACAATTTTCCTTTCTTTTACCACTCATTCCCCCAAAAGTGGTCCCCGTAAATTTTATTTGTCTCATAACACCCCTTCCTCGTTTGTTAGAGGCCAAAGTTCACTTTTCTTACTTTGCCGAAATAACAACTATCTCAGCAAGATCATAACTAATAAAAAAAGAAATAATTTCTATACATTTATACATAATAATCGCTTTGAATATCTTGTCAAGGAAAAAATGAAAAAATTGAGAATGAAGTCAGGAGTCGGCACTGCCGTCAGTTTCACGCATATTACGCAGATTTATTGTTTAGCCACCGAAGCCACCGAAACTAACGAAATTGATTTTTCTATTAGGTTATTTCGTATTTTCCTTTTTCATTTTGCCGTAAGTTCACGCAGATTACGCAGATTACGCAGATTTATTAGGACACGGATTTAACAGATTAGAACGGATAAACACGGATTATTTATTTTTTGTTCTATAATTTTATAGTATAACTTTCAGACCTCTTGACCTCTTGATCTATAGACCTATCGGCTTTTTCTCTTCTTTTCTCTTTTGTATAAGAAATATTAGTTGCTGCGCACTAAGCGAAAGCCCACATATTGATATCCCCGGTTCGGGTCTCCTTTTTCTCTCCACATAATGTTTAGATTTCTACCTTCTCCATTCATTACACTTCCACCCCGGATAACTTTTAAGGTTCCAGTTTCGGGACCTGTAGGATTGATAAAAGTAGGCAGGGAACGGATATAATTTACATCGTACCAATCCCAAACCCATTCTGCAACATTTCCTGTCATATCGTAAATGCCGAAATCGTTGGGTTTTTTGGTTCCTGGTGTATGAATTTTACCGCTGCTGTTATCTCTGTTCCAAGAGACCTCATCGGGGTCATCCGATCCGCTATAATTATATAGTTTACCTGCTTTAGCAGCCATTTCCCATTCGGCTTCAGTAGGCAGACGGTAGCCATTAGCTTTAAAATCGCAGGTAACAACTCGGGAAGCGCCTACTCCTCTAATTTTATATGCCGGAGTTAAACCC
>JAKQKB010000051.1 GCA_029560875.1 Bacteroidota bacterium | reverse complement strand
GAGTGGTACGAATCAGAACCTTCCTCTAAAAACGAAAGAACTATGCGTTCTTTTTCTTTAATTGAAAATTTGTTTCTTGTTTTCTTTTTCATAAAAAACACCCCAAATGTTATGTCTAACTTTTGGGGTGCAGTTCAAATTTGGGGCTTTTTTATTTCTAATTGTTAGTTATACACCAACAAGTTACACCCCCGAATCGGTGCATTATCCATCCTACCCATCACCTCAAAGCTACCATCGGCAAAGAGTTTTCCCATATCCTGGGTTTGAATAAATGAGCAGGAGTTTACGTTGGCTAAATCTATAACGTTTATTGCTCCACTACTTGCGGTGGTTTTGGAATGTAGAGGGTCATAAGGGTCTCTTACAAGGATTTTCATCCACGGTGGGCAACGGAAAATTCCATTTCCGTTGGAGTACGCTTGCGAAAGCAACTCAGTCATTCCGTACTCGGAGTGTATTGCTTCAACACCAAACGATTTGCAAAGAATGGAGTGTAGTTCCTCGCGTATCATCTCCTTGCGGCGGCCTTTCATTCCGCCTGTTTCCATTACAATGGTATGTTTAAGGTTGAGGTTATACTTCTCGGCCAAATCGAGCAAAGCAAACGTTACGCCTATCAGTAAGCATTTTTGTCTGTTGGCGTTTAGTTTTACCAACAAATCAACCAATTCGTCGTACTGGTTTAGGAAAAAGCCACTATTGGGGTTGTTGCTTTGCTTTTTCAACTCATCAACCATATACACCAGCGATGAGCCCGTTCGTTCAAGGTAAGCTGGGAGCAATGCAAGAATGCAGTAATCGCTAGGTTTTCCGTAAAACAGTTCAAATCCTTTGGTAAAGCTATCAACATAAAGCGATACATCAGAAACTTGATGCTTACTGGTTTCGGTACCAGTTGTGCCGCTGCTGGTGAATACAATTTCAGGCGAAAGGTTGTTGCCAATTACATCGTGGGTTTTGAAGAATTGTATGGGTAAAAAAGGAATCTTCTCAATGGTGTCAACACTATTTGGGTTAATTCCCAAAAGGGTTACATACTCGTTGTAAACCTTGATATTATTGAATTGATAACGAAAAACCTCAAGCGCAATCTCCTGAAATTCCTTGTTGTTGGATATGTTGAATATTTTGGATTTGAAGTCCATACATAATAAAAGAAATAACCCTGTCAGGGTTTTAAACCCTGACAGGGTTGGTGACAAAAAATTAGCCTCTAATAGCCTTAATGCCTGGAAGTTCTTTACCCTCCATATACTCCAACATAGCGCCACCGCCAGTTGAAACGTACGATATTTTATCGGCTAGTTTGTTCTTGTTAACAGCTGCAACGGAATCGCCACCACCTACAAGGCTGAAAGCGCCTTTCTCGGTAGCAGCAGCAATTGCTTTTGCAATTTCTGATGTTCCCTGAGCGAATTTCTCCATCTCAAACACTCCCATTGGACCATTCCAAAGAATTGTTTTGGACTCAGCAATAACTTTCGACAGTATTTTAATTGACTCTGAGGCAATATCCAATCCCATCCATCCATCGGGGGTTTGGTCAATTGCGGTGATGTTTGTGTTAGCGTTAGCATCAAAGGCATCGGCATTAACAGCATCAACAGGAAGGTAAACCTTTACACCTTTTGCTTTAGCTTTCTCCAATAGTTGCTTTGCAAGGTCAAGTTTATCCTCCTCGCAGATAGATTTACCAATCTTTCCACCCTGAGCTTTAATGAAGGTGTAGGTCATACCACCACCAATAATCAGGTTATCAACTCTATCTAAAAGATTTTCGATAATTAGAATCTTATCGGAAACCTTTGCTCCACCCATAATTGCAGTGAAAGGTTTTTCGGCAGCCTTAAGCACCTTATCCATAGCGTTTAGCTCGCTGTTGATTAGGTAGCCAAACATACTATCGTTTGGAAAATGTGCAGCAATAAGAGCTGTGGAAGCGTGAGCGCGGTGAGCGGTTCCAAAAGCATCGTTTACATAGCAATTTGCATAACCAGCAAGCTGCTTAACAAAGTTTTTTTGGCTCTCCTTAATTCTTACTTTAGCTTCTTTCTTTTGCTCCTCACTAGCATCTTCGGGCAAACTGTAGGCTTTTCCTTCTTCTTCTTCGTAGTATCTTAGGTTTTCAAGAACAAGGACTTCGCCTGCTTTAAGTTCTGCTGCAAGTTTCTTTGCATCATCACCCATACAGTCGGCAGCAAACTTAACCTTCATTCCAAGGTTTTTCTCAATTGCAGGTAAAACGTGCTTTAGCGAATATTTATCTTGTGGTTTTCCATCTGGACGGCCAAGGTGCGACATCAGAATAGCCGAACCACCATCTTTCAAAATCTTCTTAATTGTTGGAAGTGCACCGCGGATGCGGGTATCGTCGGTAACCTCAAAGGTTTTTTTGTCGAGGGGAACATTGAAGTCAACCCTAACAATGGCTTTCTTGCCATTAAAGTTGTAGTTGTCAATCAGTATCATAATCCTTTATCATATTTAGTTTCGCAAACAAAATTACGAAATTGGTTTTGAATAGAGGCTTCAATTTAACTACTTTTCACGCAATCGATTGATTTCGGAATATACACTAGCCATTTGATTCCATTGGCAGAAAAATTGAATATTTGGGATTCCTCTAACTCCCTTCAACTTCCTTTAACTTCTTCTAGCTTCATTCAACTTCGTATCATCCTCGTGCAAAAAAATAATATTTTTAATGTAAGTTTGACATCTGTAATTAACGAAAGATAATAATGCAATTCAAGGATATTGTTGGACAGGAAAAGGTTAAGCAACGTCTTATTTTAGCCACCAAGGAGAGTCGAATTCCTCATGCGCAGCTTTTTGTTGGGCCAGCAGGAACAGGCAAGTTGGCGTTGGCCATTGCCTATGCTCAGTACATTATGTGCGACAATAAGGGCGAAGACGATTCCTGCGGAGTCTGTCCATCGTGTAAAAAGTTATCGAAACTAATTCACCCCGATTTACACTTTGTGTACCCGGCAAAAGCCAAAGCCGAAGGTAGTAGCGATGATGATTCCGATAAGGCTGAGGATACGCTTACAGTTTGGCGGGAGGCTTTGATTTCTAATCCCTACTTTGGCGAGAACGATTGGTACGAGATGATTGGGATGGAGAACAAGCAGGGCATTATCAGTACCGCGGCGGCTTCCGATGTAATTCGCAAGCTAAGCCTTAAAAGTTTTGAGAACGATTATAAGGTGATGATAATTTGGTTGCCTGAGCGTATGAATAACCAGGCGTCCAATAAATTACTGAAGATGATTGAGGAACCGCCAGCCAAAACTGTTTTTTTGATGGTTAGCGAGAATCCTAATTTGATTATTAAAACCATTCTTTCGCGAACACAGCAAATAATGGTTCCACCTATTGCCCGCGAGAGCATTGCAACTACGCTGGTTGATAGGTTTAACCTCGACCCCGGTAGGGCGCAGGATTTAAGCAGAATTGCCAACGGCAATTTTTACACTGCGTTGCAGCTAATGGATAGTAGCGAGAATGAATATTTTGATTTGTACCGAAGATTAATGCGCCTATGCTATGCGAAAGATGTTATTGGATTACTCGATTGGGTTGACGATGCCGCGGGGCTAGGACGCGAGAATCAGAAGGAATTTTTGAATTACTCACTTGGGCTTACCCGCGAAAGTTTGATGCTGAATGCAGGCTTGGGTGATATTTCGTACTTAATGGGCGACGAAGCAGATTTTGGGCAAAAGTTCTCACCATTTATTGGGGTTGAGAATATCTTTAGCATTACCAACGAGTTTACTCAGGCATACGAGTGCATTATGCAGAACGGTAATCCAGCAATTGTGTTTACCAATTTCGCAATGCGAATGATTAAGCTTGTGCCAAATAAGCCTTTGAAATAATCTGAAAATTAATTCATTATATTTTCGAATAGCTATCAACCAACAACTGTCAACTAATTTTGCTAACTTTGCAAATTCTACAAAGCAATTAAAATGGAAAAAAGTACCAGCTCAAGGGGTGTAATATTATCGGAAACCGATGCTGCAGAGCATACCGTGTGCCATTCGCATGGTTGTGCCAAGTTAAGTATCTACGATTGGGTTTCCGACTTGCCTAAAACGCTGCAAACTTACGATATAGTTGAAGTTCAGTTTAAGAATACCCGTAAGGGATTTTACCGCAACGCCAATTTATTGAATTTAACCAAGGGCGATATTATTGCTGTTGAGGCTTCGCCTGGTCACGATATTGGTGTTGTTTCGCTTACTGGATGGTTGGTTGAGCGACAAATGAAACGCGTTGGCTATAACCAACAGACCACTGAATTCAAAAAGGTTTACCGTAAGGCAAAGCAGGTTGATATAGAGAAATGGCTCGAGGCTATTGCGCTTGAGCACGAAACAATGATTAAGGCCCGCAGAATTGCTGAGGACTTAAAGTTGAATATGAAGATTGGCGATGTGGAGTATCAGGGCGATAAAACCAAGGCCATATTCTACTACATTGCCGACGACAGGGTCGATTTCCGTGAGTTAATCAAAGTATTGGCCGAGGAATTCAAGGTGAGGATTGAGATGCGCCAGATAGGTGCACGTCAGGAGGCTGGTCGTATTGGTGGAATTGGCTCGTGCGGACGAGAGCTTTGCTGCTCATCGTGGATTTCGCATTTCGATTCTGTAAGTACCAATGCTGCTAAGGTTCAGGAGATATCTTTGAATCCTCAAAAGTTAGCGGGTCAGTGCGGTAAGTTGAAGTGCTGCCTAAACTATGAGTTGGATAGCTATGTTGATGCCCGCAAGGATTTCCCTGATGTTACTGTGCCAATCGAAACAAAGGAGGCAACCTACTTCCATTTCAAAACCGATATTTTTAAACGTATAATGTGGTTCACTAGCGACCAAGGCTCATCCGTAAATCTAGCCGAGGTTTCCGTTGATAGGGTTAAGGAGATTGTCTCGCTCAACAAAAAGGGCATCAAGCCTAATAAACTTATCGAAATACGCGATGTGGAGGAGAAACGTACTCAACCTCTGGGTTTCACTGCAGGTTTTGAGGAGGATAGTTTAACCCGTTTCGATGCCAAAGCCCAAGTACGTAAGAAAAAGAAGAAAAGTCGGTATAAAGGAAATCAAAACCAGCGGAATGAATAGGATTTTTGCCATTCTGATATTTGCCTCGGCAGCGTTTGTTGCTTGTGATAGGGGTGCTGTTTACGACCAATCCGTTACCATTCCTAACGAGAAGTGGAATGTTGATAGTTTGGCAGTTTTTACCATGCCAGTAACCGATACCATTTCGGCATATAACCTTTATATCAACCTTCGCAATACAAACGATTACCAGTTTCAGAACCTATACCTATTCGTTGATGTTATTGCTCCTAACGGAGCATCAATCCGCGACACCTTTGAGTGTTACCTAGCCGACGACCATGGTAAATGGCTTGGCAAGGGTAAGGGTAAAATATACGATAATAGGTTCCTTTACCGCCAATCGGTAAAATTCTCCACCAAGGGCGATTACCGCGTACAGCTTCAGCAAGCAATGCGAGTTGATAATTTAAATGGCCTTACGAACATTGGTGTAAGAATGGAGCATGAAGGCGTTTCAAAATAAAATTTCTACCGTAACAAATATCTATTTTTTGTGGCAAAGAACAAACTAAGGCGATTCGCTGAGAACGAGACTTTTGAGAATCTTTTTCAGCCAACCATGTCCGATGTAATGAATGGCGATTTCCATTTAAAAGGTAAATGGCGTAGTGATTACTTCAAAAACAGTAATCCAATAGTATTGGAGTTGGGATGTGGCAAGGGAGAATACTCTGTAGGACTAGCCAAAATGTTTCCTGAGAAGAATTTTATTGGTGCCGATATTAAAGGAGCGCGCCTATGGCGTGGTGCAAAAACTGCTGTGGAGGAAAAAATGAGTAACGTTGCGTTTATTCGTACCCGAATTGAGCATATTGCATCGTTCTTTGCACCGGAAGAGGTAGATGAGATTTGGGTCACCTTTCCTGATCCACAGCCACGCGAGAAGAAATCGAAAAAAAGGTTAACATCGAGCCGATTCCTTAACCATTACGCTAAATTCCTCAAACCAAACGGAATAGTTCATCTTAAAACCGATAGTCAAGCTTTACACGCATACACCAAGGCAGTAATTGAGTACAATAACCTTAAGGTTAATGTTTGCACCAACGATTTGTACGCCACCGTAAAGGATGATCCAATTTTGGGCATAAGAACCCACTACGAGCAGCTATTTATGGAAAAAGGTTTTACCATAACATATATCAACTTCCAGCTGAACCACGCTGGACCATTCAATGAACCTGAACTCCAAGACGAATAACGATAACTTTTTTGAGAAAGTTTACGAGGTAACCCTTCTTGTTCCTGCGGGCAGGGTAACATCATACGGAGCAATTGCACGTTATTTAGGTTCGGCTCAATCGGCTCGAATGGTTGGTTGGGCGTTAAACGTTTGCCATACCTACCATGAATGGGTTCCTGCACACAGAGTTGTTAACAAGGCTGGACAACTAACCGGAAAAATTCACTTCCCCGGAAGTAATACAATGCAGGAGATGCTGGAGTCGGAGGGTGTTAAGGTTGAGGATAATACTGTGGTTAATTTCGAAAAACTTTTCTGGGATCCGAACATTGAGTTGGGTTAGATGTTTGTATAGTTATATAGTTGAACGTTGTGGGTTGATGGTGAAATCAATTAACGTTTAACTTTTAACGTTTCACGAATTAATCTATCTTTGTAAATTAATTTAAACTAAATCAAAACAATGAGTTTGAATGTTGAAGGGGTAATGCAAGTTTTAAGGAAAATAGTGCACCCCGAAACAGGCAAGGATATTGTAACCATGGAAATGGTTCAAAATTTGGAAGTTGATGGGCGTAAGGTTGCATTTACGCTTCAACTTAACAAAAAGAACGATCCATTTGCCTCATCCATTAAAAAATCGGCTACTAAGGCTTTAACCGATGAGCTTGGAGCAGATTTGCAGGTTGATATCACCATTATGGCCGATGTTGCGCCAAAAGTTTCGCCTTTAAAGGAGAAAGCATCGGTTAGCAAGGTTAAAAATATTATTGCCGTTGCCTCGGGCAAGGGTGGTGTTGGAAAATCGACGGTTGCAGTAAATCTGGCAGTTGCCGTTGCAAAAACTGGCGCAAAGGTTGGATTGATTGATGCCGATATTTACGGTCCATCAATACCAAAGATGTTCAATCTAGAGCACGCTAGGCCAGAGGTGAAAAAGGAGGATGGGCTCGATTTAATTATCCCTGCTGAGAATTACGGAGTAAAACTACTCTCAATAGGTTTTTTTGTCGACCCAAATAACGCCCTTATATGGCGTGGCCCAATGGCGACTAGTGCGTTGAAACAGCTAATACACCAAGGCGCTTGGGGAGAATTAGATTATCTGTTTATTGATATGCCTCCTGGTACAAGCGATATACACCTTACTTTGGTTCAGGAAGTAGCCATAACAGGCGCAGTAATAGTTAGCACTCCGCAAGAAGTTGCCTTAGCCGATGCAGTTAAAGGAATCAGCATGTTTACAAGCGAAAACATCAAAGTTCCTGTACTTGGTTTAGTGGAGAATATGGCTTGGTTTACACCCGAAGAACTTCCAAATAACAAGTACTATATTTTTGGTAAAGAAGGTTGTAAAAAGTTAGCCGAACGTATGAAATTGCCATTATTGGGTCAAATTCCAATAGTACAAAGTATCCGCGAAGGTGGCGATTACGGCGAGCCCGTTGCACTACACACATCAATAGTTGCAGAAGCTTTCGATAAACTGGCTAACAACGTAATGGAACAGGTTACAATCCGTAACAAAAACCTTCCACCAACAAGTATCGTAAATATTCAGCATAAATAATTAACCATTAATAGTTTACACAATGTCAGCAAAAGAAGAAATTTTCAAAAAAGTAAGTGTTGCAATTGAAGTTATCCGTCCATTCCTACAGAACGATGGTGGCGATATTTCTTTGGTTGAAGTAACCGACGATAATATTGTAAAAGTAAAACTTCACGGAGCATGTGGCAGTTGTCCATACAGCATTATGACTCTGAAAAACGGAGTAGAACAGGCCATCAAGCGCGATGTACCAGAAATCAAAGAGGTTGTTGCAATCAACTTGAATATGTAATTTTTAACTACTTTGAACCTATTAGCTCCTAGGAAACTAGGGGCTTTTTTTATCTCCCGAAATAACCTGTTTGTATAACATAATCATTGGTTAACAATAACTCTTAGGATAACCATCAAAAAACAATTTAAAAAACTTGACAAATTATTACATCGCCGTAACTTTAAGTAGCTGTACTCCAAAATCCTACGCTTATGAAAACAATATTTGTGTTTGCCCTATTGTTGATATTGTTCAACGCAGGGGCTCAGGAAATGGTAACATTAAAGTTTGTTCGACCAGCAAAATTTCAAGGTTCGGCTGCTAAAATAAAAATACAACTTCTGGGGAATGAGTATGTAGTAAAAAATGGATCTGATATATCTGTAAATGTACCGCTGGAGTACTATAAAACAACCCGAATAGATTGCCGTTATGGACTAGGCCAGTCCAAATCAATATACTTAAGGCCTAAGCCCGGACAGGTTTACCAGTTTGAGGTTGGATTTGAGTTTAAAGGAATGTACATCCGGCTAATAAGTGGAGAAGAGGCTGCCGCCAACGAAATTGCAACGTCTCCAGATAGCGTGTTGGTTGAAGGCAAATGGCAAAAGCGTATAGCCATTGGAAAAGATAATTTAGCCTTAGGCTTTACAGCCGAAAAGGTAGATGAGTCCGAAGCCATAAGGCAGGAGTGGTTGGCACGGGGTGGCAAAATTAAAAACGAATCGGTAACATTCATAGGCAGCTACTTTAGGCTCGATTTTGGTGATGAAACTAACATTAACGGGTATGGCGGGGGTATTTCGGCCACTCAAAGTTGGCTCAACCTAAAAATCCCAGAATACAAGGAGGGAATATCAACATGGAGCACGTTGAACTATGGCTGGGGGCTCGATATGCTGATATACACGTTTAACTTCGATATAAGCGTACCACCCTACACAATAGAAACAAATGTTTTGAGTATATCATATCCTATTTACGGGAATATTGGCTATACCTTTGGTATTGGAAAATTTATGGACAAAGCTAACTGGAAAGGGGTGGCACTAACCGTAAAGTACCGCCCATCCATTATGCTGAATATGATGTCGGTAAGAACTAAAACAACACCCACCAATTCGTTAATGCCAAACACTGCTACCACCGACACCGAAGCTCAGTTTAACGCCGGAGGTTTTGGATTCGATTTCGAATTCTCAAGCTTTAGTGCCACTATAAATAAACTGGCTCCGAAACCAAAAACCAAGTTCTCGTTCTTTATGTTACCCCCCATTGGCGACAACCCCCTTTTCATATCAATAGGAGTTGGTATTTCATGGTATTCACGATAGGATAGGGATATTTTAAAAATCCACCAAAATCCAGACAATGTCTGGATTTTTTATTGCTCAAACTATCAGTATTAATTATTTAGGTTAATTTTGAAAATGCAAATTTAAGGATGACAGAGGTATTAGAGAGAAAACATGGTTCATGGATAAAACCAAAAGTTGTTTTTGGTTTTGCTATCCTTTTGGTGTTTTCAATAACCTCCCTTATTATCACCTACAAGGGATTCATGGACTTAAACCTAACCCGTCAAGGGTTGAGTGAGCCCGGACAGAAACTAGTGCTAATAAATGCAATTATTACAGAGATATATGGAGAGGAAACAGATATCCGAACCTACGTGCTTACCAATAACCCTGCACATTTAGAGCATTACACATCTAAACAAAAGAAAATTAATACCGCGCTAAAATCGCTGGAGCGATTAACCAGCAATAATCCTGAACAAAAGAAAAAAGTTGCACAAATAACTAAATTACTTAAAAGTAAACGGGAGATTGTTGATGAACTGATTCAAATTCGGCAGGACGAAAATACTGAGCGTTTTTACGATGAAGCCCTAAGGCAAATATCTTCTGCCGAAAAGTCGTTTCAAAAAACAAAGGCTATACGCAAGGTTACTACTGTAACAACCTCGGAGCGCGATACCCTGTTAGCGCAGAAAAAGATAGAAAAAGGGATTATTGGTAAAATTAAAAACTTTTTCGTTGGTTCTGAGGAGATTGACTCCGTTGCCACAAAAATAAAAGTCGAAACAAGGCAGGATACAATCGCTATAGCGCCAAGTGTAACCGATTCTATTATTAACAATCTAGTAAATGTTCTAAGCAGAATTAGGGTTGAACAACGTGAATACAGAATTAGCCTTAGTGCAAAAGAGTTGGAACTGCTAGATAAGGATCGAAATGTTATGGAGAAAATCCGTTCGGTTATTGGATTGTTAGAGAAGGACGAATTCTCTGCATCGTTAACCCAATCTATGGAAATCCAGCAGGTAGTCAATAAATCAATAATTAAAGTACTTGCGCTTGGGGCTATTACGTTTATAATGCTCTTACTGCTTTTGGCTATAATTTTTAGGGATATATCCAGAAGCAATCAGTATAGACACCAATTATTCGAGTCTAAGCAATATGCTGAGCGCTTACTTCGGGTTAAAGAGCAGTTCCTTGCCAATATGAGCCATGAGATAAGAACGCCATTAAGTGCCATAATCGGAATTGCACGCCAATTAAAAAAGACTGATTTAGTTGATAAGCAAAAAAACTACGTTGACACGCTTTCTTCTTCTGCCGACCATCTGCTGTCGGTTATTAACGATATCTTAGATTACTCTAAGTTGGAGTCGGGTCAACTTAGGCTCGACAATATTCGTTTTGAACCAAGAACTTTGCTAAATGATGTTGTGGAATTTTTCACCCCAAAAGCCGCTGAAAAAGGATTGAATTTGCTTTTAAATGTGGACCCACAAATACCTCATGAACTATGGGGTGATACATTTAGGCTACGGCAAATTATTATGAATTTGTTGAGTAATGCCATTAAATTTACTGACAGCGGAAGTGTAATTGTAAGTATTTTCTTGGGAAAACAAACCGAGGAATTTGCAAAATTGGCCATTACTGTTGCCGATACAGGTGTTGGAATCCCAGAAAATCAACAGGCATTAATATTTGAAGAATTTACTCAAGCCGACAGTTCTATTGTTCGCAAGTATGGTGGTACAGGGCTTGGGTTAACCATAGTAAAAAAACTTACAGAACTACAGGGCGGGGAGGTTACTTTGCAGAGTAGCCCTCAGGAAGGCACTACTGTTAAAGTAATTATTCCATACCGATTGCAGGGAGTAGCAGAGCATAAGCCAACATTGGTTGACTATTGTATTCCTGAAAATACAAGAATACTTATAATTGATGACGATGAAGTAAATAGGCTTATTGTTGTTGAAATGGCTAAGAGCCTTGGACTTATTGTAGATTCCATACCTAGTGCTGAGAATTTGAAGGAAAACCTTCAGTTAACCAACTATAGTGCAATTTTAACAGACATTCAGATGCCTGGGATAAGCGGTTACGATGTTGTTAAATTAGTTGAGAGTTTAAGCATTGTTACTCCAGTAATTGCAATAACGGCAAATAATATGGTTGATAATCCTGAGCATTTTACCTCAAGGGGATTCTCTGGATATTTAATAAAACCATTTATTGAGGATGACCTTTTCAATGTTCTGGCACCATTGGTTGGTGCAGAGAAGCGCTTAAAAACCAAGGAGTTTGCATCGAAGACTGTAAAAAAGACCACAGAGCAACTCGACCTATCCGATGTTTACCGCTTTGCTGGCGGCGACGCTGAATCGCTCCGACTAATTCTTGCATCGTTTCTTGACAATACCTACAAAAATATTGACGATTTAAACAAATTTGTTAAGACAAAGGACATTGAGAAAGCATCGGCGGTGGCCCATAAGATGAAATCGGCATTTAACCAGTTTAAAATATATCATATTGCAGGACTGCTTCAGAAAATAGAAGGGTTAGAACCCACAAAGCAAAGAGCAGCCAGTGCTTACACGGAAGAACTAAATAAACAGATTAAACCAATACTTAAAGAGATACAAAACAAAATTCAATCATTATAGCAAAGGCGTCTTATTGACGCCTTTGTTTTATATTCTAACTCCCATCACAACAACATCATCTATCCGAGGAGTATCGCCATGCCAATTCAATAAGGTTTTATGCAGAATCTCGCGTTGCTCATCCATTGGTTTTTGGTGAATTTGGAGTAACAACTCTTTCAAATTCTTTATCATAAACTTGCGAGCATCGCCTCCTCCAAACTGATCGGCATAACCATCGGAGAAGGTGTAAATCACATCACCCTTCTTAACTTCAAGTTCAAAGTTTGTGAAAGGAGTATCGCCACGTAAGTGAATGCCTATAGGCATCTTATCACTCTTAATATGATTTAACTCTCCATTACTGATATGAACAAGAGGATTGTTTGCACCTGCAAACTCTAAATGCATAGTTTGCTCGTCGAGAATGTAAAGAGCCAAGTCCATACCATCCTTACTTCCTCCTATTTCGCCTGTTTGGTGCAATGCAGTAATTACCTGATGACGCAACTTATTAAGTATTGTTGCGGCATGCAAATCCTCCGTTTGGGATATAATCTGCGTTAAGAATGAAACACCCAACATGCTCATAAATCCACCAGGAACCCCATGGCCAGTACAGTCCGCAACTACGCTAATTTTCTTGCTTCCTATTTGGGTGATATAGTAAAAATCGCCACTAACTATATCTCTAGGAAGATAGAGAATAAAGTTATCGGGGAAAATTCTATTAATTTGTTCCGGTGGAGTTAGAATAGCCCCTTGAATTCTACTTGCGTAGTGAATACTACTCTTTATCTCCTCATTCTGCGCGGCAATTTTTTCGTTCTGAATCTCAATCTCCTCCTTTTGAGCAACAACCTCGGCAGTTCGTTGCTTAACAATTTCCTCCAAACGAATTTTTTCTTCAATTAACCGGCGGGTATTCCATTTAACTATAGCCCAAACTAAAGCAATAAAGAAAATGAAATAAATAAAGAAAGCCAGAATAGTTCTATACCAAGGAGGTCTAATCTCAAAAGAATAGGAAGCTACTATACTTTCCTTTTCGTAAACGTTTTTCGCCTTCACATAAAAAGTATACTTCCCTTCACGAAGATTTGTATAGGTAGTTTCAGTCCGGCTATCCCACTTGCTCCAGGTTTCCTCGTCGGATCCTTCTAAGTAATGGCTATATACTAAATCTGTTTCTCTCTCAAAATATGGAGATGCAAAGTTAATTACGACTCCATTATAATGGTACGAAAGTTTTGGAATTTGAACAGGTTGCTGATCCAGCGAGGGAACTCTCCTATCATCGTCTGTAATTGAATAAAAATAGCCCTCAAAAAGGACAGAGTCCTTTGCAACTACTTTTCGAATAAGCGCTCTAAAAGGTAGTTCAAAATCACGCACAATATTCGGATTGTAACTATACAATTCCTTGGATACCCCTATCCAAATAGTTCCATCATCATCAGCATATAACGCGTCAATTGATTTATTGGGTAATCGTTTAAAAGGTGTGGTACAAACACTCCATTTTCCTAAACTATCCTTATCAATAAGCTGTGCCCAATACTTACCCTCATCGTTAGAGCAAACTGCAGCAAACCCATTTTGCGTTTTCTGCATTCTAAAAATTCCACTCGAATTGGCATGGGGGTTAACCAACCCTCCCTTGGTAAAGGAACTATCGATATAGTTGTAGTGGAATATTCCACTATTCGAAAGGAGAAAAAGCGTATCGTTAGAGTTTAAAAAATAAAAGTCTTTAGCATTAACAAGGTCATTATGGGCAGAGAAATCAATATATTTTCCTTTGTTACTTATAACTTTTACGCCTTTTAACTGGGAACTTAACCAAAGATTCCCGTATTTATCCTCAGTAATACCTCGGACATCATGGTTTAGCTTATCTTCCATGATTTTTTTTGTCTCAACCCAATCACCTCTCCAGGTGGCTGATGCCAAAGTCCCCGTCATCCCAATATAAAGTATTTGAGGGTTAGACGTTGATTGGTATAACGAGAAAACATTGTGCTGAACATTTGGAAATTTTGCACTAAGCTTTTCGCTTACAGAGGATGCTGCATCGCCTTTAATTTCAAAAATCCCATCGTTGTGAGAGCCTGCTAAAAGTATCGATTTATCCTTAGTAGTTTTAAACTCCAGCAAATCCCAAACTACTCCATAGATATTTTTAACTCGCAAAAATTTGGGTATTCCATTAATATCATTCTTTAAAAAGTAAACTCCATTAGCAGTAGAAATATAAAGCGTTCCGTTGAAACGAATAATATCTGTAATCATATCATCTATTCCGCTTTCCTTTGCAAATTTTCGGAAATTAGAGTTAATCTCAATTTTCGAAACGCCTCCATCAAAAAAGGTTGCCCAAGCAGGTGTATCGCCTTCCTGATAAAGGCTTGTAATAAGGTTGCTCTGCAAACCAATGTCCTTATTCAATATACTATTTGACTTCAAACCTTCAGCCAATTCCAAAAAACTAACCCAATCACCTTTAATATTTCCAACTCCATAGTTCCCATTGTTTAGCAAAATAGAGTTATATGGAATGAAAGATTCTCTGATGAGCCTACGAATAAGATCATTCTCAATTTGCTCAGACTCTCCCGTATGGGGGTTATAATTATAGAGTCCATTATCGGTGATTACCAGTAAGTTGTTGTTCTTGTAAGGTAAAATAGAGAAAATATTTTTGTTCTCGAAAACTTTTGCACCTGGAGCAATCTCAAACTTTTTCCCATTAAGTATTCGTAAACCCTTAATGTAACTACCCACGTATATTTTATCGTTGCAAATAAATGTTAAGAAATTTGCGTATAGGTTTTTATCTCCTAGGTAAATAGCATCAATATTGTTTCTATCGTAGATAAAGATATATGACTTGGAGCAAAAATAAGTTTCCCCTTTGAACACATATGTTTTGAATATTTGGGTAAAATCTTGCTTAATGCTATCGTTCAGCAGATTTAACAGAGAAACATACTGTAAGCCCCCAATGGCGGTTGGTTCAAGATACCCAAAATCACCCGAAGAGCCTACGTAAATTGTACCATCGTCGCCCTTTGCTAACGAATAAATTGGTTTATTATCGGGAATAGGTATTTTACGCCAAGTAAAACCATCGTACTCAAGTATCCCGTTCTCCCACGTTCCAAAGTACATAACGCCCCTATCGTCCTGAACAATGCTCCAGGTCTGATCGGTTCCATTGTAATGCTCTGCAGAAAAATTAGTAATCAGCGGATGCCCTTGGCTATTGAATTGTTGGGCGCTCGCCGTTATATTGATTGACAAAAACAGAATGCCTAAAAGAAATTTCCGCATCATTAAACTAAGGTTTGAAACATAAAAGTATAAAAAAATAAGATACAGTGGCCTTAAAAATAACAAAAATCATAGCACAATACAAATCGTTAGAATAATTGGAATAATTAACTAAACCACTATGGATTGAAAATCCATAGGTTTTTAAAGCAGTAAAGAATGAAATTCTTTAACCTTATTCTAGTATCCAGTTACCCGTTTCACTGTTGGGTTTATCCCTATGGTGCTCTAGGTACTCTTGAACCATTT
>JAKQKB010000049.1 GCA_029560875.1 Bacteroidota bacterium | reverse complement strand
GGTTGTTGTTCGCGGTTGTCGGGATGCTGACTGTTGCCCAACCCCAAAATATCGTTGTCGTAATCTCCTATGCCGTTTGTTTCTCTTCCCATAACTCTAAATTATTAAATTAAAAAAAGCCCGCCGATCTAGCGGATGTTGGTGGTTAGTATTTTGCCTAGATTGAGTTTTAGCGCCTTGCTAATCTCAACGGCCTTTTCAAATTTCATAGACTGCCCATTTTCCCAATCGTAAAACGTAGCCAATCTAATCCCTGTTATTTTTGACATTTCGGCTTTACTGTGCGTTTGCTCGAAAACTTTAAGTAGTTGTTGGGTTGTCATAATTAGTCTCCGTTGTAAAGTCCTCTTCCATAATACGCTTCAGCTCCTGACAAATTTATTGGTAACGATTTAGAAACCATTTCCAAAACTCTCTCAATAGACCCCGAAGTGCAATTTGCTTTTTTGTAGTTTGCAATCCTCATTCCGTTGAATGATGTGCTGATGAAAATTTCAACCTCGTTTTTGAATGCGTCCCAAGCTGTTTTCAAAGCATTAGAAAAACTCATTCCGGTTCCTTTTGAAAGTTTCCAAGCGTTTTTAAAGATTTGTGATTTCATAATTGTTATTTTTAGTTGTTCTTATCTGAGCACAAATATACGTTAAACCGAAATTAATACGCAAATAAAAAGATAATTATTTTTCGGAAAACCGTTAATATAGAATGATTCCAAATAAAAAAATCCGCAGCGTAGGAACCACGGATTTAACCCAATGTAAATTAACCGAAGTAAACTAAATCAGCAATATGCGATTCTTATTTACACGATTAACCGAGGGCTAAGATAATCAAAAACTCCACAAATTTCTCATAACGCCAACAAAGATAACTGGCTCTACTTTAGCGCGCGGGATTGAATAGGTCGCACCTGCACCAACGCCAACACTCCACTTCTTAGGTTTGCTCACCTCTCGTACTTCGGCTTTTTGTAATGCGTCGTACTTACTCTTATACGCCGCTAGACTGTCTGCCGCTTCTGTCATAAACGCCGCCTGTTCGGTTATAATAGCATTGAGGCCAGTAGCTAACCGCTCGCAGTTTTGATAGCGTTGCTCGAGTGCTTTGTAGCTTACGTAAATCTCGCGCGCCCTGGCTGGTGTAAGTTCAATATTCCCGTTTTGGTGGATGAAGCCGTTAACGCTGGTTTGGGAGAACGCGGTTACTGTTAGGATAAATATTCCCGCTGTGAGTAGTTTTTTCATTTGTTAAATTGTATTTCGATTTTATCAAGCATTAACTCAAAATCTTCTCGAGTTACGTTCCTTGGCTTTGAAATATATAGTATTGGTTGGATTACGTTTCCGTTTTTGGAATGACCCCAAACAATACCGCTTTTTATTCCAAACGTTCGGGTTCTGTTTTTATCAAAAGAGAACGACTTTAATTTGTCGAATATATTCATAACCCCTAGTTGTATTTAATTATACTATCCCTCAAATAAAACGCCACCACAGCACTATCGCTAACGATAACCACTGGCACAGCGTCCTTATACTGTTTATTAAGCGTATGCTGTGTTTTAACGGACGTTCTTGCCTTTTGTTTAATCTCGGTCACAACGCTGTCGATTTTGTTGAAAACGGCTTGTTTTTCGGTTCTGATTTGTTTTAGCTTAGGCGTTGGATGTGACAGCCATCCGTTATGCCAGGCGTAAATCACCACGAGTACAATCGCAGCAAATATAAGTATTCCTATTGCAATCTTTCGTTGCTTTGGCGTGAACGGATCGTTTGGATCTGGTGGTGGTGCCGGAAGTTCGTTTTCGGTGTATGCAAATAGTTGTTTCATAGTTTATTAAGATTTAAAGTTAATTAAGTTTTCGCTGATTTTCTTAAATTGCGGTTTTGTCGTTGGATTTGATTATATCTTAGATTTCTTGAATAGTTCAAAAAGTTCGGTCGTTGAAATCGCATCGGCTATTTTTATTGATAGTACTGACGA
>JAKQKB010000033.1 GCA_029560875.1 Bacteroidota bacterium | reverse complement strand
AATAGCGAAGAAATTTCTTTGGCGTGCTCCCTGTCCTTGCATGAGAAGGTTAGATAAGATAATCGTTCCAATGCAACTTCCTCCGCGTGACTTGGCCCACTAATTATTCCAATTTGGTCGTATGGCACATTGTGGGTTCTGTTAAAATACTCTGCAATGGTTGAGTCATCTTCAGGAATAATACCTTTAATTGCTGAAAGAACGAATTTGTTATCAAAGTTAACTTTAAGTGGCTCCATCCATATTTTAATGAATGAGGCCGGGACAACAAAAACAACAACATCCGAGTTTTTTATTGTTTCATTTAAATCATTGCTGATTTTTAGTTTTTTTAAGTCGAATTGAACAGAACTTAAATAGTAAGGGTTGTTTCTATGCTTTTTAAGATGATCAATTATTTCCGGTTCACGAATATACCAGCCAATGGATGGTTGCACCTCGTGAAGGATTTTGACTATTGCGGTAGCCCAACTTCCACTACCAACTACGGAAACTCTTTTTTTACTTTCCATTTCTTAAGCAATATTGATTAGATGTTGATTGTTGAACTCATTTGGAGTATTGTAATTTGCCGTTTTTGTCTTACAGCTCGAACACTTTATTTTCTTCTTCTTAATAGTCTTTGATGTTCCTGAAGCAGTAGTTTTTTTATTGCAACCTACTGTAGAAAACATTAGAACTCCAACAAAAAAAATTAATGTAATTTTGCCTAATGTACTGTATCTGAACTTATGCATCACTTTCAAGAATTAAAGGTACGAAGGTACAAAGTTTTTTAAGCATTATGAAGTTTTTAACTTGGTTAACTGTATTGTTAGCACTGCTTTTGTTGATTTATAACGTTTGTGGTTAGTTTAAATTTTATGCAAAAAAATAATCTGATAGGGTGTGATATAGAGTGGTTGGAAGATTACATATCGAATATTGGAGCTGATAAACGCTATGCAATTAAATTACTCCGGTGGGTTTATCGCAAACGAATTTTTGATTTGGGACTTATAAATGATATTCCCAGAGCTCTGCTTGATGAAATTGCTAAGAATTTTGATGTTGGGCTATTCTATCCTAGCGAGATTCTTGCTGGTAACGATGGTTCCGTTAAGTATTTATATCAGAATGACAAGAATATGCTTTTTGAGTCGGTTCTAATGAGGGCTGAAAAGCGAAACACTTTATGTGTTTCATCCCAATCGGGCTGTAGAATGTGCTGCAAATTTTGCATGACTGGTTCTATTGGGTTCAAAGGCAACTTGACTTCGCGTGATATCTTAAATCAACTTTTAGCAATTCCCAAAAGTAAGGAGGTGAATAGAATTGTAATAATGGGTATGGGTGAGCCTTTAGATAACTCTGATGAGGTTTTAAGTGCGATTAGGATACTTACAGCCGATTGGGGTTGTGCTTTTGGGAAAACAAACATCACCCTTTCAAGTGTGGGCATTATAGATGAGTTGAAAAGGTTTTTAGATGCTCCGCCATGTAATCTTGCCATAAGTTTGCATTCTCCATTTCGCGATGAGCGAAGCGATTTGATGCCTATCGAAAAATCGAATCCAATTAAAGAGGTTGTAAATCTTATAAAAAATAATCCGCTGCCAAAGCCTTTAAGGGTGTCGTTTGAGTATGTTGCCCTGAGTGGTGTAAATTTATCCAGTAATCACGCCATGGCAATAGCAGAAATGCTTAAAGGAATTCCATGCCATTTAAATATTATACCGTGGAATTCGCACGAGAGTGCAAAATTTAAAACTCCTAAGGATGAAGAGTTACAATTATTTATTGCTCAACTCAACTCCCTAGGAGTACTAACAACCATTCGTAAATCGATGGCCAACGAAATTGGCGCAGCTTGTGGCCAAATGGCTGGTCGGAAAAAGAGTACCTAGTGTTTTAATATTTCTTTTGCTCTTGCCACGGCTAAATCAAAAGTATGTAGAATATTCTCTTCGCCAACAAGCTTATCAACGTGGAATTTCTCCAAGTCTTTTCTAACGCTATCGCGAACCCCGGATAGAACAACCTTTGTGCCTGTGACTTGGGTGTTATGAATTGCATCCTTAAGGTTATTTGCACCAGTTGAGTCAATAAACGGAACGTGACGCATTCGAATAATCAGCACTTTAGCCCTAACGCCCATACTCTTAATTACCGCACTATACTCCTTTGCCGAAGCAAAAAATAGTGGCCCGCTAATTTCGAAAATAACAATCTCTTTAGGTATATCAGGATATTTTTCCACCACATCTGTGTCGACCTCGTGGTGTACTTTGCTGTTAATTTCTGCCATACGTTTCATAAATAGCAATGCGGAAAGCACAACGCCAACCTCAATGGCAACAGTAAGGTCAACAAGTACGGTAAGTAGGAAGGTAGCCAACAGAACAATTTTGTCGAAATTTGAGCCTTTTAGTATTGAAACAAAGTTACGCCATTCGCTCATGTTGTACGCTACAACAATTAGAATACCAGCCAAACAAGCCATTGGAATTAACTTTGCCCATTGACCGAAGAAAAGCATAATTAAAAGTAGCGTAATTGCATGTATAATACCTGCAATTGGAGTGCGTGCGCCACTTTTTGCATTGGTTGCTGTACGGGCAATTGCTCCAGTTGCTGGGATTCCACCAAAGAAAGGGGTAATTACGTTTGCAGCACCCTGTGCAATAAGCTCAGTATTTGAACGGTGGTTAGAGCCAATCATACCATCGGAAACCACTGCCGACAATAGCGATTCAATACCTCCAAGCAATGCAATGGTTAATGCAGGGGCAAAGTAGTAGCCCAGTTGCGAGAAATCAAAATCAGGAATAGCAAAGCTAAATTTCTGAGGAATTTCGCCAAAGAAACTTTCGATTGTGGTAACCTGTATCCCAAAAACCTGAACCACAAGGGTTACTAATATGATGGCTATAAACGAGCCGGGTATTTTTGTGGTAATTTTCTTAAAGTAAACAGCAATTAGAATTGTAACCGCTGAAATTATTAAAGATGCAGGGTTAATTGTATCTAACGTTGTGAAGTACAATCCCCATTTATGAATAAACTCCGATGGTACTTTTTCGATATTCAACCCAAGGGCATCCTTAATCTGCGTTGAAAAAATCACAAGGGCTATACCACTTGTAAAACCTACAACTAGAGGGTAAGGAATAAACTTAAGCAATGCGCCAAGCCTAAGCAAACCAAATGCAATAAGCATTAAGCCTGCAAGCACTGTGGCTATTATTAATCCATCGGTTCCGTATTGCTCAATAATACCATAAACAATAACAATGAAAGCGCCAGTGGGGCCTCCAATCTGAATTCTACTACCGCCCAATGCTGATATAATGAAACCAGCTATAACTGCTGTAACTAATCCTTTATCGGGTGAAACCCCTGATGCAACTGCAAATGCAATTGCCAACGGTAAGGCCACGATACCCACAATTATCCCTGCAAATAAATCTTTGGTAAATTGCTCCTTTAAGTAGCCCTTTTTAATTACTGTAAATAGTTTGGGCTTAAATAATGGCTCCATTTCCTTTTATTTTTTTAAATTGAAGGTGCAAAGTAAAGTATTATTGAAATACGTTATCCTCAAAACGGCATTTTGTTTAACATAAAGATTTGCATTAAATTTCGAATTCGTAATAAATTAGGCATTTTCAATAAACACTAAAAGATTATGGAAATGAACAATACTGTCAAAACAATTTTTGAACGCAAGAGCGTTCGGAGTTTTGAAAATAAAGTTTTAAGCAAAGAGCAATTAGAACTGATAGTAAAGGCTGGTATGGCAGCACCATCGGCTAGAAACTTGCAACCTTGGGCTTTTATTATTATTACAGATAGGAACACCCTAAACACTTTAGCAGATAGACTTCCATATGCAAAAATGCTATACGAGGCAACTGCTGCAATTGTAGTTTGTGGCATTCCAGAAAAATCTGGCGATAGTCCAGAGGGCTACTGGGTTCAGGATTGTTCCGCTGCAACACAGAATATACTTTTGGCCATTGAATCTATGGGTTTGGGTGCAGTGTGGACTGGAGTTTATCCAAGATCCGAAAGGATTGACGTGGTGCGCGATGTACTATCAATTCCTCAAAACGTTTTCCCTTTGAATGTTATTCCTATTGGGTATCCCAAAGGCGAAAACAGGCCTAAAGATAAATTTAAGCCTGAGAATATTCGCAGGGAGAAGTGGTAGTGGTTATATGTCGCCCAGAAGAGTGTCTTTAGTAAGCTTTCTGTAACTATTTGTAAATCCGTTGCAGGTTGCCTTTACTTTTTCCATTTCATCAAGGTTAGGCTCTATGCTTAATCCATGATTATCTAACTTTTCCTCCACAAACGCCAGAGACAGATGCTCAATATGTCTTGCAGGCTGATATACTATGTTTTTTGTGTCCTTCAAAAGTACCTCGTTTACCAAACCGCTGTCTATCATCAATGTTAGCAGATTTCTCATTAGGCGCTGAGGTATATGAAGCATCTTGGATAGCTCAAGGCTTGTTAGGGGTTCTTCTCCTTCTTTGAATCGCTTAATAATTGTGGTGAGAATAAGTATGGATAGCACTTTACGGTTATTATGACTAATAAAATCGGTTTCCTTTTCAAATTCATACATTTCAACGTTCTGGTATGCGAATGATATTTCAGCACCAAATAGTACGATTAACCAGCTGGTTTGCATCCAGATTAGGAATAGAGGTAAAGCAGCGAAACTTCCATAAATGGCATTGTACTTGGAAACGCCTATTTGTAGGAAAATATATGCCCATTGCACAATTACGAATCCGGAACCTGAAATAACCCCGGCAATAATTCCTGATGCGTATGACACTTTAGTGTTAGGCATTGCAATAAATATGAAACTAAACAGTACCCATATTAATAGATAAGGAAGGAATTGTAATGCTGATATTAGTAATGGGCTCACATACCCAATAATCTCTACCTCTTGTGCTATTGAACTAATTTGAGTGGCCAAGAATACATGAATACCGCTCGATGCAATTAAAAGTATTGGTGCAATAAGCATTATGGATAGGTAATCGGTAAACTTTCTTGTCCATGTTCTGGGTTTCTCAACTTGCCATATATCGTTGAAAGAATTCTCGATGTTATTTAGTACCTTAATTACCGACCAGAATAAAAGAACAATACCAATTCCAGCAATAACGCCTCCACCTGTTCGTGCTAGTAGAGAGTGTGAAAAACTTATTACTTGATTCATCACCTCTTCCTGTCCTTTAAAATTGGTGATAATTTGCTGCTCAAGATATTTTCCAACTCCAAATCCTTTAGCTATGCCAAAAATCAGTGCAAATACAGGCACTATGGACATCAGGGTATAGTAAGTAAGAGCAGATGCTTTAACCTGGACTTTGTCCTCGTTAAATCCACGGAGCGCGAGTAGTATAACTCTGAGATACTTAAACGGAGCTCGGAGTTTTGGGGGGAGGTCATCCAAACGAGTGCTCCATACATCGTGAGTAATAAATTTATTTACCTTGTTAATGGTTTGCATTACTCGCTTTACTCTGCTCTCTTTTTTAGCCATAGGATTTTTTTTCGAAGTTACGTCTACATTGAACTTAAAGCAAATATTTTACCTGGTTTGCTAATTACTGCTCCTGAGAATTCCAGGTTAAGTAGCATCGATAGTGCTTTAGATACTGGAATGCCAGTGTTTATTGAAATTAAATCTATTGTTTCTTCGCCGTTGTTACGTAAATAGTTGAGGATTATTTGTTCCTCGGTATTGAAAGTGTTAAAATTAATGCTAGTTTGCTTTGGTGTATTTTTTACGTTAGGTTTCCAACCAAGCAGGAATTCTATATCATCGGCCGATTCTATTAAAGCCGCTTTATTCTGCTTAATAAGTTGGTTGCATCCTTTAGAGTAGCTCGATGTTACATTGCCAGGTACAGCAAAAACTTCACGGTTGTATGAGTTTGCGATATCGGCAGTAACAAGGGCGCCTCCCTCCTCGGCACTTTCTACAACAATTGTAGCATCCGCTAAGCCTGCAATAATTCTATTACGGCGTAAGAAATTATTCCTGTCGAAAGGTGTCTCAGATATAAAATCTGTAACCAGTGCCCCATGATTCGCTATCTCCTTTGCAACATTCCTGTGCGCACTTGGATATATTGTGTTGAGTCCATGACCAAGCACTGCAATGGTAGGAAGTTGATGTTTAATTGCGGCTTTATGTGCTGCAACGTCTATTCCGTATGCTAATCCGCTTACCACTAGTGGTAAATAACCTTTTGAAGCAATGCCGCCAATTAATTCATCGCAAATGATTTTACCATAGGTGGTTGCTTTGCGGGTGCCTACAATGCTTATTATTTTATCGGTATTGAAGTTGAAGTTTTGGTTTGATTTCACGAATAGAACTACTGGCCCGTCTTCGCATTGCTTTAACCGTTCGGGGTATTCTGTATCAATATAATATAGTGCTTTTATCCTGTACTTCTCAATGAATTCAATTTCTGCTTCAGCCTTATCGAGAATTTTCTGATTAATAATTTCAGTGGCTATAACCTCTCCAATGCCAGGAATTTTTAGTAAATTTTTTTTATGTTCCTTGAAAACAGCTTCAGGGCTTCCGCAGTATGCAATTAATTTTTTGGCATTTATGCTGCCAATCTTGGGAATAAGCTCTATTCCAATCTTATATTTAAGTTCGGGGTCTTTCAAATTTTTTAGTTTACTTCGGCGAGTTTGTTGAGAGTGTCAAGTAGTTGTTGTTTTTGCTCTTTAGTGAGCGATACAATGGATATGGGTGGATACTTGGAGATTTTATTTCCTTTCCGCACATATAGGTGCAACTCCTCCTTAAGGTTTTTCTTTGTTACTGAGTACTTGTAAAACTCATTCTTTGGAATTTCTAGTGATATTTTTGTTGAGTTAAAAGGTTTAATCTTAAATGTGCGTATGATCATTTTAGATCCCTCATCGTTGTACGATACGAATGCTGAGCCTTTTATAATAAAGTAGAAAAAGAAAAGAAAGTAAGAGCCAAGTACAATGCCTATGGACCACCCTGTTGTAATGCCTGTATTGCGTTCAATGAAATTAGGTAATTCTGTAATTAGCATAAACAGAATGAAAATGAGAACAAAGAAGGCCAGAATGAGTTTGGCCATATGTATACCGTATACTGTAGGTTCGTTATCGAATTTCACTTTGATGTGAGTTTAAAGTTTATGTCAAAAGTAAATAAAATGAAAAGATTTTCCCAATTTTAGGTTATCAGTATGTGGGCAAATAAATATCTAACATGTTCATAAATGTTGGGTGTATTTCTGATACATCAATTTTTTTAATGTTGAATACTGGCATTCATCAGTATCGGCAAACGCTTCCTCTCTATTCGATTCAATATCCTGATAGTAAATTTCGAAGTTGAACTGTTTTCTAGTGAAATCATAACGTTCGCCTTCAATTCTGTTGTAGAAATGCCATTGTCCCTCCACTTCGGTTCTCAGTATGTTGCCACCAAACAAATCGTTAATTACGAGCGAGGTAACTCCACATTGCCCTTTGTAAGGCTTTTCCGGTGTCCACTTGCTGCTTGTTTCTATGCTCCAGCATTTGAGCAGGCATTGCTCTATCAGCAACAGTTTATTATCGGTTAATTTTGTCATAGCAAAATTTGTTTTTCGATAATTCTGTCAAAACCATTGTAAGGGGTTAGTTCCATTACTTCGAAATTTATTAAGCCACTCTTTACCAGAGGTAACTTATTTAAAGTGTTTTTTGCCACAGATGTGCTTTCGCACTCAAGTATTATTATAGCACAATGGTTCTGGTTGAAGTAAATCTCCCTAATTATTCCAGACTTTTGGAGTTGATACACTTGAAGTGCCTCCTGTTTTAAAACTTCATCGCAGTTACTCCAATCAACTCCGTCAACTTCTTTTTCTAGCGCTAGTATTTTCATAATTTTTTCTATTCTTGGCTATTTATTACTTCTTCCCAAAACTTATTAAAACTTCTTTTTGGATTTCTGCATAGGTACACTGTAGTTCCAAACTCACGAGCCAGAGGGTTGCTGATTTTTCCAACTTCCTGAATATCCATAAATAATTCACGAACATCTTCTCCAACCTCATCGTTGATGTATATAACCTCAGTTATTTCAGTTGAAAATGATTTTGGAAGCCAAAACCTAAAGTTATCGCTAAAACTTAGAGCGTTTGGTAGATTGTATCTTTTGCCAATAACACAAATAGCACCTGCTTGCCCGTAGTTTTCAGCATAAATAATGGAACTATTCTTATTTTGCACCATTTGCCAAGCCTTTTTTGTAATGCTGGTAAGTTCTTCCCAGCCAAGCATATCGGAGTAATCCTGTGGTAACTTATTATAGTTGTTATTCTCGTCGCGTCTTACAGCGTTATTACCCGTTAATTTTTCAACTTTATCAAAATACGCAACTAATTTCTCTGGTTTATAAATTGGCTTTCCCATTGGAAGGTTTATGTAGCCGAGCAGAAGTAGAATTGCAATAAGTATTATCCTAGAGTATAATCTTTTTAAAATTTTCTCGAAAGTTACCGCGCCACTGGCAATTAGCATTGGGTATATTCCTGCTGTATAGTAAGTTTTCCCCTGTAAAAGCATAAAAATTACTATCACAGCAATTGCATAGTAACCAAGTACCCGGTAATCTTTAAAGTGATTAGATATTAATAGAAAGAATATCGCTGGAATTACAATTATGGTTGATGGAATAACCATAAGCAATTGTTCCGTAAGAAACGTAGCAGGGCTCATATTTACTAACTGCGAATTGCGTAGTTCTGTCATGTGACTAATAACAGGAAATCCGTGGTTGATTTGCCAAACAATATTTGGCAATACTATTGCAAATGCAACTAGGACTGCAAAGTAAAGATGTTTTAATGTGTAAATCTTTCGGTGCTGGGTGAAAATGATTGCGGTGAAAAGGGAAATAACTAGGAATAAGATATTGTATTTATTTAAGAACCCGATACCAATTGCGACTCCAAAATGAAGTATGTATCTAGGTTGATTTGAATTCAGATATCGGATAAAAAGATAAATAGCTAATGTCCAGAACAGAATATCGAAAACAACTGGTTGGAATAATCCAAATGCTCTGATAAAAAGCAGCGAAACAAGTAGTGATATTGCGGTAAGGATTTGAGCGTATAACCCACCCTTTAGCTCTTTTGCAATTATTCCACTAAGATAGATAAGTATACCCCCCGCAAGCGCAGGGAAGAACTTCGCTGCAAATAGCGTGTACCCAAAAAGTTTTGTTGATACAAAGGCCAAAAAACCTATGAATGGAGGTACAGAATGGTATCCCAATGCCAAGTGTTGTCCTAGCGAGAAGTAAAGTAGTTCATCGCGATGAAACTCAAACAAACTGTAAAAACTGAGTTGAAAAATTACACTGATAAATGATATGATTAAGAGCAGTATCCTATCGTTAGATTTTTTGATATTCATTATTAATAATGGTTATTTGTTTTTATTTATCACCTCGTTTACTCTATACTCTACTATCCTTCCAATCAAATCAAGTGGTAAAGGTTTGTCTATGGGAAACTGCACAGCGCCTTTTGACCATTTGTATTCGGCAATTTCATTTTTAAACGTTTCTATGCCCGAAGGAGTTGGGTAAAACCCAATGTGGTTCTTATAGCCTGCAAAATGGACTAAGTTCTCTTTTTGAACATAGGTGGGTATTGCATACTTTATAGTTTCAGCAGCACTGGGGGCTTTTTCTTTTATAACACCGCGAATTTGATGTAAAAGTATTTGTACTTCAACCGGAAAGGTGGCTATGTATTTTTCAACTTCGCTCATAGTCAAAATCAATTGATGCACTGTAAAGTTAATGAGTTTTGAAGAATGCATGCAAAAAAATAAAGGGCTTATAGCCCTTTATCCTCTTTACCAGATAGTTCAATGATTTTATGGCCGTCCACCTGTGTCTCCAATCTTTGTAACTATGCTGGATACCGTGAATGTTGTGTATTTTGTTCCAGCAGTATAGGTTCCTCCTTCGTATATCCCATCTGTAAGTGTTCCTGTGCAATTTCCACCAAGATACACATTGTAGCTTTGTCCGCTTGTAATTGCTGGCGATGAAAACACTAAGGATTGATAGGTTTTGTTAGATTTGAAACTCAAAACTTGAGTTCCATCAGTATTCAAGATGCTTATTGGGGTTGTAGCCTGTTGCGATGAGGTTAGGTTTACAATAACAGAATACTGGGTAGATGATGTACTTGGTGCTTGAGCCATTCCAGAACTACCAACTGCAACTAAATAACCTCCGGTTAGTTTGAATGTTCCATCGTAATCAATTGCTCCATTGCCATTGTTGGTTGGGCCGTGAACAATAAGTTTTCCATCTGTCATGGTTATAGAACCATTTATGTCGACTCCGTCGCCACTAGCATTGACATAGATGTAGCCTCCATTAATGAACATATTGCCCGATGCAACATTGCCATATTGAGTTGAAATAACCGAACCACCAGCACCATTTATGCCATCATCGCTTGCAGTGATATGGATGTTGCCGCTATTTACTGTGATTAATGCGCTTTCAAGACCCTCGTAAGATTTTGAAATGGTTATGGTTCCATTATTTATTGTGGCCGAGTTGTCTGCGTGAATCCCATCATCTGCCGCACTAATATATGCATCACCATAATTAAATTCAAGAGTGTTGTTAGAGTGTAACGCATCGTCGGCCGAATTTACCGAAAGCGTTTCGCAGTGAATTGATAAGTTGTTGCCTGCTTTTAATCCTTTTGCGGATGTTGAGGTCGTGTAATTGCTTCCTCCTCCTGTTTTTATATCAAAACTACCATCGGTTATGTTAATATCGGTTATAGCCGAAATCCCGTCACCCACAGATGTGATGTTGAATGTGCCTGACCCAATATTGATATAGCCAGCAGTAGCGTTTTCATCATTGTCGGATTTTATTCCATCTCCGCCAGCGTTTATTGTAAAAGCCGATGCGTCCGTGATTAAGTAGTCTTTTCCTCTAATGCCATCATCTTTTGCTGTTACAGATAAATTAGCATTCTTTATAATTAGTCCATCCTTGCTAGTAATACCATCGTTGTAATTTCCGTTTACGGTAAGTTTTCCATCTCCGTAGATAGTTAAGTCGGCTTTGCTGTATATTGTTGCATTGGGTTCATCCTCTCCGCTTGCAAAAGTGTAGGCTGAACCATCCGTAAAAACATTTTCTGTATTTTCTAGTAGCACTAAAACCGATTTTTTAGCATTGTAGATATATAGAGGAGCGTTATTGCTGCAACTAATGTTTACTCCTTTCGTTAATAACTTTACGGTTGATTCGTCCTGGGTATTAACAATTATTTGCCCGTTAGTTAATGTCCCAGAGATTAAATATTGCCCAGCCGATAATATTGTTGCTTTTGTGCCATCGATGCTAACTTTACTAGAATTACATTCAATAGAATTACCATTGAGCACTATGGAAATTGCATTGGATTCATTCCATGTATAATCATCGTCGTCTTCGTTAACAACTATGGGTTCATTGGTTACTTCAAGATGCTTTTCGCAAGCCAAAAGATGTAAGGCAATTACTATCAAAAGAAAAAAACTTTTAGTTTTCATATTTGACATTAATTAAATTTGCGTTTTTGAAACCAAAAATCAGAAAAGTTGAGCGATAGGTTAAGCTGGTAGTAGTTCTCTTTAAACATTCCATTATCCACTCTACCTTTTTTCCCCATATCGAATGAGACGCCAATCCTTGAACCTTGATTTTTAATAGGTATTAAAACCCCTGCTGAAAAACCATAGGTGTCAAAATTCATGGAGTTTATTTTTAGATATGACCTGTCGAAATGACCCCCGATTTGGTACGACATTCTTTGTAGTATTGTTCGTCCAAAAATTCCTTTTGGAGTGTATTCTGTTCCAAATGCAAGATGGTGGCTATTGTTTAGGTAGTTTATTCCATTTTTGTTGATTAAGTTCTCCCAGTATTGAATCTTGTAATCGGCGCCAAATGTCCAATTTTGAGAATTTATGGAGAATCCTAATCCAATAAATGCGGGAGTCCAAAAATTGTAACTGTTTGTTAGTTCATCCTCGGTGCTCGATTCCGAGTTGTAGTTAACGTATTCGCGCATTCTTAATTTAGTATTTGTTCCTCCAGTAAATCCAACAGTATAGCCCCATTTCGAGTTAATTGTATCGGTGTACTGTAGACCAAAGTCCATGGTAAATGTTGAGGATGGCTTGTACTTGCGTATTGTTTCCTTGTAGTCTGTAGAGTATTCGTCGAATGTATAGGTTTCATTCTTTTCGTAATAACCAACCAGCAGATTTGTGTTAAATCCTATTGAAATATTATTGCCTAGTTTTAAGGAGTTGCCAATGAACACCTTGCTTAAACCGCCTTTGCCTTCGCTTGTAATGGTAAAATTATCACTTAAACCCTCAATTCCTTTTTCAGTAACGGTTTTGTAACCAACATTCGTAAATGGTACTAATCCTGCGCTTATTGCCCATTTTGGAGATAATCTGAAGCCTAATGCTATTTTTTTTAAATTTCCATTAATTGTCTTGTATGAGTTGTTAGAGGATTCTATTTTTGATAAAGAACCACTATAAGCCACGTCGAGAATAACGTTTAAACTGTCAAAAGCACTGTAAGATGAAGGGTTTTGATAATTAATAAAGCCTTTTGACTTAATCCCAATTCCTATTCCGCCCATGCCTGATGTTCGGCTGTGGTCAGAATTGACAAACTCGCCAATGCCATAATAAGTATAAGGTGAGTTTGTTGAGTTTTGGGAATAAGTTTTAGATATTCCCAAAATAAGAAAAATTGTTGCAACTGTGCATCTAGAATACTTATTCATAGTATAGGATAAGAAGTTTGAGTTTTGTTCTGTATTTTGATTTTTGCTGGTTGGCAATTACTACGTGGTTAAATTCTTTGTCGTAATTTTCTGGAAGTAGCAATAGCCCATTGTATTCACTTTCTGGATTTTCAACTATCAGGTTGATGTATGATGTTATATCCCAAGAGTAAGTTGTATTTTCTCTATATATATAATCTTTGTTCAATGAGCCATTAACAGCATTGCCGTCATTGTCGGTGAGTTGGGTAATAAAATCGTTATGTTTGTTTGATAAGTATAAATATAGGTTAGATGGTAGGTAGCTGAAATCCATTTCTGCCGAAGGTTGTATTGACAGTTCCGCTTTTATAACTTCAAATTTCCGGTTTTGAAGCAACAACGTCTTTAATGTAGGGAAATCTATTCTAGTAACAATCCCTGTCCCACCTTGTACGTAAGCATTGTTATTCAATATTTCAGAATCAGTTGTTTCTTGAGAAAGTTTACTTATAACTGAATTAGTACTGTCTGCAGTAATTTGATTGAATTGCAAATTTGTTGAAGAGGCTTTCATGTCAAGATATTTTGTTTCATCGTAACCCTCGAGATGATAGTATAGCCTAAAATAAAGTGACGTGTCATTAACAGTATAACCTAGAATGCAATTTGTGGTTTCCGAGGTTTCTAGTTGAATGCCTTTGAAATAATATGTAAAACTCTCTTCAGAGAATGGATTAGAGCTGGACTTAAACTTGTTTGTAAGTTCAAGCCCTAAATCATCGTTCATTGGAATTCTAATTTCATTCCCTGATTTAGGTCTTGGCTTAAATGTTTTTTCTCCAATTGGATTTGTGTCGTATTCAAAGTGTGAATTATTGCTAAGTAATCCATCATACTTTTCTTTTTCTATTGCTTCTGTAACTCTATGTACCTTGATGCTGTAATTTGCTAGTGTGTCGCCATAATAATATCCAGAAGGTACTACGATAAGGACTAGCGAGTCATAAACAGTTTCTTCTTCAAGTGTGTAAATGCTTGGATTCAACAAAACATAACTTTTTGAATTCAGTATACCTATGTTGTTGTCGCTATATCGACCAACAAGAGCAATGGATTTCCCCGAGGTTTCTAAAGAATCAAGAATTAATGTTGAGAGTTTTACGGAAAATGTATCGCATAGCACTAAACTCGCATCCGACTCTATGAAGTCGGTTCCAATTTCAAGATCATTACTGGTATTGCATGATAAAAGCGAAAAGATGCTAATTGCAGCAATTAAGAATAGTTGGTTTTTCATTGTTACTAAATTCAATTTTCTTTCAAAATAAAGAGTATTGAGTGTTCATGAAAAACGAAATCGATATTAGGATAACTTTTATCGACAATCTTATTAATGCTATAGATTTGATTGCTATTGGGTGCAACGGAAGGTTTGTAGACCTTGGAGGATAATTTGTATATAAAACAAAGGATTTTGTCGATATTATTATTTGTGAAAGATGTTTCAATACTACATTCGAGCATCAAAAACAATTATCTTTTAACTAGTTATGATGAACAGAAAATTGAATTACTTAAAAGTCTCAGTGCTTTTATTATTCATGGCCCTATTTATGGTGTCGTGTAATGATGATGACGATGACGATGACGCAGATTTGGTTGGTAACTGGAAAACCTTGTGGGAGTTTGAAGGTGTTGCCAGAAGCCATGCTGTTTCCTTTGTAATAGGGGATAAGGCCTATGTTGTATCCGGTTACGATGGTGATGAAAGAGTTAGATTGCAGGATTGCTGGGAATATAACCCTGACCAAAATCAATGGTTACAAAAAGCATCTTTTCCGGGATTAGGAAGAACATCTGCTTTTAGTTTTTCGGCAAATGGGAAAGGCTATGTTGGTTGTGGTTACGATGGCTCAACAAAATTAAACGATGTTTGGGAATACGATCCGATTAACGATAGTTGGACTCAGAAAAATGATTTTCCTGCCTCTGCACGTTATGGAGCTGTTTCATTTACTATTGGAGGAAAGGGTTTCGTTTGTGGCGGTTTTGATGGGAATTATCTTAAAGATCTATGGGAGTATAATGCTGAAACAGACACTTGGACTCAGAAAACAAGCCTTCCGGGCTCTAAACGATTTAATGCTCATGTGTTTGTGATTGATGATATTGCCTATGTTTTCGGAGGAAATAATAACGGAACTTACGTTGATGATTTTTGGGCTTATGATTGCAGCGCAGATACTTGGACTAATAAACGCGATATTGCTGATAATTCAGATGATGAATATGATGATGATTATACATCAATAATTAGGCAGTGTGGAGTGACTTTTGTAATAAACGGTTACGGATATATTGCAACTGGAGATGAGAGTAGTCTTGTTAATACTACTTGGGAGTATAACCCTGCTAAAGATTTATGGACAAAAAAAACAGAGTTTGAGGGAACAGCAAGAACAAATGCGGTTGGGTTTACAATTAACAATAGAGGTTTCGTTTTAACAGGAAAAACTAGTAGCCTTTACCTTGATGATGTTTGGGAGTTTTATCCCTTTGCAGAGCAGGTGGATAATGATTAATTGGGTTAATAATTAGTTTATCGGCTCTAAGGCACCCGAGACATTTTGTTTCGGGTGTTTTTTTATTATTTATGAACCAATTGCATTAATTTGGGGTTTCTATTAAAAAGTTTTATTATGAAAGTAATTCATAAATCTGATAGCAGAGGCTTTTCAAGTTTTGGGTGGCTAAAAAGTTATCACACGTTTAGTTTTGGAGGCTACTATAATCCTGAAAGGATTCATTTTGGAGTGCTTAGAGTTTTAAACGATGACGAGGTTGCTGGGGGTATGGGTTTCGATACACACCCTCACGATAATATGGAAATAGTAAGTATTCCGCTTGAGGGCGATTTGGAACATCGCGATAGTATGGGGAATGTGGCTGTAATAAAAAATGGCGATATTCAGGTAATGAGCGCTGGCTCTGGCATTACTCATAGCGAGTACAATAAAAACAAGGATAGCGTGGTGAAGTTTCTTCAAATATGGATTTTCCCAAACAAGAGAAATGTTACTCCCCGTTACGACCAATTAACCCTGAATGTGTCGGATAGATTTAACCGCTTTCAGCAAATTCTTTCCCCCAATAAGGATGATGAGGGAGTTTGGATTCATCAGGAAGCATGGTTTCACCTTGGCAAGTTTGATGGTAATAGCGAGGTAAGTTATCAGCTTAAAAAGGACGGCAACGGAATATATATCTTTGTTTTGAACGGCAAGGTCTCTGTAGATGGCATAGAACTCGATTCTCGTGATGGTTTAGGGATATTGGATATACGTCAACTTAGTATTAAGTCAATTTCAAGTTCCGAGATTCTGCTAATGGAAGTTCCTATGAGTTAAATACGCTTTTATAACTTAACACAAAAGCATACTTTGCATAGTTTGATATTTGCATTCTAACTGGCTTTTGTTCTAAGTAATTAAAGGACTAACAGAAAGATGTTTTACCTAAATATCCTTGCTGAAAATTCTTATTAGGTCGATTAATTCATCTAATTAATCTACTACAATCCAGCAATCATCTAGTTTTTTTGTATTGGTTAAAATTCAAGTTGACTTTTGTTTAAAAATTTATTTTTATGCAAAGGTTACTTACATTTTTAGTTTTAATTATTGCCAATTTTCTTTTCTGCAAAAATTTATTGGCGCAAAACTATTCCAATAGGATTTGGGATTTAAATAATTGCATCAACTATGCTCTAGAAAATAACATCCAAGTTAAGCAGAAAAAGTTGAGTGTAACTTCAAATGAACTTGATTTATCAGAAGATAAATCGGCTTGGTTGCCCTCCCTCAATGCATCAGTTTCTGAAAACCTCTCGAACTCTAAAGATAAAACTAATGCCGATAGTTGGGCTGCATCCAATGGTACTAGTTTTTCATTAACGGCAAGTATGCCAATATATCAGGGTGGCACTATTAAAAATAATATCCGGAAAAGCCAACTTTCTGTTGAGCAGGCTAACGTTGAGGTTGAAATCACCCAAAAATCAATAATTCTTTCAATTGTTCAGGCGTATTTAGATGTGCTCTACACAAAGGAGTCAGTCGACTACTATGGCGAGGTTGTATTGGCCTCTCAAAAACAGGTAGAGCGCTCAAAAGACCTTTTTAATGCGGGTTCAATTGTTCGCAAGGATTTGGCGCAAATGGAGGCTCAGCTTGCAAGCGATAACTACTCATTAACTGTTGCCAGAAATAACCTCACTTCACGAACAACCGATTTAAAGCAGCTATTGGAAATTCCTGTTGCCGATACTTTTGCTGTATCCTTCCCTGAGGTGCAGGTGATTGATAGTTTAGCAAGTTTTCCTTCTAAGTTGGAGGCAATTAATGCCGCCATATCAATAATGCCCGAGATAAGGAACAGTCAGGTAAATAATCAAATTGCTGAGGTGAATTTTAGAATAACAAAATCAGGTTACTTGCCTTCGCTGAGTCTCAATGCAGGTTATTCAACCGACTATAGTTCTAGTTTGAGTGGAGGTTTTAGCAATCAACTTTCGAACAATCAACTTCAAAAAGTTGGGCTAACTCTTAATGTGCCAATTTTCAATAGATTCTCAACGAAAACATCGGTTCAGCAATCGAAAATTGGGATGGAGCAGGCAAGGCTATCGGCGCTAGAGACTGAAAAGAACCTTCAGCAACAGGTCGAAACTATTTATCAGGATGCCGTGGCGGGAATTTATCGCTATAAATCGGCTAAAACCCAAATGGAATTGGCCGATGAGAGTTACCGATTATCGGAACAGCAGTTCAACTTAGGGATGATTAATGCTGTGGAATTGCTAAAAGTTAAAACTAGTTTGCTCAACTCTAAAATGGAACTAATTCAGTCGAAATACTCTGCAATACTGAATCTTAAGATTCTTGATTACTATATGGGAAAAACAATAACACTTTAAGAAGTAAAAAATGAAGAAGAAATCACTTTTAATAGGCATCCCCGTGTTAGTTGCAATCATCATGTTTTTTGTGTTTGCAAAGGGTAAAAAGGATGTAATAAGTCTGGAAACGGCGCTAGTTGAAAGAGGTAGCATAATTAACACCGTAACGGCAACAGGTACCATTGAACCAATTGATAAGATTGAGGTGGGAACGCAGGTTTCGGGTGTAATTAATGGAATTTATGCGGATTTTAACTCGCAGGTTAAGAAAGGGCAATTGCTGGCCGAACTCGATAAGTCGACGTTGAAAGCAAGGGTTTTGCAATCGAAAGCCAGTTTGGCATCTGCTCAGAATGAGTTAACCTACCAGGAGCAAAACCTGAATAGAACTAAAAAACTATACGAAACAAAGGCTGTAAGCGATGTTGATATTGAGTCAGCACAGTACAAGTATAACAATGCCAAAGCAAGTGTCGATAGGTTGATTTCTGAGTTGGAACAGGCCGAGGTAAATCTTTCGTATGCGTCAATTTACTCACCCATTGATGGGGTTATTCTAGCACGGAATGTAGAGGAAGGACAAACCGTTGCGGCAAGTTTTAGCACACCTACACTTTTTACCATTGCCAGAGATTTAACCAAAATGAAGGTGGAGGCCAACGTGGATGAGGCCGATATAGGCCAAGTGAAAATGGGTCAGGAGGTAACCTTCACCGTTGATGCCTTCCCAAGCGACACCTTTGGAGGGACTGTATCGCAAATAAGGTTGAATCCAACAGTATCATCGAGTGTGGTAACCTACAAGGTGATTGTTGAAGCTCCAAACCCTGATTTAAAACTAATGCCCGGCTTAACTGCAAGCATCAGTATAATTACAAAACAGGCAAAGAATGTGTTTAAGGTAGCATCGAAAGCATTGCAATTCAAACCCGATATGGATGTGGCGATGAAGTACTTGCCAAAACCAAAAGGCAAGCCAGACGGAATGCCCAATGGAATCCCAGAAGCAATGCCAATGGATGAAGTTCAAGCTGACAGTGGTTTTGGCACAGTTTGGCTAAAGAATGGAGAAATTATTAAACCCCAAAGGGTTAAAGTAGGAATGGACGATGGTGCTTATACCGAGATTATGGAAGGGTTGAACGATGGAGATTCCGTGGTTACATCCGCAGTTAAAGTTGTAGCCAAATCTACATCTAAAGAAAGTAAAAGTCCTTTCCTTCCAACACCACCAAAACCAGGTAATGCAAAACAATAAGATTATGAGCCAATCAATAATTCATATTGAAGATTTAAAGCGAAACTTTTTGGTTGGAAGTGAGGTTGTTCATGCTTTGCGAGGTGTTTCGTTTGATGTTGACAAGGGCGAGTTCTTGACTATCATGGGAGCAAGCGGTTCGGGGAAAACAACCCTGCTAAATATTCTTGGATGTTTGGATAAACCAACCGATGGAAAATATTTTATCGATAGTACATCTATTTCAACATTAAACAAGAACGAACTAGCCAGAATTAGGAACGAAAAGATTGGTTTTGTTTTTCAATCATTCAACCTTTTATCGCGCACTTCAGCATTGGAGAATGTAGAGTTACCCTTGCTGTACAATTCAAATGTTTCATCGAGGGACAGGCGCGAAAGGGCAAAAAGAGCACTAAAGGCTGTTGGTCTAGAAAATAGAATGGACCATAAACCCAATCAACTTTCCGGAGGACAGCAGCAGCGGGTTGCCATTGCTAGGGCGCTGGTTAATGACCCTGTAATGATACTTGCCGACGAGGCCACAGGAAATCTTGATACAAAAACAAGCTACGAGATTATGCATCTATTTCAGGAACTAAATCAGCAAGGAAAAACTATTGTATTTGTAACACACGAACCGGAAATAGCATCGATGAGTAAACGAACTGTAACATTGAGGGATGGTTTAGTTATTAGCGATACTCTGGCCGAGAATAAAAAGGCAAAACTATTGGAGAGTTTAAGTATTCCAACAAGTAACAACATTTAAGATGAACACTAGCAATTTGGCAAAAATAGCCCTTAAGGCGATGGTAAGGAACAAAATGAGAACGTTCCTCACAATGCTGGGTATTATAATTGGAGTTGCTTCGGTTATTGTGATGTTAGCAATTGGTCAGGGCTCCAAGAAAAGCATCCAAAACCAGATATCCAGCATGGGCTCCAATATGATATTTGTACGCCCAAACAGCGATATGCGCGAAGGCGTAAGAATGGATGCTAGCAGTATGCAAACTCTAGAAATTGCCGATGTGGAGGCAATCAAAAAGAGTTGTCCAAGTGTTTCCGCAGTTTCGCCACAGGTTAGTTCTGGCGGTCAGGTAATTTATAGTTCAAATAACTGGCCTACATCAATGCAAGGAGTTAACGCCGATTATTTGAGCATCCGCAAACTATCGCTGAAAGATGGACGGATTTTTAACGAGCAAGAACTGAATAACTCCAGCAAGGTTTGTGTTTTAGGTCAAACTGTTGTGGAGAATTTATTCACAAATGGGGAATCGCCCATTGGAAAAACAATCCGTTTTAACAAAATTCCTTTTAAGGTTATTGGCGTGCTTGCAGAGAAAGGCGAAAATACATTTGGACAGGACCAGGACGATATAATTATTGCGCCTTACACAACCGTTCAGAAACGAATAATGGCTATTACTTGGGTTCAAAGCATTTTTACCTCAGCCGTTAGCGAAGAAGCCTCATCCAAGGCTGTTGATGAAATATCTGAAGCGTTAAGGAAAAGTCATAAGTTGAAAAGCACAGAGGCTGATGATTTTGAGGTTCGTTCTCAAGCCGAACTAATAAACACATTCAGTTCCATTACCAATATGCTAACAATACTCCTTGCAGCAATAGCAAGTATATCGTTGTTTGTGGGTGGAATTGGTATTATGAACATTATGTTTGTTTCGGTAACCGAGCGTACTCGCGAAATTGGATTACGTATGGCAATTGGTGGACGAGAGGTTGATATTATGCTTCAGTTCCTAATAGAATCGGTTATGATAAGTTTTGCTGGTGGACTAATTGGGGTGATGTTTGGATTTATTTTTGCCTATGGTGTTTCTGCAATATTTGGCTGGCCCATCGCAATAACATCATTCTCCGTAATCTTATCGTTTATTGTTTGTTTGGCCACAGGCGTGTTTTTTGGATGGTATCCTGCTCGAAAAGCATCGTACCTCGACCCAATTGAAGCGTTACGTTATGAATAATCAGTTAATTAAATCGTAGTATATGAAGAGAGTTATATTTTTAGTTATCATTGCGTTGGCTAGTTCATTGAGTTTAAGTGCACAACGCCCTGAGCGACCAAAGTTTGATGCCAACGAAATGGCCTCAAAAACGGTAAACGAGTTGAGCGAGAAGATTGAGATGTCAACCTCGGTTCAGGACTCGGTAAAACTTGCGCTTATTACATTCTTTAATAAAATGAATAGCGATAGGCAATCGGATGGTAGGCCAAATATTTTAAATTTCGAAAAGGAACGCGACTTAAAGGTTAAAACTTTCCTTTCCGATGAACAGTTTAAAATTTATTCTAAATTTATGGAGGAAAGAAAACCTAAGGGCGAAGGTCCAAGTAATGAAAATATGAATGGACGTTCTCCTAGGCGATTTTAAATAATGTAGTTTCTATAAAATTTACAACGATGATAACACTAAATTCCAAATCAAAAAAAGTAGCAAGTATAGCGCTTCATATACTTGTTTGGTTGTTTTGGTTTGCTATACCGTTTCTCTTTTCGCTTAGCAATCCTCAGGGCAATGAACCTCCTCGCGACCCCAACTTCTACTTTTTCATTTGGATTCCAATGTCGTTATCAATGATATTGTTCTATACCAACTATTTTTGGCTAATAGAGAGGTATTTGTTCCAAAAAAAAGTGTTATGGTTTATTCTTATCAACCTTGTCTTGATTATTAGTTTGTCATTTTTTACTGATTATGTAAGGGAACTGTTTGGCTTATTTAAACCTGATATGCCCGATATGAGAGAACCAAATCCCAATGGATTTAACGAGGCATTTAAGCCAAAGCCTCCCAAGAATTTTATGTTTGGAGTTCATAACCTTACATTCTTTTTTGTGGTTAGCATAAGTGTTGCTATACGCACAACAAGTCGTTGGTTTGTGTCTGAAAATCAACGAAAAAACTTAGAGAACGAAAATTTAAAATCGGAACTGAACAATCTTAAAATGCAGCTTAACCCACATTTCTTCTTTAATACGTTGAATAACATTTACTCGCTAATTCAAACTTCGCCCGATAAAGCTCAGGAGTCGGTTCACGGTTTAGCCAAACTGATGCGTTATCATCTTTATGAAACAAATGAAGATAAGGTTCTACTCAATGGTGAAGTTGAGTTTATGAAGAGTTACATTGCTCTGATGAAATTGCGGTTATCAGCAAATACTGAGGTTTATTCCAGTTTCAGTGTTCAGAGCCATGAGGTTTCAGTTGCTCCGCTTTTATTTATCCCAATAATTGAGAATGCCTTTAAGCACGGAATTAGCCCTAACGAAAAATCAATTATCAAAATAACGCTCGAAGAAAAAAATCACGTTCTATCATTCGAGTCGTTTAATTCGAATTTTCCACAGAAATATGAGACCGACAAGGGTGGTGATGCCAATGGAATAGGTCTCGATAATATTCAAAAGCGTCTTTCCCTGATATATCCTGGACGGTATATCTTGGTAAAAGATGTTGTTGATGGTCTTTTTCACATTAAAGTTGTAATACAGCTATGATAAGCATAAAATGTATAATTGTTGATGACGAGCCTCTTGCACTCGATTTGCTGGAGAGCTATGTTCTAAAAACTCCCTTTCTGGAGTTGATGAGCAAATTCACCTCGCCTTTTGAGGCAATGCAGTATGTAACTGCAAACAAGGTCGACTTAATATTTCTCGATATTCAGATGCCCGGAATTACTGGAATTGAATTCTCCCGAATTTTGCAGCATGGGCCAAAAGTGATTTTTACAACCGCTTATAGCCAGTATGCACTGGAAGGTTTTAAGGTTGATGCGCTCGATTATTTGGTAAAACCATTCAACTATCAGGAGTTTCTAAAGGCGGCAAACAAAGCCCTGACTTGGTTTGGGATGTTGAACAAGCAGCCCGAAGAGAAAAAGGTGGACTCTGACGATAATGCCATTTTTGTTAAATCGGAATACAAATTGCTTAAGATTGAGTACGAAAAAATAATCTATATCGAAGGGCTAAAGGACTATGTGAAAATATATTTAACGGACCAACCACGGCCAGTTTTAACCCTGATGACCCTTAAATCGTTGGAGGAAAAGTTAACACCACATAATTTTATGCGGGTTCATCGTTCATACATCGTAAACTTGAATAAAATAAGCATTATTGAGCGGAATAGAATTGTATTTGGCTCAACATACATTCCAATTGCCGACGGGTATAAGGAGAAATTTCAAGGTTTCTTGGATAAGAGGTTTATGGAGTAGTGACAGAATAAATATTTAAAAGAAATACTCTCAACTTACAAGGTTTGCTATTCAAAGCATTGCTTGTAAGTTTTTTTATTGCGAAGTATTGATAACTTTATTTTTTGTCTCCTGTCACAAAGTTTATTTTCGTTTGTCTTATAGTTGTGATTTCTGATTATGAATTTTAATGGCTTTTATAACGACAATTATTCTTGCATTTACAGATTCTGCTTGCAGTGGACTGGCAATTCCGACGATGCCAAGGATATTGCGCAGGAGGTATTCACCGAGTTATTTGAAAGGCTAACAAAGCAGGCTGATTTTATTAATCCTCGAGCGTGGATTTATAGGGTGGCATACAATAGATGCATCAATCTTCATAAGAGGAAGCAACGGTTAATGTATGGTGACCTTCTGATTGCTCAAGTTGATGTTGATGATAGCTTAGAGAGACGTGAGCAATTTCTGAGAGTGCGCAAAGCAATGGATAAGCTAAGTGAAAAGGAGCGGGCCCTGGTGATACTTTACAAAGAAGGTTTTTCCTACAAGGAGATGTCGGCTGTTATTGAAATTAACGAGAATTCAGTCGGAAAAACTCTTTCGCGGGCGATTGATAAAATGACAAAACTGTTGGTTTAAATGGAGGTTGTATGAAAATGTTTGGAAAAAATAAATGTTTAAAAGACTGGCAGATTCAAGCATATATCGATAAAGAACTAGACGATGATACGCTATTGTTGTTCAGTGCTCATATCGAAAAATGTGATTACTGTAAAAAGCGGGTTGAGGCTAAAAGGAAAAGAATTGAGACTGTAATTGGGTCTTTGAATATCATACAAAACTACAGTTTTGCTGGTGGTTTAGACAAAAATCCGAAACCAACAATTCGAAATTTTAAAAACTATATTATTGGTGTAAGTGTTGCCGCATCGATAGTAATTGCAGTATTATTCTTCAAGCATCAAACCAATAATTCAACTTCGATTTCCGAGGATGATTGCAAGTGGGTTGCATTAAGCAGCAACGAATTTCAACCTGAACTGGAGTCTCCAAATCGATTGTTGAGAATGCGCGCTGTAAAGTGCGAAGAATTATCAAGAGATAGTTTAGTACGTGTCACATACTTAGTAAAAACTTGCAAACAATAAAGGATTGGCCAATCCGCAAAGTACATTATCAACTTTAAATTTTGAACTATGAAAAAACTAACGGTATTTTTAATGACAATGGCATTTTTATATGCTGTAAAAGGTCAATCCTTGCTCGATATTTATAAATCTGGAAAGGCTTCCCTTGAGCCTGAAAGCAGTTTTGCGGTTGGTGCAAATTGGGAGAAAATATTCCCCGATTATTTAGAAGTTTCATATGGCAACTCTATTGGCTATTATAAAAGTATAGCAGTTGCCTCCGACGGGAGTGTTTTTGTGGGAAATTACAGTTCGTACACAATTCAAAAATTCAACTCTAAGGGAGAATTAGTCCTAACTTTTGGAAAGAAAGGAAAGGGTGTTGGCGAATTCAGTGAGCGACCAACTCTTGGAGGCGTAATAGGAAATAAATATGTTTTCACTCACGAACTTAATGGTCATATTAAAATATTTTCAACAGATGGAAATTACATAAAAACCATTAAGGTGGACTATATGCCACTGAAAACCATTGCTTGTGGAACAAAAATTGCGCTTGTAGGATTTGTTGTAGCAAGAACGAACGACAGGAGAGTTATTACCATAATCGACCCTGAAACTGAGGAGCAAAAAATAATTAAGAAGTACGACAATGTCTCCAAAGGCTCAATGGTTGTTGTAAACAAGGATAACTATATGTATTCTAGTTCACCGTTTTTCACCAAAACGGAATTGATAATGCGGGCCTTACCCAACGGGAATTTGATTGTGGGTATTAATACTCTCAACATAATTGAAACCTACTCAGCTGAAGGCAAGTTGCTCAAATCATTTAACTTAGACTTTAATCCTCCGGCCTACCCCGAAGAGTCAAAGAAAGAGTTTGTTGCACGAATAGAAAAAAGTGTTGCTGAAAATAAATTCACCAAGGAGGATGTTTCCGAGGTTTACGAACCCAACTTTTTCCCCAAAAACACTCCTTACTATTACAATTTCTTAGTCGACAGCGATGGAAATTTACTAGTATTTCGATTTATCGACGAGGATGTTGACCATAAGTTTAGAGTTTACAGTTTCGATAGCAATGGAAAATCTTTAGCAGAAACTACCTTGGATGTTTCTGGGTTTAAATTGAGCCTAAATTATCGCTTCGAGGATTTATGTTTCTTCAATGGCTTTGCTTACGGGCTGCTTCATCCAAAATCAGATAAAATGCAACCGTTGCAGTTGGTTAAATTTAAAGTAAAAGCGAACTAATAGTAATAGAGAAGGTCAACCTCACAGTTGACCTTTCTTTTATTTATCTATTCTAAGAATTTCTTAAAATCAGTATAGTTGAACTCCTTAAGCATTTCAACAGCTTTAATATCCTCTGGTGAAGAGTATTCGTTTTTGAAGTATAACTCTCCATAATCCATTTGCTGAATGCAATCCGCGTCAACTATAATTAGCTGAATTGCAGTATTTGGTTTGGTTTTATCGAAATAGTCCTTGTTCATTTTAACAAAGGCTCTTGCCCCTTCAAGCCTATAGGGACAGCCACACATTTTGTCACCCTCATATGCTGGACTATTAAGTTCCTCTTCGGTGTAAGTGGCCTTTTCCTCGTTAATTTTATCTACGAACATTTTATAAAGTGTTTGGTCCAGTTCACCTTTTTCTAGTTGTTTTTTGCTTCTGCGCAAAAGTGCTTCTATGTATTCCTTTACTGTTATTGGAACCCATAGTGGATTTCCGTTTGATATTATCGCTATCCCATTGCTGTATAGTTTACATCCATTTTGCTCCCCAACTTCAATAGGTTCGGTGTTGATTAGCATACCATCTTTGTCGAACACATCGCCTATAGTATAGCCCATTAGGGCTCTATCGGGTCTGTTGAACAGTATGCTAAAGTATGCGCTGCACTCAGCGCAATGCCACATTATTTTACCATCATAATTAGCCCAAGGGAAAATAATTACGAAGAGTTCGAAGTGTATGTTTTTGCTCCAATGGAAAAATTCTTGTGTTTGACCAATTTCTCCCCGATGAATTACCTCAAATCCTTTCGGGTTATTTGACGAACTATACGATTTAAGATATTTTGCAAAGTTTTCCAGTTTCTTTTTTATGGTGGCCTCTTCCTGTACTGTGACTTTTAAAGCATAGTCCGATTTGGACCTTTCTTCATTGTACTCATATACTGTATGTCCTTCGTGGTCGGAGAGGTATACGGTTTGTGCTTTGGTTGATAGTCCTGTAGCCACAACTATCAGTGTAAACATCAATTTAAAGTTCATCTCAATAATATTTTTATGTGATTTAAAGTTCGGAAATTATTTTTTTAAGTCAAACTATATATTTTTTATGATTACAGAAAATGCTAAAAACTATTTATTTGCGATTGTATTATACTTTTTCATTGATGATTATCTTTGCAACTTATTTTGGTTTGATTTTTTTAGTCTGATAACTAGCATTTAATATAAATACTATGGATTACAATTTTAAAGAGATTGAGAGTAAGTGGCAGGAATACTGGAAGAATAACAAAACTTACAAAGTAGATATAGACCCTTCGCGCCCAAAATTCTATGTGCTCGATATGTTCCCTTATCCTTCAGGGGCAGGGTTGCACGTTGGACATCCACTTGGTTATATTGCATCCGATATATATTCACGCTTTAAGCGTTTGCAGGGCTTTAACGTTTTACACCCAATGGGTTACGATGCTTTTGGTTTGCCTGCAGAGCAGTATGCAATTCAAACTGGCCAGCACCCAGCCATCACTACCGATAACAATATTAAGCGTTACCGCGAACAGCTCGATAAAATTGGATTCAGTTACGATTGGGACCGCGAGTTCCGCACCTGCGACCCATCGTACTACAAGTGGACACAGTGGGCATTTATCCAAATGTTCAAGCATTGGTACAATAATCAAGCCCAGAAGGCTGAGCCTATTGAGAAGTTGATTGCCGAGTTTGAGAAGCACGGTAATTCTAAGGTTGATGCAGTTTGTAGCGAAGTAAAAGCATTTACTGCCGAAGATTGGAAATCTATGACTGAGGTTGAACAGCAAGAGGTTCTCCTCGCATATCGCTTGGCTTACCTTGCCGATGTAATGGTAAACTGGTGTCCTGCATTAGGAACTGTACTTGCGAACGATGAGGTTAAGGAGGGTTTTTCAGTACGTGGTGGCCATCCTGTGGAGCAACGCAAGATGCGTCAGTGGTGCTTGCGTATTTCTGCGTATGCAGAGCGCTTGCTTAACGATATGGAGACCCTAGAGTGGACTGACTCTTTAAAAGAGATACAGCGCAACTGGATTGGCCGTTCCGAGGGTGCTGAGGTGTACTTCAAAATTGATGGGTCAGATATGAAAATCCTGATTTTCACTACCCGTCCCGACACTATTTACGGTGCAACCTTTATGGTACTTGCTCCAGAAAGTGAGTTGGTTGATGAATTAACCACTCCTGAGTACGCAGAGAAAGTTAGCGCATATCGCGATGAGGTTAAACGTAAAACGGAGCGTGAACGTATGGCCGAGGCCAAAAAGGTTACAGGTCAGTTCACAGGTAGTTACGCCATAAATCCTTTTACTAACGAGCGTATTCCTATTTGGATTAGTGAGTATGTATTGGCAGGCTACGGTACAGGCGCTATTATGGCTGTTCCTGCACACGATAGTCGCGACTTTGTTTTTGCACGCACATTCAATTTGCCAATTATTCAAACCGTAATTCGACCCGGCGAACAGGCTACAGACCCAAAGAGTTGGAGTGAATCTTACGATTCGAAAGAGGGTGTTGTTATCAATAGCACTTTGATTAATGGTTTGGATGTAAAACAGGCCATCAGCAAAATAAACGAGGTGATTGAATCGCGTGGATTGGGTAAGCGCAAAATAAACTATCGCTTACGCGATGCTATTTTCAGCCGTCAACGTTACTGGGGCGAACCGTTCCCCGTTTACTATAAGGATGGAATGCCATACGCAATTGATGAGAGCAAACTTCCGTTGGAGTTGCCCGAGGTTGATGCCTTTTTGCCCACCGAGAAAGGCGAACCACCACTTGGTCGCGCTAAAAACTGGAAGAATGAAGTTGGCTATGGCTACGAATTAAGCACAATGCCTGGTTTTGCAGGTTCATCGGCATACTACTTGCGCTATATGGACCCTCACAATAACAACGGCTTGGTATCCAAGGAGGCGAATAACTATTGGGAAAATGTGGATTTATACATTGGTGGAACCGAACACGCTGTTGGACACCTTATATATTCACGTTTCTGGAATAAATTCCTTTTTGACCTTGGCCATGTTTGTAAGAATGAGCCATTCAAAAAATTGATTAACCAGGGAATGATTCAGGGTCGTTCGAATTTTGTTTATAGAATCAAGAATACTAATACTTATGTTTCTCTGAACCTAAAGGATAAGCACGATGTTACTCCAATTCACGTTGATGTTAACATTGTAAGCAACGATATTTTGGATATAGAGGCATTCCGCAAGTGGCGTCCAGAGTTCAGCGATGCTGAGTTTATACTTGAAGATGGTAAGTACATCTGCGGTTGGGCTGTGGAGAAGATGAGTAAGAGTATGTGGAACGTTGTAAACCCCGATGTTATTGTTGATAAGTATGGTGCCGATACGCTTCGTATGTACGAGATGTTCTTGGGACCTCTTGAGCAAAGTAAGCCTTGGGATACAAACGGGATTGATGGTGTACACAAGTTCTTCCGTCGTTTCTGGCGTTTATACCACAATGCCAACAACCAGTTTGAGGTTTCCGATGCTGAGCCCACAGCGCAGGAGCTAAAAGTACTTCACAAAACTATCAAGAAAATTACCGAGGATATCGAGAAATTCAGCTTTAACACCGGCGTTTCTGCATTTATGATTTGCGTAAATGAACTAACCGAGTTAAAGTGTAACAAACGAGCAATCCTTGAGCCTCTTTGTGCGCTTATAGCATCGTATGCTCCGCATATTGCTGAAGAGTTATGGCATTTGTTGGGTCACAGCACATCGGTTTGCGATGCAAAATGGCCTAAGTACGATGAGAAGTACTTGCAGGAGAGCACCTATACTTGTCCTGTTTCATTTAACGGAAAAACCCGATTCACACTGGAGATTCCTTTGAATATACCTCAGGCAGAAGTTGAGAAAATTGTGCTAGCCGATGCCAATACGCAGAAGTTCTTGGAGGGTAAGCAACCCAAGAAAATTATTGTTGTTCCAAACAAAATTGTCAATATTGTAATGTAGTTATGTTTTGAACTTATAGGTTGATGGTTAAAGGATTTGCTCTTTTAACCATCAACTTTTAGATATTAGCATCGCCAAAATATCCGAAAACGTGTCAATACAAACACTTGGTCAATTTTATTTGGTGAGTGCATAAAAATAGTTTAATTTTAGTTATCCCATTTCGGAATCATTAATCACTTTAAATCATCTTAAACGATATAACTATGGAGAGAACAGAAAGCAAAACCAAATCATTTAAGGATTTAGTGGTTTGGCAAAAAGCCCATGCGTTCGTACTAAACATTTACCAGCAGGTGAAACACATCCCCGAAGATAATCAATCATTTGTGGGCGATATGCTTTGCGAGAGCGCTACAGCCATAGCTACAAACATTGTTGGCGGTTATAGAAAAAAGGATAGAGACGAAAAATTGATGTTCCTTTCAACAGCACAGGATGCCCTAGAGGAATGCCGCTACTACATTATCCTTGCCAACGACTTAGGTTTGTTTGACCAATATCAGGCCGATGACCTCGAAAATGCTATTGGCGAAGTTAGTTATTTGCTAAATTCTTACGCAAAATCAATCCAACGTAGGAAGGAAGAGGATAGTAGAAACGAAAATCAATACTAGTATTTTATATAGAGTATGACAAGTAGTAAAATTTTCAAAACAACTCGTTCATATACCATTATAGTATTTGGGTTGTTGTTATATGCTCTATCGTGGACCGCATTTCTTATTCCACACAAAATAACGGGAGGTGGAGTTTCTGGCATTGGAGCACTAATATACTATGCCACAGGTTTTCCTATGGGTTATACATATTTTTTAGTGAACATAGGTTTAATCTTCATCGCCATTAAAATGCTTGGGGCGAACTTTGGCGTAAAAACAGTATTCGGTGTAATTGTTGGCTCTGTTTTGCTGTCTGTACTTCAGGCAACAATAAAACAACCAGTGGTGGACGATAAGTTTATGTCGACTATTATTGGCGGAGCAATTGCTGGTGTTGGCTTGGGGATTGTGTTTACACAGGGCGGTAGCACTGGTGGTACCGATATCATTGCGATGATAATCAACAAGTACCGAAACATCAGCCCTGGTAGGGTTATATTGATGTGCGATGTGTTTATAATTGGTTCTTCCTTCCTTGTGTTGCTCGACTTAGACCCTGCAAAGCGTATTGAGACTATTGTTTACGGATATGTTGCCATGGCAATTACAGCCTACTCTCTCGATGCAGTGTTGTCAGGAAGCAAACAATCCGTGCAGGTTTTTGTGTTCTCGAAGCAATACCAAGTAATTGCCGATAGAATTACAGCCGAACTGAATAGGGGCGTTACAGTAATCGATGGTCAAGGCTGGTTTACCAAGGAGAACCAAAAGGTTTTAATTACTCTGGTTCGCAAGCACGAAGCTAACGACGTTTATAGAGTAATTAAGGAGGTTGACCCCGAGGCGTTTATTTCGGTAGCAAGTGTTATGGGTGTTTATGGAAGAGGTTTTGAACGGATTCGGCACTAAATCCTCATTTATATTGATATTTAGCCTTGGTGATAAACCAGGGCTTTTTTGTTTAAGAATTTTATCTTTTTCTCTTGACAAAACTCGACAATTTGCATAACTTGTTCAAAAACAGCAAGCATGAGACCTAAAGTTTGTCTCAAAGTCTTAATTCCAATTATAATGGGGGTAGGCACAACATCGTGCCACATGTTGTATGTTCCTAATAGTTTTAATTCTCCATTGTTAAGGAATAAGGGTGATGGTCAAATTAATGTTACTACTGGTATATCGGGCTTTGAAGTGCAAACGGCTTATGCTATTACCGACAATGTTGGAATAATGGCTAATGGTCAAGTTCTAAAGACTACCGAGCACGATACTTTAAAGCAGCAGAGAACACTTTTTGAGTTGGGTTTGGGTTATACCGAGAAGTTTAGTGATAATGGTATTTTTGAAATTTTTGGTGGAGCAGGAGTGGGAGAGGTGCCAGCCGATTACAGGAAAATTGATTACGATGGAGTTTCTACTACACAAATAACTAGATACTTTATACAGCCAGGCCTAGGATTTTATAACGATTGGCTAGACATAAGCATTCTTAGCCGATTATCGGCTGTAAGCATTGGAGGAGAAACAAACTGGTTCTACGAACCAGGCTTTATGGCTAAAATGGGATATAAGCGTTTGCGCTTTTATTCCTGTATAGGTTTATCTATTCCGTTTGAAAAATACGATGACCAAAAGTGGAACCACAACCCTATAATGTTCTCCATAGGGATACACTTTAACTTTGGAAAGCGCTTAGAGGAATAATCAATTAAAGAAGTATCCATTCAATTACTTTTGGATAGTGCTCGTACTCCAGTTTGTGAACCTTTTGGGCAAGGGTTTCGGGTGTGTCGTTTTTATCTATCGAACATTTTGCTTGAAAAATGATTCCACCCTCATCGTAATTGTTGTTCACGTAATGAATAGTTATTCCGCTTTCAGCCTCGTTGTTGGCAATAACTGCCTCGTGCACCTTGTTGCCATACATTCCTTTTCCACCATATTTTGGCAAAAGTGCGGGGTGAATGTTGACAATTTTATTAGGATACGCATTAATTAAATACTCTGGCACTAACTTAAGGAATCCAGCTAGAACAATAAAATCTACCTTATATGAATTGAGTACTTTAATGAAATCTCCGTTCCTAAAAGCATCCATGCTGAAAACTTCGCAATTTACACCAAGTTTTTTTGCCCGTTCAATTACAAAGGCTTTAGGGTTTTCTGTGGCAAATAGGACTATTTTAACTCCTTGTTTGTCACTAAAATAGTTCACAATGTTCTCCGCATTACTACCTGACCCTGATGCTATAATTGCTATATTATTCATTATTAGATATTTATTAAATTAAAGTTAAACGATTGTCAAAAAAAAGTTTTTGAGATGACAAAAATATGAACAAAAAAATTACTTTTGCGGCTGAATTTGTCATCTGATTATTATCAGGTGAAATTTTTTTCTTTGCGATTGAAAACTTTATTTATTAACTAAATTTTAAAAACTATGTCGGATATTGCAACAAGAGTAAAGTCAATTATCGTTGACAAACTCGGAGTAGACGAGAACGAAGTAACTCCAGAAGCAAGCTTTACCAATGATTTAGGTGCTGATTCACTTGACACCGTTGAGTTAATTATGGAATTCGAGAAAGAATTCAACCTTTCTATTCCAGACGATGAGGCTGAAAAGATTGGTACTGTTGGAGATGCTATCAATTACATCGAAAGCCACAGCAAGTAATATCAAAAATTAAAAAATCCTTACAAGCAAACTAGTTTTAAACTAAAATTTCACTTTATGGAAATGAAGCGTGTTGTAGTTACAGGTGTTGGTACAATTAATCCTTTAGGTAACAATATTCAAGAGTATTGGACTAACCTCGAGAACGGGGTGAGTGGTTGTGAACTAATTACCAGTTTCGACACTTCAAAGTTTAAAACAAAATTTGCCTGTATGGTAAAGAATTTTGATCCAAATAATTACTTCGACCGTAAAGAGGCAAAAAAGATAGATCCTTACACCCAGTTTGCGCTGGTGGCTGTAGACGAGGCTATGAAGGACGCTGCTTTTAACCTTGAGTCTATTGATTTAGATGCGGCTGGAGTTATTTGGGCTTCAGGTATTGGTGGTTTACAGACCATGACTGAAGAACTAAGAGGCTACTTCGCGGGTGATGGTACACCCCGATTTAGCCCTTTCTTTATTCCTAGAATGATTTCTGATATTGCAGCTGGACACATTTCCATGAAGTATGGTTTCCGTGGTCCAAACTTTTCCACAGTTTCTGCTTGTGCTTCAGCAACTAATGGATTAATTTGCGCTATGGATATTATCCGTACTGGTAAGGCAAGCATTATTATTAGTGGCGGTTCAGAAGCTTCTGTTAATGAGGTTGGTGTTGCAGGTTTTAACGCCCTACAAGCGTTGTCAACTAATAATGATGAGTTTAAGAGCGCATCGCGTCCGTTTGATGTTTCCCGTGATGGTTTTGTTATGGGAGAAGGAGCGGGATGTCTTATTCTTGAAGAGTACGAACATGCTAAAGCCCGTGGGGCAAAAATTTACTGTGAATTGGTAGGTGGCGGTATGACTGCCGATGCTTATCACTTGACAGCACCACACCCCGATGGATTGGGTGCAAGAAAGGTTATGGAGAATGCAATTAAAGATGCAAATCTTAAACCAGAGGATATCGACTATGTTAATGTACACGGTACATCTACTCCTCTTGGCGATATTGCTGAAACTAAGGCTATCCTTTCTGTATTCGGAGAGCACGCGTACAAACTTAACATTAGTTCTACTAAGTCTATGACAGGTCACTTGCTTGGAGCTGCTGGTGCAATTGAAGCTTTAGCCACTGTAATGGCGGTTTATAAGGACATCGTTCCTCCAACCATTAACTTGCAAAATGTTGACCCTGAGATTGACAGCAAACTTAATTTGACTCCAAATAAAGCTCAAAAACGTACTGTAAGAGCAGCCTTGAGTAATACTTTTGGATTTGGTGGTCATAATGCATCAATTATCGTTAAAAAGATTTCCTAGTTACTAGGTGTTAAGATTTTTATCACGTCCAATTGAGCGTTTCCGCGTAAAATCAGCGGATAGGGAATTGTTCGTTCAACTGAAGAGAATTTTAGGATTTTCACCAAAAAATATTGAATTGTATAAGCTGGCCATGGTTCATCGGTCAGCTTCTTTCGTTTTACCCAAGGGTAAACGGGTTGATAATGAGCGTTTGGAGTACCTCGGTGATGCTGTGCTAGATGCTATAGTGGCCGATTACCTTTTTGAACGCTATCCAAACCAAAAGGAAGGCTTTCTTACTAAAATGCGGGCTAAAATAGTAAGCCGCTCAAGTTTAAACCAGCTTGCCATAAGCATGGGGCTTGATTCTTTGGTAAAAATAAGCAATGGTACCATTACCACTCACAAGAATATTTTTGGCAATGCCTTGGAGGCATTAATTGGCGCCATATTTCTTGATAAAGGCTACCAGTTTACAAATATGGTTGTGGTAAATAATATTTTGGACAGGTTTATTAACTTGGATGACTTGCAGGCGCTTGATACCGATTACAAGAGCAAGTTGATAGAGTTTGCTCAAAAACACAAACTTTCTCTCAGTTTTGACACACACGAGGATACTTCCGGAGAATCTAATCCTCCCCGGTTCTTATCGAATCTTATCTTTGATGGAAAGGAGATGTCCGTTGGATATGGATTTTCAAAAAAAGAAGCAGAACAGCAGGCCAGTATGATTGCTTTGGAGAAGATAGAGGATAATATTTCTGAATATATTAAGTAAAAGGCGCAAATTAATTGATATTGCGCCTTTTTGTTTTATTGCTATTTCCCAAACTGAATACCTACGCATAGGTACATTATTGGAGGAAAAGTTATATCGATAACTCCGTCGCCACCAACTGGCTGACTAAAAAATCCAAATTCACCAACAATGCCAAGGTTGTCTTTCATTTGTTTGGATACCTCTATCTGGAACCCAACATTTAGTCCATTGCTTGGGTCTTCCATTAAGTCATTTTTAATGTGGTTCGGGGACTACCTGAACTCCTTCGGCTACAGTAAAGCGAGGTTTTATTGTCATCCCAACTGAGAAGAAGTTGTTGTTTTCATCCATTTCTTCTATTTTCATTGGAGTGTAGCAGAAATAGAGTCCCATTGATAGTTTTGGAACAAGTATTCCGTCTATATCGCCTTTTATGAATGGCGAAGTTTTAAGTTCAGGCTCAAATCCACCAATGTTTGGCTGTCCTGGACCTGGGAATTGTAATCCACCTTTAAACTTAATGCAAACGATGATGGAGGTTCTTGTGAGTACAATGCTATGGTAAGCATCATTAGAACAAGTGTGAATAAACTTTTTTTCATGGCTTGGATAGTTTTAGTTTTTTAAAGGCTTAATTTTATAATGTATTCATTATCAAATTAAAATTAGGGCAAAAAGTAATGTCAGTCAATTATTTATAAGTTTTTTTGACAGATGGAATAATTTTCATTTATTATTTTGGGTATCTTGCTTCCGTTAATCTTTATCAGCAGGATTTTGGCAAAAAAAAATAAAGAAGTACTCAATCTTGAGAACCATTGTAATTTTAAGTTAATTGCAATCTCTGCACAGCACAACATCAATAAGTTGGTTTGGGAGTTGAATAGTGCCTTGGACTTGAAACTAGTTCGAAATGCTGATTTGGAAAGAGTCACTGGGTTTCCAACTTTTTCCTTCAGAGATACAAAATCGGCTATTGTTGTATCTCTTATTCAGAATAAGTACGAGGGTAAAATGCTTGTGAAGCAATTAAGCAATGTTGATTTTGTTCTAGAGTTTACTGGAGAACTATTACCCCATGACTTTAAAACGCACATGCAAGTCGTTAAAAAAATTTCTAATGTTATTGCGGCAATAGAGATTGTACCCTCTTCAATTAAACGGAACGAACCTTTTTGTCCTGAATAAATTAACCCCAATAGTTTCTGTTTATCCCTTGCTACTAAAATGTTACGTGCTTAAAGTTTCTCCTTAAATTTAACTTTTCACCTTTTTCTGTCACATTATTTTAACAGTCTGTTAAACTGTGTTAACCCTTTAGGAGTCCATAGCATAAAGATTATCTTTGTTGATATGAGTAGAAAACTTCTTTGGGTATTAACGGTTATTATTTCATTGGCCTCGCTTGGGTTGGTTTTGGTACAATCTAAGTGGGTTCGTATTGCTGTACAAACCAAAGAGGAACAGTTTGCTCAGTCGGCAAGCCTCGCTATGCAAAACATCGTTGAGGAGATTGAAAAGCAGGAAACCGTAGTTCAGATTATTGACGAAATAAAGCCCTATTACTCTGTAAGTACAAAAGGCGATGCGCGGATGTCCTACCATCAGGGAATACTCAATAAAACAAAAAGTGGCATTCGTACAAAGCAAATTAGCCAGCAGGTTCTTACCGTTAGTAATCTTGATACGATAAAACTCCCGACACTGACCCGTAATTTATTCGATAGCACCTTAAATGCCCTTAATTCTGGTTCAAGTCTTTCAATAAATAGGACTGGTAATAGTAAAAATAGTGCTGGTTCCATAAATTTAGACCTAGGTTTAGATGGAAAGGTTTTGAATAAAACTGTTTTTGTTGAGAATATTGTCGATAAACTTATCCGGGTGGAATTGCCTATTCAGGAGCGAATTTCAGAAGAACTACTCGATTCAATTATCCGAAGAGAGCTAATCCGAAAAGGCATTGAGGCTAGGTTTGAGTATAAGGTAACTAACGAGAAAGATAGTGCAATTTACAAGAGCGAAAAGTTTAAGTCGAATCATAAAGGTCTTGTGCTAAAAGACAAACTTTTCCCTAACGATTTTTTTGCTCGGCGATACTTTTTAACCATTTACTTCCCAAACCAAAAAACATATGTTATAAGTTCGTTAGGATTAATGACTTTCTCTACCTTTTTACTCACATTGCTTATAATACTTAGTTTCTCCGTTACGTTGTACATTATATTCAGGCAAAAAAGAGTGTCGGAGATTAAGAACGATTTTGTGAGCAACATGACCCACGAATTAAAAACGCCCATATCAACCATATCGTTAGCAGCACAAATGCTAAACGACAAAAGCATTCCAATTGAACGGAAGAATTTAACCTACTTGGGGGGAGTTATTGCTGATGAAAGCAAACGGCTTGGACTTCAGGTTGAAAAAGTGCTTCAAATGGCAATATTCGAAAAAACGAAGTTGAAACTGAAGTTGAAGGATATTGATATTCATGAGGTAGTTAAAAAGGTTTCGGCAAATTTTGCGCTGCAACTTCAATCGCAAAACGGAATTCTTATCACAGAGCTAAATGCAAATAACCCACTAATAGTTGCAGACGAGGTTCATGTTACCAATGTGGTTAATAATCTGCTAGATAATGCTGTAAAGTATAAAAATGGCAATCCAGAAATTACTATATTTACAAAGAATGCAACGGGTGGAATTGTTATTGCCTTTAAGGATAATGGAATAGGTATTAGCCGCGATAATATCCGAAAGATTTTCGACCAATTTTATCGGGTTCCCAGCGGCAATATTCATAATGTTAAAGGATTTGGTTTAGGCTTAAGTTACGTAAAAAAAATTGTTGAAGCTCATGGCGGTAGAATTTGGGTGGATAGTACACTTGGTATTGGCAGTACTTTCTCAATATTCTTACCGTGGAGTGGCCCAACAGAAAGAAATAGTTAAAATAATTAATAAGCAACGCCATGGAAAATAGAAAAATCCGTGTCCTACTTGCAGAGGACGATGAGAATTTAGGCTTTCTTCTTAAGGAGTACCTTCAAGCAAAAGATTACGAGGTAGACCTATATAAGGATGGAGAGAAGGCCTTCAAGGGATTTCAAAATAACTACTACGATATCTGCATTTTAGATGTTATGATGCCCATTAAGGATGGGTTTACTTTGGCAAAGGAAATTCGCATGTCTAATGGCACAATGCCAATTCTTTTCCTTACCGCTAAATCAATGAAAGAGGATGTAATCGAAGGCTTTGCGTTGGGTGCCGATGATTATATGACAAAGCCGTTTAGCATTGAAGAACTACTTATGAGACTTGAGGCTATTCTTCGCAGAACCCGAAAAGATTCTCCTTTGACAGAGCAGTCGCAGTTTCAAATTGGTAAGTACATTTTTGATGCGACTAAGCAAACTCTCCAGATTGATAATGATGTTAGGAAGTTAACCACCAAGGAGAGTGAACTTCTTAAGTATCTTTGCATCAACAAAAATTCGTTGCTTGACCGAAATTTTGCTCTTAAAACCATTTGGGTTGACGATAGCTATTTTAATGCGCGTAGCATGGACGTTTACATCACTAAACTACGTAAGTATTTGAGCGATGACCCAACTATCGAAATTATCAATGTACGAGGTAAAGGGTTTAAACTAATTTACTAATTTGATTCTGCTATAAAAGTATTTGGTGGTTTACATCAAATACTTTTATATTTTTATAACTCTAAAAAAGAATTTGCGTTTATATTTGCGTAACATATGTTAAAAGAGGTTATTTTTGGTTTATTTAAGAATATTACATAACTTTAACATTATTGTTGGCTGGAAAAAATGTAGGTGTTATGGAATCGATTATTTTAGAACCAACCACTGAAACTCCAAAAGTGGTTCTCGATAAGGAAAAGTCAATTTTTGAGTTTGCGGGTAACTCTTTACCTGAAGATGTAACTTCCTTCTACAACCCAATAATGGAGTGGATTGATGATTATATGGCAAATCCAAACCAGAAAACAGAGTTGGACCTGAGCTTTGATTATTACAATACATCCTCCTCAAAAATGATTTTAAAAATATTGGAGAAATTTAGGGAGATTCATCGTAAAGGTTATACCGTTGTGGTGAACTGGCATTACATGGAGGATGATGAAGATATGGTTGAAGCAGGTGAGGATTATGCCGAACACTTAAAGTTACCTTTCAACTTTATTGCAAGTCAACGACAATAAATTTACAACACAAAAGTTTTTCAGATGGCAACAACTCCTTCAACCTTTAAAGTATTTACCAATCGCTTATTCGGTAGTTTTAAGGATACCGAAACCGTGGAAATAGCCCAAAAGGCCCTTGAAACTGAGTACGAAGAATTGCTTACATACTCTCAATCCGACGAATGGGCTAGATATCAGGAGTTGAAGACTTGGGTTGAGACTAAGGAGCATCTTAAGGTTAAACAGGAACTAGAGGCTGTTACTTACAAAAATTCTAATGAGTTTAAAGAGGAACAGGAACTAAAAAAGTTTTTGTCGAATGGTGCTCTTAAAAACTATATTAAGCAATCCGCAACCGATAATCCAATATTTATCAGAAAGATTGAGCAATCTGGCCTTGTTGAGGAGTATAACAACTTGAAAGACTTTATTTCTAGTGCCGATTATAAGAAGAATAGGAGTGCTTACAAAAAAGACAACACCGAGGAGTACCAAAAGGAGATTAGGTTTAATGAGTTGAATTCTAATTCTGATTTAAAGCGTTACTTCAAACTGCTTAATTTTAAGCCATTAAAGGACTACTTCAGTATTGAGGGCTCACAAACACTTCAACGCTATAATGAGCTAAAGGCTAAGGTTGATTCTGCTGAGTTTGCCGAAAGGAAGAAATATCTTTTGAGTAAGAATAAGTTTGAGCAAACTGAGGCTTACAAAAAACTTCAGGAGTTCAGAACTCTCGAATCATCTGAGAAAGTGAAATGGTACTTTAAGGTGAAGGACAGCCATAAGTTTGACGAGTTGAAGCATTGGAGTTTGTTGTTTCACGATGATTTTGATGGCAAAACCATTGACACCCAACGATGGCTTACAAAGTTTTTCTGGGGCGATGCTCTAATTAACAAAGCCTACTCCTTTGCAACAAATGAGCAATTTTATTCCGATGGTGGCAATTTAGAGTTGAAAAACGGAACACTTAAAATTGTTACACGAAAGGAAAAGGCTGAAGGACTGGCTTGGGATAAGAAATTTGGTTTTATTTCAAAAACCTTTAACTATACTTCAGGTGTTATAAATACAGGACATATTTATAGGCAAGCTGAGGGAAAAATTGAGGCTAAGGTAAAAATGTCCTGTGTAAATGGTGTTAGCCATGCATTTTACCTTGTTGGAGATAAGATGTTGCCAGAGTTAGATGTTTTCTTGAAATCCGATTCTAAGCAAAATTCAATTTCTGGCGCTTATTTTTGGACTAATGGTTCTGCTAAAGTACGCAAGTCTGTTCATAGCATTGGTGGACTGAAATTGGACTCAAAATTCTATGTTTTAGGCGTTGAATGGGATGCGAAAGCTATTGTATGGACAATCAATGGAACACCTTATAAAATTCAGCCAAACCTAAGTCCTAATGTGCCACTTTACCTTGTATTTGCTTCGGGAGTGAATGGCAATATAGATGAGTCAAAATTGCCAGCCTACATGGAAATAGATTGGGTTAAGTGCTGGAAAAAATCATAAATTGATATTGCAAAGGGAGCCAAGTGCTCCCTTTTATATTTTTGTTGCGACCACTTTTAGGTATGTTTTACAATCCTCTCGGTAAGTCATTTGAGAATCGAACTTCCAAGTCCATTCCTTGGTGCCATTACTCTTAGGTATATCAATAAAAATAGTTGGTTTTGAGCCTATAAACTTGTTGTCCTCATCAACGAACTCCTCCTCATAATCAGTAATCAATACCGACCTGTTTTGTGGCAACCATTTTAAGTGATTTAGTTGTATTACAGATGCTATTTCGATAATCTGATTATTGTCTAGAGCAACTTTGTTTGTAAGGTAGTCTGTTATAAATATGCTGAGTTGGCTCAGCAGGTTTAATGATACTACTAAATCCGCATCGTAATTAACACGCTTAATCGCCTTAATTTTAGTGAGATATTCTTCGAGGTTGAAATTCCTTTTATTTACAGCGTAAGTTAAATCAACTGCTCCGTAGGTTAAGTCGGCTGTTTTGAATTCAACATTTGGATATTTTGAGTATCGGTTTACAATTTGCTTTGGGTGGTAAATATCGGTTAAAACAACGCTGTCGAATTGCTCAATAATTTTATCCATTGGAACATCGAGCAGCCAACCGCTGCCAAGAATATTGATTGATTTTGACGGATGCTCAGAAATGAATTCCTCAATGAATTTTTTTGAGTTTTTCAGATGCGATTGCCAACCACCCTGCTCCTGCAACATCCTTTGAGCAATGTAGGTTTGCTCCGAGGCGTAATTCATCCTGATATTTCGTAGCCACTCCTTTATCATTGCATAAAAGTAAAAAAAAAGAAGCATTGCTGCTTCTTTTCATTTTTATGTTCTTTAAAATCTTCCTAGTCCATCTTAAGAACCGCAAGGAATGCTTCCTGTGGAACTTCAACAGAACCAACCTGACGCATTCGTTTCTTTCCTTTCTTTTGCTTCTCCAAAAGTTTGCGTTTACGGGTAATGTCGCCACCGTAACATTTTGCGGTAACGTCCTTACGTAATGCCTTAACTGTTTCGCGGGCAATAATTTTTGCGCCAATTGCGGCTTGAATGGCAATATCGAACTGTTGGCGAGGTATTAGTTCTTTCAACTTTTCGCACATTTTCCGACCAAAATCGTACGCGTAATCGAAGTGGATTAGTGACGATAAGGCATCAACCATTTCGCCGTTAAGGAGTATGTCAAGTTTTACTAGTTTAGCTTCAGCGTAACCGTCCATAAAGTAGTCGAACGATGCGTATCCGCGCGAAATAGATTTCAACTTGTCGTAGAAGTCAAAAACAATATCACTTAGAGGCATACGGAATGTAACTTCAACCCTATCGGATGTAATGAAAACTTGATTTTTAAGAATTCCTCGCTTATCAATACAAAGTTTCATTACAGCACCCAAGTAGTCAGATTTTGTAATGATTTGTGCGTTGATAACGGGTTCCTCAATAAAATCGATTATTGTTGGTCCCGGCAGTCCGCTGGGGTTGTGAACTTCAATAATCTCTCCTTTTGTGGTGTGTACTTTGTACGAAACGTTAGGAACCGTGGTAATTACATCCATATCGAATTCGCGGTAAAGCCTTTCCTGGATAATTTCCATATGGAGAAGCCCTAGGAATCCGCATCGGAAACCAAAGCCTAAAGCTAACGAAGACTCTGGCTCGTAGCTGAGCGATGCATCGTTGAGTTTAAGTTTGTCAAGTGATGCTCGTAAGTCCTCGTAATCATCGGCATCTACAGGGTAAACGCCAGCAAAAACCATGGGTTTAACATCCTCGAAACCAGCGATAGATGTGTTGCAGGGTCTATCAACATGAGTTATGGTATCGCCTACCTTAACTTCGGTAGATTCTTTTATTCCTGATATAATATAGCCTACATCGCCTGCGCCAATTGAATCGCGAGGTTGAAGTTTCAACCTTAAAATTCCAACTTCGTCGGCAGTGTACTCTTTACCTGTGTTGAAGAATTTTACCTTATCGCCAGGGCGAATAGTGCCGTTAGCCACCTTGAAATATGCAATGATACCTCTGAATGAGTTGAATACAGAGTCGAAGATAAGTGCTTGCAAAGGTGCATTAGGGTCGCCTTTTGGAGGCTTAATCCTTGCTATAATTGCTTCAAGAATTGCATCAACACCCTCGCCAGTTTTAGCACTAACGGGCAAAATATCATCGCGTTTGCAGCCAATTAAGTCAACAATTTGGTCCTTTACATCCTCAACCATAGCCGCTTCCATATCAATTTTATTGATAACAGGAATAATCTCAAGGTCGTGATTAAGTGCAAGGTAAAGGTTCGATATGGTTTGGGCCTGAATTCCCTGAGTTGCATCAACTACAAGCAACGCGCCTTCGCACGATGCAATTGCGCGCGAAACCTCGTAGGAGAAATCCACGTGACCAGGAGTATCAATTAGGTTAAGCGTGTAGCTTTTCCCGCCATTCTTGTACTGCATTTGTATGGCGTGACTTTTAATGGTAATTCCTTTCTCGCGTTCAAGGTCCATGCTGTCGAGTACCTGATTTTGCGACTCGCGCTCGGTAAGCGTATGAGTACTTTCAAGTAAACGGTCGGCCAGGGTACTTTTCCCGTGGTCGATATGTGCAATAATGCAAAAGTTTCTGATATTCTCCATCCTCAGTTCCTAAATTGGAGTGCAAAGATATTGAAAATTTGATGATTCTGAAATAGGTTGTGGCGGTTTGACCCACAATAAAAAAGCGGAGAGTTGTCTCCGCTTTTTCAATTCTATGTGATAAAATATTACATCATATCCATTCCGCCCATGCCTGGTCCGCCCATTGGAGCCATTGGCTTATCTTCTTTCTTCTCAGTAATTACACACTCGGTTGTGAGTAGTAAGCCTGCAATAGAAGCAGCATTTTCAAGGGCTACGCGAGCAACCTTGGTTGGGTCAATTACACCGCTTTTGAATAGATTTTCGTACTTGTCGGTTTGAGCGTTGTAACCGTAATCATCCTTACCTTCTTTTACTTTCTGAACAATTACAGAACCTTCCATGCCTGCGTTAGCAACAATCTGACGAAGTGGTTCTTCAATTGCTCTTTTTACGATAAGAATACCAGTGGTTTCGTCATCGTTGATACCCTTTTGGTTTTCAAGAGCCTCAATAGCGCGGATGTATGCAACACCACCACCAGGAATAATACCTTCCTCAACAGCAGCACGGGTTGCGTTTAGAGCATCATCAACACGGTCTTTCTTCTCCTTCATTTCAGTTTCAGTAGCAGCACCAACGTAAAGAACTGCAACACCACCGGCTAGTTTAGCCAAACGCTCCTGAAGTTTCTCACGGTCGTAGTCCGATGTGGTATTTTCAATCTGAACTTTGATTTGAGCAACACGCTTGTCGATATTCTCTTTTGCACCACCACCGTTAACAATGGTTGTGTTCTCCTTATCAAGGGTAATTTTCTCTGCACGGCCAAGCATATCCATTTTAGCGCCATCCAAACGTAGACCTTTTTCTTCGCTGATTACTATACCGCCAGTTAGGATTGCAATATCCTCAAGCATTTCCTTGCGACGGTCGCCAAAGCCTGGAGCTTTTACTGCCGCAATCTTCAATGAACCACGTAGTTTGTTAACTACCAATGTGGCAAGCGCCTCGCCTTCAATATCCTCAGCAATGATTAGCAATGCACGTCCTGCTTGTGCCACTGGCTCAAGTACCGGAAGTAGATCCTTCATTGTAGATATTTTACGATCGGTAATTAAGATAAAAGGATTTTCAAGCACTGTTATCATCTTGTCAGGATCGGTAATGAAATATGGTGAAATGTAACCACGATCGAACTGCATACCTTCCACTACTTCAACAGTAGTTTCAATACCTTTTGCCTCTTCAACAGTAATAACACCTTCTTTCTTTACTTTTTTCATTGCCTCAGCAATCAACTTACCAATTTCGTTATCGTTGTTTGCAGAGATTGTAGCAACCTGCTCAATTTTTTGGTAATCGTCGCCAACCGATACAGTTTGCTTTTTAAGGTGCTCAATAACCTTAGTTACACCTTTATCGATACCACGTTTCAAATCCATAGGATTTGCACCAGCTGTTACGTTCTTTAAACCAACGTTAACAATGGCTTGAGCAAGTACAGTTGCAGTTGTTGTTCCATCACCTGCATTATCGGCAGTTTTCGATGCTACCTCTTTTACCATTTGTGCACCAACATTCTCAAATGCATCGCTTAGCTCAATCTCTTTGGCAACGGTAACACCGTCCTTAGTTACTTGCTGAGAACCAAATTTTTTCTCAATAACCACATTGCGACCTTTAGGGCCTAAGGTTACTTTAACGGCATTTGCAAGTTGGTCAACGCCTCTTTTGAGTTTATCGCGTGCTTCGGTATCGAAATTTAATACTTTTGCTGACATATTATTTGCTTTAATTTGTTATACAATAGTTTGATAATTAAATAATTGCAAGAACGTCGGATTGTTTCATAATCAAATAATCCTTGCCATCAACTGAGATTTCGGTACCAGCGTACTTCCCGTAAAGAACAACATCACCAACCTTAACCTCCATAGCAACGTCTTTAGTGCCTGGGCCAGCAGCAACAATGGTTCCACGTTGTGGTTTTTCCTTTGCAGTGTCGGGAATGAAAATGCCGCTTGATGTTTTCTCTTCGGCCTCCATAGGAAGAATTAATACTCTATCGGCCAATGGTTTAATTTTTACTTCTGACATATTTTTAAGTTTTAATTGTTAGTTAATCATTTTTACTGACAGAGGGAAACTTACATAAGCTATGCCAAACAGGAAAACTGACTTTTTTGCATAGGTTTGATGTCATAACTGACAGTGGTGATGACGCGAATATTGTCAATAAAAGTAGTTCAAATATTATAAATAAAAAAGTGTCAGCATTTTACACTGCTGACACTTGATTTATTGAAGTTACTCAAAAATTATTTTGTAGAATCTTGCGAAGCGGTTCCCGATGCTGGTGTCTGGAAATCAGGTAATGCATTCTCGCTAGGGGTATCCTTCATTTTTGACTCAAGGATAGACTTTTGCTCAACAACAGTTTTAGTTGGCATAGTTAAAGTTGCCAAGAAAGCAAGAACAACTAGGCTAACAGCAAGTGTCCATGTTGCTTTTTCTAATAAATCGGCAGTTTTTCTAACGCCCATAATTTGGTTGGATCCAGCAAAATTTGATGCTAAACCGCCTCCCTTAGGATTCTGCACTAGTACAATTAGAATTAGTAGAATGCAGACAATGAGTATCAATACAGAAAATAATGTGTACATCGTTTAAAATATTAATGTTTACTATTTATTTGCTCTTTAACTTTTTGAATTCGATCGGCAAAGTAACTACTTTTTTCTGGATATTTCAAACATAATTTTTCGTAAACAGCTAAAGCTTTTTCAAAATATCCTTGTGAGATGTAAATCTGAGCCAAAGGCTCACTTGCCAACTCTTCGGGCTCCTCTATGGATTTTGTGGAAATATCTTCGTTCTCAATAACTTCGCCTGGCTGAGGCATTGTGGGGCGTTCAATTTTTGGAATGTTGCTTAAAAATGCATCAATTAAACTAGATGAATTAGCACTGGATTCCGATATGGAATTTTCAACGTCACCGTCAATTAGTTCAAGTATATCCGTATCTGTTGAATCTGATGTGGCTTCAGCAGTTATTGTTACAGCATCGGTATGGTTTGAGTCCTCAAGGAGTACGAACGATGCTTCGGATGAGGATTTCTTTGTTTTAGGCCTTCCTTTCGTTGGTTTCTTGGCTTCAACCACCTCCTGAGCCGCTTCAAGATTAATCATAATTGGCGTAGTAGGGTTGAGCAATTTGTAAAGGTGTTGGCGGCTAGGGATTAAACTTGCCTGATTTTGAATTTGGTGGTTTAAGGATTCGTTCCCGAGCTGCTTTAAATTCAGCAGATAGAGCGCTCTGGCACCTTGAAAATAAGGATATTTTTCAATTAAGTCTTTAATCTGTTCCAGGCTAGTTGAGGAAAACTTGCTGGATGAATCTATTAGGTCATAAAAGGTTTCTTTTTCCATAGTTTTACCAATTTGCAACTGCTGCATTGAAAATATCATCAACTAATTTTTCTAGAATTTTGCCTACAAGTTCACTCTCTATTGATGTGAAGTTTTGACTGCTACTATAATTTTCGTATTGAGTAAATGTTTTGTCGTAGTTTTTTGTCGGATCAATAGTGTTGACAAACTTTACTTTTACCGAAATGGTAAATCTGTTTTCAGCAGCAATTTCATTGCCTTGGATTGCAACCGGAGCAAAAGTGTACTGGGTTATTTGGCCAGAGAAAGCCAAATCGCCAAAGTCTCTTACTACCGATAAGCGGGTTTGGGAAACAAATCTGTTTTTAAGATCTTCGGTTATTTGACTACTTAGCGTTGGATTTACAATGCTGGCCAAATTCTGAAAAAGTTGAACACTTACAGTGTTTGCCTCTGTGGGAATTGATGCTCCTGTGAATGAGTATTTTACGCTGCAGCCATGATGCAGGGGTAATGCTAAAATTAACAGCAGAAAAATATGTTTTGTAACTTTCATAATGTGCTATTCTATATTAAACTCCTTTATTTTCCTGTAAAGTGTACGCTCCGAGATTCCCAATTCGGCTGCAGCATTTTTTCTTCGGCCTTTATGTTTTTCTAAAGCCTTTTTGATTAACTCTACCTCTTTTTCCTCCAAAGATAACGATTCCTCAATAATTTCTTCGGTATCCTGAATATCATTTGCATTTTGAACAAATGGTTTGCTGTCGAACTGAACTGTTGGGGTTTTTGTTATTATTGTGTCGTTAGAGTTGTATAGGTTTTGAAAGACAGGAGCATTCTGAATTTGTGGGTCGATATTACTAACCCCATTTGACATTAAATCGTTTACTAACTTTTTTAAATCGTTCACGTCGTTTCTCATGTCGAAAAGGATTTTATAGAGTATTTCCCGTTCCGATGCAAATGTTTGCTCATCAATCCCCTTCTTGCCGTATAGTGTAGGAAGTTTGGAGACTGCAAAATCCGGCAGGTACCTTAATAGTATTTCAGCAGTTATTATCCTACTTTGCTCTATTATTGATATTTGTTCTGTTACATTTTTGAGTTGACGAATATTACCTGGCCATTTGTAGTTAACTAGTGCTCTACGAGCATCATCATCGAGAGATATTGAAGGCATTCGGTATTTTTCGGCAAAATCACTGGCGAACTTTCTGAAAAGCAATGGGATATCCTCAACTCTTTCGCGTAATGGGGGTATGTGGATTGGCACTGTGTTTAGTCGGTAGTAAAGGTCTTCGCGAAATTTGCCTTCCTGAATTGCCTCTGGAACGTTTACGTTGGTGGCTGCAACAACCCTAACATTTGTTTTTTGAACCTTTGATGAGCCAACTCTGATGAACTCACCAGTTTCTAAAACTCTTAGAAGTCGAACCTGTGTGGATAGAGGCAATTCGGCCACCTCGTCAAGAAATATTGTACCACCATTGGCAACCTCAAAGTAACCCTGACGACTATCGGTAGCGCCGGTAAATGCACCTTTTTCGTGGCCGAAAAGTTCTGAATCGATTGTTCCTTCGGGAATTGCACCGCAGTTAACGGCAATGTATGCCCCATGTTTGCGGGCGCTATACTGATGCACTATCTGTGGAAAAACTTCTTTTCCGGTTCCGCTTTCACCAGTAATCAGAACCGAAAGGTCGGTATGTGCCACTTGTCGGGCTATATCTATAGCACGGTTAAGGCCTGTTGCATTACCAATAATTCCAAAACGTTGCTTAATGCTTTGCAGTTCCATTTTAAAATAGGGGCTGTTTGTATTCAATGTAACTGACAAAATTACATTTTTTAATTATTTCCTAAAATTAGAAATAGTTAAATTTCATAAAACAGTTTGTTGCTTATTGCTAGTTACAGAGAGTTTTTCTTGATATTCAAAGAATGGAACTGACAATATTGCCGCATTTAGGATTGCCGTTTTTAAAATAAACTTATACATAGTATGCAATTGAAAGTTTGATACTAAATTTGTAATTGAAAATGCATAATTTATGGTATGAAAATATTAGGACTAATTCCAGCACGATATGCTTCGACTCGTTTCCCTGGTAAACCTTTGGCCTTAATTGCCGACAAGCCAATGATTCAATGGGTTTATCAAAGGGCTTCTGAAGTTTTTGATTACACTTATGTGGCTACCGATGACGAAAGGATTGCCAAGGCTGTGGAATCCTTTGGTGGAAGGGTTGTGATGACCTCTGACAAACATCAGAGTGGCACCGATAGATGCGCCGAAGCATTAGAAAAAGTGACTACTTTAACTTCAATTAAGTTTGATGTTGTGGTAAATATCCAGGGTGATGAGCCCTTTATTCAAGCTCAACAGTTAATGAATGTTTCGGGATGTTTTACTGATGATACGGTTCAGATTGCAACACTGGTTAAGGCATTTTGCGCAAGCGAAGATATTTTTAATCCAAACTCGCCTAAGGTAATTTTCAATACTCAAAATGAGGCTATTTATTTTAGCCGAGCAGCAATCCCTTTCATAAGAGGTAAGGAGCGTGAGGATTGGAAGTATAATCGTAAATACTATAAGCATATTGGGCTTTATGCCTATAGAGCAGATGTACTAAGGGAAATTACAAAACTTCCACAGTCTTCGCTTGAGTTAGCGGAATCGCTAGAGCAACTTCGGTGGATTGAAAACGGATATAAAATAAAAGTCTTTGAAACCAATTTAGAGACACTGGCGGTTGATACCCCTGAGGATTTGGAAAGGGTAAAGGTTTACGCAACAAGTATGCTTTACGATAAAGAAAAAGATTAGTTGGCGAAACTTAGCAAAAGAAAAAGGACACAAATTGCTGTGTCCTTTTCTTTTTTGGAATATTTTTCTATTTCTTCTCCTTTATTAGGAATAAGTAAACAGGGAAGTGGTCGGAGTAACCACCCGTAAAATTATTGCCAACATATGTGCGGAAAGGATAACCAGCAAACTGACCGCTAGATTGTTGTAGGAAAGGTTTGTTGAACACCTTTGATTTAAAGAAAACCCAATTTGTTTTATCCTCGTTCACTAAAGGTTGAGATATAATAAGGTTATCGAAAAGATTCCATGAATCCTGATATGCCAACGAGCCAATGCCACTTTTGTAAAGATCGAACATTGTGTTGAAAAGCTCCCCTTGCTTTAAATTTTTTGAGCCTCTTTTTGCGCCGAGTGTGCCAACTATACTTTTGCTATCGGGGTCATCATTTAAGTCGCCCATAATTACAATTTTAGCATTGGGCTCGGTTTGCTGAATTGAGTCAACGATCGATTTTGTTAATTTTGCAGCAGCAACCCTGAATGGGAGGCTCCTTTTCTCGCCACCTCTACGCGAAGGCCAGTGCCCTACAATAATGTGTATTTGTTCACCATCGAGCAATCCGGTAACCACAAGTTGATCGCGCGACTTAAAATTTGGGTTATCAGGCATAGTTAAGCGGGCAGAGCGCGATGATGTAACAGTAAAAAAATCTGGGCGGTATATTAACCCAACGTCAACTCCTCTGGCATCAGGAGAATCGTAATGAACAATATCATACTTTGATTCCTTAAGCTTAGTGTTCTTGGTTAAATCTTCAAGTACAGTTCTGTTCTCAATTTCGCATACACCAAGAATTACTGGACCACCAGGGAACATTTCATTGCCTATTTGTGATATAACATCGGCCATGTTGTTCATTTTATGCCAGTAGCGCGAGGAGGTGAACTGATTAATCCCCTCGGGAGTAAATTCAGTATCATTAGGTCCTGGTATGGTATCAAAAAGATTCTCTAAGTTGTAAAAACCAATACAGCTAACTTTGTACAACTTCTTATCTTGTGCTACATTTGCACCGCAAATTAGCGTCAAGGCTATGAGCAGCAACGAATTCTTTAGAAATAATCTATACATATTTAAAAGTTCTTAGGATAAACAACCGAGCAAAGATAGTTATATCCGTAAAAAAAGACATCAAAATTGATAATAATTAGTAAAAAAGTTATTTTTTTGCATCTTTAAATTTGGTGTATCGTATCATCATAATTGAAGAATAAATTAATCAATAAATAAACTGTAAATGAGGAGTTTTTTGTTAACGCTTTTAGCAACATTAATAATAGGTGTTGCTAATGTGAATGCACAAGTAACCCTTAGTGGAAGTGTTAGGGATACTGACACAAGCAATCCATTGTTGGGTGTTTCTGTTAAGGTTGTGGGAAGTAACATTTCTGCAACAACCGATAAGAACGGAGAGTACACATTAACTGTACCTGCAGGTAAATACGTTTTTGTATTTGTTTCGCAAGGCTATCAGTCGTTCGAGTTGGAGTTTGAAGTGTCGGAAGCTGGTAAGTTGCCCGATGTATCAATTCGTAGAGCTCAGGTAGATGAAGGTCAATCACTTTCGTTAAGTGAAGTTACTATCTCTACCGATGATTTAGAGTCTGAGGGAAGTAATCAGGCTGTGGCAGGGCTTTTACAGTCAACTCAGGATGCTTTTAACAATGCCGTGTCCTATACATTTAGTTCCGCTCGCTTTCAGGTGCGTGGTTACGATTCAGATTATTCATTACTTTACATGAACGGTATTCCTGTTAACGATCCTGAGAGTGGATTCGCTGGTTGGAGTTCATGGGGTGGATTAAACGATGTTACACGTAACAAAGAGTCTGTGAATGGCCTGTCACCAACAGAATTTTCGTTTGGAGGGTTAGGCGGTGCAACCAATATTAACTCAAGAGCTTCACTGCAACGTAAGGGTACCCGTGTGTCTTATGCTTCAACTAACCGTACCTATACCAATCGTTTAATGTTTACCCATTCAACAGGTTTAATGGAGAATGGAACAGCGTTTACTATTAGCGGCTCGCGTCGTTGGGCTGAAGAGGGTTACGTAGAGGGTACTAACTATGATGGTTGGGCATACTTTGTGGGAATTGAGAAGAAATTTAATAGTCGCCATTCTGTAGCTTTCACAACATTTAATGCACCTACTAAAAGAGGTATGCAGGGTGTTGCAACCGATGAGGCTAACGATTTAGCTGGTACAAATTATTACAATCCTAACTGGGGTTACCAAAATGGTGAGAAACGTAACGCTAAGGTTCGTTTCCAGCAGGAGCCCACATTTATTTTTAACCATTTTTGGAATGTTAACGAGGATTTGAAGTTGACATCTACTCTAGGATATACCTTTGGAACATACCAAACTACTGCGCTAAACTGGTACGATGCTCAGGATCCTCGTCCCGACTATTACCGCAAACTTCCCTCCTACTGGGACACTTCAGACCCTTCAGTAGTTGAGGAGATTACAAATGCTTTCAGAACCGACGCTTCTGTTCGCCAGTTGGATTGGGATTATATGTACCAAACTAACTATAACAGTGTAGACACTTCAGGCTTGTTGAGATCAAAATATATTCTTGAAAATCGTATTACAGATTCCCGTCAACTCTCTTTTTCATCCGTTGCGAATTGGAGCATTATGCCAAATCTTAAACTGAATGGAGGAATTGAGGCTTCAATGTACAAAGGGAGAAACTACAAGGAGATAAGCGATTTACTTGGAGCAGATTTTTGGTTGGATGTGGATCAGTTTATTGAGAGGGATACATATATAGGTTCAGGTGAATCTCAAAACGATGTGGACAATCCAAATCGAATGGTGAAAGAAGGCGATGTTTTTGGCTATGATTATACCGCCAATGTTAATAATGCTGGTTTGTGGGCTGTAGCCAATTATGTTCAGAATAGGTTTGAATACTATTTTGGAGCAAATGCAACTTACACTGAATTTTGGAGAACCGGTGATATGAAAAATGGTCGATTCCCTAATGATTCTAAAGGGGATTCAAAAAAACAACGTTTCGATAATTATGGTGTAAAGGGTGGTGCAACATGGAAAATTTCGGGTCGTAACTACCTTGATGCTAATGTTGCTTACTTGACCAGAGCACCTTTCTTCAGGAATTCATTCATTTCACCAAGGACTTCTAACTTTGTTATTCCGGAGCTTACTAGTGAGAAAATTGCGAGTGCCGATTTGAACTATAATCTTCGTACACCTTATATAAAAGCGCGCATAAGCGCTTACTACACAATGTTTATGGACCAAACAGAACAAAAATCGTTTTACTTGGAAAGTGAAAATTCCTTTGTGAATTATACCATGAAGGGTATCGATAAGGTTCATAAGGGCTTGGAAATTGGTGCTGAGTATAAGTTAACTCCTGCAATTACATTGAATGCTGCGGCAGCATTGGGTACTTATCAGTATACTTCAAGACCAAACGTTACTATTACTAAGGATAATTTTGGAACAGTGGTTGCTGCAAACAGAACTATCTATATTAAAAATTTCTATATTCCAAGTACTCCTCAAACTGCCGCGATGTTTGGATTTAGATATGCATCGCCAAAGTATTGGTTCCTTGGAGCATCGGTTAGCTATTATGATGATATTTATATCGACTTTGCTCCAGAACGTCGTACAGCAGAGGTGCTTGCAGGCCTTGAACCTGACGACCCTGCTAGAGAAGCTATTACAAAACAGTCAAACGTACCTTCTGCATTCCTTGTTGATGCTAACATTGGAAAATCGTGGAGAATAAATAATTACTATATTAACCTAAACTTCCAAGTTGCTAATGTGTTAGATAATACCGAGTTTCAGACTGGTGGATATGAGCAGTTAAGGTATACTGTTTCTAACGAGGTTGCAAATAAATTCCCTCCTCGTTACTTCTACGCATACGGACGAACCTATTACCTAATACTTGGTTTAAGATTTTAATTGATACACAAATGAGAATAATAGATATGAAGAAGTTAAAATATATTATTGCAGGTGCAATTGCAGCAATTGCTTTTATGCTTGCAATGCCTAGCTGTGTTGATTTTTCCTACGACGATATTGAGCCTAGGATTGATTCTACAACGCTTGAGGCTAATACTACTATTGCTGAGTTAAAAGGCATATACCCTGGCGAATTGTATAAAATTACCAGCACCACTTTTGCAGGACGCGATTCTGTGTTAATTGAAGGCCGTATTATTTCCAGCGATAAGGAGGGAAATATCTATAAGAGTTTATTTATTGAAGATGGTACTGCCGGTATCGAAATCAAGTTAAATAAAACAACCCTTTATAACGACTATAAGCTTGGTCAAAAAGTGGTTGTTTACTGTAACGGTTTACACCTTGGCGATTATGGTGGACAAATTCAGTTGGGTTCCAGTTACAGCAATAATGGTGTAATTGAAATTAGCAGCCTAGAGGGCGATGTTATCATTAAGAAACACGTCTTTAAAAAAGGTAAAAATATTGAGGAGGTTACTCCAATTGTTATGACTCCAACTTTGTTGAATCCTGCAAATATTGGTCGCTTGGTTCAGTTTGATAATGTTCAGATAAAGGACACCCTTTCATTGGTTACTGGATTAACCTATACATATGCCGATGCGGTTAATAAGGTAACCTTAAATCACGAATTAAAATCACAAATACAGTCTTTTACTAGTACTATTGTATTAAGAACGAGTGGCTATGCGCGTTTTTCTGGAACAACAATTAATACAAAACAAGGAACAATTGTGGGTATTTTAACGTACTACAATAGGACTTATCAGTTAATAATTAGAGATTTGGCTGATGTGAAGTTTGATCAACCTCGTTTTCAAATCTAAACTAAGGAGGAATATAACATGATAAAGAGAATATTAACCCTTTTTTCAGCAGTGGTTTTTTTTGGAATATTTTTTATTCCCTCAGGATGCGTAAAAGAGGATTTTGACACTACACCTCCTCTTGAGAATGTAGCCACTTGGAATAAAACAGTTACAATTGCTCAGTTAAATGCATTGTATGTAGATAAGGCTGGTGTTGTTAAGAAACTTGCCAATGCTGCTTTTTGGGATGCAATTATCGCTCAAGGTGGAGTTGATTCCTCTATTGTTTTTGAGGGATACGTTATTTCATCGGATTCGGCAAGCAATTTCTACGAGACAGTAACCATAATGGACGAAACTGGCGGTATTGAGTTTAAAATTAACTCCTCGGAGATATACTTAAAGTATAACTTAAAAGCTGGACAAAAGGTGCTTGTGCGGGCCAACGATTTAGCGTTGGATAAGTACAATGGCGTTTACCAACTTGGGCTAGCAATAACTGATGTGTATAATGGTAACAATATTATTAAGGTAGATAAACTCCTTCCGGGTGATGTTAATAAATGTATTCAGCTCTCTGGTCGTAAGGTGAATCTTGAGCCTCTTAAGTTAAAGATTAATGAGATTACCGATGCTCATGTTTCCAAACTTGTTACAATAGATAGCGTTCAGTTTTGGAATCCAGGACTACCCTTCAGCATAGATGGAGAAACCACCAATAGAATTGTTATAGATAAGTATGGCAACCAAATTGCCCTACGTAATAGTGGTTACGCCAAGTTTAAAAACGAAATGTTGCCAAGTGGTAGTGGCTCTATTACTGGTGTGCTTAGTACTTATGGAACAACCCGCCAGTTTTATATTCGCGATTTAAACGATATAAATTTTACTGATCCCCGTTTTGGAACTGCTGCACCGGTAGCCAATAAAACAATTGCTCAATTGAAGGCTTATAATACAGGCTCAAGTCCAGTACAAATTACTGGTGAGTTTGTAATTCAAGGTATGGTAGTTGCTAACGATGAGAATGGTAATATATATCAGTCGCTTTGCATTCAAGACGAAACAGGAGCAATTGAGTATAAGATTTATACAACAATGCTTTATGCCGATTTCCCTGTGGGGACTATGGTTACAGTTAATTGCTCTGGTTTATATATTGGAAAGTCATATGGTGTAACTAAATTAGGAGGACTAGATGGTTCATATTTAGGAAACCTTGCTCCTGATTTGTTTTATAAAAGTATCTATATTACTGGCTCTGGCGAACCAATTGCTCCACTTGAAACAACTATACCAGAGATTAACGACTCTATGTTGGGTAAAGTTATTTTACTTTCAGGAGTTCAATTCTTGGATGGAGAAGTTGGCCGTGGTTACTCAGAAACTAGCGCTACTACAGATAGAAGCGTTGAGGATGGTGATTTCAATAAGATTGTTGTTCGTAATAGTAACCGTTCAACTTTTGCTACTAGTATATTACCTTCCGGTAGAGGGACGGTAAAGGCTTTGCTTGGAAAGTATTCAGTTGGTAGCACTAGCTACTATCAGTTGTACCTACAAAAAGTAACTGATGTGCAAATGAATGGGCCTAGAGTTCTGAAAGCTCTTTCGCAGGATTTTACTACAGCAACAGTGAATTCTCCAATCTCAGTGGGAGGCTGGCAAACCATTGCCGAGGCTGGTACAAGGGTTTGGAATGCTAAGCAGTATAGTGGCGATACCTATGCCGAGATGAATCCATATCAATCCGGAGAGGCTAGTAATATTGCGTGGTTGGTTTCGCCTAAAGTTACAATTCCAGCAGGGGTTACCTACTATTTAATGTTTGAATCGCAGTATAACTTTTGGGCAAATTCAACTCTTAAAGCATATATTTTAACTAATTATGATGGTTCAAGTCCGTGGAATGCTACTATGACCGAGTTGACTGAAGCTGTAATCGTGACTCAGGCCGATGGTACAAACAAATGGGTTAAGTCTGGTAAAGTTGACCTCTCTGCTTTCTCTGGTGATGTATACATTGCATTTAAGTATACAGGTAGTGGTACACAAACCACTGCATATCGCATTGATGATGTTACCGTTTTTCAATAGAACATTATTACATTAATATAGAAAGAGTCTATAGCCTTGCTATAGACTCTTTCCTTTTGCTAAAGTGATAAGAATGCTTTTACCCACCCCCTTAATCGCCCTTTAAACAGATACCTAATTCTAAAAAAAAGCATAGCGTTAAGGGTTCTTATATCGCTTGTATTTGCCTCTTTAGCATACTCCGCCGCAATTATTCCCATTTTATCCACAGGTATTTTTAGCCGCTCCAAATCTTTTATACCTCTTGTGTAGGAATACTTTCGGAAAGTCATCCTATTATTGTCGATTAGCGAGAATTTATATTTGTCATTCTCTTGGGTGTACAGAATGTTGTTAACAGTATAATCGTTGTGCGCAATGCCCGAGCGGTGTAGTTTGAAGGTGAATTTGGCGAATGCTTTTAGCGCGCCTTCCGATTCGGGTATTGTTTGTTCAAAAATTTCTGTTAATGGCTTAAAATCTGTGTAAACGCTAATGTAGTAACACTTATAAAGCATTCCGAACTTGTATAAATTAATATATGCAATTGGTTCGGGGGTGTTTATCCCTCTGCTTAAAAGATAAACAGAGTTCTCAAACGACCGTTGCGCTTTTGATTTTCGAATAGTAGCGTATATATACCTGTTGGCTAAAGTTATCCTTTTAAAGTATTTAGCCACCATTTTAAAACCATTTACATCTATTACCCTAACTTGGTTTCGGCCAGTGTGGGTTAGTTCTCCTTTGTTTTCAAAGTTTTCCGAGATGCTATTTATAGCCGCGGATAGGTGTTTGAATGCAGGGTTAATGTAGATTTCTTTTTTCATTTTTGTAAAAGGATTCCAAACTCTGTCAGGGTTTTGAATACTGACAGAGTTTATTGAGTATGGTTGCCTTTTGATGAACAATCACTTTATGATGCGTTTAGTTTTCTGAGATAAGTACATTCGCATTAACCAGTTCTGAGTGCGTGCTATCCTTGGGTGTTTTTTTTACAAGTTTATCGAGTAAAATATATAGTACAGGAACAATAATCATTGATAGGAACATTGAACTGGTTAATCCTCCTATAAGTACCCAACCCAATCCATTCTTCCACTCTGCACCTGCACCAGAGCCAAGAGCAATTGGTAGTAGTCCAACAATTAATGCTAGGTTAGTCATTAAAATTGGTCTAAAACGTACGGATGTTGCTTCGATAATAGCTTTTATAGGGTGTTTACCTTCCTTTTGTTGGTTATTAGCAAAGTCTACAACCAGAATTGCATTCTTTGCAACCAACCCCATAAGCATTATGACACCCATAATTGAGAAAATACTTAACGAATTCCCTGCTAATGCCAATGCTAGAAGTGCGCCAATTATGGACAGTGGAAGCGATAGCATTACCACCAGTGGATAGATATAGCTGTCGTAAAGTGCAACCATTATTAGGTACATAAAGATAATTGAGGCCAACAATGCTATTCCAAGACTTGCAAACGATTTGCTTTGTTGTTCCATGCTTCCAGCATAAACCACATCAACGCTTGCAGGTTTATCTGTTTTTGCAAGCTTTTCCTGAATTTCGCTTCCAACAGTTCCAATGGTTTTTCCAATAGTGTTTCCTGTGATTTTAACCGCAGGTAGTTTATTGTATCGTGTAAGCGTTGAAGGACTTTCTCCTTCGGTGATTGTTGCTACTTGCGATAGCTTTATGGTTTGTCCTGAACGGTTGCTAAAGGCAATGTTCTCTACATCGGATTTGCTTTTTCTGTCAAATTCGTCGAGTGAGATGTATAGGTCGTACTCGTTGCTTCCATCGCGATACTTTAAGTCGCGGTTACCTTCGTAGGCAATATACATCTGTTGGCCAATTTCGCCAATGGTAAGTCCAAGTTTCGCCAGTTTTTCGCGGTCGAATCGAACTACAATTTCCCTGTCGCCAGCCTCCACTGATGATTCAATGTCTACCGTGCCCTCAATGCTTCTTAACTCATCGGCAACTATTTGTCCGTAGGCTTTAGCTTCCTCAAAGTTATTGCTTCGTACGTAGATTTCTATAGGGGTTGAGGTACTTCCCACCATACTTACCTCTGTCACTTTGAATTTAGGCCCAACAAACGTTTCGGTTAATTCATTTTGAAGTTTCTTGCCAAACAGTTTAGCGCTTAACTCCCGTTCTCCCTTTGGTACAAGCTTAACGCTAAACTCTGCTCCGTATGGTGTTTCGGCAATTGCCATACTTCCACCTTTTGAACCAACTTTGGTGTATACGTGTGCAATTTCAGAGAACTCAAGCATCTTTTTCTCCACGCCTAAGCAGAAACTGTTTGTTTGCTCAAGGGTAGCCGACCTGTCTAGTTCCATGGTGATGATAAACTCGCCACGGTCGCCTTGGTCCATCATCTCGGTTTGTATAAAACCACCACCAACTAGGTAGAACGAGCCAAAAAGTAATACTGTAGCACTAATCATTGTAACTAGTTTGTGTCCTAGAGCCCAGTTTAGAGCCGACATGATAAAGTCTTTAAATGCTGTTACAAATTTCTCGAACCAAAGTAAAAATTTATCAAAGGGCCGTTTTTCGTCCCACTCCTTTAGTTTTCCAAAACGCGATGTAAGTAGTGGGACCAGGGTGAACGATACCAAAAGACTTATCAGAATTGAAATAACAATAACCAGTGAGAATGAGCGAAGTATCTGCCCCGTCATCCCCGACGTTAAACCAATTGGCAAGAACACGGCTATAAGAACTATGGTGATAGATGTTACAGTTAGTCCAATCTCTTTAACTGATTCAATTGATGCCTTCCAGCGCGATTTTCCCATTTCGAGGTGACGGTATGTGTTCTCGAGTACCACAATGGCATCGTCCACAATAACCCCAACAACAATGGACATTGCAAGTAATGTCATGATGTTTAAAGAGAATCCGAATAGCCAAAAGAAGGTGAATGTTGATACAATTGAAGTTGGAATTGATACAAAGATAAATATTAGGTTACGGAAGGTGTGAAGGAATAGTAGCATTGTTACAGACACCAGGATTATTGCAAAAACAAGGTCAAGCATAACTCCATCAATGGCATCTTGTGTGAAGTCGGATAGGTCGTTTGCAACTGTGAATTTTAGATTTTTATCGGCGTACTGCTTTTCAAAATCAGCCAGCGTTGCTTTAACCTCCTTGCTAATTTCCACAGCGTTACCATCGGTCTGCTTAAGTATGCTTATTCCAATAGCAGGCTGTCCGTTAATGCGGGCTAGTTTAGCCGACTTTCTCGTTCCATCCACAACTGTTGCCACATCGCTAACCTTAATTGAGGTGCCCTCGCGGGTTGCTCCAATAACTAAGTTTCTGATTTCATCTAGATTCTCGAATTTGCCGGCAATACGTATAATTGTTTTGCTCTCGTCGTCCTTTATTTTTCCTGTTGGGAAATCGACGTTGGCCGCCTCAATCATCGTTTTAAGCTGAAGTAACGATATACCGTACTGTTCCAACTTTTGTGCATTGGCTTTAACCTCAATTTCGCGCTGATTACCTCCAACAATATTAACCTGAGCAATACCCTTTATTTGAGCAATTTTAGTTTTAATGTCTTTATCTATAAGGTCGTAGAACTCTTTCTCAGGGATATTCGATTCTGCTGCAATATCCATAACGGGTAGCATACCCATATCGAACTTCATGAACTGTGGGTCTTTGCTGTTTGCAGGAAGGTTATTCTTAATGGCATTAACCTTACGTTCGCACTCCTGTAACGATAAATCTACATCAATGCCATCGTTGAAGTAAATAACCACAACCGACATGCTTTCAAATGAGTAAGCATTAATCTTGTCGATTCCTTCTAGTGATGAAACCGCTTCCTCAATTTTTTCTGTCAGAGCTGTTTCTACTTCCGATGGTGCTGCGCCAGGGTAAACAGTCATTACAGCATTTATAGGAATATCCATTGAGGGCATAAGCTCCTTGTTCAGCAGGGTGTAGCTGTATATGCCACCAAGAGCAAGGATAATAAATAGTACAACAGGAATTGTTGTGCGTTTTATTGATATCTCTGTTAATTTCATTTTATCTCAGATTACTTTCTTGAAAAATGCATTACTTTTTCTCAATGATTTTTACATCATCGCCATCCTTTAGGTTCAATTGTCCGCTAACAATAACCTGTTCACCTTCGGTTAAACCATTTATAACTGAAATTTGGTTGTTGTTGCTCTGTCCAGTTACAAGTTGACGCTTTACGGCTTTTCCATTCTCAACCACAAAAACAACTGGGTTAAGCATGCTACCAACAATACTTGCTTTATTTATCAAAAGAGTTTCGCTGTTTTTAACTGGTAATGTGGCTTCGGCGTATAGTCCACTTTTCAGGTGTGTTGCGTCATTATTTAAGGTTATTTCAACATTAAACTTCATAGCGGCATCAGCTTTTTCGGCTATTGCAGTAATTTTACCAGTAAATTTCTGTCCAGGGAAAACGCTTAGATTTACCTCTACGGCTTGACCAATTGATATTTTATAAACCTCTTGCTCAGTTATTTTGATGTTTAGTTTAAGCTTGTTGTTGTTTACAACCTCACAAATTTGGGTGCCTCCACTTACCAGTTGACCCTCAGTTATAAAATCGTTGTTGATGTAGCCAGCAATTGGTGTTTTGATGCTTGTGTTACTTAGCGCTTTTTTAGCAGTAATAAGGTCGGCTTTAGCCTTTTTTAGTCCAATTGTTGCTTGTTCTAAATCGCGTTTTGTTACAGCATTTTCCTCGGAAAGGCGGGTTAACCTTTCAACATCTCTCTCGAATTGTGAGTAGTTGGCTTCAGCCGTAAGAACATTTGCTGCAATAACCTCGTCGTCAACCTTTGCGATTATATCGCCCGATACAACCTTATCCCCTTTTTCCTTATATATTTTGATGATTTTTCCTTGAGTTTCCGATACTACAGTAAGTACATCCGATGCCTCAAGTGTACCAGTTGCAACAACATTTTCCGAAAGAATTCCCTTTGTTACAGGTTCAACTGCCACAGGAATGCTTTCAACTTTTCGTTGAGCGTATGCAATATTGTTTTGGAATTCTTTTTTGTTGTCGGCTAGTTTCCATACTATTAAAACTGCAACAATAATTACCGCTGTAAATGCGAATACGTGTGATTTTTTGATTGTCATATTTTTATTCTTTATGAGTTCTGAAATTGTGTTATTTAAGCATCGATTTTAAATTGCCGGATGCTTGAAGCATTTTAATTTCTGCTGTTTTACACTTTAGGATTTGTTGGTTGTACGAGTTGTCGGCTTGCAGAAATTCGGAGTTGACGTTTAGCAAATCGGCAAGCGATGCCATGCCTTCCTTATATAGCGATGCCGTTTGGTTGTAAACTTTTAGTGCCAATTCTTTATTTTCTTTTTGTGGAGCAAGCATACCCTGCGATGTTTGATATTCTAAGAAAGCATTGTTGTAGCTTACCTCCAGTAAATCTTTTGTTTTCAGAATATCCTCTTTCAATTGCAGTTGTTTAATTTGAGTTTGTTTTACTTTGTGGTAGTTAACACCCGAACTAAATATTGGCATAGTAAGGCTTAGCCCAAAGGTTGTAGAGTTGCTCCAATCGTTAATTTTGGCCTCGGTGTTGTACGATGAGTAGCTTAACTTCCCGAAGGCTGCGATGGTGGGGTAGAACTTTGCCTTTGATAGTTTTACTTGTTGTCCGTAAATTTCGTTCTGCTTAAGTAGCGCTTGGTAGGCGGGAACATTATCAACACTAAAGTTATTGGCGTTATTATTACTAATAAAATCGTTTACTAAGTTGAGTGTATCAATAGCAATCAAACTGTCGCTAGGCATTCCTGCTAAGGCTTTTAGGTAGTTTAACTGAATATTTACTCCATTCTGAATAGTTTGGCGGGTTACCTCAAGATTTGCTATGGAAACCTTTAAGCGGTTAACCTGACTCTCTTTAATAAAATCGTTTTTATAGCTTAGCTCTGCAATTCGGTGAATCTCTTTGAGGTTGTTTATAGATTTATCAACTGTTTGAAGTTGAAGTATTAGCGAGCCAGCTTGATAGTATCCCGATGCCACCTCTGCAATAATATCTTCCTCGCTTTTTGTTTTTAAGATTGAGTATAGCTCCTGTGCTTTTTTGCTGGTTTTTAGCCCTACCCAGTACGATTGGCTATAAATAAGTTGAGTAACTTGAACTCCTGCACTAGCAGTGTAAAGTGCATCTATACTGCCAAGCTGGTCAATCATTCCAGTTAATTGGTCCTTAATATTCTGTCTAACATCAGCACTTACGCCGTCGTTAATCATCATATCCAGAAAACCTCCAATTTTGATAGATGCCGAATCGGATATTCCAATGTCTGGTAGCTTCATTTTACTGTAACTTCCTGATGCTTCCACCTGTGGTAGGCCATAGCCAATGGCTTCTTTACGCATGTAATCTGCCTCTTTGCGTTGAAGTTCCGATTTTTTAATGTCTCTGCTATGCTCAAGTGCATAGTTAACAAGACTTGTAAGTGTTGTTTGCGCGCTTGCATCAAAACAAAACAGGGTAAGTCCTAAAACTGAAAAAAAACTTAAAACTTTTATTTTCATATTATCAAATTATTTGTTCTTTACTTTATTTAAAAACCGACCAGTCGGTATGTTCTTGTGCTTTAAAAAAAGGCTAGTGCCTTTTTATGTTTTAAACTTTGATACTTTGGTATAGCTCAAGTAGTTGCTTAGAGTGCATTTCTAAGGCATAGTCAATTGAGCCTCCTAGCATTGTGTTTGTTACGATACTTGTCCCAATGGCCATAAAGTTCATTGCCATTATTTCAGCGTTAACCTTGTTTGAAACCTCACCATTCTTTTTGGCTAGTTCAATTGCATCAACCCAAATACTTTGCTCCTCATTGTAAAATTTGCGTCCAATTTCCGAAAAGTTTGGATAGTATTTGAAAGCGGCCATAAACAGTGATATGTGCTGAGCTGGTGAGCTTAGGTCTATATCGTTGCTATTAGATTTAAGGTGAATTTTTTCCTTCACTTTATTAATACTATTATCAATAAACTCTTTAAGACTAGAGTATTCAATGTGTATTGATGTTCTGTTTTCAATTAAAAAATTATCTACAACTGCCTTAAAAAGTTCTTCCTTGCTGGCGTAATAATGGTAAATTCCCCCTTTAGTAATGCCTGCCGCTTTTATTATGCTGTTAATTGTAACTGCTTCATAGTTGTTATTCAGGAACATACTGTAAGCAGTGTGCAGGATTATGTCTTTTGTTTCTTTCATTTTTATTGATTTTGACACCAAAAACCGACCGTTCGGTTTGCAAATATACGTACCTTTTTATATGTTGGTTACGCAATTTGAATTTTTAACAAAATTTAATTTAGCGTTAGATTTTTCATTTGTAATTGGCCGTTGTCATGCTGAACGATAGCGTAGTGTCTATTGAGTTTTATCGGACAGTAGCGATAAATTATTTAAAATCTGATTAATCTTATTAGTTTTGAAATTATCTAACTAAATCAGAAACCTAAAAACAACCCGTATATGAGTAAATTGGTTACAACGTTATTCACATTTTTACTGCTTTATCAGGGCTCTTTTGCCCAAAGCATATTCGACCAGGTTAACGACCCCTATTTTGGCGAAACCTGTACCAGTATTCTTGTTGGAAAGAAAGCATCAGCCGACGGTTCTGTAATTACCAGCCATACCTGCGATGGTAAATATCGCACTTGGATGACAATTGAAAAGGGTCAAAAGTTTAAGAACGATACTATTACATCTATCTATAAAGGCTTGCTTAAAACCGAATCGAAGTGGGATTTGCAGAATGTTACAAAAGTAGGGGAGATTCCACAGGCAAAGGAAACCTTCACATTCTTTAATACCGCTTATCCTTTTTTGAACGAGAAGCAATTGGCAATGGGTGAAACTACCATTACTGGTGCTAAAATTTTGGTTAATGAAAAGGGGATGTTTCTTATTGAGGAGTTGCAGCGAATTGCGCTTCAGCGTTGCTCTACTGCCCGCGATGCCATTCAACTTATTGGAAAGTTAATTAAGGATTACGGTTATGGCGATTGGGGCGAGTGTATTACCATTGCCGATAAAAAAGAGGTTTGGCAAATGGAGATTTTTGGCGAAGGCCCCGATAAAATTGGTGGTGTTTGGGCTGCTCAGCGTGTTCCTGACGACCATGTTGGTGTTTCAGCTAATATCGCCAGGATATCTACAATCAACCTAAAGGATAAAGAGCATTTTATGGCTTCGGAGAACGTTTTTGAGGTTGCAAAAAAACTGAACCTTTGGGATGGAAATGAGCCATTTAAGTTTTGGAAAGCATACGGTAATGTGAAGAAACCCTATATGATTCGTGAATTTTTTATACTAAACACATTGGCTCCTTCGCAAAACTTAAGCATGGAGATGGAAGAGTTGCCCTTCTCTGTTAAGCCTGATAAAAAGGTGTCTGTTTACGATGTATTGGCTCTTTACCGCGAAACTTATGAGGGTACAAAGTACGATATGACCCAGAACATGAAGTATGTCCTCAAAAAGTACAACGATAAACGCGAGGTTATCAGTCAGGATACAGTTCTTTCTCCAATTGCACATCCCTGGTTAACAGGGCACGAGCGCAATATGCTGAATTTCCTAAAGGATGGTACAATTAATTTTCAGCGCACTGTGGCTGTGTCGTGGTGCTCGTACTCACATATTGTTCAGTTAAGAGATTGGTTGCCCGATGAGATTGGAGGACTTGCTTGGTTTTCAGTAGATAATCCTGGACAAAGTCCCCGTATTCCAATCTTCTCAGGAATTACTGAACTACCCGATTACTTTAACTATTGTGGACAGAAACGGTACAGGGATGATGCCTTGCTATGGCAGTATCGCAAAGCCAACAAGTTAGCAACTTTGGCTTGGCAAGAAACAAAGGATGATATGATTGGCGAGGTGAAATACTTTGAGCAAAAAGTTGAAATGGAGTCAAAAATGCTTGAACAACAGGTTGATGCATTGATTAAAGCAGGAAAGGTTGATGAGGCCAAGAAACTGCTAACCCATTACACCAAGGACTTTACTGGTGCAACCATTTTGCGCTGGAAAGAGTTGGAAACATTCTACTGGAATAAATTTGGAATGGGATTCTAGTTTATGATACTATATAACCCTGTTAGAGTTTCGAAACTCTGACAGGGTTTTTTATTGCTATTACTCTATTCTTAGCCAGAATGAGCCCCCATGTTTTTCAACCTCTTTTAATGTTGGATTACTCCAAATAGGATTTAGTATTTGACTTAATTCTTCGTCCCTACTTATAAAATAGTTTGGAAGTATAGGCTGGTACCGTTCGCTGTTTGCCAGAAGGATTATTGCCAATTACAAGATTTTTTTGTAGTTTTATAGTAGTTTGATTAATAATGGCTCACTTGGTTAAGAGTGTTTTATTTATATTGTTTTTATTATACTAACTAGTTCATTGGAGGAATTCCGAAACTTATAAGGTGTTTAAGAGTGTTTTGTAATTTGAAACTATGAAATATACCCCATTGAAAATTTTAATTGTAGTTACTTTCCTTTTTTCTTGTAAAAAAGAGGATGTAAATACTTATCCTAATCTTATCTGTAACCCTAGTTTTGAAATTAATGGACAAGGAAGTCTTGAGTGTTGGACGATTGGGTATGATTATATAACTTATCCTGATTTATTTTCCTCAGATGTTCCCCCCAATGGCGGAAATTTTTCATTGAGTCTAAGCGGTGGCAAAGATGTTGATTTTGAACCTTATGTTGAAGGTTGTGTGACAAATATTGCAGGAAACAAAATAATCAATCTTTCAGCGTATGTTAAATCATTATATGGTGGGCAGCCAATTTATCTTTGGCTTGAACAAGTGAGAGAAGGTCAAGTGATAAAAAGTAAATGTGATATGAGTTGGGCTTTTAACGGTTGGAGAAAATTTAAGGTAATTGATACCCTTTTCTTGGATACGAAGGACTCTATAAGGGTAAAAATCATTCAAACTACAGGGCAGAATAGTGGTGCGTTGGTTGATTTGGTTGAAATGACTCAGATTAAAATTTAACATGAGTCTAATCTTGCTCATTATGATAAATTCGTAATCAATGACTTTCATTTTTATAGATACATAAGAATACACAAATTGTTTTGTTAAACTACTTCGTTGAAAGAAGTGTTGAACTTTTTAGGATAATCAAATCATCATCTTCATAAATTTTCACGTACGATTGGTTAGTTATTAGTTCGTTGATTTTCGAAAAGTAGGCTTCCTTAGATAAAGGCCAGAAACCGTAATTCTTCATTAATGCAATATATTCTGCATTGTTGATGTAAGGGAAATGGTAAAGTTTTTCAACCGAAACTATATGCGAAGCAAGCCTAGAACTTGCCGAAACGCTATTTCCATTGGATACTAATTCTAACGCCTTTTTAACTTTCCGAACATCAACCTCTGGTATGTAATGCCTTTTAGAGTAGAATTTTGTATTCTTTGAGTCGTACCACTTTGATGCTCTGCTTTCTATGGTTTGAATGTTAGCCCCAAGAGTAATGATTGCAACTGCAATTCCAATTGGAATTCGCCACTTTGTGCCAATTTCTTTCAATGAGTCAATAACAACAAGGCTTAGAATAGGAACAAACTCTATAGAGTACTGATTGTTTATGCCCCAAATACCATAATCGTCCGATAAAAATTTTTGCCCCAAAATAGGAATGAGCATAACAAGGTACGATGGTTTGAAGAATAGGAATACTCCTCCCGAGAGCAAAATCATCAGGTGAGTCTCAATCTTAACGGAGTCATAAATAGAGTCGGGGTTTGTGTTTACAAATAAAAGTTTGAAAATTAGTTGGGGTTCTTTGATGAATGAGTAGATGATTTGGAAAACTGAATCGCCATATTCCGAGTATCGGCCTAGTTGATGATTGCTATCTGCTCCCTGCAGGTAAGGCATCACAACAAAAATGATAATGATTCCATAAATCAGGCATAAAATTGCAGCAGGAATCTCGAACTTAATATAATCGTAAATACTGCGTTTATTTTTTAGCATAAAACCTAATAGAATGAAGAATAACCATATTGGCATTGTCTCCATTGCTGTTGCAATTAAAATCAGTAGTATAATAGATAATTTAAGATTCCTTTTTTCTAAAAAGTATATAAGCCAAGGAACCATCATGCTTCCTATAACATTGTTGTGAAAGTCGAACGATAGAGCAGAGTAGATGCCCCAAATTGAGAAGAAGTGGAAGACGGAAATTAATGGTAGTGATGTGTTTCCTTCGAATTTTAGCTTTGAGTATTTGTAAATTCCTAATCCTCCTAATAGAACGGCAATAATTTGTATAATTAGCAGTGTATAACTTCCGAAAATGTAAAAGAATGGAGTGTAAAGGATTGTAATAGGGGAGAAGTGTGTGGCCAAAAAAGGCATTGTTTTGCCTTGGGCATCGAGGGTGAATGTTGCGTTATTAAAAATTGAGTAATTGTATAGGGCGTTATTAAACATCCCTAAATCAAGCGCATATGTTCTGAATTGGTAATGATTAACTAGCGATATTGAGCAGTATATCAGCGCAAAAACAAAGAGTATTAATGCGGCATACTTGTCGGTTTTGCTGAGTTTTATTTGCATCATTTATTGTAAGACTCTTGTTTAATGCGAATGCAAGTTTAAATTTCTCGGAGCGAGTAACCTAACTTAAGCAAATTCTCAGGTTTGATAATTTCCTGTAGTCTTTCCTCGTCAATCAACTTTAAGTTTGCGTTGGCTTCAAAAATGTCGATTTTGGATTGGCGCATCTCGTTGGCAATAATTGCAGCCTTGTTGAATCCAATAAATGGAAGCAATGCAGTTGTAATTGATGGATTGCTTAATAGTTGTTGTTTGGATTTCTCAATATCAACCTCAATGCCATTCACTAGATTTTGAGCAACGGTATTGTTTGCTGCAATAAGCAATTTTATAGATTCCAGCAATGCGTGACCTATGGTAGGTATGTAAGCATTTAAGTCTAGCATTCCTTGTCCTGCCAAACCCGAAATTATCATATCATTTGCGTAAACCTTATGTGCCACGCTAACTACAAACTCAGGAATAACGGGGTTAACCTTTCCCGGCATTATTGAACTTCCAACTTGCTTTTTTGGTATTGAAATGGCATTGCCAGCCATGTCCGACGCTAGTAACCTTAAGTCCGAAACCATTTTTTCGAGGTTTACTGCGTGTGCTTTTAGAATTGCGTGAACCTCCACAAATGAGTCTAGGTTTGCGGTAGCATCGTTAAGATTTTCACTACGAGTGAAAGGGAACCCTGTTAGCATTTGTAAATGCTTGGCAACCTCCATAACAAAGTAGCGTGGAGTGCCAACACCTGTTCCTATTGCACCACCTCCAAGGTTTACAATCTTAATGCGTTCAAAGCATTTGGATACCCGCCACCAATCGCGTGATAAGGCCTCGCTGTATGAACTAAACAGTTGTGCGTACGATGATGGAACAGCTGCCTGCATTTGGGTGTATCCAATTCGTAACGAGTTCCGATGGTCCTTCTCAAGACCCTCAAATCTAGCACGCGTGTTGTTGATTGATTCTTCCAGGAGAACAAGTAACCTCACGGCTGCAATCCTTAATGCTGTAGGAACAACATCGTTAGTGGATTGGAATATGTTTGCGTGCTCAATTGGGTCTATAATTTTATAATCGCCTGCTTTATGGCCAAGTTTAAGCAGCGATGCGTTTGCAATAATTTCGTTCACATTCATGTTTATACTTGTTCCTGCACCTCCTTGAATAGCAGGAACTATGAAATGGTTGAAATAATCGCCGTTATGAACCTCGGTAGCAACTGATGTTAGGGTCTCGATGATATGGTTCGGAAGAAAGTTAAACTCCTTCAGTTTTAGTTCTGTATCATTCTTGGCCGTATGAACAAACTCGTGGTAGGTCATATAGCAAGCCTGCTTAACCAATCCCATTGCCTGGTACCATTCCTTGTGGAATAAACTATTGTCGGGAAAATTTTCCCGAGCTCTTAAGGAGTGTGTTCCATAAAGGGCATCTTCGGGAATTTCTAGTGAACCAAGGTAGTCGGACTCTTTACGCATCATTTCTGCTTGTTACTTGCTAACAATTTCAACTTGATATAGTTTGGGCCAGTTTTTCCCTGTAACAAATATTCGCTTGGTGTTAGGGTCGTATGCAATACCATTTAATACATCTTCGTTGCCCGTTTTATCCGAGTTTTTAAGGATTCCAGTGAAGTCAATTTCCGAAACAACTGCTCCGCTTTGCGGGTCGATTATAACAACACGATTAGTAGTAAAAACGTTTGCCCATATTTTACCATCAATATATTCTAACTCATTTAGCATTTTTTGCGGGCCATAATTATCAAATACCTCCATCTTTCTCACTTCACTAAATCCGTTTGGCTCCATAAAGTAAAGGATGTTGGAACCGTCGCTCATAACAAGTTCATTCCCTATAGTTGTAAGCCCCCAGCCTTGGGTTGCGTAGTTAAAACTGTGTAGCCTTTTAAAAGTTTCGGCATCGTAAACAAATCCTATGCCGCTTGTCCAGGTTAGTTGGTAAATTTTATCACCAAAAAATGTAATACCTTCGCCAAAATAATCCTGTTCTAAGTTGTTACTTTGAATTACCTTACCTGTTTCAAGTTCTACTTTACGCAAACTCGATGAGCCATTTTGTCCAGTTCCTTCGTAAAGGAATCCGTTGTGGTAGAATAATCCTTGGGTGTAGGCCTTGGGGTCGTGGTTGAATGTTTTGATGACCTTATAGGTGTATTTTTTAGGAGAGATGTTTGATTTAAGAAAAACACTTGTTGAAGCAGTTTGTCGCTGCCCATTTTTCCATGCCGTCGCATTAATTCTAACAGTTCCAAGTGAATATCCTTTTGTTAGAATGGAATAGCTGTATTCTTTCAAATTGTCAACCTTGTTGTTGTTAATGTAAAGTATTATGGAGTCGGGTTGCAGGGTGGTTTCAACTAATTTAATTTCAAGGTTGATTGCTTCTCCAATTGTAAGCGTAGAGCCATTTACTGGTGTGTCAATTCGAATTAAATTAATTGGTTTTTCAGTTGGTTTACTTTCTGCTACGGCCGATTGGTCGCCTCTTCCATTTGAACATCCTGCAAATACTAACGATATTGAAAAAATGGCGATTGTTAAAGTCTTCATTTTAAATCGATTTTAATTTATTTACCTAGAAAGAAGTCTTTGAAAAAAGTTCTTTTTTTTATACTGATTAAGAAGGTTCTTTTCCGCAATATGGTCTGGAACACTGGGACAAAGCAATTCCCATACCTTACTCCAGCCTACAAATCCACCAATATTTCTATCGTCAATAAAAATATCAACTAAAAGTTTACGTGGCGTTTCGCTGTCCATAACTTCCTCAGGATGATTGCGGTTAACTGCATAAAACTCTACACCATTACTCCTACAAAACTCTACAGCCTCCTCTAACGATTTTCCCTCACGAACAGTCCACATAATCAATACAAATCCGCGTTTCTGTAGTTCCCGCAAAGTTTCAAAGGCAAATAGCATTGGCTTGCCAATAGCAGGGTAGGCATTTTCTACAATTGTTCCGTCAAAATCAACCGCAATCCTAAGCATCGTTATTTAACTAAATGAGTTTCAAATCTACATCAAATTTGCTAAACAACAAGGGGCAAGGGTTGTTGTTTCTAGTTGATAGTAATATTGCAAAATCAACGAACATCAACAGGCAAATAGTGTTATTTATCATCGGAGTTTGTTCCGTAACCATAAAAATGTAAATTTGTTTGAGTTAAAAATATGGATATGATTAAACGCATCTTCCGCTTCTACTACGAGGGTTTTAAAAGTATGACCATTGGCAAAACGCTGTGGATTATTATATTAATTAAACTCTTTGTGATGTTTGCAGTTCTTAAGATTTTTTTCTTCCCAAATATCCTAAAACGAAATTTTAAAACCGACGAAGAACGTAGCAACTACGTTATTGAACAGTTAACCAATAACCCTAAAAAATAAACTATGGAACACTTCGACCTTTCGCTGGTCAACTGGTCGCGGGCGCAATTTGCTCTCACGGCAATGTATCATTGGGTTTTTGTTCCGTTAACCCTAGGACTAGCTTTTATTATTGCGTTTATGGAAACGCTTTACGTTAAAACGGGCGACGAGGAGTGGAAACGAATCACAAAATTTTGGATGACCCTCTTCGGAATTAACTTTGCCATTGGTGTTGCAACTGGTATCATTCTGGAATTTGAGTTTGGTACAAACTGGAGCAACTACTCGTGGTTTGTGGGCGATATTTTTGGAGCTCCATTGGCCATTGAGGGTATTATGGCGTTCTTTATGGAGTCGACCTTTATTGCAGTGATGTTCTTTGGCTGGAATAAGGTTAGCAAGAAGTTCCATTTAGTTTCAACCTGGCTGGTTGCGGTTGGAGCAAATCTTTCTGCATTATGGATTCTCGTTGCCAATGGTTGGATGCAGTATCCTGCCGGTATGTACTTCAACCCTGACACGGCGCGTAACGAGATGCACAATTTTTGGGAGGTGCTTTTCTCACCAGTTGCTATAAACAAATTTTTGCATACAATAACTTCAGGGTATGTGCTCGCTGCAATATTTGTGATTGGTGTTAGCGCATGGTATTTGCTTAAGGGCAGAAATATTCTGCTTGCTAAGCGAAGCATAATTGTAGCGGCAGTTTTTGGATTGGTAACATCAATATTTCTTGCTTTAACTGGCGATGGTTCAGCGTATCAGGTTGCCCAAAAACAACCCATGAAACTGGCAGCCATGGAAGGGTTGTACGAAGGGCAGGAGGGTGCTCCGCTAGTAGTAGTTGGCGCTTTAACACCCGGAAAACAGCACGACGATGATAAGGACCCATACATTTTCCGTATTCAGATTCCCAAAATGTTATCGTTCCTTGGCTATCGCAGTGGCGATGCTTTTGTACCTGGAGTAAAGGATATTGTTGAGGGCGGTTACACCTATGTCGATAAAAATGGTGTTGAAAAGGTTGCCCTTTCTGCCGAGCAGAAGATTGAGCGGGGTAAAATCGCTATTAAGGCTCTTGCCGATTACACTGCTGCAAAAGATGCCAACGATACTGCAGCAGTAGCATATTATAGAGCAATACTTAACGATAATTTTGAGTACTTTGGGTATGGATATCTGAATAATCCCAAGAGCATAATCCCAAACGTTCCGCTAACCTTCTATAGTTTCCATATTATGGTAGCTTTAGGATTCCTGTTTATCGGTTTCTTTATGCTAATACTTTACTTGGTTTACTTCCGTCAGTTTAAAATCAATAAGTGGATTTTGCGTTTATCAATACTGATGATTCCGCTTGCATACATAGCCAGTCAAACTGGTTGGATTGTTGCAGAGGTTGGTCGTCAACCTTGGGTAATACAGGATATTTTGCCAACAGTAGCGGCGGTTTCCAGAATTGATTCTAGCGCAGTACAAATTACTTTCTTCCTTTTCTTCACAATCTTCACCGCTCTGCTAATTGCGGAGTTGCGCATAATGTTCAAGCAAATTAAAATTGGACCTAAAGAGGGAGGTAAATAGCTATGGTTGATACTACATATATCTTTTTGCAGCATTACTGGTGGTTTATAATATCGCTGCTTGGTGCATTGTTGGTTTTTCTGCTTTTTGTTCAGGGCGGACAAACGTTAATTTACACCCTCGGAAAAACCGAATTGGAGCGTACAATGCTTATCAATGCACTTGGACGTAAGTGGGAGTTTACCTTCACAACGCTTGTAACTTTTGGTGGAGCGTTCTTTGCATCGTTCCCGTTGTTCTATTCAACTAGTTTTGGCGGAGCATATTGGGTTTGGATGGCCATACTATTCTGTTTTATTGTTCAGGCAATTTCGTACGAGTTCCGAAGTAAACCCAATAACTTTTTGGGTCAGCGAACCTACGAGGTTTTCCTTTACATCAACGGTTTGCTTGGTACAATTCTGCTTGGAACAGCCGTGGCAACATTTTTTACAGGGTCAATGTTTTCTGTGGATAAGATGAATTTGACCAATACCAGTAACCCCGTTATCTCATCGTGGGAAACACCTTGGCATGGTTTGGAGGCTGCCCTTAACCTTCATAACCTTGCACTTGGCTTAACGGTATTCTTTTTAGCGCGGACATTGGCAATCCTTTACTTTATGAATCACGTTAACCATAATGCGATTTTCGAACGTGCAAAGAAACATCTGCTATACAACGCTTTACCATTTGTTGTGCTATTCCTAGTTTTTACAATTTGGTTGATGTTGCGCGATGGTTTTGCAGTAAATCCAGCCGATGGAACAGTGTTTATGGCCAAGTACAAGTACCTGCATAACTTTATTCAGATGCCTGTCGTTCTGATAGTGTTCTTAGTAGGCGTGTTGCTTGTGCTTTGGGGTATTGCTAAGTCTTTAATATCCAACTATACCAAAGGGATATGGTTTACTGGTGCAGGAACGGTTCTTGCAGTACTGGCACTGCTCCTAATAGCCGGTTGGAACAACACTGCGTATTACCCTTCAACATTCAATTTGCAGCACTCGCTAACCATTTTTAATAGTTCATCGAGCAAGTTTACCCTTACAGTGATGAGTTTTGTGTCGTTGCTAATTCCGTTTGTTGTGGCTTACATCTGGTATGCTTGGAAGAGCATCAATGTTAAGCAGATAGATGAGGAAGAGATGAAGTCAGAATCGCACGTTTACTAAAATAATTATGTTATGAAGTATATATCGGAGATATTATGGTTGCTGAGTTGGCCTGTGCTTATGTACATCAGCTACAAGCTAAGTGTATGGACCATTAAGCACTGGGAAAAAAAGCAACCCGAGGAAAATGCTTAAATTTGCAAGGCGCAATGTTTACATTTAATGATTAGCATTTACCAAATAATAAGGTTAAACCGAATAATTAGGAGCAATTTTAGCCTGTTGCTCCTAATTTTTATTGTATAACTAATAAGTCACTATAATCTATATACCTTTACACCAAATAATCGATTGTTTTGAATAGTTTACTAAATATTACCCCAATACCAGATTGGTACAATGGTTTATTACAGCCATTACTAATTGCTGGACCATGTAGTGCCGAGAGTGAAATTCAGGTTATGGAAACTGCCCATGCTTTGGCCAAGGAAGGAAAGGTTAAAGTGTTTAGGGCTGGAATTTGGAAGCCTCGTTCTAGGCCAGGCAGTTTTGAAGGTGCAGGAGAAGTTGGGTTAAAATGGTTACAGAGGGTTAAGCGAGAAACTGGCTTGCTTGTAACTACTGAGGTTGCTACGGCGTTGCATGCCCAAAAGGCCATTGAGTATGGAATTGATATGGTTTGGGTTGGTGCTCGTACAACTGCAAATCCTTTCTCTGTAGACCAGTTAGTTGCAGTTTTAAAGGATGCCAACATTCCCGTTTTGGTAAAGAACCCTGTTACCCCCGACTTGGAACTCTGGATTGGAGCCATTGAGCGTTTTCACCGAGCAGGAATAACAAAGTTAGCGGCTATTCATAGGGGCTTTTACCCTTATGAACGCTCTCGTTTACGCAATATCCCAAAGTGGGAACTTGCTATCGATTTAAAGAGCCGTTTTCCAAATCTGCCAGTTATTTGCGACCCTAGTCATATTGCTGGTCTTGCAGGCCTTATTCACGAGATAGCACAACATGCTTTAGATTTATCGTTCGATGGGTTGACGGTTGAGGTTCATCCCAATCCTCCTGTGGCGTTGAGCGATGCCAAGCAGCAATTAACCCCCAAGGAATTTACGGATTTAATCAATGCCTTAACGTTTCACGATATATCATCGTCGAGTGACGATTTTGTTGACTTCCTTGCACAAACAAGGAATAAGATTGACTCAATTGACCAGCAAATAATAGAGTTGCTGGCAAATCGAATGCGTTTGGTTGAGCAAATTGGAGAGTATAAGCGAAATAGGAACGTTACGGTTTTTGAACTACGTAGATGGGAGAGCATTTTACAGTCTAGAATTGAGTGTGGGAAAAAACTTGGCTTGGATGAGGAGTACGTAAAAAGCCTGCTTCAGTTGGTTCACAAGGAATCCATAAAGAAACAGGCAGAAATTATTAGAGGTAAAACTAACGGTGAATAGTTAGTCTTTTACTTCTGTCAAGTGAATTTCAAATCCCTCCATTACAGGATTCGATAGAACTTTAGAGCAAATATCGGTAACCTTTTCAATGGCAGCCTCTTTAGTTGCGGCTTCAATTTCAAGGTTAACGTGCTTTCCAATACGAACATTCGATACCTCGTTGTATCCAATTCCGTGTAAAGTAGCATTTACTGCTTTTCCCTGAGGGTCGAGTAGAGCCTTTAAAGGCATTACGGTGATTTCTGCGTGAAATTTCATCTTTGTTGGGTTTTATGCTGACAAAATTAAGGCATTTTTACCATTTATAAAGGCTATTGATTATCATTTTTAAACATCTTATCAGCAAAGTAAAAAACTACTGATAGTAAAATATACCACAGAATGATGAATGATAAGGATGCTTTCCTGAATATTACAATAAATGCAATTGCTCCGCCTATAAGGATGAATTGTTTGTAGGCCAATTTTGGGTTTAACGATTTTAATTTCAACGAGAACATTGGCAATTCACAAACCAGCAGGAACGATTGTATTGCTACTATTGCAATTATTATTGTGCTTGATGTTGTAATTGAGCTGTAAAGACCGCTCCAGGTACTATCCAATCCAAAAACCAATCCAGCAATCAGAAAAGCGTTGGCAGGTGTTGGAAGTCCTATAAACGATGATGTTTGGCGCTCATCAAGGTTGAAAATTCCTAAGCGTAACGATGAGAATGCGGCCATTACAAATGGAATTGCCAATAACCAGTGTCCATCCAGCAATCCTTCGCCCTGTGGAATACCTAGACTTTGCTTCATCAGTTGGAAAAGAATCATAGATGGGGCAACACCAAAGCTAACTGCATCGGAGAGAGAGTCCAATTCTTTACCTAAAGGCGAGTAGGCTTTTATAAGCCTTGCGGTAAATCCGTCAAGAAAATCGAGCACTCCTGCAATTAGAATAAACAAACCAGCCGCCTCAAGTTGTCCTTCGAACGATGCTACAATAGAAAAGCACCCAGCTACCAAGTTTAACAATGTGATGGCATTTGGGAGATGTTTAATAGTATTTTTGATAGTTGACATAAAGGATTTTTTATTGAGCAAAAATAGATTTAATACGGCGATACTCCAAAATTATTAGAAAAAAAGGCCTAGTCCTCAGAACTAAGCCTTAATGCTATTGATGATATATCTATTCTAATTTCAGGGGTTTATCTACTTTCTCATCGAGTAGGGCGTACTTTAGCACCTCCATAATGCTGTCAACATAAATAAACTTCAACCCTTTTATGTATTGAGCATTAATTTCGGAGATATCTTTTTTGTTCTCATCGGAAAGGACAATTTCGGTAATTCCTGCACGTTTAGCGGCTAATATTTTCTCTTTTATTCCACCTACAGGGAGAACTTTTCCTCGTAGAGTGATTTCGCCAGTCATGGCAACGCTCTTCCGAACCTTACGCTGTGTAAGTGCCGATGCAAGCGATGTTACCATGGTAATACCTGCCGATGGGCCATCCTTTGGTATGGCTCCTTCGGGAACGTGGATGTGAACATTCCACTTCTCGAATATATCTGAACTCAAGTTAAGGTTGTCGGCGTGCGATTTAATATATTCCAACGCCAGCACTGCTGATTCTTTCATTACTTCGCCCAAGTTTCCAGTAATTGTCAAGCTACCTTTCCCTTTGCTAAGGCTTGTTTCAACAAACAGGATTTCTCCGCCAACTTCGGTCCAAGCCAAGCCAGTTACAACTCCTGCTAAATCGTTTCCTTGGTAAAGTTCCTTAGTGTATCGGGGAACGCCAAGAATTGTTTCGGTGTCCTTTGGTGTAAGTTTGGAGTTATGTTTTTCGTCAAACGCAATCTTTTTGGCAATGCTGCGAACAACCTTTGCAACTTTTTGGTTCAGATTCCGAACGCCACTCTCGCGTGTATAGTTCTGAATGATGGTCTCAATTATCTTGTCGTTTAGCAGAACCTGTTTTTCCTCCAAGCCGTGTTCCTTGATTTGGTTTGGTAACAGGTGACGTTTTGCAATTTCAACCTTCTCCTCCAAGCTATAGCCGCTAACCTCAATCATCTCCATACGGTCGCGTAGGGCTGGACTAATTGTAGATATTGTGTTTGCAGTGGTTATAAACATCACTTTGGATAGGTCGAACTCCACCTCAAGGTAGTTGTCGTGGAACGCAAAGTTTTGCTCAGGGTCTAGCGCTTCAAGCAATGCCGATGAAGGGTCGCCGTGGAAATCCTTTCCAACTTTATCAATCTCGTCGAGAATGATAACTGGGTTCGACGATTTAACCTTCTTAATGCTTTGGATAATCCTACCGGGCATTGCACCAATGTATGTTTTGCGATGACCACGTATTTCGGCCTCATCGTGCATGCCGCCTAGCGATATCCGTGCGTAACTTCTTCCTAAAGCTCTAGCTACAGACTTACCAAGCGATGTTTTTCCAACACCCGGAGGGCCGTAGAGGCAGATTATTGGCGCTTTCATATCGCCTTTTAGTTTAAGCACAGCAAGATGCTCAAGTATACGTTCCTTAACTTGCTCTAAACCAAAGTGGTCTTCGTCAAGGATTTCTTTAGCGTGTTTTAAATCGAAATTATCTGCAGTGTACTCGTTCCAAGGTAGGTCAAGCAAAAGTTGAACATAGTTTAGCTGAACTGAATACTCGCCAGCCATTGGGTTCATCCTGTTTAGTTTGGTTACCTCTTTGTCGAAATGTTCGGCAACCTCCTTGCTCCACTTTTTGTGCTTTGCTTTCTCTTTTAAATCCCCAATTTCCTGCTCAACAGGGTTTCCTCCAAGCTCGTCCTGAATGGTTTTCATTTGCTGCTGAAGGAAGTACTCACGCTGCTGCTGGTCCAAATCGACCTTAACCTTGGTTTGAATATCGTGCTTTAGCTCCAGCATTTGAACCTCTTTGGACAGAAATTCAAGTAGGAGCGAGGCTCTATCTTTGAGTAACGATTTCTCAAGCAGACTCTGCTTGTCAGGCGTTTTAATTTCGCTGTTGGAGCAGATAAAGTTTATAAGCAGCTTGTTGTTGTCTATATTCTTAATGGCAAACGATGCTTCCTGAGGAAGATGTGGCGATAGGTTGATAATTTTGATTGTTAAATCCTTAATTGAACCTGCAATCGCCTTAAACTCCTTGTCGTTCTCGTCGGGCAGGATATCCGAAAGGATGTTAACCCTTGCCATAAAGTATGGAGTATTATCAAGGTAGTCAATTACCTCAAACCTCGATACCCCTTGTAAAATAACCGATGTGTTGCCATCGGGCATTTCCAGTACTTTCAGCACGTGGGCAATGGTTCCAATCTTATACAAATCGTTGTTTTCGGGGTCTTCAACCTTTGCATCAATCTGCGAAATAACCCCAATAATCTTCTTTTTTGATGGAAGACTTTTGATAAGGTTGATAGATTTTTCGCGTCCAACGGTTATAGGCATCACAACTCCAGGGAATAGCGTGGTGTTTCGCAATGCCAAAATTGGGATGACATCGGGTATGTCCGATGAGTTTACCTCGGGGGTACTGTCATCGGCAAGAATTGGAATAAAATTCACTTCCGAATCGCTCTCGTCGCTCATAAGTTGGTTTAAAACCTGTATGCTGTATTTTTTTCTCATATCAATTTAAATAAAAACAAAGTTGTGACAATGTGTCATTAATCCCGCAAAATTTTATCGGAATACATATAAGTCAATCCTTGTGCCAAACAGTTATGTCAGGTTCTAGGCTGAGAATAAAAACTGAACTGATTAAAAGTTACGGAACTCCTTGGTTTGCTCAAAAACTTCAAGCAAAATCTTTTTGTCAATATCCGATAGTTTAATATCTCTGCGAGACATAACAATTTCGGCTGTTTCAAAAGCTTTGGCTGGTTGATAAACTGTAAAGCCGCTAGCTCCACCCCAAGAAAAACAGGGTACAAAATTGCGAGGGAATCCGCTACCAAAGATGTTGGCGCTCACACCAACAACTGTTCCTGTGTTAAACATTGTGTTGATACCGCATTTTGAGTGGTCGCCCATGATTAATCCGCAGAATTGCAATCCTGTTTTAACAAAACTTTTTCGCGTGTAATTCCAGAGTTTAACCTCAGCGTAGTTGTTTTTAAGGTTCGAATTGTTGGAGTCTGCACCTAGGTTGCACCATTCCCCAATTACGGAATTGCCTAGGAATCCGTCGTGCGCCTTGTTGGAGTAACCAAAAATTACGCTGTTGTTCACCTCTCCGCCAACCTTTGAGTGTGGGCCAATTGTAGTTGGACCGTAGATTTTTGCGCCCATTTTTAAGGCAGAATGTTCGCCAAGGGCAAAAGGCCCACGAACTATTGAACCTTCCATTATTTCGGAATCCTTAGCAATGTATATTGGGCCAGTTTCTGCATTAAGAATGGAGCATTCAACCCTGGCCCCTTTTTCAATAAATACTCTTGCTGGATTTAGAGTTGTATTGGTAGATGATATTGGTTCCGACTTTCGGTTTTTTGTCAGGAGTTCAAAGTCTTGCTCAATGGCTTCGCCGTTAAATCGGAATATATCCCAAGGGTTCGATATTTGAAGAACGCTGTTGTTATAAATTGTTGTATTGTAGAAATCGGAAATGCATGGGTTGTTTTTTGGAACAGACCTTAATACGCCAGCAATTACGCAATTTTCGGAGATTAACGCATCGCCTGCTTTTAGTTTCAGAATTGCATCAACCAGATTTTTATCCGGACACACACCGCCATTAATCAGTAAAAGCTCGGTGTTTGTTGTGTTCATTGGGTACTTCTCGGAAAGGTACTCCTTGGTAAGGAAAGAACAACTATCGCCCAAATAATGCTTCCACTTTTCAGTGATTGTGAGGATTCCAACACGAATCTCGGCCACTGGACGAGTGAATGTTAACGGTAGAAGATTTTCCCTTCTAATATCGTCGAAAAGTATATAGCTCCGTTCCATTTATTTATTGGTTTTAGTCTGAAATCTTGTGTCTAATGCCTAGCGTCTGCCATTGCAAATTTATTAAAACCTGAGGAACAACCTTAACGTAATGCAATAAAAAAAGCTCTTGTTACAGAGCTTTTTTAAATGTTTTTGTATTCCTAATTACTTTTTATCCATGTGCTTTTTGTAGCGGTTCATGAACTTATCAACGCGACCAGCGGTGTCAACAAGCTTCATCTTACCAGTATAAAATGGATGCGAAGTGTTGGAAATTTCAACTTTTACCAATGGATACTCAACACCGTCAACGGTAATTGTGTCCTTGGTATTAACAGCCGACTTGGTGATAAAAACATGCTCGTTCGACATGTCCTTGAATGCCACCAATCGATAATTTTGTGGATGTATTCCCTCTTTCATTGTATTTATCTTTTAACTTCTAATTCTGTTAATGGCCTGCAAAGTTATTAACTATTATTTAAATATCAAACCTTTGATAATATTTTTCGAAAAACATTTCCAGTTTGCAGTCCAGTTAACTGCTTTAACTATCGACGCGAAATTTTCGATAGCAGTTTTAGGAACTCAATGTATAACCAAATTAAGGTTACCATTAGCCCGAATGCACCGTACCATTCCATGTATTTTGGAGCACGTGCAGCCGATGCCTTTTCAATGAAGTCGAAATCAAGAATTAGGTTCAATGCAGCAACAGCAACAACAATAAGGCTGAAAATAATGCCGAAGGTTCCGCTGCTATGTATAAATCCAATGTTAATTCCAAAGAATCCTAGAATAAACGATACAAAGTACATAAGCGCAATGGCCCCAGTTGCAGCCAATACTCCAGTTTTAAAGCGTGCAGTGGCTTTGATTGTTCCTGTTCTGAATGCTAAAAGCATTAAAAAGAATGTGGCAAAAGTCAACCCAACAGCCTGTATTACTATACCTGCGCTATAGGTTGCAGCAAAGTATGCCGATATTCCACCAAGGAATAAACCTTCAAGCACAGCGTAGATTGGTGCAGAATAAGGTGATGTTTTTGGAGCAAAAATCACAACAAGCGATGTGATAAATCCACCAATGCCGCCTACAAGCATCCATACATATACCGATGACGGATTTAAACTCTCAAAAAACATTCTCCATGTAAATGCAGCACCAAGAACAACAAGCGCTAACATTAGTAATGTTTTATTCATTGTTCCTTTGTAGGTCATAGTTTCGGAACCTGCAAAAGAGCCATACCCGCTAAATGCCTTGTCGGTTAAAGCGGGATTTGAAGAACGAAAAAAATCCATAGCAATAATTTAAAATTTAAGATGTGATGAATTATTCAAATGATGTGCCCGAAATTGATTATGACAATTCGTCAGTGTTATCGTCGCTAAATTCAAAAATAATCTCGTTGCCAATCCATGCTGCAATTTCATTTTCGGATTCGGTTAAGTTCTGGGCGGTTTTTAGCGCTAGTTGTTCTAACTTCGGACTGCGTTTGGCTATTTCGCGGAGAGCGAATACTATTGAACTTTGGGTTATGCCGGAAATAGTATCGGCTAGGTTCTCAATAATACCTAAGTATGGTTCAAATATACTTTCCTTAATATCAGTGTTCGACGCATTGCGAGCAATCATAATAAACCCTGCTTTTTGGAGCAACTCATCGTCGCTTAGACACCACTCAATGCTGCGCGAAAGCGCGTACTCCGATTTCCATATTAAGTTTCCGCAAACCTGCTCCACAATCTCGGGGTTGTCGAATTCGTTGGACCAGTCGTCAATTTGCTCGCCAGTAACCAGCGCAGGGTCATCAATCATTGATGCGATGATTTTGCACTCGCGGATTTCGTCGTTATAAAGTTCCAACGCAAGTTCGTGGTCGCCCTTAAAGCCTTTGGCTATCTGTTGTAGTTCTGGGATTGATACGCCGTAGTTAACCTTGTAAATAATCCCCTCGCGACGCATATTGTCGGCCACCTCGCCATTCATCCTATGCCTTATTTGGGTTTTGATTTCCAGAATTTTTTCTAGGGCTGCCATATCTCCGAAATTTTATACAAAAGTAATTGTTTTTATGATTACCAATAGGGTTGAGCTCTCATTAAATAATAAACCTTGCGATGCAATAAACAGCGATAGTTGCAACGCTGTATAGTATGAAAGGCCTAACGGGTGTGTATTCTTTAAAGGGAATTTCTAATTTGATTTGATTGTAATATGCCAAAAATACTTTCTCCAATAAATATACAATAACGGTAGCCATAGCAACACCCTCAATTCCAAAAGGAATTAGTAGTAATAGGCTGAGGGCAATGTTCAAAACCATTTCAACTATTGAGGCGAGAAGTGCAATCCCGTTGCGCTGTAGTCCCATTGTAACTGTTTGAGGGAATATTGCCCTGCTTGTAATTATCAGCGCATATATCATTAGGATATTGGCACTTTCGGCAAACTCCGGACTAAAAATAATTGGGAAGAGAGGCTTGCTCAAAAGTATTGTAAGGATTGCCAGAGGAAATAATAGGTGCATTAACTGAAGCGACTTCTGCTTGAGTTCTTTGAGAGTGCTTTTTAGTTGCACTGAGTTGCTAAAGTCACTAAGCAAACTTGTGCTTAAACTAGTAGTCATAAGTACAATCAAAGGTATTTCGCGTGCTCCAAATCTGTATATGGCGAATGTGGCTGAATCAAAATGAGTTGTGATAATGGCCTGGTCGATATATGTGCCAGAGCTGCTTATTAAATATTTTAGCGCTAAAGGAAATCCTTGCTTTGTGTGTTCTTTAAGAAACTCCTTGTTGATTGTTAATGCGGAGTTTTTATAAATTAAAATGATTAGCCAAATTATCCTTATTGCAGAAATCGCTATGAGTCCGTAAACAGAGTATTCAATATTTATATCGATTAAGAGAGGTCCAATAACAAGCAGAACTTGCAGTACGTGAGTAATAACTCCATATATAATCATCTGCCGGGGCTTGTCTTTTAGAAGATATATATACTCTATGAGTAATGTTGGGGTACTAAGCGTTAGGTATAGGATTACAAGGTTGTAGAATGGTAAACTTGCAATGCCATCTACTTTAAACAATAGCCCTTTGATTAAAAATGCAATGGCGCCAGAAAGTACTGATAAACCTGTAATTAGAATAAATGCATTGAATAGTACTGACGATTTTTGCCCATCGATTTGGAATTTCCCGTAAAGCGGAAGTAATGCCTGAATCATCCCCGTTATCCAAAATGTTGCAAGAAGGTTTGTAAGGAATAGTAACATTTCGTAATGCCCAATTTGACTTTGGGGTACGGAAAGTTTTACCATAGCTATGCTAATGGCAATAATCCCCAAAAATCGAATGATTTGGTAGGATTGTAGAGCGTTTGTTTTATTGAGTTTTAAGGAGATGTTCAATTCTCTATCAATTTCAAGCTAAAGTATAAAAACTTAGATGCGAATGCTAATATTTTCAGATGATGTTTAATTTCTGCAATTAATCTGAAAAAAATTAAATTGATTAAATCTTTTGTTTGAATTTTAGAAAAAATATTTACCTTTGCAACCGCAAAATGGTGGATGTAGCTCAGCTGGTTAGAGCATCAGATTGTGGTTCTGAGGGTCGCCGGTTCGAACCCGGTCTTCCACCCAAACTCCGAGAGTTATTCTCGGAGTTTTTTGTTTCTTTACTTCTCTGCATTTCAATGCCTTACTCATTTTTAATTAATTAGTGATTAATATCATCATCAAAAACCTATAACTTATTTGACAAGCATATTGGAGTTTGCTAATTTAGATAAGAAATAAAAACCAATATGTTTTACGGAAAAACACATAAGCAAGTGAGTCTGGTTGGCGAGTTGCTAATGACCAGTAATCCGTATTGGTTCAATCATCAGGTTGTTTTTTTCGAGGACGATAATCCGAGGGTTTGCCCCAAAGGAATAATCACGTTCTACGATGTTTTTGTTGACCAACTCGACATTAAGTTGTACGAGGAACAATTCGATGAGTCCCTTTCCAGTAGTAATGCTTGTTTCTTTTTTAAAAGTTAGTTAATAGGTTAAGGGTAGGACAGAGGTAGCCAATTTTGGTTACCTTTGTTTTTATATGTAATTAAAATCAAATGATTATGAAAAAAATAGTAGTTCTATCTCTTTTGATTTTTGTGGGAATAATCGTTAAGGCAAATATCCCAGACACTTCAAGGGTGGCCTTACTTGTGGTTGATATTCAGGATTTTTACTTTGCTGGTGGAAAATCGGAATTGGTAAATCCTATTCCTGCTGCACAAAATGCAGCCAAAATTATTGCTGAGTTTAGAGCCAAAGGATGGTTAGTGGTTTTTATTAAGCATCAATCAGCTGAGAAAGATGCTATAAATGAACTGGTAAAACCTATTGATGGCGAGCAGGTTTTTACAAAAACAGCGGTTAATTCATTTGTTGGAACTCCATTGTATGAATATCTGCGTGGTCAGCAGGTTTCAAAACTCGTTGTTTGTGGAATGCAAACGCAAATGTGCGTTGAGGCTGCCGTTAGAGCTGGTACTGATTACGGGTTTAATGTTACATTGATTGACGATGCCTGTGCTACTAAAGATTTAAAGTGGGGCAACGAAACAATCCCCGCTAAAATGGTGCACCTTTCAACGCTTGCTACATTAAGAAGTTATGCGAAGATTTTAAGTACGGAGGAGTACTTGAAGTCTATTAAGTAATGTCAATCGCCCGAAGGGTTTTAAACCATTCGGGCGTTGATTTTATTTAGGGAGAATTTTATTTCTCTAAAACGCTGGTCCAGCAAACGCTTTTACATCCTTGCCAGTTATCTCCTTGTCGCTTAAAATAATCAGACGTTCAATAACATTGCGTAGTTCTCGTATATTTCCTGTCCACTTTAGTTTTTTCAGTTCATCAATGGCATCGGGGGTTATTTGTTTTGGCTGTATGCCGTACTCTCCACAAATTAGTTCGTTAAAATGAGCCGATAGTAGAGGAATATCCTCCAACCTTTCGTTTAATGCTGGAACATGAATAATAATTACGCTGAGTCTGTGGTACAAGTCCTCGCGGAAGTTTCCGAGTTCAATCTCCTTGGTTAGGTTTTTATTTGTTGCGGCAATAACACGGACATTCACGGTGATATCCTTATCGCTACCTACGCGGCTGATTTTGTGTTCCTGCAAAGCACGTAAAACTTTCGCTTGGGCGCTAAGGCTCATATCGCCAATTTCGTCGAGGAATAGTGTGCCACCATCGGCTTGCTCGAATTTTCCTTTACGTTGCTTAATGGCAGAGGTGAAAGCTCCTTTTTCATGACCGAATAGTTCGCTCTCGATTAATTCCGAAGGGATTGCGGCGCAGTTTACCTCCACGAATGGCATTGCAGCGCGACTGCTTTTCTCGTGCAACCAGCGCGATACCAATTCTTTACCCGTTCCGTTAGGTCCTGTAATAAGAACGCGCGCCTCGGTTGGAGCAACGCGCTCAATCATATCCTTTACCTTTGTAATTGCAGGCGATTCCCCAACAATATCAAATGCTTTGTTAACCTTTCGCTTTAAGACTTTAGTTTCCTGAATTAGCGTAGTTTTATCGGTGGCATTGCGGATTGTAATAAGTAGTCGGTTTAGGTCGAGGGGCTTCTCAATAAAATCGTAAGCTCCTTTTTTGATTGCTTCAACAGCGGTGTCAATATTTCCGTGACCCGATATCATAATCACAGGAGTATCGTTAGATTGCTCCTGCAGCTTATCCAAAACCTCAATACCATCCATTTGCGGCATTTTAATATCGCAAAGAACAATATCGTAACCACCGTTGGTAAACATTTCAACTCCAGCAGCGCCATCTTCGGCTAAATCTACAGTGTGACTTTCGAACTCCAATATCTCCTTAAGCGTATTGCGGATAGCTTTTTCGTCGTCGATTACTAGTATTTTGGACATATCTGAATAATTAAAGGTTAAAGGTTAACCAGTTAGGTTTAACCTTTGATGGGTAAAATTAACCAAAAAACGGATTATAGCAATTGTATTTACTGAATGCTTTCCGATAGTTCGCTCAAAAAGCCTTCCTTTAACGCATATTCCGATTGGTGCATCGATTTAATTTCGAACTGCTCCACAAGAAAATTCACAAATATTGATGCAAGCACAATTAAATCCACACGGATTGGGTCAAGCCCTTTGATTTTAAGCCTCTCCTCGCGAACTGAATTGATGAATAGGTTGTGCAGATTTACATATTCCTGCATTGGTATTTGCGCCCAGGTTTTATCGGATAACTCTATTTTACCAGCAAATTCAAGGATATTCCTAAATGAGTCGAAGGAGCCAGAACTCCCAACCATTCTTGTGGGTTTGTGTTTTTTTACTGCAACGAAAAGAAGTTCAATTTCCTTCCTGATATGGTTTTCAATGGCAATTATTTGCTCCTTCGATATTGGGTCGGAAGGGTTGAATAGCTGCATTAGGCGCGATACCCCTAAGTCGAAACTTTTTAGCCAGAAAATCTCCTTTGAGTTGGCTAGAATTATTTCGTTGCTACCTCCACCAATATCGACGATTAGGTTGCACTCATCACCCAATTCAATGGCCTGCCGAACTCCTTTATATATTAAGTTAGCTTCGCGTGAACCATCAATAACCTCAATTTTTAGCCCGAATCGGTTGTAGATTTCATCAACAAACTCTTTTCCGTTGGAAGCATCGCGGGTGGCTGAAGTTGCAAAAGCGAAGAACTTCTCAGCAGAGAGCCCTTTGGCTGTTTGCATATGCTTGTCGATGGCATCTATTCCGCGTTGCCAAGCCGCAGGGGTAATTATTTTCTGTGTCAATCCGCCTTCGCCAAGTTTTACAGGATGCTTGCTTTCGTGAATGATGTTGTACTTTCCGTTTCCGTTACTTTGGGCAACTAGAAGGTTAAAAGTGTTTGTGCCAAGGTCGATAATTGCGATATTCATTTTTGAAGATATTTTATATTAGACTAAGTATATCCGATTAATTAAGTAAGAGAATAAACATTCCTCTAACTTCGTTTCCTTCCTCACATTCATTATATATTCCACTCTTTGTAGAATTGGTCCAAGAACAGTTGCATAAACTTATGGCGTTCGGTGGCGATTTCCTTCGCAGTATTTGTGTTGAGTCTATCCTTTAGGAGCAGAAGTTTTTCGTAAAAATGGTTGATTGTATGCCCCTTGGATTGCTTGTACTCCTCAAAGGATTGATGCATTTGCGGTTCAACTTCGGGAGCATACAATGGTCGACCTTTGGAACCGCCAAACGCAAAAGCACGGGCAACACCAATGGCACCTATAGCATCGAGCCTGTCAGCATCCTGTACAACCTTTGCCTCAATACTTCCAGGGGTTGTGTCAACCCCAGCCCCCTTGAACGAAACCTGCTCAACTATCTCAATAACCCTATCAATTGTAGATTGGTCGAAGTCGTTCTCTTTAAGAAGTTTCCGAGCATTTGGGTAATTTTCAGAATCGGAAGAAAGTTTCCAGTCGTCCAAATCGTGCATAAGAGCGGCAATCTCAACAAGTTCGATGTTGGCGTTTTCTTGCTCCCCAATTCTAAGCGCCAGTTTAACAACACGGTAAATATGCCACCAATCGTGGCCAGTTGAATCGCCCTCGCAGTGCTGTTCTATTGCTTTATATAGTTTTTCTTTTGATTCAGTCATTCTCGAAAAATTTGTAATAAAGAAAGCGAAAAATCTATTGCTAGATTCTTCGCTTTTCAAATTATTTTATGGAAATCTAGTTTAGTTTTTATAACGCATCCATTTCCACATTTCGGCCCAGGTGTACTTTTTGCCGTACATCAAAATACCTACACGGTAAATCTTTGCTGCAAAAATTGTAACAATTATAAAGGTGATAACTAGGAGTGATGCAGATAGAGCTAGTTGCCAGCCAGGTACTCCAAAGGGCAAGCGGGTAAGCATAACCACTGGCGATGTGAATGGAATCATTGAGAACCAGAAAACCAAAGGACTGTCGGGCGATTTTATTCCGCTAATCATAACAAATAGAGCAAGTATAAGCGGAAGCGTTATTGGCAAAACTAGTTGCTGTGTGTCGGTAATGTTCTCTACAGCCGAACCAACCGCGGCGTATAGCGCAGCATACAACAAAAATCCAACTAGGAAGTAGAAAATAAAACCTCCAATTATCAGTACGAAATTTTGATTTTTAAGTGCAGTTATAAAACTTTCACCCTCGCTAGGTTCAATATCGGTAGGGATTGTCGCTGTATCAATGCCTTGCTGTCCCATCATATCCTGGGCAGTCTTTACTTGCTCAATGTTGGCTTTTTGCCCTTTCTCGGTAATAAAACTTAGTCCAACGGTTGCTAGTCCAAATGTTAGAACCACCCAAATAAAGATTTGTAGTAGGCTAACCGATGCCAAACCGAAAATTTTACCCAACATCAGGTTTATAGGTTTGATTGACGAAATAATCACCTCGATAACACGGTTGTTTTTTTCCTCAATAACACCCTGCATAATCTGGTTACCCATCAGCAGAACCATCATGTACATAAGGAAGCTAAGGATGTATGCAATTCCCATGGTAATTAGGGTGCTACTTTCCTTTTCCTCGCCATCCTTAGTCACCTTAATCGAGCGGAGATTAACCTCGGTTTTTACATCATCCAGAATTTTATCAAGATTCTCGATATTGTAGGACTTTAACTTGCGGGTTTCTATCTCCTTCTCAAGTGAATTCTCAATATGCGATATTACATCGATTGAAGGTTGCTTTGTGGAATAGATTGTGAGCCTTGGTGTGATTTTTTCCGATGTGCTATCAATTGCAAGTAGGGCGTAATATCCCGATTCTTCCAAGGAGTTTTTTAATTTATCGACAGGAGTATCGGTGATATAACTGAACTTTAAATACTCAGTTTGAGGAACTGCATCGGCAAAATTTCCAGTGTTATCAATAATTGCAATGCTTTTAACATCGGTATCTTCCATTGTTGCTAGGTACGATGGAAGTACCATCATTGCAGCAAAGAAAAATGGAGTAAGCAGAGTTAGTATGATGAATGATTTTTTTCTAACCCTTGTCATAAACTCGCGTTGGAGTATAAGATATATCTGCTTCATTACTCTTATTTTTTTAGATTGATGAATTAGTTATTTGATAAACCGTGAGTTTTGTTGTACTCGCTTACCACTTTTATAAAGATATCGTGCATGCTTGGTACAACTGGGTTGAACGATACAACTTCGGTATGAGGGAGGATGCTTTGGAGTAACTTGTTGCTTTCAGCTGGGTTTGAAACTTTAACCTGTAGTTTAGGTACAGCGTTTTCGATGTTATTGTTTATAATCTCGAACATTCCCCCAAGGTTACTTGCAATAGCATCGTAATTGCCGCGGTAGCCAACCTCAAAAATGTTGCTACCGTAGTTCATCCTCACATTATCAATTTGTCCGCTAAGAATATTTTTTGACTTGTTGATAAGGGTGATATGGTCGCACAAATCCTCGACGGTTGACATGTTGTGGGTTGAGAAGATAATGGTAGTTCCCTTCTTCTTCAGTTCAAGAATTTCGTCCTTTACAAGTTGAGTATTTATTGGGTCGAAACCGCTGAATGGCTCATCAAATATAAGCAGTTCGGGCTCGTGAATAACAGTAACCATAAACTGTACCTTTTGAGCCATACCTTTCGATAGTTCCTCAATTTTCTTATCCCACCAACTTTGAATCTCAAATTTCTCGAACCAATACTTGAGGCGTTTCATTGCATCGTTTCTGCTCAAACCTTTGAGTTGAGATAGGAAAAGGGCTTGTTCGCCAACCTTCATTTTTTTATATAATCCGCGTTCCTCGGGCAGATATCCTATTTTGTAGATATCGTTGGCTTCAAGTTTTCGGCCATTAAAAAGCACCTCGCCTTTATCGGGGCCAGTAATTTGGTTGATAATTCTAATAAGGGTTGTTTTTCCTGCACCATTTGGTCCTAACAGTCCATAAATGGTGCCTTTAGGAACCATAATGCTAACATCGTCGAGCGCAAGGTGGCCCGAATAGCGTTTTTCAATACCGTGTGCTTCTAGTAGGTTCATAGTTGGGAAAATTTAATGTATTATTTGTTAATTCTAAGAGTTAGACTAATAAGTTTTGATTTGTTACATTTTTCGAAAATCTTTTATCTTTTTTATTTAAGACGCAAACAAAGGTAAAAGTTTAATTAAATCTCAAAATCGTTAAACTGTTAAAAAAAGTTTGAGCGGTACACGAATTCGAATAATTCATTGTAACCGCTCATTTTGTGTGATTTATGAAAAAGACTTCAACTACTCAAAATATCCTCGCATTCGTTCAAAAAACGATGTTTGTTCCTTTGGATCGGGAGCAAAACTTGGCGACTTCGATATCTTTTCGATAATTGCTTTTTCGTCTTTGCTTAGGCTCTTTGGTATATAAACGTTTATTGCAACAAGCAAATCGCCACGGTTGTAGCTGTTAACCTCGGGCAACCCCTTTCCTCTTAGCCTCAAAATTTTGCCAGGTTGGGTTCCGGGTTCTATCTTGATTTTTACTTTTCCATCAATTGTGGGAATCTCAATGGGAGCACCAAGAATAGCATCGGGGATGCTAACGCTTAGGTTGTATATGAGGTCGTTACCATCGCGAATTAACTCAGAATGTTTCTCCTCTTCAATTATTACTAGTAAATCGCCCGGAACACCACCTCTGCGGGCTGCATTTCCTTTGCCCGATACACTCAGTTGCATACCTTCGGCAACCCCCGCAGGAATGTTTATGGTAATTACCTCGCTGTCGCGAACAACACCCTCGCCGCTGCAGGCTTTACATTTGTTGATTATGGTTTTGCCTTCGCCTCCGCAGGTTGGGCATGTTGTGGCCTGTTGCATTTGGCCAAAAATGCTGTTTACAACTTGAGTAACACGCCCTGAGCCACGGCAGGTTGAACAGGTTGTATATCCCGATGAACTTTCGGCTCCCGTGCCACTGCAAGAGTTGCAGCTAACGTATTTATTTACCTTGATTTTTTTCTCAACGCCATTTGCAATCTCGGAGTAGTTTAGTTTAACCTTTACGCGTAAATCGGTACCACGAGCAACTCGACGTCCGCCTCTTCCTCCGCCACCGCCAAACCCGCCGAATCCTCCAAAACTGCCAAAATGACCGCCAAAGATATCGCCAAATTGCGAGAAAATATCATCGATATTCCAATCGTGGGAGTAACCACCTCCTGAACTACCCATTCCAGCATGTCCGAATTGGTCGTATCGGGCGCGTTTATTGTCATCGCTTAAAACCTCGTATGCCTCGGCGGCTTCCTTAAACTTATCCTCTGCCTCTTTGTCGCCGGGGTTTTTATCGGGGTGGTACTGAATGGCTTTTTGCCTGTAGGCTTTTTTTATTTCCTCCTTGCTGGCATTTTTGCTAACACCCAGTATCTCGTAAAAATCTCTTTTTGTTGTCATGATAATTGTTCGCTTATTCGCCCACTACTACCTTTGAGAAACGCATTACTTTATCGTTAAGCATATATCCTTTTTGAACTACGTCTACAATCTTCCCCTTTTGTGCGTCGTCTTGAACAGGGAACTTTGTGATAGCTTCATGCAAATCGGTATTCAATTCCTGTCCAACAGCATCAATTTCCTTAACGCCTTTCGATTTTAGGAACTCGTTGAATTTGTTCACAATTAACGATAGTCCATCCTTAACTGCGTTAATATCGGTGGCCGTTTCTATTACTTTTAGGGCTCTGTCTAAATCATCAACAACAGGAAGTAAATCTTTTAAAACTTCCTCCGAACCATATTTTAAGATGTCGGACTTTTCGCGGAGTGTTCTTTTTCGGTAGTTGTCGAACTCGGCCGAAAGACGAAGGTATTTGTCCCTCATATCCTCAAACTGACCTGCAAAATCAACAGTTTCTTCTTTTTTGTCGGCCTCAGGTTGAGAGGTTTGCTCATTCTCAACAGCGATATTCTCTTCCGCCTGTGCGGTTTGAGTATCATTTCCTTCGGTAGTTTTTTTCTCCTCTGCCATCTCTTCGTTATGCTTATGTTTCTTGCTCATAGCGCAATATGTAGTTTTTTATTTGATTATCAAGGTTCTTTTTTTGCAAACAGATTTAATCAAAAGTTGTTCCAATTAGCTGTTTGCGTCAAAATGGCACAAAGGTAGGAAAAGGAATGGAAATAGAAGGTAGAATAAGAAAGTTAGTTCGGAATAGTCAACCCCTCAAGGGTTTTAAACCCTTGAGGGGTTGACGAAAATAGCGTATCTGTTCTGATACGCTATTCATCTTTATTCTAACTCTTAAAAACTATTTTTTCTTTCCCTTTTTGCCATCATCCTTTGGTTTTTCAGGTTCATCGGGAGCAAAAAGACCATTGCGCGATAGTAGGTGGTCTAAATTTGCAACACCATAAACTACAATTGCCGTTACAATAGATGTGTGGTTTGAGTATTCAGCAGGGCATTTATCGTAGGTATCGCGTTCGGTATGCCAAATTTCGCCGTAACTAAAATCGTATCCATTTATATCCTCAGTACCGAATTGGAATGTAGGTACTCCCTGAACAATAAATGGTGCAGTATCGGTACCACCCGGCGATTTAGGCTTTGGGCGAGGAGTTGCTTTGCGAACTGCGAATGGGAAATTTGTATTAATTCCATTTATTGGTTTGCAGATACTTTCAAAATCATTTAGCATTGCTTCTGGAACAGTTATACTAGTTGGAACAGTTGGGCCTCCATCGCGGTTGAACATCGCAGATATTTTATCCATCTTATCGGTATTGCCCTCAACCCAAGCGGTTGAACCCAAAAGACCAAATTCTTCGCCTGACCATAGACAAACAAGAATTGTGCGTTTGGGCTTTCCTCCGGCTTTCATAATAATCCTTGCTGCTTCCATTGCGGGGGCAACTCCAGAAGCATCATCGACTGCGCCTGTTGCAACATCAAATGCATCGAGATGACCACCCATAATAACATACTCGTTTGGGAATTCGGTACCTTTAATTACTCCAATTACTGTGTGGTAGGGGATAGGCCCTGGTCGGAAATGGTTGCGTATATCAAACTCCAACTGGAAGTATCTGCGTTCCTTCGCCATTTGCTCAATCATCTTATACTGATGCTCGTCGAGTTTGATATCTGGAACTTTGGGCAAATTATCCCAGGTCATTTTGTCGATATTTTTCCTGTCGTAAAGGGCAGTTATAGGAACAGGACTTGATTGTATAATACCAAAAATACCTGCATCAACCATTTGTTTGTAGAACAGACCTGGTTCTTCAATCATGGGAAGAAGTTCCTTTTGCTGGCCATTTCTATTCATCCAGTTCTCGCGACGAATTTCATCGTTTTTCTTTTCAATCTCAGCATTTTGGGCGATTATTGAGTCGCGTCGAATATTTCCTTTGTCCGAGTAGTCTATTGGCCAACCGTTGCTTTTTCCAGAAACAAGAACCCATGCGCCTTTGAGTTTGCCTTTCATCCGTTCGAATTCGCGTTTGGTTTTGGGCTCAATTAGAACGTGTCCGCGCTGAACGCCTTTTGTGCCAACAGTGTATGAGGGTGTTGCGAAGTGCAGAATTGTTCCATTTTCATCTAATAGTCGTCCGAACCAAGGGCCACGGTTAAAGCCAATTGGCAAAACGCCTGTTTCGTGAAGAATAACCTCCATTCCCCAATTCTTGAATTGCTGTGCAGCCCAAACAACAGCCGTTTCGTAGTTTGCAGAGCCAATAGGTCTTCCACCAATTCGGTTGGCTAGCATATCCAAGTGCTGCATTGTTTGATTGTCGGTTTGCCCAATTTCTATGATTTTTTGAACAATGGGGTCGGTTTGGGCTTTAGCCCCACCTGTAAAGAGTATTAAAAGCGATAGTAAGACGCTAGAGAAAATATGTTTCATAGGTTAACGGGTTTAGATTTTGCTTTTTAGAGTGAATTTTTAAGTGAAAGTTTAACTAAAGAGATGAAATTATTCCTCTTGAAATGTAGCAGTTTAAATTTAGTTAGGCTTGGGCTTTATTTTTCAATTAATGCTTTGATTTCTTCATACGATTCTTTAACATTTCGAGGGAATGAGTAATTGACTAGATTTGACTTGATACTTGCTCCATCTTTTGTTGGCTCAATCCAAGCAATGTGTAAAACGTTTAAAAGAATTTTGGTGCCATTTTTCTCTGTTACCTCAATAAATTTGCATTCCATAGTAGTAGAGTTTTGAGTTTTTTAATATTGTGGAATTTAGAAATGAAATTTTAATTAAAGGGCATAAAATAAAAAAAATCAACCTTGATTTGGCTGATTTTTTTTATTTGTTGACACATATTTTGGTGTTATCCTATCCTTCTAATATCCGCCCCAATTGCATTTAACCGTGCATCAATATTTTCGTAGCCACGGTCAATTTGCTCGATATTGTGGATTACGCTTTTGCCTTCGGCGCTTAGGGCTGCAATTAGCAACGCAACACCGGCGCGAATATCGGGCGAAGTCATTATGGTTGGGCGAAGTTTCACCTGGCGGTTGTGACCAATTATAGTTGCGCGGTGTGGGTCGCAAAGAATAATTTGAGCACCCATATCAATTAGTTTGTCCACAAAGAACAAACGGCTCTCGAACATCTTCTGGTGAATTAGCACCGAACCTTTAGCCTGAGTAGCAACTACGAGGAATACGCTAAGTAGGTCGGGAGTTAGTCCTGGCCATGGAGCATCGGCAATGGTGAGGATTGAGCCATCGATAAAAGTATCAATCTCATAGTGCTCCTGCGATGGTATATGTATATCGTCATTAATAACCTCAAAGTTAATTCCCATTCGGCGGAACGCATCGGGAATAATTCCAAGGTTTTGATAGGAAACATTTTTAATGGTAATATCGCTATTGGTCATTGCTGCTAGTCCGATGAACGAGCCAATCTCAATCATATCGGGTAGAATGGTGTGCTCGCAACCGTTTAAACTGTCAACGCCCTCAATGGTAAGTAGATTTGAGCCTACACCGTTGATTCTCGCGCCCATACTAACAAGCATCTTGCTCAATTGCTGTAGGTAAGGCTCGCACGCTGCATTGAAAATGGTGGTTTTACCAGGTGTTAGTACAGCAGCCATTAGGATGTTTGCAGTTCCTGTTACGGAGGCCTCATCGAGGAGCATATAGGCACCCTTCATATTTTTCCCCTCAATGGTGAAAAAATTATCCTGAGAATCGAAGTTGAATTTAGCCCCTAACTTTTCAAAACCAAGGAAGTGAGTATCCAGCCTACGACGACCAATTTTGTCACCACCGGGTTTAGGAGCATACGCTTTACCGTAACGGGCAAGTAACGGTCCAACAACCATTATTGAACCGCGAATAGCCGCTGCTTTTACTTTGAAATCCTCAGTTGTAAGGTAATCGATATTAACGTTGTTGGCTTGAAAAACACACTCCGAAGGACTTTTGCGGTTAACATCTACTCCCATGCCTTGGAGCAACTCAATCAACTTATTTACATCCCTGATATTGGGAATGTTCTTTATGGTTACTGGCTTTGGGGTTAAAAGTACTGCGCATAGAATTTGTAGTGCCTCGTTTTTTGCTCCTTGTGGGTGAAGTTCGCCTTTAAGGCGCTTGCCCCCATAAACCTCGAATGTAGCCATAGTGTTATTTTATCGTTTACGGTGTTGTTGATGCTGTTGGTGTTTTGGACGTTTATTTTTGAAATCTCTGTTATCAACCAGTTTTAAGCCTGGAGCTATTTCAAGTTTTCCATTGCTAAGCGTTTTCATATCCCTAAAAATGTCCTCATCAATAACAGAATCCTTATTCCAAGCAATGTTGGCTTTTTTCATCTGGTTAGCAATAAGTTGCTTAAGCGCATCCTTTTCTTGACCTTCTTCCATTTCAATGGCTTTCTCAATCATCAACTCAATTACACGCCCGTAATGTTTATACTTAATAGGATTGTTCGGGTAAGGGATTTGTTGAGGTTTTTCCATATACTCCTCAAGCGAAGGTATTGGGTAGGGCGAATCGATATCCAATTTAAAGTCGGACATTATGAAAAGGTGATCCCAAAGTTTATGCTTAAAATCGTTGATATCGCGTAAATGAGGGTTAAGGTTTCCCATAATCCCAATTAATGCTTTAGCCAAACGGTTACGTTCATCCCTATCCTCAATTCCAGCAATGTAATCGACCATTTGCTGGATGTGTCTTCCGTATTCTGGTAAAACAAGTTTCTTGCGCTGTGTATTGTAATCCATTATTTGTGAATTGTGTGTTAAATGTAGAATAAATGTGCCAAATAAAAAAGAGGGTTTCGAAAAAGGTTAAGTCAGTCCCAATTTTCTGCAAAGCTAAACTTTAAAAGATGATTTTGCAAGGGTAAATTTTATGTTGATAATAAACCTATAAGCAAAATGCTAGTATGGAATACCGTACTGTTTCATCTTGTTATAAAGAGTTTTTCGGTCGATATCGAGTAACTCTGCGGCTTTGCTTTTGTTGTATCGGACTTTCTCCAGAGTTGCCATTATTAATTCGTACTCGGCTTTTTCCTTCATATCCTTAAGGTTTTCTACTTCGGGTTTTTTGAAGTCGGTTGAGGTGTGGTTTTCTTTGCGGATAATCTCAGAAGGGAGACTAACTAAAGAAATCATTGAGCCTTGCTCAAGCAAAACTGCTCGGCGAATAACATTCTTTAATTCGCGAAGGTTTCCAGGCCAGCTGTAGTTCATCAGGATGTCCATTACATCAGAACTGAAGCCGTTTATAGTTTTACTTAACTCTCGGTTGGCTTGGTCGAGGAATGTTCTTGCAAATATCAGCAGGTCCGATTTTCGCTCGTGGAGCGGGGCAACTCGTATTGCGAATTCGTTTAGTCGGTGATAAAGGTCTTCGCGGAAGGTGCCGCGATTAACCATGTCGAGCAGATTCTCGTTTGTGGCAACAATAATTCTTACGTCAACAGGAATTTCTTTACTGCTTCCAATTCGTTTTATTTTGCGTTCCTGTATTGCTCTTAGTAGGTTTACCTGAACGTCATAGGGTAGATTTCCAATTTCATCGAGGAAAAGGGTTCCTCCATTGGCCACCTCAAATTGACCAACCTTATCGGAAATTGCTCCTGTAAACGACCCTTTAATATGCCCGAAGAATTCACTTGCCGCAAGTTCCTTGGGTAAAGCTCCGCAATCAATGGCTACAAATGGCTTGTTGGCTCGTTTGCTCTCGCGGTGAATTTGTCGGGCAATATATTCTTTTCCTGTACCGCTATCGCCGTGAATAATAACAGATAAGTTGGTTGGTGCTACAATGCTGATGTATTTATTTACCTGCTGGCTGTAGTCACTATCTCCCTTAATAAAATTAAAGCCATCAGTTTGTGTTGATGTTTCGGTTTGTTTTGATTGGGAATCCGACGATGCCAATGCATTGTTAATGGCCGCTAAAATTTCATCGGGATTTATGGGTTTGGTAACATAATCGTAAGCACCCTGCTTAATGGCATTAACCGCAAGGCGGATATCGGCATACCCTGTCATTAGTATAACAACGGTCGATTGTAATTTTCGCTTTGCTTCAACCAAAACATCCAATCCACTTTTCTCAGGTAACCTGTAATCCGACAGCACAACATCGTACTTATTTGCACGAATTAGCCTGCTGGCCTCATCGAACGAGAAAGCCTCATTAACCTGATGCCCTTGCTTTGTAAGGTAGGTTTTAAGCATTAAACAAAAGGTGGAATCGTCGTCCACTACCAGAATCTTAGCCATTTATTCCAACAAGTTGTAAAATCAATTGCTAAGGTAGATACTTTTTATAAAACATTCTGTGGTTTGTAATATTTTTTAACCTGAATTAATTATTGGGAATATTATTGAGTCGAATTTCAAAAGTTATGACTTTTACAATTGTTACATTTGCACCGCAAAATTGAATGTATATGCAAAAGGATAGTGTAAGTAAGAGTTTGGTGTTGGTTTTAGTGATGATAACCTCGTTTATCACACCATTTATTGGTGCTGCAGTTAATTTGGCTTTGCCAAAAATTAGTGAAGATTTTGATTTGAATGCGGTAGAGATGAGTTGGGTGGCAATGTCGTACCTGCTATCCTCTGCAGTTTTTCTGGTGCCAATAGGTAAACTGGCCGATATTGTTGGTCGTAAAAGAGTTTTCTTCTGGGGTAATATCTTACTTGTGATTAGTTCTGCACTTTGTGCATTATCTACCTCTGGAACATTATTAATTGTATTTAGGGTTATTCAGGGAATAGGTAGTTCAATGGTTTTTGCTACAGGTATGGCGTTGGTAACATCTGTTTTTTCCCCCTCGGAGCGAGGGAAGGCTATAGGGTTAAATGTAACAGCTGTTTACATAGGCCTTTCGGCTGCTCCAATAATTGGCGGATTTCTTATCTCTTGGTTCGATTGGCATAGTTTATTCTATGTTCCAATTCTTATTGGTTTGCCCTCGGCAATAGCAACCCGTATTGCGATAAGGCACGAGTGGGCTGAGGCAAAGAACGAGGGTTTCGACTATTTGGGAACATTGATATACATACCAGCAATGACTGTTTTTATGTATGGCTTTTCACAACTTCCAGATATGTTGGCTGTTGGTTTAACTGCGTTAGGTTTGGCAGGATTAATTTGGTTTGTATGGGTTGAGTTAAATGTAAAATCGCCTGTTTTGGACATCAGCCTATTCAAAACAAATAAACTGTTTGCTTTTGCAAACTTAGCAGCACTAATAAACTATGCAACAACATTTGCTGTAACTTTTGTTCTTAGCCTGTACTTGCAGTATATAAAAGGGTTAACCCCTCGCGAGGCTGGGATGATACTTGTCACACAGCCCATTGTTATGGCTGTTATGGCAACTTGGGCTGGTAAACTATCCGACAAAACCGACCCCCGAATTCTAGCATCTTTGGGAATGGGAATATCGGCAGTTGGGCTGCTTATGCTTGTGCCGTTGAACGCTAGCACATCAACTTTATATTTGATTGTAACCCTTGTGGTTTTAGGTTTGGGATTTGGGCTATTTTCCTCGCCTAATACCAATTCAATTATGGGTTCGGTGGACAAGCGCTTTTTAGGATTGGCCTCGGGAACTGTTGGTACAATGCGATTAACTGGTCAGATGTTAAGCATGGGTATTGCGGCATTAATAATTCAGGTTTATATAGGGAAAGATGCTATAAAGCCAAGCAATCATCAGCAGTTTATTTGGGCAATAGGGGCAATATTTGTTGTGTTTGCGGTGTTAAGTGTTGTGGGAATTTGGGCATCGCTTAAGAGGGGCAAGGCGAATGGATAGTTTTTTAATTCTGTAAATATTTATTAGAGTTGATTGTAGGTAAATTAAATAGCCCCGATATAAAACTCGGGGCTACTTAGTGTTTTAAAGAGAGAATCACTCTTTCCAGTCGCCATTCTCCTTAATCACATTGATAAGTTCCTCTATGGCATTCTCCTCAGGTATATTCTTTTTTACAACTTCTTTCCCTTTGTACAGTGTTATGCGACCAGGGCCAGCACCAACGTAACCGTAGTCGGCATCAGCCATTTCGCCAGGGCCATTCACAATACAACCCATAACGCCAATTTTCAGACCTTTTAGCTGCGCAGTGGTGGATTTTACCTTTTGAAGCGTTTGCTGTAGGTTGAATAGTGTTCGCCCACATCCTGGGCACGAGATGTACTCTGTTTTCGAAATTCGTGTGCGAGCGGCTTGCAGAATGGTAAATGCCGTGGAGCAAATATCGCTATCGGAAATTTTTGGTGCCGTAAGCATAACACCATCGCCCAAACCATCAATAAGTAAAGCCCCAAAATCTGATGCCGATTTTAGTTGAAGATTTTCCTTGTCGTCATCGGAGTACTCCCTGTGCACAATTACAGGTAGTTTTATTCCATTTTCAATAAGTTTTATAAATGCCGCACGCTGTTCTGCAAATCCATTGCTATTGTTTGTGCTTAAAATGATTGTTGCATTTATTTTCTTAAGCAATTCTATATTGGCAGTATTATTTAAATCGGAGTAGTCTAATTTTATCAATTGATAGTTTTTATTAACTCCTTGTTTTAAACTTTCAATTGATATGATACTGGAACTCTGAATAATTGGTAGTTGTTCTGCATTGATTGATGTTTCAATCTGTGTATCACCTACAAAGAAATAATCAGCTGCAACATCCTTTCTTTCCCATCTATTGCTTTGTGTATTCAGAAACCATCCCCAGTTATTAAGTGTTTTCTCGTTGAAAATGGTTTGATTGCTAATATTCGCAATAACGATAGGTGGATTGTTTGCCCCAATATTTCCTGCGGAAATGGTTTCTCTGCGGTTGTATTCAAATGGATTGTATGGTAGTTCTTTAATATCTTCAATTGCTGGGTTGGATTTGCGGTTGTTGTAATACTCCACCAGTTTTTTTGCAACGGGTATCTCATATTCAGGCTCCTCAGTGAGCGATACGCGGATTGTATCGCCAATGCCATCGGCAAGCAGAGTGCCAATGCCTACGGCCGATTTTATACGACCATCCTCGCCATCGCCGGCCTCGGTTACGCCAAGGTGTAGGGGGTAGTGCATACCTTCGGCATCCATCCTGTTTATAAGCAAACGTACTGCATACACCATTACCCTTGTGTTGCTCGATTTCATCGATATTACGATGTCATCAAACTTTAACTTCCTGCAAATCCGCAAGAATTCAAGCGCCGATTCAACCATTCCATCGGGGGTATCGCCATATCGGCTCATAATTCTATCAGAAAGAGAACCGTGGTTAACTCCAATTCGCATTACAACTCCACGTTCCTTGCAAAGGCTAATAAGAGGTATAAGTTTTTCCTCAATTTTTGCAAGTTCAACTGCATACTCTTCGTTGGTGTAGTTTACGTTTTCGAATTTGGCCCTGGAATCAACAAAGTTGCCTGGGTTTATTCTAACTTTATCAACGTGTTTGGCGGCTTCAATAGCAGCCGAAGGGTTGAAGTGAATATCGGCTACTAATGGGATATTATATCCTCTTTTTATAAGTTCCTTTTTGATATTCTCCAGATTGGAAGCTTCCTTAACTCCTTGTGTAGTAATTCGGACATATTCAGCACCAGCTTCAAAAGCACGAATACACTGCTCGGCAGTTGCAATGGTATCGTTGGTGTTGGTGGTGGTCATTGTTTGAACCCTAATTGGATTGCTACCTCCAAGGGGTGTTCCTCCAACGTTAACCTCAATTGTTTTTCGCCTTGCAAAGTCGTTTAGTGATATCCAGTATTTATTGTTAGCCATTGCTTGCTAAATTTTATGCAAAGAAAAGTAATTTAGGCGATTATGCCGGCGGTTTTTCGAAAATATCTTCTAGTTCTCAACCAACTTTAGGTTGGCATATTTAAGTAGAAGATTTTTTTGTCCAGCAACATCAAATGAAACTGTTGCTTTCTTGTTTGGCCCTTCGCCTTCAATTGCTAAAATTCTTCCTTGTCCAAATTTTTCGTGATACACGTTCATTCCCTCCTTAAATGCATCGGGGAGGACAGTCTTTAGGTTTCCTTTAGGAGTAGAAGGTGCTGCCGCGGTCGTTTTTTGCTGAAATCCACCACTGGAGAATGTGTTTGTTTTCGAGGGTTGATTTAGCCGTGCAAAGGGATTAATCTTTTCGGTTTGTGTTCCTCTAAACACATTGGAAATATCGGCCGATGATTCCACGTATTGCTGGTCAATTTCATTGATAAATCGGCTTGGAGTACAGTTGTTTGGTGTTCCCCATTTGTATCGGGTTTGAGCGTACGAAATGGTAACTTTTTTTGCAGCACGAGTAATGGCAACATAAAACAATCTGCGTTCTTCCTCCAAATCGTCTGTAGATTGAGTTGTGATGCTCGACGGGAATAGATTTTCCTCCAAACCCGTTAGGAAAACATAATCGAACTCCAAACCTTTTGAGGAGTGGATTGTCATAACGCTAACCTTATCGCGGTCGTCTGGGTTATCGGTATCCAAATCGCTTAGCAACGCAACATTTTCTAAGTAATCAACCAATGTTACGGTGCCTTCTTCACCTTCCTCCTTGCGGGAATCTATAAATTCGCGAATACCGTTTATTAACTCCTCAATGTTTTGTAGGCGTGAAATACCCTCGGGCGATTTGTCTAACTTCAAATCATTCAGGATTCCAGAGCCATTCGCAATTGCATAGGCTGTTTCGTAAGCATCAGCGCTGTAAATCATAGCCTGATATCTACCGACTAACCCAGCAAAGTCCATCAGTTTCTTAACGGTTGGGCCTTTGATTCCGCTATTAACCGAGGGTAGTTTCTGAATAGCATTCCAAAGGCTAATCCCATTATGATTAGCAAGTTCGGTCAGATGTTGCATAGTGGTATCGCCAATTCCGCGGGCAGGATAATTTACGATACGTCGCAACGCTTCATCATCATTAGGGTTTACTGCTAGCCTAAAGTAAGCAAGCAAATCCTTAATTTCCTTACGCTGATAGAACGATAAACTCCCATAAACTTTGTAGGGAATGTTGCGTTTGCGCAGGGTTTCCTCAAAAATACGCGATTGAGCATTGGTTCGGTAAAGAATAGCAATATCGCTGTATTTGCAGTGGTTTTGCTGAACTATATTAATGATTTCTGATGCAACAAGAAATCCTTCCTCCTGGTCGGTGTATGATTGTAGAAGTTTTACCTTTTCACCAACATCGTTGGCGGAGTATGCAACTTTTTTAATCTGTTTCTGATTTTTCTCAATTACGCTGTTTGCAGCGTTAACAATGGTTTGAGTGGAGCGGTAGTTTTGCTCCAGTTTAAACAGCTTGTAGTCCTGATAATCGTTACGGAAATTTAGGATATTCTCAATTTTTGCACCTCGGAACGAGTAAATACTTTGAGCATCGTCGCCAACTACGCACACATTTCTGTGGTTTGTTGCCAGTTTTTTCACAATCATGTACTGCGAAAGGTTGGTATCCTGGTACTCATCAACCAAAATATACCTGAAGCGTCGCTGGTAATGCTCCAGTACATCTGGGAAATCTCGGAATAGTATGTTTACATTCAGCAGTAAATCATCAAAATCCATTGCTGAAGCCTTATAGCAACGCTGAGCGTATAGAGTATAAATTTTGTTTATTTCGGATTTGCGGCTCTTCGCATCCTGTGCAAGAATATTGCTATTGCTTGAGTATGCTTGAGGTGTAACAAGATTATTTTTTGCGGATGATATTCTACTTAACACCTCGCTGGCTTTGTAAACCTGAGGGTCGAGTTTTAATTCTTTAATTATTTGGTTGATAAGGTTTTTTGAATCGGTCGTGTCGTATATGGTAAAAGTCTTTACAAAGCCTAGTTTTTCAGCTTCGTTACGAAGAATCTTGGCGAATATTGAGTGAAAAGTACCCATCCATAGTTTTGAGGCTTCCTTTTCGCCAACAATTCTACCAATACGTTCCTTCATCTCCTTGGCTGCCTTATTGGTAAAAGTAAGAGCAAGGATTGACCAAGGCGGAACTCCTTGGGTTAGCAAATGTGCAATTCTAAATGTAAGTACGCGAGTTTTCCCCGAACCTGCCGAAGCAATAACCAAACTAGGCCCCTCGGTAGTTGTAACCGCTTGACGTTGAACTTCGCTCAACTCGTTTAAATAATCCTGCATTGTAAATTTGATTTCAGATGCTAGACATTAGACGCTAGACACAAAGAAGGAGATTGTATAAATTCTAATCTGAAATCTTCTGTCTGAAATCTTCTGTCTGAATTCTGCCACAAAAGTATACCACTACATTAAGTATTACAAAAATAGAGCTGTATTGTTATTAACATTAAATCAGAATAGAATGATAATAATTTGGAGTGATGGAGTAATGGACTGCTATGTTGTCTCAAATATTACTCCACCAATCCGTTTTTCCAATACTTCGACAGTGTTCTTATCATAAATTCCATCAAATCATCTAGTCGCAAAACAACAATCTCGTAATATTTCGTTAATATTGTAGTCCATTTTTATAAACAATGCAACGATTGAATTATAGACATATTCTGGTTTTGCCACTCCTTTTGTGGTCGATAAGTTCATTTGCGCAGTTAACTGCCCCTGGGCGTAATTGGGCCGATTTAACCAAGTACGTAATAAATCCTACAAAGCAGGATTCAATTTTTACTTTCTTCGGAAATACAGGCACATTAAAAGCACAGCATACTACATCGAATTTATCAACTTTTAATTGGTATAAGTACAATCCAAACGTAACTGTTCCTGCAAATAGATTCGAACTATACCATACAGAAACAAATCAGGTTTCTTCTGAAATAACTAATCTTGCAGAAGGTGGCTATAGGGTTGTTGTTACTGATAACACTGATTCTATAGAAATCTTTACGGCCTGGGTATTTACCGATAATGTTGTTTTAAGTAGGGTTGATGCCGATAGTCAATGTCAGTTCTTGATATTAACTGCAGTTTCATCTCCCGTTTCGTACAATATTGAATACGATAGGTTTGTTTACTACGATTTGTCGAGGGTTAACTCGCATCCTGAGAATAATACATACGGAAAAGGATACTTTAAACAGGTAGAGTGGGAGGCGTCGGAATCGAGAGTTGAATTTTCGCAAAGTGGAACACTAAGACAAACCATACAGAATCCCGCGCCGCTTTATAACTCAACGTATACCGTAGAGATAACAAATATTTTTGGAAGAGTATTAACCCTTCAAACTCCAACTATTAATGCTATTGCTGCTAAAGCGATTCAGAAAGTGCAGGTTAATAATGATGGGGCTTGGGCCGATTACAATAGTAACTCCAGTGATGGTTATGAGGCACTGCTTGAGTTGAGAATGGAAAGTTCCTCCGTTAACTGCGATTCCTTATACTGGTTTTTGCTGAGACAGAAATCGAGTTTAGACTACGATTATAATACTATTTGGCGCGATAGTTCCTTGTTTGCCAACAGAGTTGAGTCATTTCCACCTAAGGATTTGTTGCGACCAGCTTATTTTAAGGTGAAACATTTGGTGGTTAATACAAGTTCCGGTTGCAAGGATTCGGTAGAACTTGAGGTGAAAGTTGATTCAGCAAAGATTAGCCCCGAAGCAATACCAAATGTGTTCTCACCCGATGGCGATGGTACAAACAGCACATTCAAATTTATAGAGCCCGAAAAGAATATCAAATCGATACAATCTTTTAGCATTAAGATTTTTACTCGCTCAGGCCGATTGGTTTATGAGCACTCTGGTAACCCAAGGGAGTGGGATGGTTGGGATGGAAAAGTTAAAGGTACTGGAGCCATTGCCTCCGATGGTGTTTACTTCTTTATTATTGAGGCTAAAGGTTGGGATGGACGGGAGTTTGACTATGGCCCTTATAAAGGGTTCTTACATTTGTTTGGAAGTAAAAAGTAACCGATAATAAAAAACGCTGATTTTGAAGTCAGCGTTTTTAGTTTGAAATAATGTGGGAGTAATACTACTCTTCAACAATAACTATCTTATCAATTTTGTCACCAGCCCGAATTTCGTCAATTACCTCAAGTCCTTCGTAAACTTTACCAAAGCACGTATGCTGACGGTCTAGGTGTTGAGTATTTTGTCTGCCGTGGCAAATGAAAAACTGAGAACCACCTGTATTGCGCCCTGCATGAGCCATTGATAGAACACCACGGTCGTGATATTGGTTTCCTCCAGTTAACTCGCAGTCAATTTTATAGCCAGGACCACCTGTTCCTACTCTAGGGTCTTTCATATCCTTTGAGAAAGGGCAACCACCCTGAATTACAAAATTTGGAATTACGCGGTGAAATGCTAGTCCATTATAGAAGCCCGATTCTGCAAGTTTTACAAAGTTAGCCACGGTATTAGGTGCATCTTCCTCGTAGAATTTAATTCTCATAACACCTTTTGGGGTGTGAATTTCTGCTATTTTCATTGTTGTGTATTTAGTTTTTGCAAAGTTAGCTATTTTGATAAAATTACTCTGTTCTTACAACCGTTGTTTCGTTTGTGTTTAAGTTAATGAGTTTGTAATTTTTATTGCCCATGCCAAGTTCGTATGCGTATTCAATTTGGCGTAATCCACTTGTTTTTACTGTCTCAATGAAAGGGTCTTTGCAACCATGCGCTTTGGCCACCAAATCGTGGCTGGCTTTTTCTATAGCAACAATATCGGTTGATGCCAGAATGCCAATGTTTGGCACAAATGGTTTTCCTGGGTTTCTGGAACAATCGCATGAAGTGGAGATGTCAACCAAAACATTGATGTAAACCATTTTCTCATGGCGATTAAGAATTGCCTTTGCATATTCAACCAGCCTTTCGCAGAAAACCGTTTGGATATCCACTTTATCTTTTGGATACCGTAGTACATCATTAGGGCATACATCTATGCATTTCCCACAACCCGTACACTTTTCCACATCAATGCTAAACGGATTAGTGGTAATGGCATTAGCAGGGCATTCCAAGGCACAACTATCGCAGTTAGTGCAACGGTTGTGCTCACAAACAGGGAAATTGTTTCTATGCATTGCCAACTTACCTTTTGGGGTGGCGAAACCCATCGAGATATTTTTTATTGCACCACCAAACCCCGATGAGCCATGGCCTTTGAAGTGCGATATGATTAAGAACGAATTGTAGTTGTCAAGATTTTTTCCAAAGTAAAACTTGTTATAATGCTGACAACCCTCAACGTTTTCAATTAAAATTTCGCCAGGAGCATCCAAAATGTCAATTGGTGCATAAGTAAAACCGTGGCCTTTTGCTAGGGCAATATGGCTTTCGGTTTGCTGACGGGGGCTTTTGTAAAGAACATTTGTTTCAATAAATGTTCCATTGCAATCAAGAACAATGTTTTTGTATAGTTCGGGCTTGACATAGTAAGTGTTCCCCTCCTCGCCAAAATGAACCTTAACGCCAACCTTACCTTCGAGTTCTTTTGAGATTTTATCGTAAACCGTCATGAAGCCTTCGGGTGTTATTTGGTCTGTAAAATAAACCTCCGATTCATTATTGTTGGAGCATCCGCAAAGTATAAGGATTCCAAACAAGAAGAATAATATTTTTTTCATTTTATGTTGTGTGTGGTTAATAAGTTCTAATGCAAAATTAATAAAAACAAAACTTCAAGAATTATTTTTCTATTAGTTCGGAGTTGTTTCTATCAACATACGTAAATTTTTATGCAACTCATTCACAGCTTTTTGATGAAATAGTGGGTATATCCATTTTTCTCTAAATTTTGATAGATTCCTATATCTAGTTTCCTGGCAGATTACAGTGTTCCCTTCGGTATTTTCAGCCAGTTTTATTTGCTGGGTTCCTTCTGTCATCCCATTGTTTAAGTAGCATAGTTGAATGGTCTTGTTTTCATCATCAATTTTTGTAACTTCAAGTGCAACAGCAATATTCTTAATACCACCTAGAAGTTTAAGGTTTAAGTAGATAATTTCGCCTTCCTCAATTCCTTGGTAATCATCGTCATTGTATAGGACTCTATCCGTTTTGCTGGAGTATAGGAGCCCAAATGTGACCATTCTACCCCGATACTCGTCGCGTGGTTTAATACTTTTTAATTTGTACCAAACGTTTTGGATTTTCTCTCTAATAGTTTGTGAACTTCTATGGAAACTAAACGTAAAAGAGTCCTGCTCGCTATAGCACGATGGTTTTAAATCGCTAAAGAATTCTATTCCGTCCAATTGTTGCTTTTTTAAAAGACTTCGCACTTTTTTCTGCGATATTCTGTTTAAATCTGTCGAATTAATTGGTAGTTGAGCAAAACAACGAGTGCTCCAACTCAAAATGCATAAAAGCGCAATAAGTTTATAGGTTAGCTTTATGGTGCTTTTGGATTCTGATATGCGCAATTTTTAAAGTGTTAATTTCGTTTTTTTGAATTCAAAATATTCAACTACAAGTTAATTAAAGAAATGAGTTATTTTACGATGTTTTTTAATAAGATTTTTATTTTTATTGACAAAAACTTAATGCTTTGAATAACAGTAATATATTTTCTGTGTGAAAGATTGCATATAATTATTCAATTAGTTTTTGTAACAAATCATACTTTCAAAAAACTAATAAGTAAAAACTAGTTTTTTTATGATTAACAAAGAGGACCATTTTAAGCTGGTTGTTGAGCAAAATAAAGGGAGGATACTGCGTATATGCAAATCGTATGCTCCATCGGAAGAGGATTGTAAGGATATGTACCAGGAAGTGCTTATCAACATTTGGAAAAGCCTCGAGAGTTTCAAAGGAAATTCTGAGATTGGCACGTGGATATACCGTATCGCTGTGAATACTTCGTTAACATTTGCGGGGAAACAGTACAAGCGAATGAAACTGAATGTTGATATTGAAACTTCGAATCTAAAAAGTTTGCTAGATGATGAGCGAGATGAGGCACTTATCAAGGAGAATAGGTTTCAAGAATTACAGGTGCATCTGAACCAACTGTCCGTAATTGATAAGGCACTAATGGGCTTAGTGCTCGAAGGGCTTTCAACAAAGGAAATCGCCGATGTAATTGGTATAACCGAGCCCAATGTTAGGGTAAAAATCCATAGAGTAAAGGAAGATTTAAGAATTAGCATGAAAGGAGGTGGTTATGAGTAATCTAGATGACAGTAACAAGGATGTGGTTGAACAAAATAGAAGCACTATTAATATGGATAGCCTTATAGTAAAATTAAAAAATGAAGATTCGAAGAACCTTAAGGTAATGGGCAGTTTTAGGTGGATATACTTGGCAATGGCTATTGGGTATGTTTTAATGGTGTTTTTTTCCAATCAAGATATCAATCGGAAAATTGCAGGAGTTTGTTATGTGGTTGCTTTTGCCTTGTTTGCCTTGGTATTTAGAAAATTGCATCGGGAGTTCAGCGATGTGGATTATTCTGTGCCCTTAACGGTGTTGTTGCAAAAGGCTGTGGAGCGTTATCGGCTGAATCTAAAGCGAGTCTTATTGGTTTTGCCTTCAGTCTTGCTGATTGACTTAGGCAATGTATTGTCAGAGTCGTTCGGTGTCGATTCAAGTTCGTGGCGACAAGTGATCATTTATCAGGTTGTATTTTTTTCAGTTATGTTTACTAGTGGTTATGCCGGATATTTGGTGTGGCGCATGCGCCAAAAACCGCTACACGATTCGGCAAAACAAATGCTTGAGGAGTTGGAGAGTTAAGTGATTAAGCCAACTTTTGCCGGCTTAATCACTTAACCCTGTTCGGGTTCTGTTTAATAAACGCTTCCCAACTCGATGCTTTTCCAGCACCACCCAAAGCACTACTTTGCTGGTAAAAATGGCATACGGCAGCAGCAAGCCCATCGGTCGCATCAAAGTAGTCCTGGGAAAACTCTTTCTCCTTCAGAATGGTTTTAAGCATTTCGGCTACCTGCTCCTTTGATGCGCTGCCCGACCCTGTTATGGATTGCTTTATTTTACGAGGTGCGTATTCAAAAATTGGTATTGAGCGCGATAGCACTGCAGCCATTGCAACGCCCTGAGCCCTTCCCAACTTTAGCATACTCTGAACATTCTTACCAAAGAAAGGTGCTTCTATGGCAACTTCATCGGGTAAGTACTTATCAACCAGCATCTGGACCCGTTCGTAAATGGTTTTTAGTTTAAGGTAATGGTCGCCGTATTTTCCAAGTTCAATAACACCAAGCACAATCAACCGCATATTATTTTTACCACTCCCGGCAATAATCCCGTATCCTAGAATATTTGTTCCGGGGTCAATTCCAAGGATTATTTTCTCTTTATTTTCGGATAGTTTGCCTGTAGTCATTTTTTTTGTTGAACTTTATTACCATGCACCAATTTCTGCATTTAACCCTTTACCTACAGTAGGTTTGAAATCTTTAACAACTAAAGATTTTGATGATTTTGGTAATGTAACGCCAATATTTAGCAAGGCTGCATTTAAACTGGCCTCATTCACGTCGCCAAAGGGCAGCGTAATGTCATCAGCAGCATTAATATTTACGGGAATTCCATCGTAATAATCGCCTTCGTTGTTGGCATTTCGCATTGTGAAGCAAATCGGTACAAAAGCCCAGTCAATGCTGGGGTCGTTGAATGTGAATGTGTACATTCCTACAGGTTTTCCGTGAGTTTTCTCACCAACCAGAGTTACATCTAGGAATGGTTTTAGTCCATTTATCAAGAGTTCACTGGCCGATGCTGAACCTTGAGTTGTTATAAAAGTAACCTTGTTTAACTGCAAAGAGTTATTTTCAGTATTAAACGTGATATAGCTGTTTTCTCTGCTAAGTTTATCGTTATGGTATGATTTTGTATAAATATTGCCAAATGCAACGCTTCCTCCAATTAGATTCGCAAGGTACGCAGATGTGCTAACTTGTCCACCTCCGTTGTAACGTAAATCAACAATAAGTTCAGAAACTCCTTTTGATTTAAAATCTGCAAAAACAGAGGTTAATTCATCTTTTGTAGTTGAAATAAAACTTTCTAAGACAAAATACCCAATTTTTTTAGCGTCAAAAGTGTATACCGTATCCATCAATACTGTGTTCATTGATATTGCGGCTTTAGTGAAAGTGTATTCATGTGTGGTTCCTGCTGGCGATTTAAAAACAAAGGTTTTGCTCACACCTGCCTCACTTGGGCCTATTAGCGATGAGTAATTCTCTGGGGTTGGAGTTTGTCCATCAATACTGATTATTTGCCATCCTCTATTTATGCCTTGGGCATAAAGGGGAGAGTTATTAAAAACAAATGAAAGGAATAGTTCCCCATAGATATTGAACCCAGAACCAAACCCAAAACCAACGTATGCACCTTGATTGTAGTAGGCTTCTAACTCGGTTCGGGTTGTGACATAGCTCCACTTGTCGGGTGGATTTACTCGGAGTGCATCCATTAACTCTACTGGCGACGAAAAATCATCGGGATTAACAGCGGGCATTTGATTGTACCATAGGTAGTACTCTTTCATTATGCTATAAAGTTCCTTGTTAACATTAACTTCATAATCTTCTTCTTTCTCGCACGATAACAGTGCAAGAACAATTATAGGGGTCAGAAATAGAAATTTAAATTTGTTCATACCTAAGTATTATATTCTTTTATTTTTACCAATATATTGCTGAAATAAAATAGCCCCAATTATAATAAATAAACCAACCAGAGTAGTCCAAATTACCTTTTCTTTTAAAATCAAACTTACAAACATTAGAGCAACAAAAGGTACTAGATACGAGAAGTTTCCCAACTTAGCTGTGTTAGTAGCATATTTCATCGCTTTTAACCAAAGCACAAAAGTTATACCCATTTCAAATGCTCCAATATAAATTGATGCCAATAATCCATTCAAAGGAAGCGAATTAAAGCCATCGAACATAAGCATTGGGGCTAAGCAAAATACAGTGGCAAAGCCAAAGCTTAGGAATAGTTTAACAACCTCGTCTCTATCCTTGTCTCTTACATTGATTATCCAGAACGATGCCCATACTATTGAACTGATTAAAGCAAGTGTTACGCCAAGCGGATTGCTTGCTGAGAAAACATTAATACTACCTTGCGATGAAATAAAAACAACTCCGATAAAACTTAAAAAAAGCGCAGCAAAGTCGTACCAATGGAGCTTTTGCTTAAGGAAAACAGCTGCAAGCAGCACAAGTATTATTGGCCAAACATAGTTTAAGGGTTGTGCAACCTGTGCAGGCAACAAGCTGTAAGCCTTAAAAAGTACAAAGTAATAAAGAAATGGGTTTAGAAATCCTTCTAGTATCGAATTTCCTAGTTGCTTCCTGTTAGTTGATAGTAACTCTTTACCCTTATTTTGAAATAGTAGTATTGAAAAAAGAATAACCGTTGCCGACAGCGATGACCAAAACAGAAGTTGTACGTAATTGAACGATTTCAAGCCTAGTTTGAATGCAGTAGCCGATGTCCCCCAAAAAAGGATTACGAGCGAAGCATATAGGTATGATTTCTTTTGACTTTCCAATTGTTCTGTATTTTATGCGTGCAAGATATAAAGAAAAAGGTGGTTTTGCTACCACCTTAATACCTTTATAAGAAACCTAACTCCAACATAGCCTCATCGCTCATACGGCTTTTATCCCAAGGTGGGTCGAATGTTAGTTTGATAACTGCGCCAGTTACGCCCTCAATTTTGGAGACCTTTTCCTCTACCTCTTCAATGAGTTGGTCGGCCATTGGACAGTTGGGGGCAGTTAGCGTTAGCGTGATTGTTACCTTTCGGTTCTCATCTACGTCAATGTCGTAAATTAACCCCAAATCGTAAATGTTAACGGGGATTTCGGGGTCGTGTATGTTTTTTAGTGTCTTAACAATGTCGGTTTGAATTGCTAATTCGTCGCGTAGTTCCATATTGATGTGTTTTTCAGAAAAACAATCGAATTTAATTTAAGTTTAGGCATTGTTGCCTTTGGCTTGAAAAGCCAATGCATACATCCTCATTTGTTTAACCATCGCAACCAATCCATTGCTTCGGGTAGGCGATAGGTTTTCCTTCAACCCAATTTTATCGATAAAGTACAGGTCGGCATCGAGTATTTCCTGTGGAGTTCTATTTGTGAGAACCTTGATGAGCAGCGAAACAATACCTTTGGTGATTATGGCATCGCTATCGGCGGTAAATTGGACTTTGCCATCAACCAAGTCAGCATCTAGCCAAACTTTACTCTGGCAACCCTTGATAAGGTACTGGTCGGTGCGTTTCTTTTCATCAATTGGTGGTAAATCCTTTCCCAACTCAATTAACTGCTGGTAGCGGTCCATCCAATCGTCGAATAAACTAAAATCATCTATAATGCTATCCTGAACTTCGTTAAGTGTCATATCCTTTTTTTCTACAAAGATAGTAATTTGCTTATTAGGCTTTAGTTGAATCCTACTAACGAATAATTACCCAAACATCTCCTTAACCTTGGTAACACCCTCAACCAGTCTATCAACCTCCTCATAAGTGTTGTAGAATGCCAACGATGCTCGAACTGTTCCGTCGATTTTAAAATGGTCTATAACAGGTTGAGTGCAATGGTTGCCCGTGCGAACCGCTATTCCCATTTTATCGAGTATCATTCCAGTATCGTAGGGGTGAATATCCTTTAAAATAAATGAGATTATGGAGGCCTTATCAGTTGCAGTACCAATAATTCTTAAGCCATCAATCTCAAGAAGTTTCTTTGTTGCATAGTTCAACAGCTCTGTTTCGTAAGCAGTAGCCTGCTCAATTCCAACAGATTTGTAGTAGTTAATTGCGGCTGCAAGTCCAGCAGCGCCAATGTAGTTGGCTGTTCCAGCCTCGAACTTGAATGGCAACTCGTTGAACGTGGTTTTAGCGAACGATACAGTTGCAATCATATCGCCACCGCCCTGCCATGGAACCATTTGGCTTAGCCATTTCTCCTTACCGTAAAGCACACCAATTCCTGTTGGACCATAAATTTTATGACCAGAGAATGCATAGAAATCGGCATCTAGGTCTTGCACATCAATTATTCCGTGCTTTACGCCTTGTGCTCCATCAATAAGGACTGGAACATTATGCCTGTGGGCAATTTCGATTATCTGCTTTATTGGGTTAACTGTACCCAGTGTATTTGAAACGTGTGTTACTGAAAGTATTCTGGTTTTAGGAGTGATGAGCAACTCAAGCATATCAATTTTAAGTTCACCATTCTCATCGAAAGGGAGAACCTTAAGGTTTGCCCCTTTGCGCTCGCAGAGCAGTTGCCAAGGAACAATGTTTGAGTGATGCTCCATTTCGGTAACAATTACCTCATCGCCCGATTTTACGAATACCTCGCCAAAGGAGAAGGCCACCAAGTTGATAGATGCCGTTGTTCCTGAAGTGAAAATTATCTCCGATGATTTCTCTGCGTTGAGGAATTCTCTAATCACCTCACGTGCTTTTTCGTACTCCTCGGTCGATTCTGCGCTTAACTTATGAACTCCACGATGAATGTTTGCATTGATTGAGTTGTAGAATTTTTCAATGGTATTGAGCACAACCTTTGGCTTTTGGGTTGTTGCACCGTTATCGAAATACACCAAAGGCTTGCCATACACTTCGCGCGATAGAATTGGGAAATCCTTACGAATATCGGCTAATCTTGTAATAAAATCGGACATATTCTATTGTCTTTCTTTGCGTCTTAGTGCCTTTGCGTTTAAAACGCTAAGACGCAAAGGTTAATAATAACCATTTAACAGCAATGCATTGGACAATTATGGCAGCGCGATAATTCACCGCGTAATCGCTTGTTAACCAAGTCATCAACACGTTCACGCAACGATTCTATCGAAACTCGCTTAACTACCTCGTGGGCAAAGCCAAACATCAACAGTAATTTTGCTTCGCGTTCGCCTATTCCGCGAGCACGCATATAGAACAATGCATCGTAATCAATTTGACCAATTGTGGCACCGTGCGAACATTTTACATCATCGGCATAAATCTCAAGTTGAGGCTTGGTGTTCATCTTAGCATCGGCCGTGAGCAGAAGGTTGTTGTTCGATTGGTATGCTTGTGTTTTCTGAGCATCCCTGCGCACTAATATTCTGCCGTTAAATGCTCCTGTTGCTTGGTCGTCGAGAATGCCCTTGTACAGCTCATTGCTGGTGCAATTTGGCACAGCGTGGTCAATAAATGTGTAATTGTCGGTATGCTGTGTACGGTCCGTTAGGTACAATCCATAAGCGTGAGCATCGGCGCCCTCACCTGCAAGTTGCATATTCAGATTGTTGCGGATAAATCCACCGTGTAACGATAGCACGTTTGAAATCATCTTTGAGTCGCGCTCCTGCTTAACGTAAGTGTGTGTAAGTTGGTTGGATTCGTTATGCTCGTTCTGCATTTTTACAAACTCCAACTGAGAGTTTGCTCCAACAGCAATCTCCGTTACAACGTTCGATATGAATCGTTTTGGCGATAGGGAGTGGTCGCAAACCAGCACGTTTGCTTGGCTCGATTCCTCAAGTACTATCAAGTTGCGGTACTGAACTAACAAATTTTCATCCGACATCAATAGGTTGATGATTTGTATTGGCTTTGTGCAAACAACACCCTTGGGAACATAGATAAATACACCATCCTGAGCAAATGCGGTGTTCAAAGCAACAAGTCCATCGGCATTGTTCTCAGCCTGTGCATTGTAATGCTTTTCGAATAGGTCTGGATATTTTGCAGCCGCATCAATAATGCTTCCAATCACAATTCCATTATCAAGTACCTGAAGTCTGTTGGGGTTTGGAAGGTAAAAGCCATTCAAAACCAATGCAAGATGTGTGTCGAGCTCAGGAATATCGCAGCGGAAAATATCTTCAACCTTAAAAGTGATATTTTTAGGTGCAAAGTATTTCTCGTACTCGTAACTGAATATCGATTCAATTTTGGAGTACTTATACTTCTCGTTTTTTTGATTTGGCAAGCCAAGTATTCTGAAATTCTGAATTGCCTCCTCGCGGTGATGATTCATTAATGCTGAACTTCCCTCCGAAATCAAATCCAGATTATCGAGGTAAAGGTTCACCATTTCATCCTTTATATTTTGTGTGGCAGTTTTGCTCATCTTTTTTGACTATTTGACTGATTGACTATTAGGATTTAGTGGCTGATTTAATTTACGAACAACCATCAACGAACAACTAATTCCCGTTCTTAATCCAATCGTATCCTTTTTCTTCAAGCTCAAGTGCTAGTTCCTTGCCCGAACTTTTAACAATACGTCCGTTGTAAAGAATGTGAACAAAATCAGGAACAATGTAGTCCAAAAGCCTTTGGTAGTGAGTAATAACTATTGTAGCATTGTTGGCAGTCTTCAATTTATTTACACCGTTAGCCACAACGCGCAACGCATCAATGTCCAAGCCAGAGTCAGTCTCATCGAGGATTGATAACTTCGGCTCAAGCATAGCCATTTGGAAAATTTCGTTTTTCTTTTTCTCTCCACCAGAGAAACCCTCGTTTACCGAACGGTTTGTAAGAGCGGAATCAATCTCTACCAACTCTTTACGCTCACGTAAAAGCTTTAGAAAATCCGATGCGGAAAGAGGCTCTAGGTTACGGTACTTGCGATGCTCGTTCACTGCAGCCTTCATAAAGTTAACCATGCTAACGCCTGGAATCTCTACAGGATACTGGAAACTTAGGAAAATTCCTTCACGAGAGCGAATCTCTGCAGACATTTCCAAAACATCCTTTCCGTTGAATGTAACAGAACCGTGGGTTACTTCAACAATCTCCCTACCGGTTAACACCGATGCAAGAGTGCTTTTGCCTGAGCCGTTAGGTCCCATAATGGCGTGAACCTCTCCGGGTTTTACCTCTAGGTTGATACCTTTTAGTATCTCTTTATCGTTTATTTTTGCGTGTAAATCCTTGATAACTAGCATTTATTTTAACTTTATAGGTTTGACAATTTATTTAAATAAGAATTTGATGAAGTTAAATGAATTTAGAGGGAGTTAGATGAATTCGATTTTGCGTTTCTAGAAATTGTTGAAGCATAGGAATTCAAAAGATAACTCACTTCATTAATACTCTGGTTTAACTTTTCAAATTGTTCAATATTAATATATTCTAAATCTTTGCTAAGTATTCCATAGTAACGCGACTCCTCCAAGCTCCCTTGTGCAATATTTAGGAACTTAAGTTTATCTCGCTTGCCTTTTCTTTTGTAGCCTTCAGCAATGTTTGCAGGAACAGAGATTGCAGATCTTCGGAATTGGGATGTTAAAGCATAAACTTCCTCATGAGGAAACCTTTTTGTTAGAGAATAAACAAAAAGAACCATTTTGTGAGCCTTTTGCCAAACTAACAAGTCTGTAAAAACGTTTGTTGGGGTCCTCTGATTCATAATATTCCCTTTATTCGTTTAACTTCTTTTATATTCCTCTCACTTCCTTTAACTTCAATATATCTTCTTCCAATTCCTCCTCTATCCTACACTTCCTTCCAAACTAATTTGCAGTAACTTTTGTGCCTCAACGGCAAATTCCATTGGCAGTTTATTCAATACTTCCTTGGCGTAGCCATTGATAATTAGCCCTACAGCATCCTCGGTGGATAATCCGCGCTGGTTACAGTAGAAAATTTGGTCCTCGCCAATTTTTGAGGTTGTAGCCTCATGTTCAACAATTGCGGTGGGATTATCAACCTCAAGGTAAGGGAATGTATGTGCTCCGCACTTATCGCCTAAAAGCAAAGAGTCGCATTGCGAGAAGTTGCGGGCATTATCGGCACCTTTAAGAACTTTAACCAAACCACGATAACTGTTATTGCTAACCCCAGCCGATATACCTTTCGATACAATTCTACTACGGGTATTCTTACCAATATGAATCATTTTGGTACCAGTATCGGCTTGCTGGTGGTTGTTTGTAACTGCCACCGAGTAGAACTCTCCGTAAGAGTTGTCGCCTAGCAATATGCAGCTTGGATACTTCCAAGTAATGGCAGAACCCGTTTCAACCTGAGTCCAAGAAATTTTGCTGTTTTTTCCTTTGCAAATTCCTCGTTTAGTAACAAAGTTGTAAATGCCACCCTTGCCATTTTTATCGCCAGGGTACCAGTTCTGAACAGTTGAGTACTTCACCTCTGCATTTTCGTGAGCAACAATTTCCACAACCGCAGCGTGGAGCTGATTCTCGTCGCGCATTGGAGCGGTGCAGCCCTCAAGGTACGAAACGTAACTCTCATCATCGGCAACAATTAGCGTGCGCTCAAACTGCCCTGTGTTCGATGCGTTTATGCGAAAGTATGTGCTTAGTTCCATTGGGCAACGCACTCCTTTTGGGATATAACAGAAAGAACCATCGCTGAAAACTGCCGAGTTAAGCGCTGCAAAGTAGTTGTCGGTAACAGGAACAACCGAAGCTAAATATTTTTTAACCAAATCGGGATGCTCCCTTATGGCCTCGCTCATTGAGCAGAAAATTATACCTTGTTCAGCCAATGTTTCGCGGAAAGTAGTTTTAACCGATGTGCTATCCATAACCGCATCAACCGCAACCCCCGAAAGCATTTTTTGCTCCTCGAGTGGAATCCCAAGTTTATCGAAGGTTTCCTTAAGAATTGGGTCAACCTCATCCAAACTATTCAGCGTTGCTTTTTGCTTTGGTGCAGCGTAGTAAATTATATCCTGATAATCGATAGTAGGAATTTGCAGATGAGCCCACTCGGGCATCTCCATGGTTTGCCAATGACGGAATGCCTTTAGTCGGAATTCCAGCATCCATTCTGGTTCGCCTTTTTTCTCGGAGATAATGCGAACAACATCCTCGTTAAGTCCCTTGGGAATTGTTTCGGTTTCGATTTCGGTAACAAAGCCGTATTTGTACTCCGAACCCGTTACCTCATCAAGTATTTTATCCTGTTCGTTTGCCATTTGTATTTAATAGCGTTTTAATCTATAAATCAATTTACACAATGTATAACAACCCTTACTGGCTATTGTTTAAAAAATAACAATCAAATTAGAATTAATCTAAATTAACGGCAAAGATATTCAGTTTGAATGTAAATTGAAAAGAAAATTAAATGTTATTGGTGATGTTTTATGTCAATTTATGTGAAGTTTAAAAATATAAAAAAGGTTTAGCACTTTGTAAGTGCCAAACCTTATAACTTTTATAGATGCCATATTAATAATGGAAATGCTTAGCCGTTTCCTTTAAATTGCCTGCAAGTTGAAGCAAACGCTCGGAGTACGAAGCTAAATCGCGTGCCGCATCGCCTGTCATGTTGCTAACATCGTTAAGTTTTGACATGGACTCATTGATAGTATGAGTTTGCTCAAGCTGCTGTTCAAAGTTGCGGGCAATTTCAACGGTAATATCTGCAGTTTTGTTGATTTCAGAAACCAACAATTCCATAACTGTTCTAACCTCATCAACGGTTGAAAGGCTTGTGCGTGAAAGATCAACAATTTCCGATGCGGCCTGTTTTGAACGTTCTGCCAATTTGCGGACCTCGCCAGCAACCACAGCAAATCCACGGCCGTGTTCACCTGCACGAGCGGCTTCTACTGCCGCATTCAGCGCAAGGATATTGGTTTGAAATGCAATATCGTTAATTACCTGAATCTTGTTTGTAACCTTAGTCATAGCATCCAAAGCCTGTTGCGATATCTCAGTTCCTTTCTGGATTGTATAAACTGCTGTTAAGGAAATTTCGCGAGCTTTTTGAACGTTGGAGTTACTCTGCTCAATGGACTGTGTAACCTTGCGGACTGCATCGGAAACATCGGTAGACGTATTTGACAATTCTTCAACAGTGGTATTTAGAGCTTCGGTGCTAGTATTCATTGTTTGGCCAGAGTCAATAATTTCATCGGAAACATTGCCAATGCTTTTGAATGTATCCCTAAGCCGATTGGCCATACTGGAGAGCGATTTGGATAGCTGTCCAATTTCATCGCCAGAGTTATCGTCCATTGTAGCGTTCAAATCGCCATTGCTTATTTGCGAAGCAAAGTTCACCCCTTTAATAACTCTTGTTGAGATTTGTGTTGAAACAATTCCAATAACAAGCGTTATAAGAATTAAACCTACTATTCCCACTATAAAAAGCGCAATCCCGCGCGACCTAGATTCGTCTAAAACATCATCAATAATAACCATAACGCCCAAACACCAAGGAGAATCCGAACCTTCCATTGTTATTGGATTGAAGTAGGCAACAACCTCTTTGCCTGTATCGGAATGGGTTGCTGATATTGTGAAGGCTTCGCCTTTGGCAATTTTCTCGGAAATGTGCTGGGCCTTATCCTCCTCAGCATTGATTTCTGCCATAGTTTTGCCAATTACCGAAGTGTCGGGATGAGAAACGTATATACCACTATTAGATAGAAGAAATGAGTAACTGTTGCTGAAAAGTTGAAGTTTATCAACCCGTTCCTTCATCTCAGTTAAATCAATATCGCAGCCCACTGTTCCAACCAATTGGCCATTGTACACAATTGGACTGATAAGGCTGGTCATGTGTATTTTCTATCGTCGGTGGTACGATACTTATAAAGATAGGGCTCAAGGATTGTATTCCCGGTCAAATTTTTTGTTACCCACAAACTCTTATCGGAAAGATTCTCGAACGATGCGGTGTCCTGCCTATAGAGTATAGTTTCGTTTTCCCAGTAATATGTGCATCGCAATCGGCCTTTTGAGCCGCTTCTTCTATCAAACTTAGATAAATCCCAGTTAACCCAAAGCGAACGGATATTCTTATGCTTTTTAAGCACATCGTACTGCATCTGCTTTTGAACGGATAAACGCCATTTATCATCGGCATTGACAAACCCCTGCATTGCAACTGCCAACGTTTTGGTAACACTTAGCTCGTTGTTGAGCTGGTCTTGAAAGCTTCTTGCCGATTCCGTTACAAGAGTACTTACATACTTGTGAGCATTATCCAGACTGTCTTGCTGACTGCTCCTGATAAGATATATAAACACAAATAGGTAAACAATGGTGGAAATTCCAAGTAAGAGAATAAGCATCCTAAGGCGCAAACTCATGTTTTTGAATTGCATATTGGTTATAGTTAAAGGTTAAACTTTGGGTATAATAGGTTTGCAAAATATGTTTTTAATGATTCAAAGCCAAACCAAAAAAAATATTTCCCCAAAAATTATAGCACATAATTGCGCAATACTTATCTTTATTGACCTTAATAATGTCTAACAAATTTTATTTATCAGTATGCAGAAAGTATGGCTTTTCCTTATCCTAACCACAACAACCTACCTAACTTATTCCCAAAACAATAAATTAACACCAGTTGTTGATGAGCGCACAGAGTTGCTGGGTATTGTTTTCCGTTTAGCAGAAGCCGATGAGTACATAAACAATACCTTGCCCAGTTATTCTAAAGAGATAAATGAATATTTTGCTAACTTCAAAAACCACAATGTGGTTAAGTTTGCAGAAAAGTTAAGAGCAAAGCGTGGCGTTTCATATAATGCCGTAATGTCGATGGCAATAAATATCGAAATAACTGATAGCATAAGATTTTTGCCTAATGCTAGCATCGATAACTTGGATTCGCGCTGGGGAACCAAAAATGCTAAGACATTTTTAATATACCTTAATCAATTTTATCGGGAGTCGAACTTTCACCAGTTTTTCCAAAATCATTCAGCAATATACTCTATCGCAACAGAGAACTTTAATCATCTCCTAAAGGAATTGGACACAAGGTGGTTTGAAGATTTTTACGGAGTTAAAACCAGCGAAGAGCCCAACATTATTGTTAGTCTTACAAATATAGGTAACTACGGACCAAAAATCACTTACAACAATGGAAGTGAGAATATTTATGCAATTATGGGTATTTGGGAAATAGATAGTTTAGGAAACCCCATTTTTTCAAAAAGTGTTTTGAGTGTGCTTGTTCATGAATTAAACCATTCTTTTTGCAATCCTTTGATTGATAAATACTATCATTATTTCCAGAAGGAAGTTAAACAGTTATATAATCTAAACCCAAGTTTATTTAAAGCACAAGCTTACGGTGATTCTAAAACAGTTATGTACGAAATGCTTGTAAGGGCTTGTACAATCAAGTATTTTCAACAAAAAAAAGTTGGCTCCCCGAAAATTAAATTACTTATTGCTGATGAAAGGACTAACGGGTTCTTGTGGATTGACAGGATGATTGACTGGCTTGATGTTTACGATATGAGCAGAGATAAATATTCTACACTGAGTAGTTTTATGCCCGAAATTGCTAAGAATATTAAAGAATTATCGCTTGAGCAGATTAAAAAAGATTACGAATCCTGCTTTGTTACAAAAATTATTTCATCAAATATACCCAATGGTGCAACTAATGTCAACTCATCTACAAACTTCATTGTAGTAACGTTTAATTCCCCAATGAATATCAACAATAATGGTGCTAGTTGGGGTAAAAAAGGAAAAAAGTATTATCCAAAGAGAGAAGACAATAGAAAAGCTTTCTGGAATAAAGAAACAAAAATGGAGTGGAATTTTCCTGTTAACCTTAAACCAAACTCAACATATTCAATTTCTTTCCCTGCTGAATTCTTTGTTGATGAAAATGGGTATCCGATGAAAGAGACATACTATTTGGATTTTAAGACAGGTAATTAGTTGCTAAAACTTGATAATCAATCCAAATTATTTCTTAATTTACGATTGTTTTGATTTAATACTTATTTAAAACAAACAATATATGAATAGGTTTATACTAACTTTAATCCTTTTTAGTTTGGTTACATTATCCTGTACAAACAAGAATAGTATGGCCGACAAACAACAGTTCAAGCAAGAAATCATTCAAGCCGAACGTGATTTTGCCAAAATGGTGAAAGAGCAAGGGATGCAGGCTGGGTTTACTTTCTTTGCTGATTCCAACGCAGTTATTCGCCGCGGGAACGAGACTTTAATAAAAGGTAAAAAAGAAATCGAGGAAAATTACGGACATCCTCGCTATAAAGATGTTGCGCTAGAGTGGGAGGCCGATTTTGTGGATGTTGCAGCAAGTGGCGATTTGGGATATACGTACGGACACTATACCTTTGAGGCAAAGGATTCAACTGGTAACCCAATAAAAGCCACAGGAACATTCCACACGGTTTGGAAACGTCAACCCGATGGTTCCTGGAAGTATGTTTGGGACTAAATTTTAACTAGAAAAAACTATCCGAAACAATCTGTTATATGGAAGCAGTAAAGCAATGGTGGACCACATCCAAAGGGCATAAACTTTTTGCTTGGTATATGCTGCCAGTGTCGCAGCCCAAAGCTATAATTCTTTTGGTTCACGGCCATGGCGAGCATTCTTGGCGATATATGCATTGGGCAAAGCAATTCTCATACAATGGCTATGCGTTTTTTTCGTGGGACCATTTTGGACACGGAATGTCCGATGGACAGCCTGGGCACATCAGGCATTATGAGCAGTTGTTACTCGAAGTCGATTTGGCCATAACTAAAATAAAGGAGCAATTCCCTAACCTGCCAATAATACTTTACGGGCATAGTATGGGTGGTAATATTGCAATTAATTACGCTATTCGCAGAGATTCGAACATTAAACTACTAATTGCCACTTCGCCTTGGATTGAACTTGCAACTCCTGCTCCAAAATACATGGAGGTTTTGGCTAAGATGATGAACGTTGTTCTGCCATTTTATCCTTTTAAGTCGCCAATTACCCCTGAGCAAATTACGCATGTTGATGAGGAAGTGCGCAAGTATGCTACAGACCCACTAATTCATGGAAGAATTACACCTAGACTGTACACTGCAATAACCGATGCGGGAAAATATGCACTCAAAAATTCCCACAGAATCAAAATCCATGCATTGCTAATGCACGGTAGTGCCGATACGGTTACATCGGCTAGCGCTACCAACAAAGTGTCGAGCAGCATTCCAAATGCTACATACATTGAGTGGCCCGAACTTTACCATGAAATTCACAACGAAGAAGTAAAAAGTGAGGTTTTCAATCAAATTAAGGATTGGATAGAAAAACAACTAAAGAAAAATGAAGTTTAGAACCGAGGTTGAAATCCCTAAGTATCCCTTTAGTATTGGATTTAATTCTCCGTCGCTTTTCATTGGGTCGTGTTTTACAGAGAATATTGGGGCTATTATGCGGGAGAATAAGATGCCCGCATTGGTAAATCCCTTTGGTGTTGTTTATAATCCTTTGTCGATTCATAAAAGCCTTGAGTCTATCCTTGAGAATAAGCAGTATGAGTTGGACGATATTCATTTTAGCAAGGGACTTTGGTACAATTACGATTTTCACACAAGGTTCTCGAATCCTAACAAGGACGAGTGCTTAAGCAATATGAATAGCGCTATTGGCAATGCTCATTTGTTTTTAAACAAACTTCAAAACTTAATCGTGACCTTTGGTACAGCGCGGCTGTATAGGCTAAAACAAACCAATAGTGTTGTGGCCAATTGCCATAAGATTCCCGCCAAGGAATTCGAGCATCAAATTATGAGCGTTGAGGAGGTTGTGGAAATTTGGTCAGCATTAATTGAGAAATTGTTAAAACGAAACACCAACCTGAAAATAATTTTTACAGTTAGCCCAATTCGCCACTGGAAGGATGGAGCCGAAGGTAATCAGCTAAGCAAGGCTACGCTTATTGTAGCTGTACATAAACTTATTGCTAAATATCCAAATAACGCATTTTACTTTCCCAGCTACGAGATAATGATGGACGATTTACGCGACTATAGGTTTTACGATGACGATATGCTTCATCCTTCATCAAAGGCTATTGAGTATATTTGGGGCAAGTTCGAGAGCGCATTTCTGGATAAAGAGTCGAAAGAACTTTTGGCTAAAATTCATAGAATAAAGCAAGCCGTTGGTCATCGGCCATTTAACCCAAACACGAGTGAACATCAAAAATTTATCAATCAAACCATTGCATCGATTAACGAAATAAAATCAAAGTATTCGCTCATTAATTTCGATGACGAGATAGAAAAGTTAAATTCGCAAATTTGCTGAACATTTAATTCCTTTTAGGGTTTATCCACATTCAACTTTTGTAACTATGGAAAATTTTAATGCGATTTTAATAGCTTTTGGTTTAACTCTTTTTGCAGGTTTGTCGACCGGAATTGGTAGTGCAATTGCTTTTTTTACAAAACACACCAACACTAAGTTTTTGTCGGTGGCGTTGGGTTTTTCGGCAGGAGTAATGATTTACGTTTCGTTTGTGGAGATTTTTCAGAAGGCCAAAGAATCACTAATTATACCTCTTGGCAAAATGGGTGGCACCACTTTAACAGTAATATCGTTTTTTGGTGGTATGCTGGTTATTGCGCTTATCGATAAGTTTATTCCCTCGGCCGAGAACCCTCACGAGATTCACACAGTTGAGGAACTTGATAACAAGCCTGTCCGCAATAAGAAACTGATGCGAATGGGGGTTTTCACTGCGCTGGCTATTGGTATTCATAACTTCCCTGAGGGTTTGGCAACTTTCACTGCTGCATTGGAAAATCCATCGCTGGGTATTGCTATTGCCATTGCTATTGCTATTCACAACATTCCTGAGGGAATTGCAGTTTCGGTTCCTATTGTTTTTGCAACTGGCGACAGGAAAAAGGCTTTTCGCTTATCGTTCCTTTCTGGACTAGCCGAACCTGTTGGTGCTATTGTAGGGTATTTGGTTCTGATGCCAATTATGAGTCCTCTAACCTTCGGAATTCTATTTGCTGGTGTAGCCGGAATTATGGTTTTCATTTCGTTGGATGAGCTCTTGCCAGCCGCTCGTGAGTATGGCGAGCATCACCTCTCCATTTACGGTTTAATCTCTGGAATGATGGTTATGGCTGCTAGTTTGTTGATGTTTGTTTAATATTTGTTTCCTAATTTCAAATTACGATTTGTGACCTATCAAAAGAAAAGGCTGAAGAAGGCTGAAGAAATTGCAAATAGCACATCGCACGGTATTGGAGTTTTATTGGCAATCGCAGCAACAGTTTTACTAATTATTCGAGGTGCTATTCATGGAACTGCATGGCACATTGTCACCTATAGCATTTTTGGAGCTGGGTTGATAAATCTTTACATGGCGTCAACCCTATACCATGGTGCAGTTAATCCTCGAAAAAAAGTTAACCTGAATAAATTTGACCACTCGTCAATCTACATACTCATTGCAGCAACTTACACGCCATTTGCAATACTGGCAATTAAAGGATGGCAGGGATGGATAATATTTGGGATTGAATGGGCTATTGCCATTGCAGGTGTTGTTTTCAAGATTTGGTTCTACTCTCCAAAGCACAGGAAACTATCGGCATGGCTTTACGTGCTAATGGGCTGGGTAGTAATATTTGCACTAATTCCTCTTATAAGAAACACTCCTGCATTGCCTCTTTGGTTTTTGCTGGCTGGGTGTTTGGCGTATTTCTCTGGAGTTTTCTTTTATCTTAAGGATGAATACCCGTTTTTTCATGGTGTTTTTCATTTATTTATAATAGGAGGAAGTGTTTGTCACTTTTTTTCGCTGTATTTTTTAATTTAAAATCATCACTTAACATTCCTTGTTCATAACACAAAAACCTTAAATTTGCACAAAATTAAATGGTAATCAATGTCGTTCAAATACAAACTCAAACCCGAAGAGGTTAAGGAACTAATTCCACACAAACTATACTGCTATGCCTCCGACATGGTTACAGTTGACGGATTACCTGTTGGCTATATGCACAAGGAAAAACCCGAGGATGAGGACGATAGCGGATGGCGTTTTTACTCAGGGACAGAAACCGAAGAGTATGTAGATAATGAGTATCACTTTATGATGTTTGACCTAAACTATATTGCCAATTGCGACCCAGCAATCATTCCCTATATAAAACAAAAAATCGGTACCGAACTCGAACGAGTTGAAGGTACCGATAAGTTTAGGTCTATTGAGGATTAAGCGCCAGCAAGTATCTGCTTAACCATTTCAGAAATTGCTTTTCCATCAGCCTTTCCAGCCAATGCTTTTGAGGCAACGCCCATTACTTTTCCCATATCCGATGGTGCTTTTGCGCCAACCTGCTCAATTATTTTTACTAACTCTACTTTTAGTTCAACTGCACTAAGCATTTTGGGAAGATACTCTTCAATAAATGCTGCTTCTGCCAATTCTTTATCAGCCAATTCCTGACGGCCAGCCTGAATATATTGCTCGGCGGCATCTTTGCGTTGTTTGTACTGCTTTTGTAAAATCTTCATTTCAACATCGGTTGAAAGTGAATCTTTATGCTCTCCATCGGTCTTTGCAAGTAAGATGGCACTTTTAATAGCGCGAAGCGCTTCAAGTTTTACTTTTTCTTTGGCCATCATGGCGGCCTTGATATCCTGGTTGATTTTTTCTTCTAGTGACATAATAGTTGATTTTTAGAAACGTGACACAAAGATAATATTTTGTGAAACGTTAAAAGTTAAACGTTACCGAATATTTTGCTGAGGTTCCTTTTTCAACCCAAAAAGTTGATTAATTTTATATGCATTTAGAAAAATAAAAAAACAATAATAAATCAACCCATAAACCTTATGAAAAACAGTAAGCTATGGAGCATATCAAGATATTTGCTCCTAATTACAATCAGCGCATTGGTAATTGGCCAAACCGCGTGTAAAAAGAAAAAGGAGGTTATCGCTGAAGTTGACCCATCTTTTGGGGAGTACATCACGGCTTACACCTCGGGATTAATCCCAGCAAACTCCTTCATCACATTTAAACTTGCGCAACCTGCCGCGTCGTTCACTGCCGCAGGTGATGAGGTTAAGGAGGATTTGTTCGACTTTTCACCATCTATTGATGGTAAGGCCTACTGGGTTGATGCGCAAACCGTAGAGTTTCGTCCTGAAGAACCTATGAAATCAGGCGAAATTTACACATCATCATTTGCGCTAGGTAAGCTATTTGAGGTGCGTGAATCGCGATTCAAAAAGTTCGATTTCAGCTTCCGTATTATTCCACAATCAATTTCCATTGACTTTGAGGGACTTTATGTTGAAAGCACTGAGAATCCAAATATTTACAGCCTTGAAGGATTAGTGCAAACTGCCGATGCTGCAGATATCGACAAACTTAAGAAATGCATTGAAGCAAATTATAACAATAAATCTGCAGAGATAGTGCTTGACCCTGCCGAAGCAGCAAATACATACCGTTTACACGTTAAAGGTATTGAACGTACACGAAACAAAGGTTTGGTGGAGGTTAAGTGGGATGCATCGGAAATTGATGGGAACTCAAAGGGAGAGGCATCGTTCGATGTTCCTGAGCTTGGCAGTTTCGTTGTTATTAGCTCCAAGGTAACACAATCGCCTCAGCAATCGGTGCTGATTGTTTTCTCCGACTTGTTGAGCACTGACCAAGATTTCGCTGGGTTAGTTGAAATTGATGGTTTCTCGGATTTGAAGTTCGAGGTTAAAAAGAATATGCTTCGTGTTTACTTGCCCGAGGCAATTCAGGATGTTCGTACCCTTAAAGTGAATAGGGGAGTTCAGAATGCTATTGGCGATAAATTGAAAGAGGAATACTCGCAAACATTTGCCTTTGAGGATGTTAAGCCGGGCATACGCTCGCTTGGAAGTGGCTCAATTCTTCCAACTACACAGGGACTAGTTTATCCATTCGAGGCAGTTAACCTAAAGGCCGTAACCATTGAGATTATAAAAATCTACGAAAATAACGTTCCATACTACCTACAGGTTAACACACTTGGCGGAACTTACGAGTTAAAGCGTGTAGGCTATCCTGTATTCAAGAAAATTATCAATCTAAATCAACTCGGAGTAATTACTCCTAACAAGTGGGCAAGGTACACACTCGATTTGAGCCAACTTTTCAATGCCGACCCCGGCGCAATCTATCAAATTGGCATTAGTTTCAACAAGAAACAACTTCTAAACCCCTGCGATAGCGATAAAGCAGAGGAAGGTTCAACCTCAACCGTTGATATTGAGGAGCAAATAAATACCGAAAACTACGAAGGCCCAGGCTACGACTACGATTATGACTATGATTACTACTACGACGATGAGTATCGTTGGGAAGAACGCGATAATCCTTGCAACTCCGCTTACTACTCACAATCAAAGATGATTAAGCAAATTGTAATATCATCGGACCTTGGAATTATTGCAAAGCTGGGCAACGATGGCGGAATGGTTGTGGCCGTATCGGACTTACCAACAGCAAAGGCAAAATCGGGGGTAAATGTTCGTGTATCGGATTATCAGAACCAAACCATTGTTGAAGGAACTACCAATGGCGATGGCTTGGTGGAACTTAAAGCAACGCGCACGCCATTCCTGGTTACTGTTACCGATGGAAAAATGAAGGGTTACCTAAGGGTTGACAATGGAACATCGAACTCTCTTAGCAACTTCGATGTAGGTGGTTCCGAGGTTCAGCGTGGATTAAAGGGGATGATTTATGGCGAACGGGGCGTTTGGCGTCCAGGCGATTCGCTACATATCGCATTCATCCTAGAGGATAAGGGCAAAACACTGCCAATGAATCATCCAATTATTTTCGAACTACGCGACCCCAAAGGGCTACTTGTGAAGAAGGCTGTTCAGGCAAACAACGAAATTGGAATCTTCTACTTCCCAACGGTTACTGATGCTCAAGCACCTACTGGGCCTTGGAAGGCAACTGTAAAAGTGGGCGGTGCTGTTTTCAACAAAACCCTAAAAGTTGAGACAATCAAGCCAAATCGTTTGAAAATTAATTTCGATTTAGATAAAATTCCTTCGTCTGGAAATATCAGCGCATCGCTTAATGCAAAATGGTTACACGGCGCAACTGCAGGTAACTTAAAGGCTATATACGAGATTACCACTAGTAAGGCTAGAGCCTCATTCCCAAATCACACAAACTACACATTCGATGACCCCGGAATTGAGTTCACACAACAAACCAACACGCTTTGGGAGGGACAACTCGATGCTGATGGAAACGCTAAGGTTTATGGAACAATCAGCAAACCTGAGAAAGCACCGGCAGCAATTAACGTGGTGTTTAAGGGTCGAGTTTTCGAGCAGGGTGGCGATTTCAGTATCGACCTATTCTCAAAAACATTCAATCCATACTCGGAATTTGTTGGCTTTATCTTACCACAGCCTAGCCCTGGCAGAGGTTGGCTCGAAACCGATAGAGACCAAGAGCTATCTGTTGTAACAGTTAATGCAGAAGGGAAAGCAGTGAACTGCTCCAACCTTGAGATGGAAATCTTCAAACTCGACTGGCGTTGGTGGTGGGAACAACCAGAAACTGGCGATGCCAGCTATGTTAGCCAAAGCTACGACAGATTGGTGAAGCGTGAGCGTTTCAGCACTTCAAACGGTAAGGCTACAGTAAAATTCAAAATCAGCTATCCTGAATGGGGGCGTTTCTACGTTAAAGTAACCAACAAAACAACTGGCAACAGTGCCGGTTCTTATGTTTATTTCGATTGGCCATATGAGCCGGGTAGGTCGCAGGCTAACCGTCCAGGGGGAGCAAATGTGCTTGCTATAGCCGCAAATAAATCGACATGTGATGTTGGCGATGAGTTTAAATTAACAATCCCCGGTGCAGAGAATGCTAGGGCATTAATCAGCATTGAAAATGGTTCAAGAGTGGTAAAAACGTTTTGGGTTGATGCATCGCAAGCAACCAACGTGGTAGATATTGAGGCTACTGAGGATATGGCGCCTAACGTTTACCTGCACGTAACCTTAGTTCAACCTCACAAGGATAAGGCAAACGATTTGCCAATGCGACTCTACGGTATCACCAAAATGGATGTAAATAACCCTGAAACAATTCTTCAGCCCGAAATTATTATGGCCGATGAGTTAAAATCGGAGAAACCAGTTGAGATAATCGTTAAAGAGAAGAATGGCAAGAAGATGAGCTTTACGCTTGCAATGGTTGACGAGGGCTTACTCGACATAAATAGGTTTAAAACACCAAATCCACACTCCGAGTTCTACACCCGCGAGGCAATTGGAGTAAAAACATGGGATTTATACAACGATGTTATTGGCGCTTACGGCGGTAAAATGGAGCGCTTAATCTCCATTGGTGGTGACGATAACCTTAAACCCAACGATGGCGACCAAGCACAACGTTTCAAACCAGTTGTCAGATTCTTTGGCCCTTATATTCTGGAGAAGGGAGACCGTAAAAAAATCAACTTCAATATGACCAACTACATTGGTAGCGTTAGGATTATGGTTATTGCTGCCAACGAGGGCGCTTACGGCTGGGCGGAAAAGGCTTGTCCTGTTCGTAACGATTTGATGGTTATGGCCACACTACCGCGTGTACTTGGGCCACAGGAAAACATTAAACTTCCAGTGAACGTATTCACTATGTCGCCCGACATGAAGAAGGTTAAGGTGAAAGTGAAAACCACTTCGAACCTGAAAATTCAGGGTGATAATGAGCAAACCTTGAGTTTCTCTAAACCAGGCGATAAGATTATTTTCTTCGATTTCAAGGTTGATAGTAAGATTGGACCCGCCAAGGTTGAGGTTGTTGCCGAAGGTAACGGAATCAAGTCAACACAAACCATCGATATTATGGTTCGCAACCCAATATCGGAGGTTACACGTAGTATTGACACTTTAGTTCCTGCAAACGGTAAGCTGAGTATCGATTTTAACACCTTTGGTGTTAGCGGAACCAACGAGGCTGTGCTTGAAGCATCCGTAATGCCTCCGCTAAACCTTAAGAAGAGGTTGGATGAGCTTATCCGTTACCCACACGGATGCGTTGAGCAAACCACATCGGGAGCATTCCCTCAAATTTACCTAGGGCAACTTGTTGAGTTGACATCGGAACAGCAGCAGAATACAAACTTCTTTATTGCCGAGGCAATTAAGAAACTATCTCGCTTCCAGAATAACGATGGTAGTTTCCGCTACTGGCCATCGTATATGTATGGCGACGACTGGAGCACCAGCTACGTTGGTCACTTCCTAGTGGAGGCACAGGATAAAGGCCACGATGTTCCTCAAGGAATGATTTCGAGCTGGGTAAGTTATCAAAGTAAAGCGGCTCGCAGTTACACTCATCAAAGTAGCGGGTATTACAATAATGAGTTGATGCAGGCCTACAGGCTTTACACCCTTGCGCTGGCTAAGAAACCAGAAATTGGTGCAATGAATAAGTTGAAGGAGCAACAACTCGGTTTAGTTGCGAAGATGCGCTTGGCTGCAGCTTATGCCCTAATTGGACAAACCGAAACCGCCGAGGCAATTGTTGAGAATGTACCGTTGACCATTAACTACTACCGTGAGCTTAGCTACACATATGGTTCAAGTAATCGCGACAAAGGTATCGTTCTTGAGACTATGCTACTATTGAAACAGGATTCGAAGGCGTATCCAATTGCAATTGAACTAAGCAAGTCTCTATCGAGCAACTCTTGGATGAGTACTCAGGAAACAGCCGTAAGCCTTATGGCACTTTCCCGAATGAGCATTGGCAAAGGGAAAAGTGATAACCTTAAGTTGAAGTACAACTTGAACGGAAACTCCAAGTCGATTTCAAGCGAAAAACCTGTAGCACGTGACCAAATGGCCATTTCCGATGGCAAGAATGCTGTTGAGTTAAACAACTCTGCGAAGAATCCTATTTATGCTAGTATTGTTCTTAAAGGTATTCCTGAGCAAGGCGAGGAGAAAACGTTTGAGAATAATATCAATATGACGGTTAATTATATTGCAAGCAATGGCTCAACTCTGAATCCTGTTAATTTGAAAAAGGGAACAGACTTTACCTGTGAGGTTACAATTACCAACCCTGGAGTTCGTGGCGAGTTAAAGGAGATGGCGTTAACGCAGATTTTCCCTTCGGGATGGGAGATTCAGAATGCCCGTTTCGAGGAATCGGCCGACCAATCGAAGATGAACTTCGACTATCAGGATATCCGCGACGATAGAGTAATCACCTATTTCAGTCTACGACCAAATACTAGCAAGAAATTCACCCTTAAGTTAACAGCAACGTACGCAGGTAAGTACTATATGCCTGGTCCATACTGCGAGGCGATGTATGATAACACCATTGCTGCGGCACAGAAGGGTGGTTGGGTTGTTGTTGAGTAAATAATTTTGAAATAGATAAATCCATTAAAAATGTCACACCAAATGTCCCCACGGTTTAATCCTAGCCCACGTTTTAAACCGTGGGCTATGGATTATCGCAATTGGGAGGAAACCGTTTTAACGGTTTTAAAAAATCAAATTACATAATGTCCAAAACAATATCAAATTTGATTCAGTGTATAGCCAAGAATATTTGAGTAAATGCCTTTCAAAAACATCAAAACAAAACACAAAATAGTGCTGGCAGGAGTCCTTCTCCTGCTGGCTTTTTTATTGGTTCCACCTGTTAAGTTCAAGAACACAACATCTACTGTGTTGCTCGACAGGAATGGTCAACTCCTATCCGCAACAGTTTCCGACGAGGGAATGTGGCAATTTCCCGAGGTGGATACTGTACCTGAGAAATTTGCCATTTGTCTTACACAGTTCGAGGATGCCTATTTTCGTAATCATCTCGGGGTGAATCCTGTGTCGGTTATACGTGCCACAAAGCAAAATATTCAGGCTCGGAGGATTGTTAGCGGCGCAAGCACTATCACAATGCAACTTGTTCGCCTATCGAGGCGAGGAAAGCCCAGGACTTTCTACGAGAAAGGCATAGAGATGTTTTTGGCCGTTAGAACCGAGTTTGCCTTTTCAAAACGCACCATACTGGCCAAGTACGCATCGCAAGCACCGTTTGGCGGAAATGTGGTTGGTTTGGATGCCGCCGCTTGGCGATACTTTGGCACAAGTCCCAATAACCTTAGCTGGGCCGAGGCCGCAACATTGGCAATTCTGCCAAACGCTCCTGGCTTGATATTCCCTGGGCGAAATCAGAATCTGCTAATCGAGAAACGCAACCGGTTACTTGCTAAGCTGAAAAGCAAGGGCTATATTGATGATGAAACCTACCAATTGGCGTTACTTGAACCCGCACCAAATCCAGCCAACGATTTACCTCAGGACGCAACCCATCTGCTAACCCGATGTATTCACGATGGACTCAAGGGTAAAATGGTAAAATCAACCATCGACAAACGCTTATACGATAATGCCTATGGCATTACATCGCGCTATCATCGACACTTTATGGCTAATGGCATAAGAAATATGGCTGCAATGGTTATCGACAATAGAACAAGCGAGGTGTTGGTTTACATTGGAAATATTCTATCCGATAAGCCAGAGAACTCATCGAGGGTTGATATTATAAAATCGAAACGGAGCTATGGTAGCCTGCTAAAACCATTTCTATACGGATTTATGCTCAACGAAGGACTCCTTTATCCGCGTCAACTTGTGAATGATATTCCAGTTGCATATTCCGATTTTACACCTCAGAATTTCAGCAAAACTTTCGAGGGGATGGTTTCAGCCAACGAGATTTTATCGCGCTCGCTAAACGTACCTTCGGTTAACCTTTTAAGGCAGTATGGAATTGAAAAGTTCCATAACAACCTGCAACAAATGGGTGTAAAAAGCATCAACAAGCCACCTAGTCATTATGGACTTTCAATTATTCTGGGAGGTGCAGAGGCTAGCATGTGGGAGTTGGCTGGAGTTTATTCAGCTTTAGCAAAAAATGCTGGAGGCATTCAGAATAGTAACGTTGCGTTAAGGTATGAACTCGATAGCACTGCAAAGGTTAAGCAGATATTCAACTGCAACGGAGTTGGTTCGGGCGCAGCATACTTAACGCTTGAGGCGTTAACTCAGGCAAATCGTCCTGGCGAGGATGGCGCTTGGCGACATTTTATTTCATCGCAACGAATTGCTTGGAAAACAGGCACCAGCTTCGGCTTCCGCGATGCTTGGGCAATTGGCGTTACATCCGACTATACGGTTGCCGTTTGGGTTGGAAACGCCGATGGCGAGGGGCGCGCGGAATTGATTGGCGTTGCTGCAGCTGCTCCCGTTATGTTCGATATATTCTCGTTATTGCCAACCTCTAACTGGTTTACTCCACCTTGGTTTGATTTAAAATCGGTTGTAACCTGCAAACAAAGCGGATTGATGGCTTCGGAGAATTGCCCTGATACTATAACAGAGTACGTTCCTGTGGTTAAAACTAAAACGTTGCCTTGCTCCTATCACCATAAAATTTATGTTGACAAAGACCAAAAATATAGGCTGACATTAGGCTGTGCAAAGCAAGAGGAGATGTTCGAAACCAGTTGGTTTGTTCTGCCTCCAGCGCAGGAGTGGTTCTACACTAAATTTCATGCGGAGTATAGAAAGTTGCCTCCATTCAAAAAAGGTTGTGCCCAGGCCAACGATAAACTGCCAAACATTGCATTAATTTACCCTTACGCTGGAGCGGATATCTATATACCCCGCGAAGCAAAGGATACCAAGGGACATAGCATTTGGAAAGCAACGCACCGTAACCCAAATGCAATAATTTACTGGCACCTTAACGATACGTTTCTAGGAAAAACAAGCGGAACACACGAAATGTTGGTATCTCCACAGCCGGGGACATACACGCTAACACTTGTGGATGATGAGGGGGAAGTGCTATATAAAAAGATAAGGATAATAGGGGAGTAGCTACTTTAAAGCATACTCCACCGCCATTTCAGCGTGAATTCGGGTTGTGTCGAAAATTGGAATTGTAACATCTTGCTGTTTAACAAGCAAGGGTATTTCGGTACATCCCAGAATAACACCTTCGGCACCCTCGGTTTTTAGATTTTCAATTATTCTGATGTATTTTTCCTTGGATGGTTGAAGGATTTGACCTTGACATAACTCATTGTAAATAATTGAGTGAACTGTATTCCTATCGTCTTGGGGTGGAGTAATAACCTTTATACTATGCAATTCGGTTAGTCTTCCCTTGTAGAAATCTTGTTCCATGGTAAATTTTGTGCCAAGTAAACCAATAGTATTTATTCCTTGCTCTTTAATTCGTTGGGCAGTTGTATCGGCAATGTGGAGGATTGGGATGCTTACATTTGCCTCAATTATGCTGGCCATTCGGTGCATTGTGTTGGTGCAAATTACAATAAAATTGGCTCCTCCTTTTTCCAACCGGATAGCAGCATCAACCATAATACTGTTGAGTTTATCCCAATCGCCTATATGTTGTAAGTGCTGAATCTCATCAAAATTAACAGAAAACATTAGGCTTTTAGCCGAATGCAGGTTCCCAAGTTTGCGTTTTACCTCTTGGTTTATAATTCGGTAGTATTCTAGAGACGATTCCCAACTCATTCCTCCAATCAGGCCTATTGTCTTCATGCTTATTAGTTTAGTGAATTTCAAAGTTAAGCCCTTTAATTAGGCTAATGGTTGATTTTTATCAGTATTATTATGAGGTTAGCCTAGAACTTTACCCTTACCATTGCCTTAACCTCGCTTCGGGTGTTTCCTTCAATAAGGTCGGCGCCTTGACCCAGTTCGTCCAGTTCGCTATAGTATGTTTGAGAGTATCGGAGCCATATATCGAACCAAGGCTTTGGACTATATTTTGCCAAGGCAAAGAATCTTGTACCTTTTGAGTAGTAGGCTGGGACTGAGAATGAGTAAAGCATATCGCTCTCGTAGGAGTATATTCTGGTATCCCACGAAGGAGTGTCGAATATGGCGAAACGAAAATTAATATTTACCGGAATTCGAGAAAGTTTAATCGATAAATCCTGTGCGAGCAAATATCCCTGTTCTAGGCTGATGCTATCTGTATCGAACATCGAAGTCTCTAGTATCGTTTTTAGAGCGATGTTGGTACTTGCAGAGTAGTTAAGCTGAAGCCTAAGGTTCTGTGTGGTCTGTTTTATCTGAGGTACAACTGGAAGAGTTGAGTTCGATTGATTTTTTTCAACGCTTTTTACTCTGTACCTTATCTTTGCAGAGAAGTCCTGTGTGAATGAATGTTCGGATAATGCCATGAATTCTTGTCCTGTAGAGGGGGCGTTTACTCCAAATTTAAGCCAAGGGAATTCAAATAAATCGATATAACCAGAGAGTTTCCACCCTTTGGTTGGTAAAATGCTGATTCCTGCATAAATACCATTCTCATTGGAAGTTCCACTGCCTTCGGCAAAACCTGCTGTGTATTTTGGGTTGAAATTCCGGGAGTATGAGCGACCCAGTACCGATAGTTGCACGGTGTTGCTTAGACGAAACATTCCTCCAGTAAGGGTGGCTATTTTGCCACTTGGCAAATCGGAGGCTACTTCTCCAAAAAACTGGTATTGCTTAATGTTTACATCAACAGATGCTCCAATAGCTGTTTTCTCGGAGGGTTTTGGATTTAGTTCATATATAGCCTCAGTACCATTGAAGTTTCCGTTGATTTTTGAGTGAGCAAAGGTTAAGCCTGTTTTCACACGGCTGGTATTATAGCTGATGTTTGCCCCTGTTGTAAACTCTGTTAGCGAGTTACGGTTGGCTATTTCCAATGCAGTTCTGTGATAACCAGTTTCAGGAAGCGATGTGTAGGCTAAATCGCCATTATAAAGGGTGTCGGAAATATTGGCGTCGATGTTTCTGTACGATGCAAAAACAGTAACGTCGGACTTAAGTACCGATAGGGTTATCCCTGCACCTCTCAGAAACTGACTTTCGTAAGCCGATGAGTGCCGAACTAGTCCATCGGCACGCTTGCGAACATAAATAGCATTGCTTGATTTGCCGAACGACAGGCTGTTCCAAAAAGTAAGTCCCTGCCCAAACTCAGCGTGATAATCGCCGATAATGGCTTTCTTAACTATTCCAATCTTTGATAGACTTATGTAGCCCGATAGGTAGTCGACCCCAGCTCTAAAGGTTCCATCAAAGAAGGGTTCGCCAGGGTCTTTTTCAGCAACAAACCCGGCCTGCAGATGTTTTCCTCCGCGATATGAGTAGCGGGTGTAATATGAGTTTTTATCGCCCAAATAACCTGAACCTGTGTAACTTTTGGAATAGCCTGCAGGTGTTTCAACGGAAGTTCTATATCTAAACGAAAAGTCGTTTCGACCATAAAAACTTTTTGGAAGTAGGGGTTTATCTACCTGTTCAGCCTTTATAAATGGAGATAGGCGTTGGATATCAATAATGTCAAAGCCAGGAATAGTCTGGAGTTCATAAATACTAAGAATTGTCCCTGTGGAATCTCGGAAATCAATTAAACTGTTAATTTGGAAATCGTTGAGGAATATGAACTTTTTTAAATCATCGGCTGTAGCAACATTTATATTGATTGGGTTTTCGGCAAGGTTAATTAAATCCTCAATCAGTTGCGTGTAATCCTGCTCATCATCTGCTTTTGCAGTTAAATCCTCCACTATTTCAGCAATAATCTGCTGAACATCGGTTTGGGTTTCTTGTCCAATTAGCAGGATTGGCTTTGCCAAAGCAAAAAAAGTGATAAATATTAATATGATTGCCGATTTTAGGTTCATGGCTAGTTAACCTTTTGCTTGGCAAAACAGTATGAAACGGATAGTTGTGGTGTGTAGCCCAGCACGCTGTGGTAGCCATACGATAAATCAATCTGTATCTGCTTAATACTCCAGCCAAAACCACCAGTTAATCCTTGTGGATTCTCCGATGAATAGCCCAGTCTAACTGCAATATTTTTGATTGGACTATATTCCACTCCACCTCTTACCGCAGGCTTTGTTTCAGTATTATCGTCAACCTGTAGGGCGAGCATTACTTTTTCGCTTGGAAAATACGATATGCCCAAGCCCAGTATTGGTGGCATGCTTTGTTGTTCATCGAACGACGAGCGGGTTGGGTTAAAAACGTAAGCGCCAAGAGTCAACTTTGATGTTGGCATATACATCAAACCTCCCTCAACGGTGTATGCATTCTTGTTCTCGTAATCGCCAGCAATTTGTAGGTGATGTAGATTTAATCCAACTCCCGCAGAGAATTTGTCGGAGAGTTTCATTCCATAGGCAACGCAAACTCGGGTAACATTAAATTGGCTATAGCCAAAGTGTGAGAGATTTACCCCAAAGGTTCCTGTTGATGTTGGTATAATGCCTGCAATGGCGCTAAGTCCAAGTTCTTTTACAAGATACCGATTTTCATGATGTATTCCTACCCAGTAATTATTTTGCCAAGCAAGTGCCGCTTGGTTTTGGAGAGTTGCCCAGTTTGAGTTAATCGATATCCCTGTTAAACCTAAAGCAGCGCCCGAGCCAGCAACTGGCCTATCGGGCACCGATGCTTTAAGTCCAATGTGTAATGTAATTAATGTTACAATTAATGCAATTCGCTTGTTCATTCGGTTTGAATGTTAAGAGTGCGAAAGGCAAAGTGTTATATCAAGTTAGTAATCATCAGTCACCCTGAACTTATTTCAGGGTCTCATTTTATAATGGGATGCTGAAACGAGTTCAGCATGACAGGGCTCGATAACACTAGTTTGTTTTATTCTTGAATTTAACGTTTGCGAGTTCCTTATTTGCCTTTACCACTTTATCTCCAAGAGTTTTCTTGAACTCTATCATCGCTTTTTGAACCTCTGGCTCACCAGTTCCAATTATCTGAACAGCTAAAATTCCGGCATTACGAGCACCATCCAAAGCTACTGTAGCAACAGGAATACCTGCAGGCATCTGAAGAATTGATAGTACTGAATCCCATCCATCAATTGAGTTTGACGAATTAATTGGTACGCCAATTACTGGAAGTGGAGTAAGTGCAGCAACTACACCTGGAAGGTGTGCGGCACCACCAGCACCAGCAATAATAACCTTTACGCCTCGAGTGTGTGCATTGCGGGCAAAATCGAGCACTAGGTCGGGAGTGCGATGCGCCGATAGCGCATTAATCTCGAACGGAATGTTCAACTCATCAAGGAATTTGGCAGCCTCTTCCATAATAGGCATATCCGAAACGCTGCCCATAATAATGCTAACTTTTGGTGTCATAATATTTTATTTAATATGAAGTTACAAAAATATATCGAAAAAGGCATTAGTTGACAAATTTTCAATCGGATAGGAAAATAATCTGTATGTAAAATAATTATGCAGAAGAATTAACTTGTACGGAATCTAAATTATAGAATATTCTTCCACTCTTGTCAATATCAATAAAATATAAATCTAGATTCAGTCATTGTTCTTTTTCGCAATAAAACGATTTATATACTGTAGAAATTCCAAAAAACTGATGTAAATTTGTGGCTTGTTTTTTCAACCAAATAAAAATGAGACAATGGCTGAGAATTTGAAGCAAGTTAAGCTTAAGGACAGAGAGTTTAGATTGAGTTACCCAGAATCGGAAATTCAGCAGGATATTGATTTGGTGGCATCAAAGATTAACTGGGATTTTAGGAACGCCCAAGAGATTCCTTTATTCTTGAGCATACTTAACGGCTCATTTATGTTCACAGCCGACCTTATGAAACGCATAAATTTCCCTTGCGAGGTTTCATTTATAAAACTTTCGTCGTATCAAGGAACTGAGTCAACTGGTGTTATCAATCAGTTAATTGGTTTGAACGAGGATATCAGCGACCGTACAGTAATTATTGTTGAGGACATTGTAGATACTGGAATTACCCTTACTAAACTTTACGGGGAGTTAAATAAACTTAACCCAAAAGCCATTAAAGTGGCAACCTTGCTTTACAAGCCTGAGTCATACAAGGGTGCTGCCAAGATTGATTACATTGGACGCTCAATCCCTAACGATTTTATTGTGGGTTACGGTTTAGATTACGACGGAATCGGCCGTAATTTACCAGATATCTACACTGTAATTTAAAGTGATATAGTTAGATACAATACAGAATGCTGAACTTGCTTCAGCATTTTTTATGTAACGAAATGGAGATTAAAAGTTAAATATACAACCAGCAGTTATGCTTAATATCGTAATTTTTGGCCCTCCTGGTGCAGGGAAAGGAACTCAATCAAAAATTGTTGCACAGGAATTCGGGCTAAAGCATATTTCAACAGGAGAGATTTTGCGGGCAGCCATAGTGGAGCAATCTCCACTTGGAATTGAGGCGCAACGTCGAATTGATAAAGGCAACTTTGTTTCCGACGAAATTGCCATTGGTCTGATTGAGGAGGAACTTAGCAAGAATGGCGCAGTTAAGGGGTATGTGTTCGATGGATTTCCTCGCAACACATTGCAGTCTGCAAAACTAGATGAAATGCTAGGCTCAACAGGGCACTCTGTTACAATGATGATTTCGCTTGAGGTTACCGACGATGAACTTGTTGCTCGCCTTCTTAACAGAGGTAAAGAAACCGACAGACCTGATGATAAGGAGGAGAGTATAATCCGTAAAAGGCTCGATATATACGACAACACAACCCGTCCGGTGGTGGATTACTACAAGGATCAAGGAAAATTCATGGGAGTTGACGGAATGGGAAGCGTTAACGAGATTTTTGAAAGGATTTGTACTACCATCAGAAACGCTCAATAACCGCAATTTAACTTCATTTACAAGTGCTTTAAAACGAATAATTGGCTTAATGGCTAATTATCATTACTTTTGTACCCAAATTTTATATCTGAATTATAATGTCCAATTCGAATTTTGTCGATTACGTAAAAATATTCTGCCGTTCGGGGAAAGGTGGTGGAGGAAGCGTTCATATGCGCCGCGAGAAGTTTGTTCCCAAAGGTGGCCCCGATGGTGGCGATGGCGGCAGAGGAGGCCATATCTACCTTAAAGGTAGTAGTCAGCTATGGACATTGCTTCACTTAAAGTATAAACGCCACATTTATGCTGGCGATGGCGTATACGGTAGCGGTGCTCGTTGTACAGGAGCCGATGGCGCCGATGTTACCATTGAAGTACCAGTTGGAACAGTTGCAAAAAATGCTGAAACCGGAGAGGTAATTACAGAGATAACTGAAAACGGACAGGTACAGATGCTCCTTAAAGGTGGCCGTGGAGGACTAGGGAACTGGAACTTTAAAACAGCCACACTGCAAACCCCTCGGTTTGCACAACCAGGCGAACCTGCAGAGGAGGCTAGTGTTATCCTAGAGTTAAAAATCCTTGCCGATGTTGGACTGGTTGGATTTCCCAATGCAGGAAAATCCACATTGCTATCGGTTGTTAGTGCTGCAAAACCAAAAATTGCCGATTATCCATTTACTACGCTTGTTCCAAATATTGGAATTGTTGGCTACCGCGATGAACGCTCATTTGTAATGGCAGATATACCTGGAATTATTGAAGGTGCTCACGAAGGAAAAGGTTTAGGCTTGAGATTTCTACGCCATATTGAGCGTAACTCAATGCTACTATTTATGGTTCCTGCCGATAGCGACGATGTGAAAAAACAGTACCAAATTCTGGTTAATGAACTTAAAATGTACAACCCAGAGTTGCTGGACAAGAAACGCGTTTTGGCCGTTACAAAATGCGATTTAATTGATGATGAAATCAAAAAGTCCATAAAAAAACATCTTCCCAAAATCCCTACAGTATTTATTTCATCGGTAGTAGGGCAGGGGATAGATGAGTTGAAAGACCTACTCTGGAACAGCATTAATAGCGATTAGTTATGATTGACTACCTTATTCAACTCGATACAAACTTATTCCTTGCGCTTAATGGTGCACACTCTCCTTTTTGGGATAGTATAATGTATTTTGCATCGGGTAAATTAAGCTGGTTGCTGTTATACCTGGTGATAGTTTTTTTTATTGCTCGCGAACATAAGTGGAAAGCACTTTGGTGGTTACTTGCAATTGCTTTTGTGGTTCTTTTGGCCGACCAAATTTCGGTTCAGGCATTTAAAAATGTTTTTCAACGCTTGCGCCCATGTCATAATCCCGATTTAAGTGAATTTATTCATTTGGTAGGAAGGTGTGGTGGTAAGTATGGGTTTATCTCATCGCACGCTGCAAATACCTTTGGAGTGGCAGTATTCCTTTCGTTCCTTTTCAATAGGAAATGGGTTACAGTTGGCCTGTTAGTCTGGGCAGCATTTGTTTCCTATAGTAGGATATACCTTGGCGTTCATTATCCGGGCGATGTGTTGGTTGGGGCAATTGTTGGTGCAGGAATTGGAAGCGCAGTGTGGTTTGTAGCATCGAAAATACTCAATAAATCAAGAAAATGACAGTATCTAAATCAATCCGATTAAATAAATTTATAAGCGATTCTGGCTTTTGCTCACGTAGAGAGGCCGATAGGTTTATTGAGCAAGGAAAGGTTTTTGTGAATAAGCAGCGGGCTCAGGTTGGCGATTTTGTTCAACCAAAGGATAAAGTTTATGTAAACGGACACTTTATTGCTCACACAGAGCCACAGAACCTTATAATAGCACTGAATAAACCAATTGGAATTACTAGCACAACCGAAAAAAACACCGACGGTAATATAGTAGACTTTGTTCATCATAGCCAAAGAGTGTTTCCTATTGGAAGGCTCGATAAGGACTCGCAAGGTCTTATTCTGCTTACCAACAATGGCGACTTGGTTAACAAGATTCTTCGTGCAGGCAACAAGCACGAAAAGGAATATGTTGTAACTGTGGATAAGCCAATAACCCAAGAGTTTATTGAAGGAATGGCTAATGGGGTTCCCCTTTTAGGTACAATGACCAAAAAGTGTAAGGTTGAAAAGGAAACCCCATTTATTTTCCGAATTACACTAGTACAAGGATTGAATAGGCAGATTCGACGCATGTGTAGCCATTTTGGATACGAGGTTATTAAGTTAGAACGTGTCCGAATAATGAACATTACCCTAAAGGGTTTACCTCTTGGCGACTGGCGCGATTTAGACGAAAAAGAAGTTGAGGTGTTGATGAGTATGCTTGAGGGCTCAAGTTCTACACCACGTAAAGATAGGTCGTTCAGCAAGAATAAGCAAGCTCGAAAAACGAAGCAAAGCGAATACCGGGAACAGGATGATAGACCAAGGTCTAGATTTGGCAAATCGGGCAAACCCAAATTTGACAATGCCAAAAAAGCAGCCAAGTTACCTGCAGGAAAATCGAAAAAGGTTGATGCTTCAAAAAGCGAAGAAGTTCGTGGCGCAAAAGGTTCTGCTCCAAAGAAAGGAAACGCAAGCGAAAAACCAACAAAATTTGGCAAGAATAAAGGGGCTAATATTGGAAAATCTACTACATACAAATCAACATTAAAGAAAACGACCAAAACAAGTCCTAAGTTCAGAAAAAGGCCATAAGTAAAACCTGCCCAAATTCAAATAGAAGCACAAAACAATAACGTATAAAGACCAGTTTCAACTGGTCTTTTTTAATTTTCATCCTTCAAATTCAAACTAACCATTCGCTTTTCCTTTTTAAACGACCCTAAAACACCTCAACGATTAATACTGGAGGCACAACAGATGTAAGTCTATTTACACGAATTAACTTTTTGTGGTTACTTGTTATTGTGGTATTTGTCCCAAGCAATTAGCACGATAATACTTTTTTAGATTAAGGATTTAAAAAATTGCTCACCCTAGGGTAACAATTATACTCTAATCAGTATTAAACAATAGAAACTGCTAAAAAGAAAGCATTAAGAAAGTAGTGCAATCTGAAAATAAATATTAGTAAGTCGTTTATTTCTTGCGTGTTAATGCATGGAAAGATTTAAAATGTGGTATTTAGAGTAGTTTTATTTAGCGAACCTATTTCGGAGGTTGTGATTATAGTAAGGTGTGTTAAAAAAATTTGAGCGCGTTTATGTTTAAATCAATCTGTATCTCAATGATTATGTTGAATAAGTTTATTTTTTTATTAGGTAAAAATCGCTTTATTATTTTGCCCTTTGGTTGTTGATTGGCGTTTGCTTTCTTCCAAAGGGCATAACGGATTAATTGATTGTAAAGTTAAAATATTTAATTTGTTTTAAAGCAACGCACCCAACCATTAGTGGAATGAAGTGAGCCTTGTGTTTTGGGGCAAATAAAGACACTTGTAATCCAAATATTAACAATAATTTGCTATTAGAAGCAAATGAAAACAAAATAGAAAAATATGGAAACCAAAAGATTCTCAAACAAAGATTTAAATGTTATTGTGCCTGCTGATAAAATGTCTTGTGTCGATTTGAGTCATATTGTTGGTGGTGTTAGTTCTAACTTAGTGGATTGTGAATGTACACTATTCAATAGAAACAAAGATGGCGGAGATTGTGAGTGTGATTTCTTTAATAGAAACAAAAAGCCAACAACAACTACAAGTTCAGTAATTTAGAAGTTTGTTTTGCTTAAAGGAGAGGGATTTTTGCCCTCTCCCTGATTAATTTATTTTTGTTACAAAGTATGAAAATATCAAGATATTCAATTTTTTTTGATGCAGGTAATGACTTGAAACTTGCATATTGTTCCCGCACTAATGCTTTATTTGAAATTTCGGCTCAACTTTTTGATTTTTTTAGACTTAATAGAAATGGTAAGGTAGATGTTGATCTCTTTGAAGAAGATGTGTTAAGTTTTTTAATGGAACAAAAGGTAATAGTGCATGAAGAAGATGATGATGTTTATGTTCGAGAGTTGCAATTTAAAACATTACAGTTAGGGTTTTCTCAAGAGCAATTGAGCCTTATAATAGCTCCGACTAGTCAGTGCAATTTTAGATGCCATTATTGTTTTGAACCAAAGAAGGATCAACGAGTAATGGAGCATGTTCAGATTGCTCAACTTGTTGAATTTGTTCAGAAACATTCATTAGCCAAAACAATGTCAATAACATGGTATGGTGGGGAGCCTTTATTGGCAATAGATGTTATAAGAACCCTTTTACAGCAATTCAATAGAACTGGGAAGACCTTAGTAAGGCATGATATTATTACGAACGGCTATTATTTTGATGAAAAGGCAATTGAGATTTTCTCTGAATTTCCTCTAAATTTGATACAAGTTACATTGGATGGTAATCAGAAGAGACATGATTCTATTAGGGTTAATTACAAAACAAAGGAGCGGTCGTTTTATAGAATTATCTCGAACATGGATAGGATTTTAGAGGCTTTGCCAAATACCTTCTTATCCGTAAGAGTTAATGTGGATAAGTCTAGTCAGGAACAGTTTTATGAAGTTAAGGAGTTTCTTTCTGAGAGATGGGAAAAATATTCAAACTATGAGATATATCCAGGGATATTACGTATAGACAACAAAGAAGGTGCTGATTTTAGCGAGGAGTCAATGAACGTTTTTGATGCTGCAGCATTTTCGCAGAAACTTGAAGAATGTGGATTCGCAAATAATTATCCTACATTACTTCTTAAAAGTTGTACTGCAAATCGAATTAATTCATATATCATAGGGCCAGCAGGAGAGATGTATAAATGCTGGAATGATGTTACGGATAAAAACAAAATAGTGGGTTACATTCATGATGATACACTTATACACAGGCAATTATTTTATGACTATTTATTTACAACCGCTTGGTATGAAAATGCAAAATGTAAGGAATGTGCTATTTTGCCAATTTGTCATGGAGGTTGTGCGTGGTATAAGGTTCGAAATCTTCGCGCAAATGGTCATTTTGATACTTGCTGTACTCACCGGGATGAGAACCTATTAAAGAGTAGTCTTATAAATCGGTATATGCAAACTAAAAAAAAATAGTATGATTTTTAAAAAATATTTATTATTCTCCTTTCTTTCCTTTATTGTAATTACTTCTTTTTCCCAAACAAGATCCGTTATTACGGGTCAAGTTGTCTCTGAAGATGGTAATGCTATACGTAATGTTAATGTTTCGATACTTAAAGATAATGTTGATTCTGCAATTGTGGCATTAACGACTACAGATACACTTGGTCGATTTTCCCTAAAGTGCAATGGTGGACTCAAGTATCTGCGTTTTTCGTGCCTAGGTTATTTGTCAAAGTATATGCTTGTAGATACAGGCGATATAGGAAGCGTTGTGCTTGTCGAAACCTCATTGGATATTGAGGGCGTGGTTGTTAAAGGTCGAAGCAAGATTTACCGACCCGATGGCATTACCTATTTGCCAACGGATAGAAGGGTGTCCAATTCAGTAAATGGCATGGACTTGCTCTCATCGATGAAGCCGCCACGCATTTATGTTGACCCCGTATCATACAACATTTCTGTGCGTGGAGGAGGAGACGTTGTGTTACTTATTAATGATCGACCTGCGACATCGGGTGAGATTCAAAGTATCGACCCTGAGCTTATTAGACGCATCGATTATTACGATAAACCCACACCCCGTTTTCCACTAGCATCTATTGTAATCAATCTAACTGTTGATTTACCTGCAAGGGGCGGTGCTGTAAACGTAAATATTACGGAAGGGATTAGTAATACTTATGGGGAGCATTATGTAATTGGCAGGGTATACAATGGTAGGCATAGCTTTATGGTAGACTGGCAACCTCAATTTCGTTATTCTTTTAGCCAAATGCGGGAGCGTTCCGATTATTTCAATTTCCCTTCAGAAACTATATCTAGAAATGAAATTGCAATTCCAGCTCGTCAAATATATTGGCATAATAACAGTTCCGCTCATTACAACTATACCGGACGTAAGATTATGCTTGATATTGCGGGGTTTGGTCAGTTCGATAGGGATAAAAACAATGATTTTGCAGGTCGTGTAATCACAAAAACTTCATCAAAATCCGATACAACAATTAATAATGAGCATAACTTTGAGAGGAACACAACTCAGGGGATAAGCACATATATTGAGGTTAAGAGTCCAATAGGGCCTTTATATATTAACGCCGACTATAGTCTTAGAAGTGCTAAATACAAACGTGAATTTGAGGAGTTTTCCTCCATTAACCCTTTCTTTTCTAGCAATAGTAATTCTGAAGAAATACATCTTACAGGTTTGCAGGGCAATTACAATGCGCCACTCCCATTAGGTGAAATGTGGTCTGGGATGTTATCTCTATCGAGTAGTTGGCGTAGTAGATGGATAAGCAATAGTTATTCTTCGTTAGGAGTTGAGCCTGTTGCTGTAAATATGCGGCAGAATAATGGTGAAAATAAAATTATGTTGATGGTAATGGGCGACAAATTAATGCTTGCATTAGGGGCAGTACATTTTTGGCAGAACTATAGCATTGATGATTATACTAAAAGGTGGTCGCAGTGGTTACCTATTGGTGCAATAAGCCTTAGCCCAACAAGAACTTGGACTGTCGATTTGGATGCTATGCTCAAGTATAGTCAACCTCCCATAGGAGAACTTACCACTTCAGAGATACGACTCGATCCTTATCAAGTTCAGCGAGGAAATCCTAATCTAACCAATACTAGACTTTTACAGTTCACACTTAATAATACATTGGAATTAACTTCGAAATATGAGTTGTTTGTCCAAGGTAAATACCGCCAAATTCAGAACCCAATAATGGATATAAGTTTTTTGGAGCAACAAGCCGATCTTAGTTATATAGTTGTGCGTATGCCCGAAAATCTGAATAAATTTACTCAATATACGGCTAGTTGTTCGTTAGAAGGCACTGAAATCTGGAATTTTCTTTCGTTTAGTTTATGGGGTGGCTTTAGTCATTACATTAGCGATGGGGGTAGTGTTTACGAGCACGAAGCTTTTATTCCTTTTTGCCAGGGGCAGTTTAACATAAAGTGGCGCAAGTGGGATTTCGTGTCCGAAATGTGGTATGGTCAAACCGATGCACAGATGGGAGAAGTGCTGAAGAGTAAAAGTTTGCACAGTAGATTTATTGTATCATCGCAGTACGGTAAGTTAAGAGTGTCGGTAGGTGTAATGAATCCTTTTCTTAAGGTTCGAGATGTAAAGTACGAAAACCTGTCTGCAATTGCACCTTACACTCGCTATGCCTACAACCAGATGTACGAGAACCTTTTTTTTGCTAAATTAACCTACTTGTTCTCATGGGGCAGTGAACAAAGGAAGAGAGGAAAACCCAAGTTTAAAGCAACGGAGCAGGAAACTACTATTATTAAGGGAGAAAGATAGTGTATTGATTAAGTAAATGGATTTTTAGACTGATTTTGGGAAGTATGATTTTTGTAAAACAACGTGATGCAATGGATTGTGGTCCGGCCTGCTTGGCCATGATTTCTTTTTACTATGGGAGAATGCAGAGTATTGAGTATTTGAGAAAAGAATGTTTTTTTGATAAAAACGGGGTGTCACTTTTAGGTATAAGCCGTGCCGCTGAAAAACTTGGATTTAAGACAGTAGGAGGTAGACTTACTTTTGAAAAACTTGCCGAAAAAGCTTTGTTGCCATGCATTGCTCATTGGGATCAAAATCATTTTGTTGTAATATACAAAGTAAAGAAAAACCGTAAGAATAATTATGCTGTATATGTCGCAGATCCTGGAAAGGGTTTAGTAACTTATAATAAAGAAGAGTTTTGCGAGGGTTGGTTGAGCACAAAGGCTGGTGGAGAGGATAAAGGTGTGGTTCTGTTATTGGAACCAACACAATTATTCTATTCTCAAAATGGAACTTTGAATATTAAGAAAGGGAGATACGTATTTTTATGGGGATATGTGAAACAATACAGACGTTTTTTTATTCAACTGATTTTGGGACTTGCCGTGGGTTCTATAATTCAGCTTCTATTTCCGTTTTTAACACAAGCTATTGTCGATGAAGGTATTGGTAGCAAGGATATTGGGTTCGTTTGGCTTGTACTTATTGCTCAAATAATGTTGCTTTTTAGTAATACTATAATAGGATTCGTCCGTGGAAAAATTCTCCTCCATATTAGTTCTCGTATTAACATCTCATTAATATCGGATTTTTTTATAAAACTAATGAAATTACCAATGCGTTTTTTTGATACCAAGCTGTTGGGCGATATTTTACAGCGCATTGAAGATCATAGGCGTTTAGAGCAATTTCTAACTTCTAGCACTCTTAATCTGTTGTTTTCAATCTTTACTTTTTTTGTTTTTGGATTAGTGCTGCTGAAGTATAATCTGATGATATTTACAATTTTTATTGTTGGTAGTTTGATTTATAGTGGTTGGATAATATTTTTCTTAAAAAAAAGAAGGCAATTGGATTTTCGATATTTTGAATTATCTGGTAAGAATAGGAATATCACCTACCAACTTATTAATGGTATGCAAGAAATTAAATTGCAAGGATGTGAACACCGGAAACGCTGGGATTGGGAGGATGTTCAGGCTGAACTTTTTGACGCAAACCTTAAGTCTTTGAATCTACAACAAACACAGCAGGCTGGCAGTATTACCATCAATGAGTTGAAAAATATCTTGATTACGATTTTTTCTGCATCCTCTGTAATTAGCGGAAATATGACCTTAGGGATGATGCTTGCTGTGCAATATATAATTGGTCAGTTAAACAGTCCAGTCGAGCAGTTGGTTCAGTTTATTTATTCTTGGCAAGATGTCAGCATTAGTCTTGATCGTATGAACGAGATACATTCAGAGCAAAATGAAGAGAACGAAAATAGAAAAGTTTCTTCAATAAGTTCTAAAGATAATACGATTGAGATACACAATCTTTATTTCAGGTACGAAGGAGTTAGGCCAGACTATGTGCTAAACGATATAAACTTTACGATACCCTCAGGAAAAGTTACGGCCATAGTGGGTGCAAGTGGTAGTGGGAAAACCACCCTTGTTAAACTAATGTTGGGGTACTATACTCCCCAAAGCGGAGGCGTTTCTGTTGGGGGTGATAATCTGGAGCAATTCAATCTTGTATGGTGGCGACAAAATTGTGGAGCTGTAATGCAAGATGGGTATCTTTTCTCAGATACAATAGCGCGTAACATAGCAACAAGCGATGAAAGCCCAGATATTGAAAGAATTCGATACGCTGCTCGTATAGCAAATATAGCAAATTACATTGAGGCTCTTCCTCTGGGCTATAACACAATGATCGGTCAAGATGGTCAAGGTATTAGTCATGGTCAGAGACAGCGTATACTAATAGCCCGAGTAGTCTACAAGAATCCTCAGTTTGTTTTTTTTGATGAAGCCACCAATGCGCTGGATGCTAGTAACGAAAAGGCTATAGTCGAAAATCTTGTGAGTTTTTACAGGGATAAAACGGTTCTTGTTGTAGCACATCGTTTATCAACAGTCAAAAATGCAGATCAAATTGTAGTTCTAGATAATGGTAGTGTGGTGGAGATCGGCACGCACGAGAAACTTACTGCGAAAAAAGGTAAGTATTATGAGTTGGTTAGGAATCAATTAGAATTAGGTGGTTAGTCTGAATGCTATGGAATATCCAAATTTTGAATTAAGGAGCGAAAAAGTGCGGCACGTAATAGGACAAGTTCCTTCGACGCTTATTCAGTATGGTGTTTTTTCTGTTGTTATTGCTTTATTGGTACTTTTTACTATTTCATTCTTTTTGCCATATAAGCAAGTTGTGAATGGGGTTTTAGTTATTAATGAAATAAAACTCGTTTCAGTTGATAGTGCATGGCTAAGTGTTGAGTTTAAGATGCCAGAGGAAAGAAGTTCAATCAACCCAATTAATTGTGATGTAACTCTTGTTACTCCAGAAGATTCGATATGTGGTAAGGTAATAAAATATGATAAATTAAGAACAAGAGAGGGGCGGAATAGGGCAGAGGTGGTGTTGCTTAAGAGTGGAGATGTTGAAAGGCTTAATGTTTCGGAAGTTGATTTTTCGCTTACCCTTAGAGAAACAACGGTGTTTTTTTATTTTATTAGTGGTCTTAGAATTTAAATCCAAAGGTTCTTTTACTTATATGTAATTTGAAGTACACGAAGAGTAGAGTGGCCCTTACTCTTCGTGTAAGTTTCAAATTGTTGATAATTAATCCACATTATCATGTAAATACGAATTATCCGGCCTCAAGAAAATATCTCCATCGTCAGTCTCACTTAAAGTTGTGCGCGATAAACTGCTGGTGTTTGAATGGTCGGTATCGTCGAGCTGGACGTTGCGACGCTTGTAAGCAGGAATGCTTTCTAACTCATCTATATTACTCCACCTGTTACCATTTGGCGCAGGATGTGGCTTGCTGGTTGGAACTGTAGGTTTTGCTGATGTTTTTGGCTGCATAGCATCCTCTGCTCTAACAGGGCGAGGTGTTGAAACAGTTCTAACCTCAAATTCCTCGGCTGCAACATCAAACTCAATTACACGCTGAGATGTATCAATTGTTTCGGGTTTTTTAGGTCGGCGAGTTGGCTGTTTGCGTTCTGTTTCGTCCAAAATGTATGGAGTTGTTTCAACACGATTAGAACGGATTCCACCATCGAGTTCAACCACATCAACCTCCTTGTTACGAACGTAAAGTTCAGGTATGCTACTTGTTCCAAAACCAGTGGCAATTACGGTTACGTTCAAATCTTCGCCAAGCGAAGGGTCGCAGCCGTTACCCCAAATTAGGTCGGCATCGTCGCCTGCAGCTGATTGAACATAATCGATAATTAGGCCAATCTCCTCCATTGTAATCTCATCCTGACCGTAAGTTACATTCAACAGAATGTTGCGTGCACCGGAAATGTCGTTATTGTTTAGCAATGGCGACTCCAACGCTTCTTTTACCGCTGTAAGCGCCCTATTTTCGCCAGTTGCACGTGCCGAGCCCATAAGCGCAACACCGCTGTTGGTCATTACAGTTTCAACATCGGCAAAGTCCACGTTTATGTAGCCATGAACAGTTATAATTTCGGCGATACCTTTGGCGGCAGTTGCCAAAACATCATCGGCTTTGGCAAAAGCCTCGGTAACCTTAAGGTTACCGTATATCTCTAGAATCTTCTCGTTGTTTACTACAAGCAAAGAATCTACATGCTGGCGAATATTCTCGATACCTTCAACCGCTTGTGCAATGCGCTTTTTGCCCTCGTTGCGGAACGGGATAGTCACTATGGCAACAGTTAGTATTCCCAGTTCCTTTGCCGCTTTAGCAATAATTGGCGCAGCACCAGTTCCGGTACCACCGCCCATTCCGGCGGTAATAAACACCATCTTGGTATTGTTCGATAGGAAATCGACAATATGCTGTAAACTCTCTATGGCCGCCTGACGTCCAATTTCTGGTTTATTACCAGCCCCGCGCCCCTCGGTTAGCGATGCTCCCAGCTGAATTTTAAACTCAACGGGACTATTAACCATTGCCTGGGCATCGGTGTTGCACAGCACAAAGTCAACATCCTTGATTCCCATACGGTTCATATAGTTAACCGCATTTCCTCCGCCGCCACCAACTCCAATCACTTTGATTATGGATGCGTTATTTGACGGTAACTCGAAATTAATTAGTTCGTCGGCCATAGTTTTTTGAGTTAAAAGTTAAAAGTTAAAAGTAGAAAGTACCACAGTTAACTTTAACACTTTAGTTTATAATTTAAAACCATTTTTATTCTTTGTCATGCTGAACGTAGTGAAGCATCTGTTTTTCAGACCAATTTTGCACAAAGCAAATTCAGCAAAACAATTATATCTTAATAAAAAACACTATTTACTTCAATATCAAATCTAGTTTGCACTCTAGAATTACATCTCAGTATCAGTCTCGTCGAATAAACCCGAAAACATATTCTTTATAGCAGTCATTCTGCCACTTCCACGACGTTCGGCTGGGCTGTCAAGTTCAAACTCATCCTTCTGTTTCTCAACTACAGGTCGTACCTGTGCTTGTGGTTGAATTTGTGGTTGTGCCTGTGGCTGAACATATGTCTTCTTCTCAATCACCTCAACCTTTTTATCTAAACCCAGAAGCACTAAGCCTAATGCGGTTGATAGCTGTGGTTGGTTGAAATCCTCCAACGAATCGGAGCTTAACTGCTCTACAGGATAACCAATACGAACATCGAACCCGGTTTTGAAACGGATTAACTGAGGTAAATGCTTCAAAAGGGCACCACCACCAGTAATTACAACACCCGCACTTAGCTTATTGGCGTAACCCGAAAGGTTAATCTCATAAGCCACAAAGTCCAGAATCTCCTCCATACGTGCCTGAATGATTCCAGCAAGGTTCTTAACCGAAATCTCCTTAGGCTCACGACCGCTAATGCCAGGAATAGTAATGATTTTGTTGTCTGGCGCAATATCGGCCAATGCGCAACCAAATTTCTCCTTAAGCAAATCGGCTTGTTTTAGTAGGATTGAGCAACCATCCTTGATATCCTGGGTGATGATATTTCCACCGAAAGGAATAACGGCAGTATGGCGGACATTTCCGTTGTAGTAGATAGCCAAATCGGTAGTACCACCACCAATATCAACCAAAGCAACGCCAGCCTCGCGCTCATCGTCGGTAAGAACGGACTCGCCCGAAGCAAGTGGCTCAAGAACCAACTCGTTAACGTTAAGTCCAACACGGTTAACGCACTTCTCGATATGCTTTGCCGATGATGTTTTGCCAATTACAATATGGAAGTTTGCCTCCAAGCGGCGGCCTACCATACCTACAGGCTTATCAACCGACTCATTGTCGATAAAGTACTCCAGCGGAAGAACGTGCAGGATTGTTTCGCCAGCCTCAACAGGTATGCGGTGCATATCGTTAATTAGCCTGTTTATGTCCTTCTGCGAAATTTCCACATCGTCGGACTCAAGGTTGATATATCCACGGTTCTTGATGCTGCGGATATGCTGACCAGCAATACCTACGTAAACCGACTTAAAATCGATTCCGGTTTCAATCTTAACCTCGTTAACTGTTTTTTCGATAGCCTTAACGGTATCCTCGATATTCTGAATCATACCCTTCTTAATTCCAGTCGATTCAGTGGTGCTTAGTCCAACTATCTGAAGCTTTCCGTTAGGAGTCTTTTTGCCAACCAATGTTACCACTTTGGTGGTTCCAAGGTCAATTGCTGCTACATACTCATTACTTTGTGCCATAGTGTTATCGTTTAGTGCAAACTATTTGATTTGAATACTTTAAGTTTATTATTTTGTATTTATTCCAACCCTCGGTTGGTAGTGCCTCCTTGTAGAACACCATCAACTTTTTGAGTTTAATCCTAAAATTTCTGAATCCGCCCAGCTGTATAACATGAGGTCCAACCACAGGAATCAACTCAACATTACGAGTTCCGTTAACGTAAACCTGAGCAATTTGTGCATTCCAAAAATCGTCCTCCGATACAAACTTTGCAAAATCGTAGATTCGGCAAATTGTTGGCTTTTCGCCCCCAACAATGCTATCGTTCCAAGCCAACACATTCACATTGGGCTTAACCTTAAAAGGTTCCTTAACGTTACCGCTAACCACCATTACGTGTGCTGTATAGTTTGGAGATGTTGGCATAATCAACCCCTCATCGTCGATATAGTAACTCTGCCCAGTGGCGTTGAAAACACGCACCAACGGACGACGCTGCTTAACTGTAACACGCAGTTTTCCGTCGAGAGATTTGTAAACTTGAACATCGCGTACTGCAACCATTCCCGATATTTCGTCCTCAAGTTTTTTAGTGTTGATATCGTTAAGGTGTTTTCCCATTGGGGTTGATTTCGACGAAGTCAGCATTCGCTTCACTGTAGATGATTTCACAAATTGATAGTCAGCGCTGTCCAACACCTCAACCTCAATAGATTTACACACCACGCCCTTAGCCCGTTTCGATGAGAACATCAAGCCGTAAACTAGGTAGGCAATTAGAACCAACCAAGCCACAGAGAATAGTATGATTCTGCTACGCTTCTTCATCGTTACTTGCTTTTCAAAACCTCCACTATTTGAGGCACCAAACGGTCGATATCGCCTGCGCCCATTGTCACCAAAATATCTATATCGTTCTTTTTCACCCACTCCAAAACATCGCTCTTGCTCAAAAGCATTTTTTGGGGGTTCTTCATTCTGCCTAAAATTGAGTTCGATGTTACTCCCTCAATTGGCAACTCTCGTGCTGGGTAAATATCGAGCATTATTGCCGTATCCAACTTATCGAGCGATTGCGCAAACTCATCGGCAAAATCGCGGGTGCGACTGTACAAATGAGGTTGAAACACTCCTACAACTTTACGATTTGGAAATACATCGCGCACCGATTCAACCATTGCGTTGATTTCCTGTGGGTGATGCGCATAATCGTCAATATAAATTGATGTTGCGTTCTTGAACTGTACATCAAACCTACGAACCACGCCGGAGAAACTCTGCAAACCGCTACGTAACTCATTGCTACTAATTCCCATTGTCAATGCTGCCGCCGATGCTGCAAGGGCATTCTCCAAATTATACTTACCAGGAACTCCTAGTTGTAAGTTTTCAATTTTTCCATTAGGAGAATTCAGGGTGAAGTTGTAGAAACCATCAATAATGCTGATGTTCGATGGATAAACATCTGCGTTACTTGTAAAACCGTAGTTAATAACCTTTACACCGCTGGCTAGTTTTGGAGAGAAATTTAAACCCTGTTTCATCACCAAAAAGCCATTAGGCTTAATTTGACCTGCAAACAGCCCGAATGCTTCCAAAACGTGCTCGTGAGTGCCGTATATGTCCAAATGGTCGGCATCAACCGAAGTGATTATTGCCAAATGAGGAAATAGGCTAAGGAAACTCCTGTCGTACTCATCGGCCTCAACAACCAGTAAGTTTTTGCCATTATCTGCTGTAACAAGGTTGCTACCAAAGTTCTTTGAAATTCCACCCAAAAATGCATCACAGCCAACCGATGAATTACCCAACAAATGCGAAAGCATTGTGGTTGTTGATGTTTTTCCGTGTGTGCCAGCAACGCCCAAAACGCTCATTGCCGATGCAATAAAGCCCAACGCATGTGCTCGCTTTATAATCTGGAAACCATTATTCTTAAAGAAATTGTACTCACTATGCTCTGCAGGAATTGCTGGAGTGTAAATAATCAACGTATCATTGGACGAGCGAAAATCAGCAGGAATAAGATTTACATCATCGGTATAGTGAACAACTACGCCCATCTTCTCCAAATCAACGGTAATGCTGGACGATGTTCTATCGTAACCAGCAACAGCCTTCCCGCGTTGCACAAAGTAACGAGCCAAAGCGCTCATCCCAATGCCGCCTATCCCTACAAAGTAAACCCGTTTAATTTGCTCAAAATCCATTTGCTCGTTGTTTGTTGTTCGTTGTTCGTTGCTCTTGTCATGCTGTGCTTGTGGAAGCATCTATCCCCTAAAGAGTTCCCTCGCTACGCTCGGGATGACAAAACCCTACTTAATTATTATCAATTAACTTTAAAACTTCTCCAGCAATAATATTGGCCGAATTTGGCAACGCCATTTTCAGAATATTTGCTGATAAATCCTTTAACCTAGCTTCATCGCTTACTAAAGCAATTGCGGTACTAACCAATTCCGTTTTGGCATTGGCATCGGTTACCATAACCGCGGCGTTATTCCTCACCAAAGCCATTGCGTTATGCGTTTGGTGGTCCTCAGCCACATTTGGCGATGGAACCAAAATGGAAGGTTTTGCCACCAAGCAAAGCTCCGAAATTGTTCCTGCACCTGCACGTGAGATAACCACATGGGCTGCGGCGTATGCAAAATCCATTCTATTGATAAAATCGAATAGTCTAATGTTATGCGCATTATAGCCTGCCAACTGCTGCTTAATATCCAAGTAGTAAATCTTGCCTGTTTGCCAAATCACTGTAATATCGTGATGCGTGACTAATTCCGTCATATTGGCCATTACGCTCTGGTTGATAGTGCGAGCGCCAAGGCTACCGCCTAAAACCAGAATCACCTTTTGGTTTGGATTAATATCGAAGTACTTTAACGCCTCCTCCTTGGATGCAGTCAACTTCTCCAAATCCTGACGTACAGGATTACCGGTCATCAGAATTCTATCCTTAGGGAAATATTTCTCCATTCCATCGTATGCAACGCAGATTTTATAGGCCTTTGCTGCCAACATCTTATTGGTTACTCCAGCGTAAGAGTTCTGCTCCTGAATAAGCGTTGGAATATTGGCTTTTTGAGCAGCCTTTAGGATTGGCCCACTGGCGTAACCGCCAACTCCAACCACAACTGCAGGCTTAAAGTCGGCAATAATATTGCGCGCCATCTTCATACTCTTGAAGAGTTTGAAGAAAAACGACACGTTTTTCAATGTCAACTTACGCTGAAAGCCAACTACTGGCAAACCAACAATTTTGTAGCCTGCCTTTGGCACACGCTCCATCTCCATTTTGCCTTCGGCACCCACAAAAAGAATTTCAACCTCAGGGTTAATCTCCTTCAGCGCATTTGCAATGGATATTGCTGGGAAGATATGACCTCCCGTGCCTCCACCGCTAATTATTATCCTCAATTGGTTCTTCTCCATCGAATAGTTCAGTTTTACTCTGTGACCTACTAATACTTAAAATTATTCCAAAGGCTGCACTCGAAAAGAACAGCGATGTTCCTCCCATACTAACCAATGGTAATGGCTGTCCGGTAACTGGAATTAAGTTTACCGCAACCATCATGTTTACCAAGGCCTGCAGCGCCATCAGCAATGCAAGCCCAAAGGCCAGAAAGGCCGGGAACGTTCGCTTGGCATTCTTAACAATTAATGCCGACCTAAATAGCAAAATCAGGTATAATGCAAGAATTATTGCACCTCCCAACAATCCGTACTCCTCCACAATAATTGCAAAAATGAAATCGGAATATGGATGTGGCAGAAAATTACGCTGGGTTGAGCGGCCAGGACCTTTGCCAATTATTCCTCCTGTTGCAATTGCAATCTTTGATTGCTCAACCTGATAGTTTCCATCACCATTATCGCCACTGGCAAAATTCTCGATACGATTTATCCATGTATGAACCCTACCCACATTCTTGAATTGCAACGCAATCACAATAAATGCTCCAAGCAGAATTATTCCTAAACCTGTAAATCCAAGCAGATACTTAAGGTTTACTCTGCCCACAAACATCATAATCCAGCAAGCCAAGCCAAGTAATGCTGCTGTGGAGAAGTTTGCAGGGAGAATAAGCATACAAATCAAACCTATTGGAACCACTAAAGGCACAAAGCCTTGGCGTAAATCCTTTATATCCTTCTGCTTTTGCGACAATATTTTCGATATGTACATTATCAGCGCCAGCTTGGCCACGTCCGATGTTTGGAATGTGATTCCAAGCCCTGGAACCTCTAACCAACGCGATGCTTGGTTTAATGTCGCCCCAAACACAAGTGTTATAAGCAGCAACGGCACCGAAATTCCAAGCAGAATGGTTGAAAGCGGATAGTATACCTTGTAGCTGATAAGGTGAGTGATAAACACTATTGAAAGTCCAAGTCCTAAGAAAATCAACTGTTTTATTAGGAAGTAGGTTGTACTTCCACCATGGAAACGATACGCCAACGACCCTGTTGAACTGTAAACAGCCAACAATGACACAGCCGATAGGATAATAACTACCGTCCATATCACTCTATCTCCTTTAAAATATCGTCCAAAAATCCCTGACATATCTTTTTATTTATCGTGAATCGTTATTCGTGAATCGTGAGACGTTAAATATTAAGAGTTCCCTCAACAAACTCGGGATGACAAGAAAGACCTAACTCTCTTCACGAACAACCATCAACTATCAACGAACAACTAACTATACACAAAACACCAATCACCAATCACTACAGTTCCCTAACTGCTGCTTTAAACTTACGGCCACGGTCCTCGTAGTTGTCGAACAAATCGAAACTAGCGCAGGCAGGCGAAAGTAAAACAGCATCGCCAGGGCTTGCAAGTTTGTAGGCTTGCTGAACTGCCTCCTCGGCAGAGCGAGCATCAACCATTACGCTAATTACATCGCCAAAAGCCTTATGTAGTTTAGCATTATCGACGCCCAAGCAAACAATCGCCTTTACCTTAGCCTTGACTAAATCCATCAACTCGGAGTAATCGTTACCCTTATCAACGCCACCAACAATCCAAACCACAGGCGTATCCATACTTTCCAAAGCGTACCAAGTTGAGTTCACGTTGGTTGCCTTGGAGTCGTTTATATACTTAACGCCCTTTATGGTTAAAATAGGCTCTAGCCTATGCTCAACGCCCTGAAAATCGGATAGCGATTCGCGTATCACCTCCTTGCGGATATTCAACACGTGACCCGCAATTCCTGCGGCCATTGAGTTGTAGATGTTATGCTTTCCTTTTAAAGACAATTCGTTAATCGACATACAAAAATCACTATCATCGTAATTAATGAATAGATGCTCGTTCTCAATCCACGACGTTTGGTTATCCTTGCTCCTAATGGAGAATGGCAATTGTTGCGCTCTTAGCACAATGCGCTTAAGCTGCTCAATAGTCACAGCATCGTCGGAGCAGAAGATAAAGCAATCGTCCTCCGAAAGATTTTTAGTGATGCGGAACTTAGATTCTACGTAGTTCTGCATCTTATAATCGTACCTATCCAAATGGTCGGGGGTGATATTCAGCAAAATGGCGATATCGGGCTTAAACTCGTAAACACCATCGAGCTGAAAACTGCTTAGCTCAATTACGTAGTAATCGAAGTTGTTCTCGGCTACCTGATATGCAAAGCTATTACCAATATTCCCTGCCAAACCCACGTTCAACCCTGCCTTCTGCATCATATGGTAAATAAGCGAGGTGGTTGTAGTTTTTCCGTTGCTGCCAGTTATACAAACCGTGTAGGCGTTGGTGTAACGTCCAGCAAACTCAATCTCCGAAATAATTGGAATTGCTTTCTCGCGAATTTTCACAATTAAAGGCGCCTTATCGGGAATGCCAGGGCTTTTAATCACCTCATCGGCGTTGAGGATTAACTCCTCGGTGTGCTTCCCCTCTTCCCAGCGAATGCTGTACTTATCGAGCCACTCCTTGTAGCGGGGCTTAATGGCCGACGAATCGGAAAGGAAAACATCAAAACCCTGCTTGTGAGCCAACACAGCCGCACCAGCACCGCTTTCGCCTCCACCTAGTATAACTATTCGCTTCATACTATTTGTTTTTATTTTGATTATCGAATTTTAAGAGTAACCACAGTAATAACTGCCAGCAGAATTGCCACAATCCAGAATCGTGTTACGATTTTTGGCTCTGGATAGCCCTTCTTCTGGTAATGGTGATGCAACGGCGACATCAGGAATATCCTGCGACCCTCGCCGTACTTCTTCTTGGTGTACTTAAAGTAGCTAACCTGAATTACCACCGACAGATTCTCAACCAAGAATATTCCGCAAAGGATTGGAATTAACAACTCCTTACGAACCACAATGGCGAAAACCGCGATAATTCCACCAATTGTTAAACTGCCTGTATCGCCCATAAATACTTGGGCTGGATAGCTGTTGTACCAAAGAAAACCAACCGCAGCACCAATAAATGCGCTCATAAACACCACCAACTCTCCCGATTGTGGGATATACATTATATTCAGGTACTCTGCGTAGATAACGTTACCCGATAAGTATGCAAAAACTCCGAGCGTTGTGGCCATTACCGCCGATACGCCCGTGGCCAATCCATCCAATCCATCGGTCAGGTTTGCACCATTGGAAACCGCAGTGATAATAAGAATTACAACTACTACAAATATTAACCAGGTAATGATATCGCTCCACTCTCCCTTAAATGGATTCAACATTGAATAATCAAACTCATTATTCTTGAAGAATGGAATGGTTGTTTTGGTTGTTTTCTCGCTCTTTAGCACTTTTACAGGTTCAGCGCCATTATACTCCGATGCTACAACAGTTTCAACTTGAGTAGGAGCCTTAGTTTTAGGAGCAGGTTCGCGCACCACAATGCTTGGACTTAACCACATTGTTAAACCTACAAAAAGACCTAACGAAACCTGACCTAGAATCTTGAATCGACCCGAAAGTCCCTCCTTATTCTTTTTGAACACTTTTATGTAATCATCGGCAAAGCCAACTATTCCTAGCCAAACCGTTGCTAAAATCATTATGATAATGTAGATATTCGCCAAATCGGCAAAAAGCAACACGGGAAGTAGTATTGATGCAAGAATAATGATACCTCCCATTGTGGGTGTACCTTTCTTCTGCATTTGGCCCTCGAGGCCAAGGTTGCGGATTTCCTCGCCAATCTGCTGACGCTGTAAGAATCGGATAATCTTTTTCCCAACCAACAAGGCAAATGATAAAGAAAATATGAATGCCATTGCCGAACGAAACGAGATGTACTTGAATAGACCAGACCCAGGAATATCGAAGTACTGTTGAAGAAAATCAATAAAATAGTACAGCATATCTACAACGTATTAAATATTTCACTTACAACTTCTTTGTCATCAAAATGATGCTTAACGCCCTTTATTTCCTGATAGTTCTCGTGACCTTTACCAGCCACCAAAACTATATCGCCCTTTTTTGCCATTAGGCAAGCGGTGCGGATTGCCTCTTTCCTATCCACAATGGTAATAACCTTGCGAGTTAAGGTGATATCAACCCCAGCCTTCATATCATTCAAAATATCCTCGGGCTCCTCAAAGCGGGGATTGTCCGATGTTAGGATAACCATATCGCTCATCTCAGCCGAAACCTTTGCCATAACTGGGCGTTTGGTTTTATCGCGATTTCCACCAGCACCCACAACAGTAATCAAACGCTGGTCGTCGCCCTTAATCTTTTTAATTGTCTCAATCACATTCACCAATGCATCGGGAGTGTGTGCGTAGTCCACAACAGCAACAATGCCGCTGTTCGACTTGATATACTCAAACCTACCCGATACCGCAGTAACCTCACTTAACTTGGTTAGTACATCGCCTTTCTCGAAACCAAGGCTGATAAGTGTTGAGTAAATTGCCAAAAGGTTATAAGCGTTGAACTCGCCAATTAAGCGCGTCCACACTTCAACACCATCGAGGTTTAGCAGTGTGCCATCGAAATGGCTTTCCACTATGCGGCAACGCATATCGGCCATTGAGCGTAACGAGTAGGTTACCACTTTAGCCTTAGTGTTCTGGAGCATTACCATTCCGTTCCTATCGTCGATGTTTGTAATTGCGAAAGCATCGGTAGGTAGGTTATCGAAGAAGCGCTTCTTAGCCTTGATGTACTCATCGAAGGTTTTGTGGTAATCCAAATGGTCGTGTGTGATATTGGTAAAAATTCCACCGCAGAACATCAACCCAGCAATACGATTCTGCACCACCGAGTGAGAACTAACCTCCATAAAGCAATACTCGCAACCCTCAGCCACCATTCTAGCAAGCAAAGCGTTGAGTTGAATTTGGTCGGGGGTAGTATGTGTAGCAGGAACCTCGGTATCGCCAATGTAATTTACAACAGTTGAAAGTAAGCCAGATTTATGGCCCAATAGGCCAGCCATCTTGTAAAGCAGAGTTGCCGTGGTAGTTTTTCCGTTTGTACCCGTAACTCCAACCAACCTCAACTTCTCCGAAGGATTGCCGTAGAATGCCGATGCTATCAAACCCAACGCATACGATGCATCCGCAACCTTGATATAGGTTGTTTTGGGTGATGCTTCTACGGGCATCTGCTCGCAAACTATCACCGAAGCACCTTTATCAACGGCAGTTGAAATGAACTGGTGACCATCAACCTGAGTACCCTTTATTGCAAAAAAGCAAAATCCGCGGTCGACCGTTCTAGAATCGAACGTTAAACCAGTCACCTCAACATCCAACGCGCCAACAGCATCGAACTTGAGCGATTTTGGTAGTATGTTTTTTAGTGTAATCAACATTGCTATATATCTTTTTTCTCTTTTAACTTGTAAAGAGTAGCCATTACCCCCACAATCAACTTAATAACCTAATAACTTATTTACTTATTTACTTATTTTCTCATTAACTTAATAACCCAAAAACTAACTCTCCCCCAGACTCATCTCCAAAAACACAGTACTTCCCGGAGCAACCTTGGTTCCTGCCTGAATGGATTGTGAGCGAACAGAGCCTCTGCCCTGAAACTTAACCCTTAACCCAGTATTCTCGAGCAGGAATAATGCATCCTTTAATCCCATTCCAACTACATTTGGAACGGTTTTCTTGGATACGTTCAGTTTCTTCAACTCAACCTTAACGCTATCGCGCTCGGTGGTAACCCAATCGGCCTTTTTATCGACCTTCTCGAAAGGAATATCCAGCTCATCGAGCACCTCAGCCAAGGCCTCCCTGCTACTCGATTTAGCCTGAGGTATCTCCTTCAAATCTCCACTATCGTCAACCTCGCGGAACCACTCAGGGCTGGTGGCGTAAACCTTATCGGATATCTCCTTAAAAATTGGGCCTGCCACTAGGTTTCCATAGTACACGCTATTGGAGGGCGAGTTAACCACCACAATGCAGGAGTACTTGGGGTCGTCGGCTGGGAAATACCCTGCAAACGATGCTGAGTAGCTAATTCTCCCTCCGTGCTTATAACCCTTTGTTCCCTTTGCAACCTGGGCTGTACCTGTTTTTCCTGCAATTTTATATCGAGGATTTTTTAGGTTCATAGCGGTACCCTGCTCCACAACACCCTCAAGCACCTCCTTAACCTTACGGAGTGTTGACCTTGAGCAAATTGATGTAGATATTACCTCGGGTGAAAATGATTGAACCACCTGTCCGCGCCTTACCAGCGATTTCACTAAACGTGGCTTAACCATTCGGCCATTGTTTGCAATGGCGTTGTAGAACGTAAGAATTTGAAGCGGTGTAAGCTTAAGTTCGTAACCAATACTCATCATCGGTAACGACATCCCCGACCAATACTTATCGCCCGGATACTTAATGTAAGGTGCAACCTCGCCCGGAATGGAAATATTTAGGGGTTGATTCAACTTCATCGCGTAAATCCTGTCAATAAAATCGCGTTCGCGTCCTTTGTAATACCTATTCACCAGTTTAACCACACCAACATTCGACGAAACCTCAAAAACCTCCTTCACCGATATCTTTCCGTGGCCCTCCTCCTTGGAGTCGACAATTGTTCTATCGTAAATCTTATACTTTCCGTTTCCAGTATTAACGGTATCTTCCAGTTCCATCCGGCCATCCTCAAGTAGCGCAATCAGGGTTGGGATTTTCATTGTTGAACCCGGCTCTGTACTTTCGCCAATGGCGTAGTTGTACATCTCGGAGTAGGAGCCATCGTCCTCGCGCTTAAGGTTGGCTATGGCCTTGATATCGCCAGTGGCAACCTCCATCAGAATTGCACAGCCGTGCTCGGCGTTGTGCATATCCAACTGCTTACGCAATGCAGCCTCGGCAACATCCTGTAGTTCCACATCAATGGTAGTAACAACATCGGCGCCATCCTCGGCATCAATCTGGTCCATACTCTTCACCTCAACCCAGCTATTTCCAGGAATGCGCTGATGCACCCTAAGTCCAGCCTTGCCCTTTAGGGCGTAATCGAAAGCACCCTCAATACCCACAGAAACGCCGCCCTCGTTAACCGTTCCAATGGTACGCGCTGCCATTGTTGCGTGAGGCAGAATGCGCTTATTGCTTTGCACAGGGATAAATCCACCCTTATTCTCGCCTAAGCGGAACAACGGGAATTTCTTGATTTGCTGTAACTCTATGTAATTCACCTTGCGAGGTGCAACTGGGTAGAAACGCTTATTTTTTGCCAAACGGCGGGCATTGGTCAATTCGGATTTGTAGGCATACTTGGACCTATCCCTAAAAAAGTTCGACAGACAAATTGCCAACGAGTCGATATTGGCATTAAAAACAGAATCGGTAACACCACCAGCAAGCAAATCCATTCTTAAATCGAAATAGGGAATTGATGTGGCCAGAACCCGTCCATCGGCAGCGCAAATATCGCCCCGATTAGGAGTTACAATGATATCCTTATAGGTAATAACCTTAGCCTTTGCACGCCACTTATGCCCCTCAACAAACTGTATGTAGATAATTTTAGCAATAATGCCTAACCCCAGCAGCACGAAAAATACGTACACTACTGCAATTCGGGTTAATATTTCTTTTTTTAGTGACATTTTGCTTAGTTGATTATTTTTAATGAGCTCGCAAAATACGCTCGGTTCTTGTTCGTTTTGGGTTCAGTTATTTTTTTAATTCATCATTACTAATTCAGAGTTCCTTGTTCGATATTCGAACTCTCCTACTTTATCTTTTTAGGTGGAACTGTCGATTCCTTTAACTCCAACCCCTTCTCCTCAACCAGTTTAACCACCTCCGATTGCTTGCTGATAAACATCAACTCCGCCGCGGTGGTGATTGACTCGGCACGTAAATTCTTGAGTTCAGTTTTCACCTTTTGGTCCCTGCGCATCAACTTATCGTACCGGTAATGATTTGCAATGTAAATAACCGCTAGGAACACCAAGAACAGCACATAGGGTAGTTGTGCCGAAATATTCTCGTGTGTAAGAATATTTCCGCTGAGGAAATCCTTCACCTTAACGCCCTTTTTATCCTTGGGCTTGGGTGGCTGCTGCTCCTCGATAAACTCAACCGGTTGCTCGCTAATCTCACTCATAGTTTACATCCTATCCTAAGTTTTGCGCTACGCGCTCTGCTATTGCGTTCCAACTCCTCGTCGGTTGGAATAATTACCTTACGGTTAATCTGCTCAAAGGGCACTGTGCGATTTCCCATAAAATCGGGATTATCGTCGCCCTCAAAATTTCCGTTGCGGAAATAGTTCTTCACCAACCTGTCCTCCAACGAGTGGTACGATATAATCACCAATCGTCCGTCCTTCACCAAGCACCTCTCCGCGTTCAGAATCATGCTTTTTAGCACATCCAACTCGTGGTTCACCTCAATGCGAATTGCCTGAAAAACCTGAGCCAGCGTTTTGTTCTGAATCTTCTGTGGAATCATCGGCTTAAGTAGCTCGGCCAAATCCTCCACGGTTTCAATCGGCCTATTTGAACGCTCGCGGCAAATTGCGTTGGCAAAGCGTTTAGCCTCGTTCAACTCGCCGTAAAGCCTAAAAATCTTCATTAAATCTTCCGCCTCGTAGTTATTCACCACGGTTTTGGCCGAAAGCGATGCGCGCCTATTCATACGCATATCAAGCGGCCCCTCAAAACGGAACGAAAAACCACGCTCGGGGCTATCCAAGTGGAACGACGACACGCCCAAATCGGCCAGAATGCCATCCACCTTATCGACGCCGTGATACCTGAGAAAATTTCGGAAATACTTGAAATTGCTGCGGATAAGCATAAAGCGCTTATCGTCTATTGCGTTTGCCAAAGCATCCTCGTCCTGGTCAAAAGCAAACAACCGCCCCTGGCGGTTAAGTTTTTCCATAATAAGGCGGGAATGGCCACCCCCACCAAAGGTGAGGTCTACATAAGTTCCGTTGGGCTTAATGTTTAAGCCCTCTATGCTTTCGGCAAGCAATACTGGTACGTGGTAGGCCATTACTCATCCTTTATAATTGTTGATCCCAAAATCTTATCGGCCAGGCTTGCAAAATCGCCCGATGGCATTTGTGCGCCGTCATACTTACTCTTTGCCCAAATCTCAATTTTGCCGTTCATACCAGCAAACACCACATCCTTTTCAATGCCAACCATTTCGAGCAAGCGCTTGGAGAAAAGCAAACGACCACTGGTATCGAGCGATACCTCGGCGGTTCCACGGTAAAACTCGCGTAGGAACTGGTTGTGCTCCTTGTTGTAAGGATTGGTATTCTTGCGAATTAGGGCATTTTGGCGCTCCCACTCCTCCATAGGGAAGAGCACCAAGCACTCCTCATAAATATCCTTCTTCACCACGAACCGATCGGGCGCAGCAGATGTAATCTGCTTGCGCAACGCCGAGGGGAAGAGTACACGACCCTTCTCGTCAACTTTGCAATCGTAATCGCCAATGAATGAGGACATTTTTCTACCAATTTTTCAATTGGTAAAAATATATAGAAATTTTCCACTTTCACCCACTTATTCCCACTTTTTTACAAATTGTTAATAACTTTTCGGCAAAAAGCGGGTTGAGAATGTGGTGTTTAGCAGATAAACAGAGCTCTACACACGTGTTGGTGCAAAGATAGTGGGTTGTGGCGGATGTTGAAAAAGTAGTTTTCAACAATGGTGGGAGTGAACGCAATGTTCAAGCACTCTTAGCCCAGAGTTTAAGTTCAGGCTTTTTAGTGGTTTGTAGTACAGATTCGCTAATTTTTAATGCCTTGTTAATAAATGACATATATTACAGTTGCATCTGAAACAACATTTGATTAATCAATTAAATACATGTAAAGTTTTCAATTGAAAGCGACAAAATATTCAAATGCAATCAAACATATTTGAATATTATAATAAGAAAGTTTTTTTCCATTTTTTGTTTATATTTTTGTCGGTTCATATAGGCTTTATAAAAAAGAATATCTATGAAGAGAATATTGATTTTTATCTTTGTTATAGCATCTCCTTTATTGCTAATTGGACAACAATTATACCTGGATGCAACAATACTAAAGGATTTAAATATTCTAAAAATCTCAACGATTGATAATAAAATTTGGTTGTTATCCAAAGAAAACGATGCTGTTAAACTTTATGAAGTAGACGAGACTTACGATTCAATTAATATCGTAAATGCTAATGGATTTATTTTATCACCAAGCATAAAATTTATAGCAGCAGGAAAAGACAACTCTTGCTATATAAGTGATGGGGAAAAAATATATAAGTATTCAAATGGTTCAATCGCTAAAGTTGTCTTATATAATAATCAAAACAAAATGGATATCAGATCTATCATTGGAAAAGGAGATCAAATCTATTTTAATGATGACAAAAACCTATATATAATAGACAACAACACTGTTAAGAAAGTGACAGACTTTACTGATCAACTTGGTGCTGTTGGTGCGGATCATGAAATTCTTAGAATAAATTCAGGCAATGCCTATTACTCTGCAGCAATAAAATACGACGGCAAACTTTACTTTTACACCTTCAATTCTTATCAGCGGTATGCAACCTCCATTAACTTATCCGTAAACACAGTTAATGATTTGGTATTTAGTACCTTTTATCCTGACAAATACGTATGTTTTTCTAGCGGAGATAGTTTATACTATGTGAGCCTACTTTCATGGCCTTACATAGCTAACAAGTTAAAAACAAAGGTCAATCATATAATTGGAGGTTTTGAGTATAAGATTGCAACTGCAGGAGATTCATGTCTAACAATATATGGCTGGAACTTCCAAAATGAATATAGTTTCAACTTAGGAGCACATATTAATGGTATTGAAGCAAAAGATGGCAATGTTTTATGGGTATCAACAACTAAAGGGTTATTTAGGTTTGTAGACAAAGCCAATATTTTCTTTCAAAATAACAGGGTGGCTTATTGTTTAAATACAAATGTTCCGCTAAGAGTTTTAAATAACATGAAAAGTTATCAGTGGCAAAAAGATGTTGTAGATATTGAGAATGCAAATAGTTTTGAGTATGTGGTTTCGGACACAGGTAATTATAGGGTAATTACTCAGGCATATTACCAATGGAATCACAAAGATACTAGCAATGTTATAAGTTACTATGAGAACAAAAACGTGGAGGGTGTTATAATAACAACAGATAACAAAGAATTTTGCGAAGGGGAAAATGCTCATATTTCTGTTCTAGGCAATAATTTAAAATCCTATAAGTGGTATAATAATGACCTAGAACTAAAAGATGAAACAGCCGATTATATTGATGTCTACACCAGTGGATCATATAAATGCTTGATGGAAAATTGTAATGGATATTCGAATTATTCTAACTCAATCAACATAGTGGTGCATGAACTTCCCAATCCAAATATTTACACTCTTAACAATAATCCTTTCTGCGGGAAAGATTCCCTTTTTGTGGAATGTTCAACACATTTGAGTAGATACTTTTGGTATTTTAAGGAAAATGGTGAAGGTAGTTGGCAATATATAAAGGGGGGGAGAAGTGAAAAACCCAGAATAAGCATATTTAAAGAGGGCGAACTTAAACTTTTTCTTCAAGATGATTATGGTTGTTCTAGTGAGTCATCAACAATTTATTGTAAACCATTGCCTAATCCATTTGTAATGATTGTTCAGGATGCTAATGCACTTGTTGCTCAACCATATTTGGAGTTTGGTGGCAATAGGTTATATGAATCAAATCTTCAGAATTATCAATGGTTCATAAATAATCAAATATTACCAGCCGAGGTTGGTGAAACAATTATTCCTTTATTAAATGGAAACTATTCTGTTCGTGTGACTGATGAGAATGGATGTGTTAATATATCAGAGAATTATCCATTTTATGCAACTAAACTTGATTATGAGATTGTTTCAAACAATATTGCTGTTTATCCAACAATCTGTTCGACCCATTTAAATGTTGTGGTTAAAGCATCGGTTTTTGTTGAAGCATTAAAGGTTTTTGATATAAATGGTAGATTAGTTGATTTAAAAATATACAAAGGCTTTACTGAAAATGAGGATAAGCTTGATGTGTCTTATCTTTCTGATGGTTTTTATTTGTTAAATATCAAAACAAACATAGGGAACTTCAAATTCAAGTTTATAAAGCGAGGCAGATGAAGAAAATACTATTTTTTATTATATGTGTAACACTTTTTGGGTGTTCAAAGGATTTTAATGATATAGAAAATTATTACGATTCAAGGATAAAAATTAATTTTTATATCAATGGCTTTACAGGAATGAGGCATGGTGTTTGGGTTTATCTCTCAGAGAAAGATATGCTGGATGATAATTGGCATACTCAAATCGCTTTGTTTGATTCAAGTTCTACAATTTCGATCCCCAAAGATATTGATGGTTTTTGGATTAAATGTATGAAAATGGAGCGAGATTTTACTTATGAGAAAGTTCAGCAGTTTAAGTTGCCTAGCCACAAAGATGACATACTTCCGACTTATAGACTTAATCTGGTTGCAGATGTTAGAAAAACATGCTTTCAGATTAATAGGATTATAATGCAATCATATTCAGTTCCTTCAAAGAAAATTGTGGGAGGAAGTCTTTATAGTGGGTATATTGTCGATGAGTGGGATGACAACTTAGCAGATGATCTTTCATCTAGCAAGCCCGATATTTATGTTACAATTGAAGATATTTATAAGTCGTCAGTTTTCGGCTACGTTGACTATCCTTATATTGATGCGCTCATTTTTGAGCCAATCAATGTTGTTGTTGATAAAGATTCCTACTTTAAGGTAAAATTGATGGACTATGACTTTAATGTTAGTTCAGATGATTTTATAGATTCTTGCACTGTTGCATTTCCAACATTTCCAAACGATTATTATTACCCTGTGAAGAAACTACATTATAGAAATTTTTTAATTGAGATTGAGTGGCTATGAGAAATATACTGTTGGTTTTATTTGTTTTGATAGGTTGTTCGGTTCATTCACAAAACGAAAAGCAATTTGATGAGTTGTTTTTATCCGGGGGGGTTAATTTTGGAAGAGTTAAAAAGTATATTCCTATTAAAATTGGAGAAAACAATTTGATACAACCAGTTTTTTTTGAAAATTTTTATGATAGATCAATTTTTTCAATTAATTACATGAAAAAAGTTAAGTCAATTCATACGTTTGGAATTGGACTTAGTTATAGGAATGCTCAAAAATATAATTATAGTGAGCAGATTTCGAATAGATTCAGGAATGCTTCTTTTTCTATGTATGGTCTTTCTTTTACTTACTCAAGAAAAGTGTTTGAACTGAATAAATTTCAGTTTTATGTTGCACTTTCTCCTGTGTTAAATTATGCAATACTTGATATAGGCGCTAATGATTATTATATTAAATCCAAGTCTGAAGAAACAAATGTTGATTTGATATATGTGGAGGGATTTGAGACGATTGCGGAGGAAAGAACTATTTTGCCTGAAGTTAAGTGTATGTTAATGTGCAAATTTGGTTTAGGTAACAATGTGTCATTTTTTTCCTCTTTCGGAACGGATTCTTTTATAGTTCGATCAGATGTTGCCCCTGAAAAATATTCGCTAATGTTTCTGCTTGATTTTGGGATTTCCATAGTTTTGCAATAATAGCAAATTTAGCATATTGATTTAGGTATCACTATAGTTCTTTTGCTTTTGGTGTCAGAATTAGAGCAAAGAAATAGCATTAAATAAAACCATGAGCAAATAAGATTAGAGAAAAAGATCTGAAACCTCTCTGCATCCATTTTCGTATAAATACTTGAACGCTTAGGCAGTGTTCATGTATGTTTTAAAATGGCATTAACGCAATCCATTTTAACAGAAAAGGGCGCCAACAACGCCCTTATTCTTTTATAGTATCAACCCTAAAATTTTTGATACCGCAGTTTATAGTTGGCAAAGATTGTAATTACTTGTAAAGCAATAGAAATTTCAATTATGTCTGGATTCGTAGTTGTAAAAATTATAACTTTATACAACTAATAGAACCTAGATATGGAAAAACCACTAACAAAATCGGGGGTGCTGATAATAATCCTTGCCAGTTTGGCAGGATTACTCCTCACTTATTATTCAACAAACAATGCTATTGATGCATTTGCTACTAAAAGTTGGCCAACTGCCGAGGGCACTATTATTATATCAGAGGTGACACGGAGTTCACGGTATGTTCCGCACATTGTATATACCTATGCTGTTGATACAATGGATTACTCGTCAGAAAAAATAGACTTAGCAGTAAATGCCCAGTACAAATGGCAAAAAGATGCCCAGGTGGAGGCAGATAAATATCCTGTAAACAAAAAAGTTACCGTTTACTACAATCCAAATAATCCCGGAGAGGCTATTCTAAATCCCGGAATAAAAGGCGTGCATGCTTTTATGTTTTTTATAGGGCTGGTAATATTCCTCGCTCCGCTAATTGGGCTAATCTATACGATTCGTAAATCAAAAGCAAGTGCTTAATAGGTAAGACAAAATGATGCGGAATTTTACTAAAATTCGAAGTTTGTTAATTGTTTGTGCAATGTTTGCACTATTATGTTGCAGTTGTAACAATATTGAGAGATATGGAAAGCACTACAAGCAAAATAAGGATATAAAAAGCCTTGAGAGTGCTGTTGAACTAATTGAAGTTGGGTGCGACACGTCGTATCTAAAACAGTTACTTGGCGAGCCAATTAACTTTGGATTTGATTATAGATACCTGACAAACACCAAAGGAGAAAATGGCTGCCCAATGGGAGCTGTATTCTGGATTGATAGCCTTGGTAAAGTATCATCAAAAGGTATCCTTGAAATATGTGAGTAGGTTATAAATAAAGAAAGCGTAGCCAGAAGGTTACGCTTTGATTTTTTATGAGTTGATAGTTAATGCTGAATGCTTCCAAACAAATCGTGAGGTTTTATGCTGAAGAACTCGTGAAAGAAGAATCCAATTAGAAAAACCACACCAACCATTGCAAGCACAATAAAAATCTGCATCCACGATGTTTTTTGGATATCTTGTTTATGCTTAATGTCACAAACCTCGCCAGGACAGTATTGCGCTTTATCCTTATAAATTAATTTATACAATAGACAGCCTAAACAAATGCCAAAAACCGACTCGAAGAATAAAAAGATCAAGCAAAGAAGGCAAATCAGTCCAGTAATTATGCTGTATGAGTTAACAACTACCATAAGCACAAACATCGTAACGGACAAAATAACACCAATAATCCAAGCAACCTTTTTTTGAGCCGCACCAACATACTCAGGATTTTGTCGACTAACAATAAGTCGGCCAATTATAAGTGTTGGCGCATACTTAGGATTCCAGAAAACACGAATAATAAAATCGAGCATAAACACTGTGATAACATACTTTATCATCAGAAAGTTACCTTTAAACATAATAAACATCAACGATAAAAAGGTAAATAAGAATAAGATTCCTGCAGCTGCTCTAATTTCACGCTCGTTCAATACGGGGATTGTGTATCCCTCTACTGTTTCGCCAAATTGCTTTTTCATTTTAAATAGTTTTTGGGTTAAATATTAAGTTATTAAACAGACTATAAGTAGCATTGTTCAGAGTATAAACCATCACTCAAACCAAAATTATGCTGAAGAATATGGATTTCAACTCATTTTAGTTCTCTATTATAAATAATTTTGACACGGCCATTACATTTCAACAATCAAGCCAAAATCAAGCACTTATACATTGTAAATGAAAGAAAGATTACTCAAGCATATTCTGGAAAGCAGAAAACAACTTACTACATCTCCCACTCTAGAGGAAATGGGAATTACCCAAAACTTACTGGAGGAGGTTTACGGGTGGGCAAACAATATGGCATTGTATGGCGAGTTAGCATCATATATTCCTGAACTAACAAAAGTAGACCCCAACAAAACCGCTATTGTGATAGGCGATTTGAACAGGAATATCCTTTCGGTAGGGAATGGAGTCGACGTTCAGGTTAGTATACAGTCGGTTATTAAACCTTTCCTTTATATATATGCGCTTGAGAAAGGTGTACCAGCCAACCAAATATCGTTCATTGAGGCTACGGCACTTAAGTTTAATACCGATGCGGTAATGCAACCCGACGAACGAAAAAATCTTCCCGGTCATCCACTCAACAATGCTGGGGCAATATCATCGGCTGGTTCAATTGTAAATTTCGATGATTTCCTCAACTTTATGAGAACGCTAACTGGTAACGATAACCTTGAGGTTATGGTCAACGTTTTTGAATCGGAGATGCAAACCAATGGCAATAACAGGACAATTGCACGTAGGTTAGCAGAAACAGGCCGTTTTCCCAATCAAATGACAAGCGACAAAGCTCTCGAATATTACACAAAAGCTTGTGCCATTGGCGTTACTGCTTACGATATTACAAATGCCTGTCTGGTATTGGCAAATGGAGGAAGAAAAGGCGATCGGCAAATTATAAAGGAAGATAATATTGTACGTGCAATTAATGCAATGAACACCTATGGACTTTACGAGCATACAGGCGAAATATCTTTGTTAGCGGCTGGTGCTCGTGCACTATCGTGCAAAAGTGGTGTTGGCGGGCTTATTATTAATGTTGACCCAGGACGTGGGGCATTTTGCACGTACGGACCGAAACTCGATGCTGCAGGAAATAGCGTCTTTGGAAAGTACGCTTTAATCCCGCTTAATAATCTTTTGGCGGCACCAAATGGTATGCGATTGAGCTCCGAGGAGATTATCCGGTCGCTTTCGAAAGATGTTCTTTAGTGGAGAATGTTTGAGCAAACATTACTTATTTTCCCCAAGTATCCGGACTCTCTCTCCAACTTTTAAGAAGTTCTAACTGCTCGGGTTTTACATATCCGCTTTCAACGGCAACGCCAATTAGTTCTTGGTAGTTCGATAGGGTGTTAAACTCAACTCCTGCTTTTGCAAAGCCCTCATTTGCTTGGTTGAACTGATAGGTGAATATCGCTACGAGTCCTAAAACGTTACATCCTGCTGTTTTTAGCGCTTCAACCGCTGCAAGGCTACTCATACCTGTTGATATTAAATCTTCAATCACCACAACCTTTTGACCCGGTTTGTAATCGCCCTCAATTTGGTTTGATAACCCGTGAGCCTTTGGGGCTGAACGTACGTAAATGAATGGCAAGGCCATTCTGTCGGCTACAAGCATTCCATGAGCTATTGCGCCAGTTGCAACTCCTGCAATAATTTCAACATCGGGATATTTTGTTTTGATTAAGTCTACAAATCCATCACAAATGGAATTTCGTACATTTGGGAACGATAGGGTTTTGCGATTGTCACAGTAAATTGGCGATTTCCAACCCGATGCCCATGTAAAAGGATTTGCAGGATTGAGTTTTATTGCATTAATTTGAAGTAAGTTTGACGCAATTGTTTTATTTGCCATGTTGCAGGATTTTATAGTTTATTTCAATAATCGTCGGTTTGTAATTACTCCAAGTATAGAAAAATACTTTGAGAGTAGCGATAGTGGGTTCTTCTTTGGAAGTCCCACTCATCAAGACTTCCCAAAATTACTGGAAATTTTCCAAAACCACCTTGTTATTCAAAATCTTTTTGTAGGAAATTCCGATCCGGAAAGGATGTTTGAACAATTTGCATCAAACTTTTTGGTTATTGATGCTGCTGGTGGCCTTGTTCAAAATGATAAAGGAGAGTTTCTTCTAATATTTCGCAGAAATAGGTGGGATTTGCCCAAAGGCAAAGTTGAAAAAGGCGAAGATTTGGAGGTAGCTGCATTGCGCGAGGTGGAGGAGGAGACCGGTGTTTCTGAACTTTCAGTTCAACGTCATTTAATTACTACTTACCACACCTACGTTCAGGATGGCAAATCTATTCTGAAGCGAACCTGTTGGTTTGCAATGAAATGCCTCGGCAATCAAAAGTTGGTACCCCAAGTTGAGGAGGATATTGTTAAAGTGGAATGGGTGAATGAGAGTAATCTCAGCAATTACCTTAGTGCGAGTTACAGCAATATTCAAGCAGTTTTCGACGAGTTTTAAATAAGCCCTTTGTTTCTTAGTATTTGGAAAAATTTCATCTCAAAATTTTCTTTTGGCGATGGTGCTGGCGATAGTATAAGTTTCTTATCGGGACCAATCAAAAAGTATGTGGGGTATGCCCTAATATCAAAATCCTTAATAATATCGGGCTTATTGCCGTAGTGCAGGAATGTCCATGTGTAGCCGGAGTTCTGTAGAAAAGATTTAAGGTCGTTTATTTCTTTATCGGCCGAAATGGAAACAATTTCGAGGTGTTTGCCATACTTGTTTTTTAGTTTGTCGAGCAAAGGAAATTCCTGTAGGCAAGTATAGCTGGTTGTTGTACAGAAGTTAAGGTAAACGTATTTCCCTTCAAACTTATCGAGGTTTATCTCCGTACCATTAATATCCTTAAGGGTAAATGTGTTTGGGACAAACCCTGGTAACAGTTTGGTAATTTTGCTTCTTATATTTTCAGCAATTAAAAGATGTTCGGCGTTTTTTGTGGTCAAGTACATGGAATCCAACAGAGCCAGTAGCGATGAGCGAGAAAAGTTGTCGCTAAAAAACTCATCGTATAGTGCTTTCAAAATCACCATCTCTTTAAGCGTATCGTTACTTAGCACCTCATTGTCCGACAGTGTTTCCTTAAGCCCCGATAGGCTTCTGTTGGAAATATCCTTGAAAATAACATTACCTGTAAGCGAGCGCGAGAAGAAGAGGAAATATTTATCGTAAACAAGGTTGAACAGCTCCATGTAAGATGGATTGTTGTAAAGTACAGGCTTATTAAGGAAGAGTTCGTTGGATATGCTTGTTGATTTTTTGTAAAATGTAACCTGTTTTAAAAGTCCGTATCTGTAATTTCTGTAATCGTTAAAATATTGGTTGTTAGTATTTTTATATTGATTCTCAATTGAGTTCACTAGCGAGTCAATATTCAATGATTTTTTGCCCTTGTAGGCATCCATAACTATTTGGTCGAAATTTTCATTGAATTTTAGGTCGAAACTGTTGATTAGGAAGTTGATGTCGGATTTATCAACATTTAAAATTCCTACTTGAGTCTCGGTTTCCCTAAAGAATGGGTTTAGCCGTTGTGCTTCAGTTTTATCCTCTTTGGGAGGAAGTAGTAGTTGATATTTTTTGTTAGGTTCTGCAAAAAAGTAAATCTTGTAAATGCCCAAATAACCAAAAACGTATGTGGTTTCAAGTATTTTGATTCTTGCGTTAAAGGTGCCCTTTTCATCAACGTTACATCTGCCTACTTCGGTTTCCGTTGAGGTTATAAAATCAGAATAATAGTAAAACACTATCTCGTCACCTTTATAATCGGGTGCATTGCCATATATTATAGCCTCCTGAGAATACGAAGTATAACCAACAAGAGCCATTATAAATGCTAGAACTAACTTTGCACTTCTCATTATAGTACTATTAAAGGTAATCTGTAATTTTTAATGAGGTTGGAATAAACTGCGAAGGGTCGCCTTTATGTAGTAGTATATCGCGGATAATAGTTGAATTTACAGGAGTATGCTCTGGCGCAGTGAGTAGAAACACAGTTTCAATCTGTGGGAACATTGCCTTGTTAACCTGAGCAATGGCGCGTTCGAACTCAAAATCGGCAGAGGTTCTCAGTCCACGCAGAATGTAGTTTACTTTTAGCCGATTGCATAAATCTACGGTTAATCCCTCGTAACTGATTACTTCAACCTTGGGTTCGTTAGCAAATACTTTCCCAATCATTTCAACCCTTTTGTCAATACTGAAGAATGCTTTTTTGCTGGCATTATAACCAACAGCAACAATAACTTTATCGAACATCGAGAGTGAACGAAGCACAACCGACTCGTGCCCAACTGTAATAGGGTCGAACGACCCAGGAAATATTGCTACTCTATTCATTGTGGTCAAAGTTATGAGTTGATGAAACAAAATTTTGATACTCAAAAATCATACAATTATAGGCAAAAAACAAATAACGAACCTGCTCTTTTAGCACTAATAAGCTTAACGTGTATTTATATCGATAAATTGTTTTTTTGTGTTGGTGCATTCCACTAAATATTTGCATTTTGCTCCTTATTTCGGTAAATTTGGTAGTAGCTTTATTCGTTGAATTTCAGATGATTTGTAGGATTGTATTCGCACTTCTTATTACAAAACTTATAGTTATGGCTACATCGTGCAGCGGACAGGTAGGAGGAGGGGATTTTTCCCAGAGGGACAGACCTGCAGTTGTTGCTGGTGCATTTTATCCAGCATCGGAGCAGCAGCTTAGGAACGAAATAAAGGAATATTTCGATAAATCGGATAAAGTCCTGAATTCAAAACCTTTGGCGTTGATAGTTCCCCATGCCGGATATGTTTTTTCTGCAGGTGTTGCAGCAAATGCATACTGTCAGCTCGATAGAGATGCCAAGTTTAAACATATCTTTATAATAGGTTCCAGCCATACCATGTATTTTAACGGTGCGTCGATATATACAGAAGGCGATTTTATCACACCATTAGGCCAGGTAAAAGTTGACTCTTTGGCAAAAGAACTTGTGCAGAAATACAGCATATTCAATGATGATGTCAAACCCCATGAGCGGGAGCATAGCCTTGAGGTTCAGTTACCATTGCTACAGTATTGGCTAAAGAATGAGTTTAGCATTATCCCAATTATTGTTGGCGGCGAATCGCAAAGCACAAGTTCACTTTTGGCCGAGGCACTTGCGCCGTATTTCAACGAGGATAATTTGTTTGTAGTAAGTTCTGATTTTTCGCACTATCCTAGTTATGCCAATGCGGTTTCAAGTGATGATGATATGGCCAATGCAATTGTTTCAAACTCTGCGGTGCAGTTCTTGAAGGCAAAAGTAAAACTGGAAAATTCAGGAATCGACGATTTGGCCACAGCCATGTGTGGTTGGACTTCTGGACTCGCATTGCTTAAAATTACAGAGACATTAAAAGATGTTGAGTATAAAACCATAATGTACCGTAACTCTGGCGATTCGCCCTATGGAGATAAAGAGCGGGTAGTTGGCTACTGGGCTATTGCGGCTGTAAAAAAACAACCGGTTGTTGATGATTTTATTTTGTCTGATGAAGATAAGTTGCAGTTGCTTAACTTGGCAAGGAATGCCATAATTAGCCATCTTAAAGGGAAAAATCAACCCCCTTTGGATGAAACCCAAATTAGTTCAAGTTTGATGTCAAGCGCTGGTGCTTTTGTTACTTTACGTAATAATGGTCAACTGCGTGGTTGTATAGGCAACTTCTCCACATCAACCCCTTTATATAAGGTTGTAATGTCCATGGCTATTGCTGCCGCAACGGAGGATTATAGGTTCGGCAAGGTTTCTCTAAATGAGATGGACGAAATTACTATCGAAATTTCGGTTTTAACACCCATGAGAAAGATAAACTCTGCCGAAGAGTTTATACCAGGAAAGCAAGGGATTTATATAAAAAAAGGTTGGCGTTCTGGCACTTTCCTTCCACAGGTTGGTGTTGAGACGGGATGGAGTCGCGATGAGTTGTTGGGGCATTGTGCTCGCGACAAGGCCTTTATTGGTTGGGACGGATGGAAGGATTCTGATGCTGAACTTTTCGTTTATGAGGCCATTGTTTTTGAGGAGAAGGTGTTTGGAATGTAAATGAAGCAGGACGCATTCCTGCTTTCTGCGGTTAAGTTCTCTTTTTGTGTTCGACTTTAATTAATGCCAAAAAAGTATTCACAGACAGAGCAGAGTAAAAATGGATAAGTGCTGACTAAAACCTTTATAATTAAAGGCTTATTTATTGTTAATTATTAGATATAAACTATTTGTAACTTTTTTTATTGTATATTTCAGTATTGTTTGAGTCAAATTTTTGATGACAAAGATTCAAACGCGTATTAATACCTAATAAATCATAAACCTATGAAAGGAATTATTTTACTTTTAGTTTTTTCGATTTCATCATTCAATATTTTATTTGCTCAAGATGAAGATCAAAAAGTACTTATTAAAAATGTTATTCAAAGTGCTTATGTTGATGGATTGTGTAATAATGCTGATGCTGAAGCTGTAAATAAGGGTTTTCACCCAGGGTTTAATTTACTTGGAGTTGGTAGTGGTAATATAATGTGGACGTATCCTATACACAGTTGGATGGAGAATGCTAAGAATGGAAAAAAGAAAGGATTAAAATACTCCTTTCAAAATGAGTTTACTACAATAAAGTTCGTATTTGTTGATGTTGCAGGTACTGCCGCTGTTGCAAAAATTGAGTTTTATGAAGGTAGTGTGATGACCTCTATAGATTATTTGTCGTTGTTGAAATTCGAGGATGGCTGGAAAATAGTAAGTAAAACATTTTACTCTATACCACAGGCAGAGAAATAGGAAGTCTTATAGTTTTCTAATTTTTTTATAACAAAAAAAGGAGGCATTTGCCTCCTTTCCTTATTTTGTCTAGAGTCTTGTGCCTGACATCTAGTGTCTGATCTAAATCTATTCGTCTTGGTCTTCTGCTTCGTAAGCTTTTAGAAGTTTCTCCTGAACATCGGAAGGAACTTGCTCGTAAGCATTGAACTTCATGTTGTAGGTTGCACGACCACTGGTTAGTGATGATAGCGCAGTAGAGTACTTGTTAAGTTCAGCTAGAGGTACCTTAGCGTTGATAACCTCGAATCCTTTAACGCTGCCCATACCCATGATAATTGCACGACGGTTCTGAAGGTCGCTCATTACATCACCCATTCTGTCCGATGGAACAAGAACTTCCACATCGTAAACAGGTTCCATAATCTTTGGACCAGCCTCTTTAAAAGCAGTTTTAAATGCGTTACGGCCTGCTAGTTTAAAGGAGATTTCGTTGGAGTCAACTGGGTGCATCTTACCATCGTAAACAGCAACGCGGATATCGCGAGCGTACGAACCGGTTAGAGGACCTTCCTCCATTTTCTCCATAATACCTTTTAGAATTGCAGGAAGAAAACGAGCATCAATTGCACCACCAACAATACAGTTGTAGAAAACAAGCTTTCCGCCCCACTCTAGTGGCACCTCTTCTTTTCCGCGTACGCTGATGTTAACCTCTTTGCCAGCAATTTTATACTTTGTAGGATCTGGAGCGCCTTCAACGTGTGGTTCAATTACAATGTGAACCTCACCAAACTGTCCAGCACCACCCGATTGTTTTTTGTGACGGTAGTCTGCGGCAGCAATCTTTGTAATAGTCTCACGGTAAGAAATGCGAGGAGGAATAAACTCAATCTCAAGTTTGTTGAGGTTGGTTAGTTGCCACTTCAATGTATTTAAATGGTGTTCGCCCTGACCCGATACAATAATTTGCTTCAACTCTTTAGAGTGCTCCACTAGAATTGTTGGATCTTCCTGATGAGCTTTGTGTAAAAGTTCACTCATCTTTTCTGTATCAGCTTCATTCTTAGGTCTAATAGCGGTGCGGAATTTTGCATTTGGGAACTCCATTGCATCGAATGTGAAATCCAAGCCTGCTCCGCAAAGCGTATGGTTAGTTTTTGAGTTTTTAAGTTTAACGGTTGCTCCAATGTCACCAGCAACAAGTTCTGTTACCTTATTACGGTTTTTGCCTGCAACAACAAATAGTTGAGCCATACGCTCTTTTGTTGAGTTGTTAGCATTCGTTAAGTCCATGCCCTCGGTTACTTTGCCCGACATTACTCGGAAGTAGCTAATCTCACCAATGTGAGGTTCAATGGATGACTTAAATATGAAAAGCGAAGTTGGAGCAGATGCGTCGCATTTTACTTCCTTATCGTTATTATTCTTAAGTACTGGGGTTGATGCAGGATTTGGACCTACATTTAGGATGAAATCCATCAAGCGCTTTGTTCCAATGTTACGTTTTGCCGATAAGCAGAACACTGGGAATAGTTGACGGTTGCGGATACCTGCAGATAATCCTGAACGCATCTCATCTTCGCTCAATGAACCCTGCTCAAAGAACTTTTCCATTAACGATTCATCGTTCTCAGCTGCAGCCTCAATAAGAGCGTTGTGTAGTTCAGCTGCTTTATCTGCCTCCTCGGCAGGAATTGGGAACTCTTCACGAATACCAGTATCGCCCTTAAATTTGTACATCTTCATGGTAATAACATCAATAAATGCATCGAAAGATGTACCTGGATTAACAGGATACTGAGCTAAAATAACCTTACTACCAAAAGTTTGCTTTAATGAATCTAAGGTTTGGTCGAAATTAGCCTTTTCGTGATCTAACTGGTTAATGCCAAGCACCATTGGTTTGTGCATGCGCTCGGCATGGCGGTTGAAAATTTCAGTACCAACCTCAACACCGTACTGGCCATTAATAACCATTACCATAATGTCGGCTGGGTACATTGATGAGATAACGCCGCCCACGAAATCGTCGGAACCTGGAGTGTCAATTATATTTAATTTGCGGTCCATGAATTCGGTGTAAAGAATAGTAGAGAAGATGGACCTTTGGTTAATCTGTTCAATCTCGGAGTAGTCCGAAACAGTATTCTTCCCCTCGATAGTTCCCTTACGCTCGATAACTTTTCCTTCAAACATCATCGACTCGGCAAGTAGCGTTTTGCCACAGCCGGTATTACCCAGTAAGGCAACATTCCTGATTTGATCGGTTAAATAGGTTTTCATGCGGGTTACGCGTATTAATTGTTTAACATCGGTTAGTTTTAGGTTGCAAAATTTGTCATCATCTATATAAGGTATATCTTCCCAAAAAAGACTTTGCAAAATTGCAGATCCGTTTTTTGAATCCCCCCAAAAATAGTAAAATTTTGTTTCAAACAAACTTATTTACCAATTTGAGTGATGTTGTAAAGCATGTGTGCTATGGGAGAAATTTATTTTAAGAATATATCTTTTGAATATGAGGAAGTTAAATAAATGTTGATGATTGAATTATTTTTGAGGTAATTGAAATCGACAATTTTTCATAGTTCATTCAGCTGAATCAGTATTTCGCTCTTCATTTTTTAAAGAACACACGCTCTCAGGTTGGTAGGTTGAAAATATTTTTCAAGTAGTTAAAAATCAGTATTGTTTTTTCATTTAAATGATATATCTTTGCGCCCGCTAAAATGAATTAGCACGGAAAATGCTAATAAACAGCAAAAAAAGATGTTGAAATGGTTGTGGTGTTGAAAAAATCAATACCTTTGCAGTCCATTTTAAAAGTTTAATTTAACATAAATTTCATCAATTTATGCCAACAATTTCGCAACTAGTAAGAAAAGGAAGGTCTAAACTGATCGACAAGAGTAAAGCGCCAGCGCTTGATGCTTGCCCTCAGAGACGCGGGGTATGTGTACGTGTGTACACCACTACTCCTAAAAAGCCGAATTCGGCTATGAGAAAGGTTGCCAGGGTTAGGCTTACAAACGGTAAGGAGGTTAATGCCTACATTCCTGGTGAGGGTCACAATCTGCAAGAGCACTCTATCGTGCTTATCCGCGGAGGTAGGGTAAAAGATTTACCCGGTGTTCGTTACCACTTAGTACGTGGAACACTTGATGCATCTGGTGTTGAAGGACGTAAACAACGTCGTTCGAAGTATGGTGCTAAGAGACCTAAAGTTAAAAAGTAAAATTTAACCTCAGTTGATGCTTTAGAACAATGAGAAAAGCAAAACCAAAAAAACGAATCATCTTACCCGATCCAAAATTCGGTGATGTAATGGTTACCAGGTTTGTAAATAACCTGATGTACGAGGGTAAGAAAAGTACTGCGTATGAAATTTTCTACAATTCATTAGAAATTGTTGGTCAACGCATGAAAGATGCCGAGAAATCTCCACTTGAGATTTGGAAAAAGGCATTAGAGAACATTACTCCACAAGTTGAGGTGAAGAGCCGCAGAGTGGGTGGTGCAACTTTCCAAGTTCCAATGGAAGTTCGCCCTGAGAGAAAAATATCACTTTCTATGAAGAACCTTGTTCTTTATTCCCGCAAACGTTCGGGTAAAGGAATGAGTGAGAAACTAGCTGCTGAAATTATGGCTGCTTTCAACGAGGAAGGTGCTGCTTTCAAGAAGAAAGAAGATATGCATAAAATGGCTGAAGCAAACAAAGCTTTTGCACATTTCAGATTTTAATTCACGATACGGGGAAGGTAGGATTATAGATGAGCAGGGATTTAAAATTTACTCGTAACATCGGGATTATGGCACACATCGACGCCGGTAAGACAACAACTACCGAGCGTATACTATTTTATACTGGCAAAAGCCATAAAATAGGAGAGGTACACGATGGTGCAGCTACAATGGACTGGACGGTTCAGGAGCAGGAGAGAGGTATTACCATTACTTCAGCTGCTACTACAACCTTCTGGAAGTACAACAATCAGCAGTTCCAAATTAATATTATCGATACCCCAGGTCACGTAGATTTTACCGTTGAGGTAGAGCGTTCGTTACGTGTTTTGGATGGTACCGTTGCAACATTCTGCGCAGTTGGTGGTGTAGAGCCACAAAGTGAAACTGTATGGCGTCAGGCCGATAAGTACAGAGTTCCAAAGATTGCCTTTGTTAACAAGATGGATCGCGTTGGTGCTGACTTCCTATCAGTTGTTAGTCAAATTCAAGAAAAACTTGGCGCTAATCCAGTGCCTATTCAGATTCCAATTGGTGCTGAAGATTCATTTACTGGATTAGTTGACCTAATACAGAATAAAGCAGTTGTTTGGTTTGATGATCCTCAAACTAAATCTGTAAACTATCGTTTAGAGGACATCCCTGCCAATATGAAGGATGAAGCGGCTGAATGGCGCGGAAAACTTATTGAGGCTGTTGCTTCCTATAACGATGATTTGCTGGAAAGATTCTTTGAGGATCCAGATTCAATCACAGCTGACGAAATGATTGAAACTATTCGCAAGGCAACAATCGATATGTCTATCGTACCTGTACTTTGCGGTGCTTCATTCAAAAATAAAGGCGTTCAGCATTTACTCGATGCTGTTGTGGCTTTTCTTCCTAGTCCACTTGACAAAGGAGATATCATAGGCACAAATCCTGATAATGGTGAAGAAATTATTCGCAAACCAGTTATTGGTGAACCATTCTGCGGTTTGGCTTTCAAAATTGCAACTGACCCATTTGTTGGTCGTTTAGCATTTGTGAGAGTTTATTCAGGCAAGGTTGACAGTGGTAGCTATATTTTCAACACACGTACAGGTAAAAAAGAACGCATTAGCCGTCTATACCAAATGCATGCCAACAAGCAAAACCCAATTGAGTTCTGCGAGGCTGGTGACATTTGTGCTGTAGTTGGTTTTAAAGATTTACGCACTGGCGATACCGTTTGCGATGAAAAACATCCTATCGCACTTGAGTCAATGACCTTCCCTGAGCCTGTTATTGGTCTCGCAATTGAACCAAAGACTCAGAAAGATCTTGATAAATTAGGTATTGCTCTAGGTAAACTATCTGAGGAAGATCCAACTTTCCGTGTTAAAACGGATCCTGATAGCGGACAAACTATTATTAGTGGAATGGGTGAACTTCACCTTGAAATTATTGTAGACCGTTTACGCAGAGAGTTTAACGTGGATATTAGCCAGGGAGCTCCTCAGGTTGCATACAAGGAAACAATTACAAAATCTGTATCGCACCGCGAGGTATTCAAGAAACAATCTGGTGGTCGTGGTAAGTTTGCTGATATCATCTTCGAACTTGGCCCAGCCGATGAGGGTGTATCAGGATTACAGTTCGTTGATGAGGTTAAAGGCGGAAATATCCCCCGCGAATTCGTTCCTTCAGTTCAAAAAGGCTTTGCTACTGCAATGAACAATGGTGTTCTTGCTGGTTTCAATGTTCCTGCGATGAAGGTTGTACTTAAGGATGGTTCTTTCCACCCAGTTGACTCTGATGCTCTTTCATTCGAAATCGCAGCTCGTTACGCATTCCGTGCAGCAGCACCTAAAGCATCACCCGTATTACTTGAACCTATTATGAGCGTTGAAGTAGTAACTCCTGAGGAGTATATGGGCGATGTAATCGGCGATTTAAACAAACGTCGTGGTCAAATTGCTGGTATGGAATCAAAAGGAGTTGCTAGGGTTATTAAAGCCAAAGTACCTCTATCTGAGCAGTTCGGTTATGTAACAGTTCTAAGAACTTTGTCATCCGGACGTGCTACATCTACAATGGAATTCTCTCACTACGCTGAAGTTCCCGCAAATATCGCAAAAGAGATTGTGGAAAAATCGCGTGGTAAGGAAGTAAAGGAGATTGAATAATTACTTTTACTAATATGTACAATGAGCCAGAAAATTAGAATTAAACTCAAATCGTACGACCACAACCTGGTAGACAAGTCGGCCGAAAAGATCGTGAAAACGGTCAAGGCTACAGGCGCTGTGGTGAGCGGGCCAATCCCGCTTCCAACGCACAAGCGAATTTTTACGGTAAACCGTTCAACTTTCGTGAACAAAAAATCGAGGGAGCAATTTGAGCTGTGCTCCTATAAGCGTTTGCTCGACATCTACAGCTCCACCCCGAAGACTATCGATGCTCTTATGAAGCTCGAACTTCCAAGTGGAGTCGAAGTAGAAATTAAAGTATGAGTGTGAATTGTAAATTGTAAAGACAATGCCACAAGGATTAATTGGACGTAAAATCGGAATGACTTCCGTATTCGGTGAGGATGGAAAAAATATCCCCTGCACCGTAATTGAGGCTGGTCCTTGCGTTGTCACTCAGGTGAAGAATGCAGATAACGATGGTTATACTGCTATTCAGCTTGCCTTTGATGACAAAAAGGAGAAACATACCAGCAGACCTATGATGGGTCACTTTCAGAAAGCTAACACCACTCCTAAACGCAAAGTAGTTGAGTTTAGAGATTGGGATGGTACTAATCAATTAGGTGATGTTATCACTGTTGATTTGTTTAACGAGGACCGTTGGGTTGATGTTACCGGAATTACCAAAGGTAAAGGATTCCAAGGGGTTGTTAAACGTCACGGATTCGGCGGTGTGGGTGGTCAAACTCACGGTCAGCATAACCGTCAACGTCACCCTGGTTCTATGGGTGCTTCATCGTTCCCATCACGCGTTTTCCCAGGAAAAAGGTTGCCAGGTCGCACTGGTGGCGATAGGGTTAAAATCATGAACCTACGCGTTCTCAAAGTTATTCCTGAGAGCAACCTTCTTCTAGTAAAAGGTTCCATTCCAGGTGCAAAAGGTTCTTACTTAATTATTGAGAAATAATGGAAATTAAAGTACTTAACATATCAGGACAGGAAACCGGGAGAATGATCCAACTCGATGATTCTATCTTTACCATCGAACCTAACGATCACGCAATCTATCTTGACGTTAAGCAAATTCTTGCAAACGGACGTCAAGGAACCCATAAAGCGAAACAACGTAATGAGGTTTCCGGTAGCACACGCAAGTTGAAAAAGCAAAAAGGTACAGGTACTGCACGTGCAGGTAGCATCAAGTCGCCACTATTCCGTGGAGGTGGACGTGTATTCGGCCCAGTACCCCGCGATTACAGCTTCAAGTTGAACAAAAAAGTTAAACAACTTGCCCGTAAGAGTGCACTAGCTTACAAAGTGAAAGATAATGCAATTGTTGTGGTTGAGGATTTCAACTTTGACACTCCAAAAACTAAACAATTCCTTTCAATTTGCAATAATTTAAAGGTAGCAGACAAAAAAACACTTTTCGTGTTGGGTGATGTAAATAAAAATATATCTTTGTCATCCAGAAATTTAGAAAAGTGCAAAGTTGTAAATGCTTCATCTATAAATACTTACGAAGTATTAAATGCAAAAGCATTAGTGCTTTCAGAGAGTTCGGTAGATGTTCTAAACAAATTGTTTAAAGTTTCTTAATTAGACGAATGATGGACATACTGATTAGACCGATTGTAACTGAAAAGATGGAGCGCTTAACTAGCAAGGTAAACCAGTACGGTTTTATTGTTGATAAGAAAGCGAATAAGTTACAGATTAAGAAAGCCATTGAGGATTTATACGGTGTTACCGTTGACTCAGTGAATACTATACGTTACGCAGGCAAACTAAAAAGCCGCTACACAAAGGCAGGTTTTTTGAGTGGCCGCACAAACAGCTTCAAGAAAGCTCTTGTAACGTTAAAGAATGGTGAGAAAATAGATTTTTATAGCAACATCTAAAGAAAATGGCTGTACGGAAACTAAAACCTGTTACACCAGGACAGAGACACAAAATTATAGGCACATTCGAAGAAATTACTGCTTCGAAGCCTGAGAAATCGTTGCTACGCCCCCTGAAAAAAACTGGTGGTAGAAATAACCAGGGGAAAATGACCATGCGATATATAGGGGGTGGTCATAAGCGCCGATACAGATTGATTGACTTCACACGCGAGCGCGAGGGCGTTGCTGCAGTGGTTAAAACCATTGAGTACGATCCAAACCGCACCGCACGTATTGCGCTAGTTGAGTATGCTGATGGCGAAAAACGCTATATCGTTGCTCCTAGTGGACTACAAGTTGGTCAAACTATTATGTCAGGAAGAGGAGTTGCTCCGGAGCTTGGAAACACTCTTTACTTGGCAGAGATTCCACTTGGTACATTAATTCATAACATTGAATTATATCCAGGTAGAGGCGCTTGCATGGCAAGAAGTGCTGGTTCATATGCACAACTTCTTGCACGTGAAGGCAAGTATGCAATTGTTAAACTTCCTAGCGGTGAGACCCGTATGGTGCTAACCGAGTGCAAAGCTACCATTGGTAGCGTATCGAACAGCGACCACGCTTTGGAGAAATCTGGTAAAGCCGGACGTACCCGTTGGTTAGGTCGTCGTCCACGCAACAGGGGTGTTGCAATGAACCCTGTAGATCACCCTATGGGTGGTGGTGAAGGACGCGCTTCGGGAGGTCATCCACGCTCACGCAAAGGTATTCCTGCTAAGGGCTACAAGACACGCTCTAAGAAGAATCCTAGCAATAAGTTTATTGTTGAACGCAGGAAAAAGTAATCAGTAAAAATTGAAGGTATGAGTAGGTCACTTAAAAAAGGTCCCTTCATCGAATATAAGTTAGATCAACGCGTAAGCGCTATGAACGAATCTAACAAGAAGGCTGTAGTAAAAACATGGTCTCGTAGTTCGATGATTTCTCCCGACTTTGTTGGACACACCATAGCAGTTCACAACGGGAATAAGTTTATTCCTGTATACGTTACCGAGAACATGGTTGGTCATAAACTTGGAGAGTTTGCTCCAACACGTACATTCCGTGGTCACGCAGGTAATAAGAAAAAGTAAGTGAATTGATTAAAGAAACTAAGCAATGGGTGCAAGAAAACATACAATGGCCAATAGGCTAAAGGAGGAGAAAAAGAAAAAAGCAATTGCGATATTACGCAATTGCCCATCATCTCCACGTAAAATGCGCTTGGTAGTAGACCTGGTACGCGGTAAAGACGTGAATTCAGCCCTAAACATTCTTAAGTTCAACGGTAAAGACGCTGCTGAGGATGTTCATAAACTATTACTCTCCGCTATAGCAAACTGGAAAGCTAAAAACGAGAACACTCGTATTGAAGATGCTAACCTTTTTGTTAAAGAGATATTCGTTGATCAGGGTAGAAGTCTTAAACGTATTCGCACCGCTCCTCAGGGACGCGCGCATCGTATTCGTAAACGTTCAAATCACGTAACCGTGATTGTTGATAGTGCAGTTAATAACGATACAAATAATTAGCAGTTAAATGGGAAATAAAGTTAATCCAATAGGAAACCGACTTGGAATCATCAGAGGATGGGATTCCAACTGGTACGGAGGTAACAAATACGCTCAGAAACTTGTTGAAGACAGCAAAATTCGTGATTACCTTAACGAGAGGCTTTCAAAAGCAAGTCTTTCTAAGATTGTTATTGAGCGAACCCTTAAGCTAATTACTGTTACCATACACACTGCACGTCCTGGTATTATCATCGGAAAAGGTGGCCAGGAAGTAGATAAACTCAAAGAGGAATTGCGTAAAATCACCAATAAGGAGGTTCAAATCAATATCTTTGAGGTTAAACGTCCAGAAATTGACGCTGTTATTGTTGGTAACAACATTGCTCGCCAGTTAGAAGGACGTATATCGTACCGCAGAGCAATTAAAACTTCTATTGCTTCTACTATTAGAATGGGTGCTGAGGGAATTAAAGTACAAATCTCAGGACGTTTGGGTGGCGCTGAAATGGCCCGCTCCGAAACCTATAAAGAAGGTAGAATTCCACTTCATACATTCCGTGCTGATATTGACTATGCACTAGCTGAGGCTCACACCAAGGTTGGTCTAATTGGTATCAAGGTTTGGATTTGCAATGGATTGGTTTACGGCAAACGCGACTTATCCCCTAACGTTGGTAATAGCGCAGCTGCTTCTGCAGCCGCTCCTAGCAACCAACCAGCAGGACGTCAGCGTGGCGGTGCACGTAAAAAAAGAAAATAGTTTAAAGAATTAAAGCATTTTCGAAATGTTACAGCCAAAGAAAACAAAATTCAGAAGGGCGCAAAAGGGTCGTATGAAAGGGAATGCCCAACGCGGTAATCAACTTGCATTTGGCTCTTTTGGAATCAAGGCGATGGAATCGTACTGGATTACCAGCCGCCAGATAGAAGCTGCCCGTCAGGCCGTGACCCGTTACATGAAACGTGAAGGTCAGATATGGATCCGTATATTCCCCGATAAGCCTATAACCAAGAAACCCGCTGAGGTTCGTATGGGTAAAGGTAAAGGTGCTCCCGAGGGATTTGTTGCTCCTGTTACTCCAGGCCGCATACTATTTGAGTGCGAAGGTGTACCATACGAAGTAGCAAAGGAGGCACTGCGCCTAGCAGCTCAGAAACTCCCAATCACTACTAAGTTCATTGTTCGTAACGATTACGAAGAAACTACAAACTAACGAGCCATGAAAACTTCAGAGATAAGAGAACTGACAATAAAAGAGATTGAGGAGCGCATTGAGAATGAGAAATCTCAGCTACTTAAGCTAAGGTTAAACCATAGCATTTCGCCTCTGGACAATCCAATGAAAATTACAGAGACTCGCAAGAACATCGCAAGGCTTAACACTATCTTGCGCCAGCGTAATCTCAATCAGAACAAGTAACGCTTTAAGGCTATGGAAGAAGTAACAAGAAATTTACGTAAAGAGAGAATAGGAGTTGTTGTTAGCAGCAAAATGGATAAATCCATCGTGGTAGCTGTTAAGCGTAAAGTAAAACATCCTATTTACGGTAAGTTCGTGAACAAAACCACCAAGCTTTACGCACACGACGAGAACAATACTTGTGGTGTAGGCGATGTGGTAAAAATTCAGGAAACCCGTCCATTGAGTAAGCTGAAACGCTGGAGATTAGTAGAAATCATTGAAAAAGCTAAGTAACCATGATACAGCAGGAAAGTCGTTTATTAGTTGCCGATAATAGCGGAGCAAAGGAAGTACTCTGCATCAGGGTACTAGGCGGAACCGCAAAGCGTTATGCACGTATTGGCGATAAAATCGTTGTTACCGTGAAGAGCGCTATACCTAGCGGAGATGTGAAAAAAGGTACAGTATCAAAGGCTGTTGTAGTTCGCACCAAGAAAGAAATTCGTCGCCCAGATGGTTCATACATCCGTTTCGACGATAACGCTTGTGTGCTACTAAACAACCAAGACGAAATTCGTGGTACCCGTATTTTTGGCCCAGTAGCCAGAGAGTTACGTGATAACTATATGAAAATCGTTTCATTAGCACCTGAGGTGTTATAATCCGATAATCAAATTTACTATGAGCAAGTTACATATTAAAAAAGGGGATTTGGTTTACGTCATCTCTGGCGAATCGAAAGGCCAGCAGGGCAAGGTGCTAAGCGTTATGATTAAAGATGAACGCGCCTTGGTTGAGGGTGTAAACATGGTATCAAAACATACCAAACCTAATTCCAAGTACCCTCAGGGTGGCATTATTAAGAAAGAAGCCCCCATTCATATTTCGAACCTAATGTTAATTGATCCCGCTACAGGTAAACCTTCTCGTATTGGCCGCAAGCTAAACGATAAAGGAAAATTAGTGAGATTCTCTAAAAAATCAGGAGAGGAGATTAAGTAATGGAATACGTACCTACCCTCAAGAAAAAATACAAAGAGGAAATTGTTCCAGCGCTCATGAAGGAATTCAACTACAAGAGCGTTATGCAGGTTCCCCGGT
>JAKQKB010000188.1 GCA_029560875.1 Bacteroidota bacterium | reverse complement strand
TCAGGGTGGTGGAAGCCGTAATTTTTATAAATATGATTTGGGGTTAGGAGTTGGAACTACTTGGACAACGATGATGATGACACCAGCAACAATATCTTATGGAGCATCATTGATATATCCGGGAAGTGGAAATTATTTGTATGGAACAAGAGGTGGTTTCAGCCGGACATTCTATCGTTACACTATTGGTGTAGGTGAGACTTGGGATGATGGGGCAGTAGCTGATTTACCAGATAACGCTGAAGTGGGTTATGGATCGAGAATGGCTACAAATGGAACCGATATCTATTTATTAACCGGAAGTACGATCGCGAAATTATATAAATATACGATTGGGAACAATACTTGGACTGATATGGGAAATTTGCCATTTGCGCCTTTCTATGGAACTGATGTTGCCTATTATAACGGCAAATTATACATACAATCTGGTTATTACAAACCTGATGTTTGGGAATATACGATTAGTGGAGGTGGTTGGAGAAGAATAAGTAATTTAATGACGGCTTATGCAACGAGACTGGGTCCTTATAATGGTGGAAGCTTGGAAGTTGATGCTAATGGTAATTTGTATTCTTTTGCTGGAGGTGGATTATCTTGGATTCAAAAGTATACGGTTAATGCAAATAAATATGTGGTAAATGGTAGTTATGAAAGTGAAGTAATGGATTTGAATAAAGTGAGCAGTTTTAGTAGTTTAAGTGTGAGTAGTACCATTCCTGGAGATTCGCAGATTATCGTTAACACTCGGACCAGTAGTGATCGAATTAATTGGAGTAGCTGGAGTGCGGTAAGTGGTGGGGTAATTGCTAGCCAGGCTAATCGTTATTTACAAATTGGAGTAACGATGACGGCTACTACTGATCGAAGTCAGACACCAGAAATTACTGAAATAAAAGTTAATTATGTAAACAGTCAGGATACTCCGGTGGCACCAAATGTTTTTGGAGGAATGTCTCAATCGGTAAATGGAATTGGTTTGACAAGTGGAAATAGTTATCCTTATATATCGCCATATTTTAATTGGAGTGGAGCAAGTGATGATGATGGAATTAAGGGTTATTATGTTTATTTTGGAACAAGCAATAGTGCTGATCCGCAAACCGAAGGGAGTTATCAGATTAATAATACTTATTTGGTAGCAACACCAATGTCGACGGGAACTTATTATTTACGAGTCAGATCGGTAGATGAATTTGATAATGTCTCGTCAGCGGTGACTGGATTTATTTATCAGTACAATGGAATTTCACCACCAGATGAATTGATCATCGATACCAATGAGAATTTTGGGGCGGGGACAACTTCAAATGTAACGATTGCTGATGGTTTAATGAAACTAAAAGCTAAGGCAGGATTCTTTAAAGATGAAAGATTAACAATGACACCTCAGTTGGTATATAACGGTGCAGATATGGATTATGTGGCATCTTCTGGAAAATTTTATGTGATTTTTGGTAACAATTTGAATAGATTTTATGAATATAATGTGGCTTTGGATTTGTGGAGTACTTTGGCAAATGCACCGGCCGGTTTTAATGCGGGTGCGGGAATAGTAGCTGGTCCAAGTGGATATTTATACGCGGCCAGAGGTAATAACACCAAGAATTTTTGGAGATATGAGATTTCTACTAATACTTGGTCGGATACGGCGGCGGCGGAAACTCCACAAGAAATGTATTATGGAGGGTCTTTGGTTTATGATGGATCGAGATATATTTATGCACTGAAAGGTAATGCGGATGATACTTTTATGAGATATGACACCCAAGAAGATAGTTGGGTAACATTGGCTAATGTTGACTTTGGTCAACCAGAGTTTCAACCAAATAATGTGATTGGTTATGGTGGAGATTTAGCCATGGATCGAGAAAATAGTTTGGTTTACGCTATTCAGGGAAACTTGCGAGGTGGATTTGGTTATTATGATATTGAAGGACAGTCGTGGAATCGGTTGGGTAATTTACCGGCGTTGGCTTATTATGGCGCTAGAATTGAATTGGATTCGGCTAATGGCTATATGTATTATTTTAGTGGTTGGGATAAACCATATTGGTATAAGTATGATATTGATGAACAAACGTGGACAGAAATGCCGGAAGTACCAACTCCGGTGGGATACGGAGGAACAGTGAGTTTGGTAAATAACAAATTATATTTATTGAGAGGTGCTAATACTAATTTGTTCTATAAGTATGATTTAAATAAAAATACTTGGTTTGTGCCAACTGTGGGATTATTTGGAACTTGGTATCGAGGAACTAATAGTCGGAATTATGGGTCAGGAGCAGATATTGTTAAAGGGGATGGGGAAAATTACTATATTTTGAGAGGTAATTACGATAATACTTTAGCAAGATATAATTCAACGACCGGGGAAATGGAGAGCTTGGCAGATGCGCCAGCCGGTTTTTATGATGGTACTGAAATGACCTATGATTCGGTAAGAAATAAGCTGTTTGTTACTGGAAGTAATTATTTTAATCGATTGTTTAGTTATGATATAACCACAAATAGTTGGTCTGAGGCGGTAGGAAGTTCAATGCCAACTGACAGCGGAGCGGGAACAGCTATTGCTTTTGATGGAGGAAATAGTATTTATCGGATTAGAGGAGCAACGACGACTACTTTTGATAAATATAATATTTTGACTGGTTTGTGGTCGACTTTACCGGCTGCTCCGGGAACGATGGGTTATGGTGGAGATATGGTAATTAGGAATGATTATGCTTATGTAGTTCGAGGAAATGGGACGACTAGTTTTTATCGATTTGGACCGTTGTCGGTTGGTGGAACTTGGAGCGATGCGGCAGTAACTGATTTACCAACAAATCAAACAATTGGTCAGGATGGATTTTTGGTTGATGTGGGAAATGATAATTTAGTAGCTTGCCGAGGGTTGGTAACTAACACTTGTTTAATGTATTCGATTACTAATAATAGTTGGTCAACGATGCCCAGTGCGCCGGCTAATATTTCAGTAGGCGGAGCCGGAGCAAGTAATGGTAGTAATGAAATGTTGTTTATCGTAGGCTCGGGAGGAACTAATACTTATAACATGGGAGTTTATAAATATGTGGTAGCTTCGAGCAGTTCTTCGGTAGAAGAAAGTGGTAGTTGGATTTCACCAAGTTATGATTTGGGGTCGATTTATAGGTGGTCGGGATTAGAGGTGACTTATAACCAAGCAACAAATAATAGTTTGAAAGTTTATACTCGAACTTCTGATGATAATAGCGAGTGGGATGAATGGGTAGAGACGAGTGATTATCGAATTAGTTCCGAGAAAAGAAGATATATCCAGATTAAAGTGGTGATGACTAGTGGGGATGGAATTTTTAGTGGTAGTGTCGATAAAATTAAACTGTCTTATTACACCGATGAAGTGCCACCAGTTAATCCAACTATAAATGGTTATTTGTCGATTGGAGGAACTGAATTGATTTCAGGTAACTGGGGAAATAGTACCGCCCCGTATTTTAGTTGGAGTGGAGCCGGTGATACTGGGGCTGGGGTGGCTGGTTATTATGTTTATTTTGGAACTGGAGAAACTGCGGCTCCGGAAAATTTAGGAACATTTACTACTGGAGTGCAAATGGTGGGGTCTGGGTTAACCTTGGGTCAAACTTATTACTTTAGAATGAAAACAGTTGATGATGCTGGAAACACTAGTAGTGAAGTAGGAACAACTTATGTATATAAATTTGATAATAAAGCGCCAACAAATCCATTAGCAGTTTTGGCCGATCCTCCGGGTTATACCACTAACACTACTTACAAATTTACTTGGGATGGGGGCAGTGATGATGACTCTGGAGTTAAAGAATATTGTTATAAAACAGGAGCCACTGAAGGTGAATGGGCGAGTGATCAGTGTGTGGTGGGAGTGGGAATTACTGGAGTGGAAGGGGTACCAAAATATAAATCAGATGAGAATATTTTTTACTTAAGAGTGAAAGATAATGCTGGAAATACAGCGGTTAGTTATCA
>JAKQKB010000162.1 GCA_029560875.1 Bacteroidota bacterium | reverse complement strand
AATTTCCATCTCTTTCCAAGAAATTTCTGCTACAAAAGTTGGAGAGGGAAAAGTAATAATCAAAGTAGTCATGTAGTTATTGAAACAATTTGAGCTACACGTCGACTTCCCAAATGTAAATGCCTGTGCACTTCCAAAATTTGTATTATTTATTATACCTGGAGACGAAGAGAAGGATCCTGTCGATTGGAATGATATTGCAGGATTCAAAATGCCTGATTCAAATCCCTCATTTATAATTGTTTGGGAATTTATTTCAAAGACAATAAATAAAAATGTGATTAATAGAATATATATTTTTTTCATAGTTAATCGTTTTGAGCTTCAACTTGTATCTGAATTTGCAAATTTCCATTTGTATCAGTCGTTGCAGCATTGTTAATAATTTGAATGTGTGGATTTTGTGGCACAGCCCCTTCTTTACACGGATATAATCCTCCGAAAATCCCTACTTGGGTTCCGTCTGTTCCCAAATACGTTGTCGGGTTTTGCAGGTGGTAATCCAATGTGAAATAAGTAATCGGGTTTGACCATGAAAAGGTATTGAAAAAAGCAAATGGAGTAATATTCTCATAATTATTCTCCCACGTATTTTGAGTTCCGCCTATGGTTGTGCTTAGTACATTGTTTTTGAAAGTGTTGTTTTGTGCCGTTGCTGCGGTTATTGGCTGACCAGCATCTATAGTAAAAATAACATTGTTCTCAATCAAGCAATCAGTCATAGATGATATTGGATAGTACGATGAATGACCATAAGATTTAAGAATCACATTGTTTACAATCCATGAATTTCCGTAAAATCCTCTTATTGGATAGTAACCTTCTGATAATATGTTATTTTTAACTACCGCATTGGTAGAATTAGTACCGTTTAACCCCTGTCTGATAACGTTTCCGTCTATGATAATCCCCTTGCCATTCACAGTAAGAGAACCATGAATGTAACAGCGTTTTACCGTTATGGAATCATTTGTTCCCGTGTTTGATACATTACCGTCAATATACAAACCCTCCAAATGGCTTTTTGCCGCCCCTGCTGTCATGGTAAATTGTGAAACAACCGTATTTCCTGTTGCGGTAGTTGAATCGGGGTGGAAACCTGAGCCAATAATCGTTAATTGCTTGGCAATGTTAATTCCCGCAAACGTTCCACCGGGCAGATAAATGGTGTCGCCATTCACAGCGGTATTGTAGGCATCTTGGTACATGGTTGCACCTCCAAACATGGTTGCCGTGCCGTTGTGGTGTAAGGCTACTTTTCTTTGTGCATGGGCTGTTAAACTAACGAATACTGCAACAGCGAATAAAACTATTTTTGTTTTCATGATATTTTGTTTTTTTCGATTAGTTATTAGTTGTCCTGTGCTTTTACTTGGATTTGTATTTGCAAATCTCCGTTAGCATCGGTTGTAGGAGCTATGTTTTTTAGCTGAATGTGAGGATTAAGCGGAACAGCTCCTTCTTTGTAAGGAAACGTTCCGCCATAGATACCAACTTGTGTTCCGTCTGTTCCCAGA
>JAKQKB010000126.1 GCA_029560875.1 Bacteroidota bacterium | reverse complement strand
AGGTAACCCATCATGCTTAAGCTGATTTATAAATACTCCTTACAGCTTCGCCCTGTCACTTACAGATTCTATCTGCAATGAAAAGTTTTAATATGTTACAAATAAATATTATAAATTCTAAAACAACTTTTTAAATCGCTCCTTCCAGCTTAAGCGTGGCTCATCCTCATCGGAGTAGTAACCGCTACCACTATATGTTCCATACCCATAGCCATGCTTATAGCCATAGCCATAGCTGTAGCCATAGCTATAGGTATAACCATAGGAATAACCATAACCACGCTTTGGTTGAAAATCGTTTACCACCAACGCTAGGTTTTTAACCTCGTGGTGTTTATAAATATCGTTTAACAGATTTAGCACCTCCTTGGATGAATACCCAAATCGCAGCACAAATAAATTGGCATCGGTAAACCTTGCAATTAAAAAGGCATCGGAAACAATGGCCACCGGGGGGCTATCTATCACTATAAAATCAAAATTCTCCTTTGCCCACACAATAAACTCCTCCATCCGCTCTGAGCCTAACAGCTCAGCAGGGTTCGGTGGAATTGGACCGCTGGGGGCAAAGTACAAGTTGTCGATACTCGACTGGAAAATAATATCGTCCGGGGTATTCTGACCTATTAAGTACGTGCTAACCCCTACTGTTCCATTATAACCAACAACCCGGTGCAGGCGCGGTTTGCGTAAATCGAGCCCAATAAGCAAAACCTTTTTACCGGTTACGGCAATAATGGCTGCTAGGTTAACTGCAGTAAATGTTTTACCCTCGCCCACCACCGTTGACGATACCGCAATTACCTTTTTACCGGGCTCCCGCAGCAGGTACTGAAGGTTTGTGCGTAATCCCCTAAACGATTCCGTTAGCGTGGATTTTGGCTTTTCAAGCACAACCATTTCGGTATCGTACCTATTATGCCCAAGGGTACCTATTACTGGAACACGCGTTTTGCGCGATATCTCCTTCAGATCCACAATCCTATCGTTAAAAAAATCGAGCAGAATAATTATTAAAAAAGGAATTGCTAGGCCCGCCATAAGGCCAACAAGGTAGTTCATGGTCTTTTTGGGCTTTAGCATTGCGGCGTTCTGGGGTATTGCGTAGTCCAGTATTTTATTGTCGGCAATATTGGATGCCTGGGCAATGGCAGCCTCGGCACGTTTCTCCTGAAGGTAGGTGTACATCTTATCAATTAGCCCAAAATCGCGCTCAAAGCCAATTAGCAAGCGTTCGTTAATTGGTAGCTTTCGCATCTCGGCCTCTATTTGCGCCTGCTTTTCCTTAATGCCCTCCTGGGCAATTCTGTTGGACTCAATAAGGCTGGTAACCTTTTCGTACAGGGCATTTCGTAGGTTTCCAATCCTAATCTCAATTTGGTTTAGTCCGGGGCTACCCTCCTTAATGGTGGAACGTAGCTCCTCGCGCTCAACATAGGCTTTACTAACCTCATTTAACAAGAAGGAAAGCTGCGGATCGTCGACCCCCATGGCCGAGGGTGCTACCACCGCATTTAAATCGCTCCTCTCGTCAAGGTATTTTTTTAGGTACCTATAGTAGCGTCCCTTTAGCTCAAAGCTGCTCTGATCAATATAGAGCACCCTAATTCTATCGAAAAGCATATTCCCCTCGCGCGAAATATCCAGCACCCTATTGGCTGTTCTAAAGTCCTGTAAGCTCTGCTCGGCCCTGCGGAGCGAGTCGGTCATCGACTCCAGCTGCTGGTCAATAAACAGGACCGTATTGGCAGCAATTTGGTTTTTTTCTAACAACCCCCTAAGGATGTAAACCTCCATAAGCTTATTAAGGTAATCGGCCTCCTGCTCTGCCACAAATCCGCTGCTGCTCAACGTCAGTATGGATCCTTTTTTATCGTTAAGGCTAATAGTTGCCTTGGATTTATAGGCTAATGCCAGGCTATTGGAATCGTTAATTAAAAAGTAGAATTTCCGGCCAACCAGGTCATCGGTATTATCACCAGGGTTTCGCAGGTAAACCGTAAAGCCAAATAGTTCGTGCCGGAATGGTTCACCATACTTAAGCTTTTGGTTTACCCCTAAACCATCGTTAATTTCAACCCTATACTCGTTCTGATTCAGAATACTTATGTATATTGGGTGATTAATCTGATTAACTGCACCCGTATCTAGTAAAACCTTAAAAGGAGCGTTTTTGTAAAGTTTCTGCTCTTTAATACCCCTACGCCCTACGGCTATGTATGTTATCCTAAACTCCACAAGCTCCTCTATAGTCTGACGAGCCAAAGAGTAGGATTGCAGTATGCCAATTTCGTTCTGTACGCTTTTGGTGTTTTTGGTTAATCGTAAACCCTGTATTAGCTGCTCTGCGCCTACAAATGATTTTGTTTGGTCGTCGTCGCGTACAATTACACTGGAACTTACGCTGTAAATTTGCTCGGTATAACGGTTTACTAGGTATGCCACAAATAGGGCAATAAAAACGGAAATAGCAAACCAGTACCAGTTTGCCAAAACACGGAAAAGTAACTGCTTAATATCCAGTTGCTCCTCTTCTGGATATCCAAGCTGTGGGATGGTTTTATTGGAGTTTATATCGTTTTCCATTCGTTTTTCTCTTAATTATAAATTATCAATTAATTACTTCAAGTAATTCATCATCAATAAAGCAGTGGTAATAACCGATAAAAACAACGAAATATTTGGAGTATTCAATGCCATAATTTTTCCGCTGCGGGGTTCCACAATAACAGTATCGTTGGGTAGTAGGTAAAATCCCTCGGAGGTAATTAAACTTTTATCGTGTAGGTTTAGCCTAAAGGTCTTTACTCCTTGTGGAGTTTTTCGCAAAACCAGCACATTTGAGCGTTGTCCATAATCGGACAAGTCACCAGCTAAGCCTATTGCCTCAAAAATATTTAGATTGTCATTGTAATTGGTATAAGTTCCTGGTCGTTTAACCTCCCCAATAACTGTTACCTTAAAACTGAGCAACTTAACAATGGCCAATCCATCTTTAAGATACTTTTCGGTTTCTACCTGAATTTTTGCTTGTGCATCGCGAGTAGATAAACTATCAATTTTAATTTTTCCTAATACTGGCAGATGAATAAAGCCAGAATCGTTAATTGAAAAACCATTAACATAGGTTGAAACTTCAGAAACATAGGCATTGTAGGCTGTCCCAATAGAATTGATATTAAAAAGACGACTAACATTGGGATCCTGTGTAATTATTTGAACACTTAGCACATCGCCAGGCCTTAATTGGTATGGTTTTGATTGTGCTGTGGAAATAACTTCGTTCTGCACATCGCTCATGTAAAGCAACTGTGCTTTACGGTTGCACGAAGTTACAATAGCTATTATTACAAACAGCAAAAGAGCTTTTCTGGTATTTCTTTGCATTTTGTTAAGGTTTGTAATACAAAAGTAACATTTTTAAGAGATAAAGGTTGACTAGCAGATGAGAATCTGCAAAATCTGCGAGAAAAACATACGACCACGGATAACACAGATTTGACAGGTTTTCACTAATTACATAAACGCTATAGCGCTATGGTTCAAAGGGATAAATAGGTTTTCTTAGTGTTCTTTTGCGCCTTTGTGGTTAATTCTTTGGAATTTTTATAGTGGAAAAGCCAATAATCCGCGGGAAAAAATAGTTATGGTAATGCTCTTTTTTATACCCCCCAACAATCAATATCGTTAACCATCAACCGTTTGTCACCCCCCTATGCATAGGGGGGAAGAATTAATGCTGCCTTTAGGTTAGCAAAAAACTTTTGTCAAATATTTGTGTTTATCCACTTTATCTGTGTCATCCGTGTTCTGTCCATTCTGCTTTAAACGCTAAGACACTATGACGCAAATAGATAACTAGGTTTTCTTTGTGCTACTTTGTGTTCTTTTGCGCCTTTGTGGTTAATTCTTTCAAATTTTCATAGCAGAAAGGCCAATAATCCTCGCAATCTAAAGGAAGAAAATAGTTATGGGATTGCTCTTTTTTATACCCCCCAACAATCAATATCGTTAACCATCAACCGTTTGTCACCCCCCTATACAGGGGGGAAGGATTAATGCTGCCTTTAGGTTGGCAAAAACTAGGGGGGTATGCTTTTGTCATATATTTGTGTTTATCCGCTTTATCTGTGTCATCCGTGTTCTATCAATTCTGATTTAAACGCTAAGACACTATGGCGCAAAGAGATAAACAGGTCTTCTTTGTGCTACTTTATGTTCTTTTGTGCCTTTGTGGTTAATTCTTTCAAGTTTTCATAGCAGAAAGGCCAATAATCCTCACAATCTAAAGGAAGAAAATAGTTATGGGATTGCTCTTTTTTATACCCCCCAACAATCAATATCGTTAACCATCAACCGTTTGTCACCCCCCTATGCATAGGGGGGAAGGATTAATGCTGCCTTTAGGTTGGCAAAAACTAGGGGGGGTATGCTTTTGTCATATATTTGTGTTTATCCGTTTTACGGAAAAAATTACTTTAAATACTGGCGATAAAGACTCCAATCGCCAACATCGTTCCACGATTTTTCACTTACTGGATATACGCCAACTGTTCCTCTTCTGGCAAGGACTTTTTCAATCAGATTCGTAATGTGAAAATTTTCCTCGTTTGGTATTTCATCAATTAAGTGTGGCTCCAGAATATACATTCCGCTATTAATCTTAAAGGTTAACTCAGGTTTTTCAACAAGTTTTATTAGACGTCCGTTTTCGGCTGTTTCAATAGTACCGTACGCTATAGGCATCGATTTTAATGCTGCAACCAGCGTAATTTCATTCTTGTTATTTTTATGGTAGTCTAAAATCTGCGAATAGTCTTCTTCTATTATAATATCGCAATTGCTAACAAAGAATGTTTCCTTAATCTTACTCTTAAGTAGCGATAGGCTACCAGCCGTTCCCATTGGCTTATCTTCTTTGAAGAAATCTATTTCAAAGGGTAGTTTTTGCTGTTGAATATAGTACTCAATGAGTTCGGCTTTGTAGTTAACCGATATGTAAAACTTGTTGCAGCCATGCCTCGCAAATCTATCAAAAATCTCCTCAAGCATAGTTTTTTCGCCGATAGGAATTAAAGGCTTGGGTAATACATTGGTTAATGGCTTTAACCTAGAACCAACCCCCCCAGCCATAATTACTACTGGTAGGCTAAACTGGTTTATAGGAACCTTCTGCTTTTCGGAAAACACATCTTCCCAAAAGTAAACCTTTACAATTCTTCTGTTATTATCAACTACTGGGCAAAGTTCCATTCTAAAATCGAGCATCATCTGCTTAATTTTCTCAAACTCATCAATGGGGCTGGCTATTCTAATTTCCTTCCTAAGAACCTCTTTTACCTTTGAGTTTAGCGGAATATTATTGATAATTGCCCTTTGAATATCGCCAGCGCTCAACAATCCAATAAACTGATTGCTATCCTCTACTATCAATAGCTTTTTATCTAGGATATCCATCCTTTTAAATGCGTCCAACAAGGATGCTTCGGGGCTAATAACTCTTTTTTTATAGGAACTTTCCATCTCTATTTTATTTTCCTTGCAGGATTTCCTGCATAAATGCCACTATCTGCAATATTATTAATCACTACCGAGCCCGCACCAATAATTAAATTACGTCCAATTTCAACACCCTGCTTTATAGTTGAGTTTGCACCCACAAAACTCCCCTCTCCAATTCTCACGCTGCCCGCAAGAACTGCTCCCGGCGCTATATGAGCAAAAGGACCAACATTACACTCATGTTCAACTATTGCACCAGTATTCACAATTGCTCCTCGCCCTATTTTAGCAAAAGCATTAATACAAGCACCTTGGCATACCAAAGCACCCTCCTCAACTTTGCTGTAACTTGACACATTGGCTCTTGGCGAAATTGCATTCGGTATACTAAAGCCAAGGCTAATTAATTGTTCAAATACTTTTTCCCTAATTTTATTGTCGCCAATTGAAGGAAATACTAATAATCCTCTAATTTTTTCTATTACTGTTTCATTGCCCTCAAACCCTAAATATGGAATACTAAAAGGATTGTTCTGTGCAGGCTCCTTATCAACATAGCCTTCTATTCTGTAACCTAGCTGGGTTAGTATATCCGCAACAACAAAAGAGTGACCCGAATACCCAACCAATACAATCCCTTTATGCAAAGTATCCATTGTTCTGCTATTTATTTGATAACACTACTGGGTAAATTTACTAATCCGTCCTCAATGTGCTCAGCATTTTTTAAATCGCCGCATTGAGCATCGGAAAACATTGGGAGTTTGTTCATTAATGTCCAAACAGGGCGAGTCATAACGCCATTTTCGTTGCTGTACCTCAAAAATTCATCGCGCTCCCCCTTTGAACCAAGCAAAACGCTGTTGAGCCAATAGTTTGATTTTGAATTAGTAGGCTCCACTACAAAATTAATATCCACTGATTTAAACTCGCTAAAGAATAACTTATACGCCTCAGCAATATTTCTTTTTGATTCTAAAAACTTAGGGAGCTGTTCCAATTGGGCAAGTCCCAATGCAGCATTAATATTTGGCATTCGGTAGTTAAAGCCAACAGCATCGTGGTTAAACTCCCATGGGTGTGGTACTTTAGCCTGTGTTGTTAGGTGCTTTGCTTTTGCGGCCAACTGCTCGTCATTAAATAAAAGCATTCCTCCACCCCCGGTTGTAAGCACTTTATTTCCATTAAAACTTAATACCCCAACTTTACCAAAGTTCCCAGTGTGCTTGCCTTTGTAGTAGGAACCCAAACTCTCAGCAGCATCCTCAACTACTGGGATATTGTAAGTGTTACATATCTCCACAATCTCTTCAATTCTACAAGGATGACCAAAGGTGTGCATTGGCACACAAGCCGTAATATGTTTACCTGTGCTTTTATTAATTGGGCATTGGCCGTTTTTTAGTAGCACAGTATTTTCCTCTAACCATTTTTTAAGGGCCACGGGCGAAAGACCAAGCGTATCAATATCTACATCAATAAATACTGGCCTTGCGCCACAATAACTTATTGCATTTGCAGTGGCAATAAAGGTAAGCGGTTGAGTTAACACTTCGGTTTCTTGCTCAACTCCAACCAACTTTAACGCTAAATGCAGTGCATTTGTACCATTAACGCAGCTTACGGCTCTGGCCGAACCAGTAAACTTTGCCATTTCCTGCTCAAACGTATCAACAAACTTTCCTACCGAAGAAACAAATGTAGTGTCGATACATTCATTGAGATACGCTTTTTCATTACCAGAAAATACTGGAGCATGAAGCGGTATAAAGCCTGCTGGCGTACTGTAAAGCTCTCTAATAAATTTGAGCACATTGCTAAAATTGCTATCCACTTTAGTACTATTTATCTATAAATTGTAAAGATTTGCCTTGTACTTTTTAATGTTTTCGGCAGACATAAACCACTCAATGGTTTCTTTAAGTCCTTCTCGAATGTTGTACTTTGGCTGCCATCCGGTTAGCTCACGAATCAAAGTGTTGTCACCCCAAAGCCTGAAAACCTCAGAGTTCTCAGGACGAATACGTTGCTCATCGGTAATAAAATTAACATCACTATTCATAATTTCCTTAATAATGTTAAGCGTTTCTGCCATGGAAATCTCATAGTTTGAGGCAATATTAATCTCCTTTCCAATTGTTTTTGACTCGTTGGCAATTGCTAAAAACCCAGAACAGGTGTCCTTAACATAGTTGAAATCGCGTGTTGGTCGAACATCACCCAGTTTAATCTCTTTAACCCCCGATGCAATTTGAGTGATAATTGTTGGAATAATAGCCCTTGCCGATTGTCGTGGACCATACGTGTTAAATGGTCGAACAATTGTAACCGGAAGTTTAAAGGAGTTATAAAAACTCAAGGCCATAGCATCGGCTCCAATTTTTGATGCAGAATAAGGCGACTGTGGCTGCTTGGGATGTTTCTCATCTATAGGCACATACTGTGCAGTTCCATATACTTCGGAAGTAGAGGTAACCAGTACCCTTTTTACGGAATTATTCAAAGCGGCATTGCAGATGTTTAAAGTGCCAGTAATATTTGTCTCCACGTAGCTCTGCGGAGCTTTATAAGAAAAAGGAATTGCAATAAGCGCTGCCAAGTGAAAAATAATATCTACATCCTTGGAGATTGTTTCGCAGAAAAAGGGATCTCTAATATCTCCTGTAACAACCTCCAATTTACTTGAGGAATTTATATCTTCCAGCCAACCCCAGTAATTAAAGGAGTTATACTGCGATAGAGCCCTCACTGTGAACCCCTTTTCAAGTAGGAGCTCGGTAAGATGCGAACCTATAAAACCATCGGCACCGGTAACTAAAATTCTCATTTTTCGATATATTAATTATAGCCTTTAATAACCTTTTTCCTCTTTAAAACTTTTTCTCCAAAAAACCAAAAAACGAATCCAAGTAAAACCCCAAAAACATTCGAAATTAAATCAAAATAGTTAAATGTCCTTTGCGGAATGTAAATCTGTATTACCTCTGCAATAATAGCAACCAACAACATTAAAATTATTAAGACGCTTAATTTTATTTTTAAGTGTAGAAACTTCACAAGTAATACTAATGCAAAAAAAAGTAACACATGTACTAGGTAATCCGAATGGATAGATACTCCAACAACATCTACTCTTTTAAAATCGAAAGGCAAAAAACGCGGCACAACCTGAATCATTAAGATCCACATTACAACAAGCGCTACGAGCAAAATCCAACCAACATTCGATTGCTTTCTCATACTACAAATATATTAAATCTGTGGTTATTCTTATGAACTGTGTTATCCGTGTTCAATTAAACTTTTTTCTTACTTTTGTAACACATAACGCATTACCATGAGCAATTTGCCAGAGAAACGAGTAGTTGATTTTATAAACGAACATCACGTACTTACTCTTGCCACCAGTTTTAGCGAAGAGCCCTGGTGCGCTAACTGTTTTTATGTTTACCTAGAGGAGGAAAATAGCCTTGTTTTTACCTCCAATTTCGATACAAAGCATATACAGCAAGCAAGCCATAATATTTACGTAGCAGGGAGCATTGTGCTCGAAACCAGCATTATTGGAAAGATACAGGGCGTCCAGTTTCAGGGAATCATCAGTCAACCACAGGATCAACTTCACGAAAAAGCCCGAAAAGCTTACCTAAAACGTTTCCCTATTGCCATGCTTATGGAAACACATCTTTGGGTTGTGGATCTCACATACATCAAGATGACTGACAACCGCTTGGGCTTTGGTAAAAAAATAATTTGGAGCAAGGATCTTTTGTTTCAGAAGTAAGCCAAATTTTGCAATCCCAAAGATTTCTCTCTAACGTTCGAAATGACAAAACAATAATTCTCACCACCAATTCTCTACATCATGATTCTAGTAACAGGCGGTACGGGTCTTTTGGGTTCACATTTGCTTTACGAACTTTGTAAAAATGGCGAAAAAATACGCGCCACAAAACGAGCAAACTCGTCCACCGATTTTGTTAAATGGGTATTTGGCCTTTACAGCCAAAACATTGATGAACTCTACGGCAGAATTGAGTGGGTTGATGCCGATTTGCTCGACTTCGAATCGCTGGTTAACGCAACGGTGAACATCGAAACGGTTTACCATACTGGAGCAATTGTATCGTTCAATCCGTCGCAAGCCAGTGCTATTGGAACAACAAATGTTGTGGGCACTGCAAATCTTGTTGATGCATGCTTGCAGAACGGTGTAAAAAACATCTGCCACGTTAGCTCTGTGGCATCTCTTGGCGAAGCCAACATTCAGGGCATTACCGATGAGGATTGCAAATGGACAAAAAGCAAAGGACAAAGCGCTTATGCCAAAAGTAAGTTTTTGGGCGAGAATGAAGCTTGGCGAGCTCACGAACAAGGAATTAGAGTAGTTATTGTAAACCCTTCGGTTATTCTTGGCCCTGGTCGTTGGGAGAACGGGAGTGGCCAACTATTCCAACAAGTGAAAAAGTTTATGCCCTTTTACACCGATGGTGTAACAGGTTATGTTGATGTGCGCGATGTTGCCAAAGCGATGATTCTGCTTATGCAAGACAGTTCAATAAACGGCGAAAGGTTTGTTTTGAACTCCCAAAACCTATCGTTCCAAGAACTATTCACTTTAATGGCTACAAACTTAGGTAAAAAATCACCACGCATCAAAATCAAGCCTTGGGTTGTTGATACGACCTACCCGTTTGTTTATCTGTTTGGAGTTCTATCGGGTAAAGGAAACGCAGTATCCAAGGCCAATATGAAATCGGCTTTTAGTAAAACGTACTACTCATCGGATAAAATTAAAAGTAGAATAGGGTTTAACTTCACGCCTATTGGGAAATCGGTTGAATTTGTGGCTGGTGTTTATCTGAAAGAACTAGAACACAGATGACGCAGATCTGTGAATATTTGCCAAATCTGTGTTATCCGTGTTCAACTATGTCTCTACTTTTCCTTTTTTTTACACTTTTCCTGAACTGGGATAAAAATATTGGGCTTCATATAGGAGTAAACCACGAAGAAAACCCCAGCCAAAATAAACGGTACGCTTAACCACTGTCCCATATTCAAAGCCATTGCTTTTTCAAACTCCACCTGTGGTTCTTTAACGTACTCAATTAAGAATCGAGCAGCAAAAAGCAGAATCAGAAAAACACCAAAAATAAAGCCTGTTTTTGTTTTTCCATCCTGCTTTTTGTAGTAAAAATAAAGCAGGAAGAATATTAAGAAGTACGATAAGGCTTCGTAGAGTTGTGTAGGATGTTTTGGGAATAGCTCATTATTGCGTTCAAAAATAAATCCCCAAGGCAACGATGTTTGAACCCCATAAATCTCTGAATTCATAAGATTTCCCAGGCGAATAAATGCTCCACCAAGCGCTACAGTTATAACAACCCTGTCAACCACATAAATCATAGGCACCTTTTGTTTGCGAGCAAACAGGTATAGTGCAATCAAAATTCCTATTGCTGCACCATGGCTGGCCAATCCACCCTGCCAAATTTTAAGAATTTCGAGAGGATGTGATAAGTAGTACTCTGGCTCATAAAATAGACAATGCCCAAGCCTTGCACCTATAACAGTACCAACAACCATATACACAGTTAGCGAATCCAGAAAGCCTTCTTTCAACCCCTCTTTCTTAACAAACTTATTAAAAACAACATATCCAAGGTAAAAGGCAAGTGCCCACATTAATCCGTAGTAACGAACAGCCAAAGGGCCTACTCTGAATATCTCAGGATCTACATTCCAGGGTATATATGCTAACATATCGCATTAGTTATTGATGACTGGTAAAGATAATAATTATAGTTGAATGTTGATGTTCTTGAATAATAGAACACAAATGACGCAGATTAAACAGATAAACACAAGTGCTTTTTGCTCATTATTTTTACCACAAAGGAACACGAAGGTTTATTCACGAAGGCACACTAAGTGTTTTCTTCTTTGTGATACTTTGTGCTAGCGTTCGCGCTCGTCTAATGACGAGTGCTGTAATTTACGTCGCACGCGTCTATAGACGCGCGCCAACCAAGGGTTTAGCATTTTATAAATCTGTGAAAACTTGTTCAATCTGTGTTACCTGTGGTCTAACCATAAAAAAAGAGAGATAAAAACATCTCCCTTTAAACAAATAAATTAAAAGATCCTAGAATCTGTTCAACCAACGGTACCTACGAGCGCTATCGCCAATCTTCATTCCCAGCATTATCTCATGTGAGCCATTTCTGGAAAAGGCAGAAACATCGGTAAAACTATAATCGAATGCATAGCCAAAGTAATATTGCTGATACCTAACTCCAAGCATTGTTACAACAGCACCTGTCGATCTTATTGAAACCCCAGCCCAGTAATCGTTCTTGTAATAGCCCTTTATGTTGAAATCTGTACCAAACTGGAATCGCTCGTTGGTGGTAAATAGCACCGAGGGTTCTATGGCAAAATCGCTCCTATATGGCTGAAATCTGTAACCTCCAACAACGTAATACTGTCTAAGCAACCTGTATGCCACCTCAGAACTTCCACCTCCAAACTGTATTGCACTCTGGAAGAGAGATGTGGCCGATAAGCCTGCGTAAAAATTATTTTTGCTCAATAGGACTCCAAAATTCGCATCGGGAGCAAACTTTGAGATTTTCCCCTGAAGCAACGGATCGTCTGGATTCATAACATCCTGATTGGTAACCTTTGCCTTGAACTGAAAGGCGGAAAGCGATGCTCCAAAACTTAACTGGTAATCGCGCATATAGATATGATATGCATAAGTTGCTTGAAATCCAGTTCGATGTATACGACCATTATTATCGTTAAAAACAAATGCTCCCAGACCAACTCTACCACTAGGACGACGGCGTTTTACTCTCGATTTAATTAATCGACTACGATTCCTGAAACTAGTTTTCAAAATCCTAGTTTGAGCACTTAGTGCATATGTTCTAGGCGATTCGGAGTAGCCTGCCCACTGTTGCCTTGCTGTTAAATTTATTGCCGTTACACCCTCTGCTCCGGCAACGGCTGGATTCACCAAGTATGCATCGAGCATATACTGGCTATATAGCGGCTGCTGCTGTGCTGTAACCTTTACGGTTATACACATCAAACCAACTATTCCGACTAATCCTATTTGCCTTACTACTTTCATCTCTTTCTCTTTTAGTCCATAGAAAAAAATCCATTGACCTTTTTTATATTAAAGTATCTTAAGTACTTTTCCATTAAATCTCTTTTCTCGCAACTCCAAGTACTTTAAATACTCGAAGTATTCTAAGTACTTCTCTACCTAATAATTGTTACACTCGACTTATACTCGTAGCTCTTTCCTCCAACTTTTATCACAATTATATAGTGATAAGAGTCCATTGGGAGCTCTTTTCCGCTCAAATCTTTCCCATTCCAAGGCTTATACAATCCACTCGATTTCCATACAAGTTTTCCCCAACGGTTGAATACCTTTAAATCGATATCATCAAGAAACTCATTTACGTTAAAATTATTACCATTAGCATCCCTTCCCGCAGGAAACTCCCATAAATCGTTATACCCATCGCCATTTGGTGTAAACGCCTTGGGAATAAACAAATTGCCATAATCTGCAGCAATTATATTAACTGTATCAGAATTCTGGCAACCATTTATATCGGTAACAAGAACCCATATGCGCTGCTCACCATCAGAACCGCTAACTGTTATGCTGGATGATATTTGGCCAGTACTCCAGTTATAGAAACTAAAATCGGGGTTGTACACATCCAACACTAATGACTGATTTCCAAAAAGAACAGTATCGTTACCCAAATCTACTGTTGGTAAATCCCATATTGCTAGGCGGGTTGAATCGTACGAACAGTTATACGTGTTATTTACAAGCCTTACAGTGTATGTTCCTGCTTCGCCAGTATAGTATACCTGATTTGTATTACCATCTTGCCAAAGGTAATTAATGAATCCACTACCGGGATCAAGGTTAGCAATGCTCCCAAAACAAACACCCATATTATCGTTTAGGTTGTTGGATATTGGCAGAAAAATTTCGGGTGTGTTTAGCACAACATTAACAGCCAGTGGTGTTCCTGTACAGCCATAATCGGTGTGCTCGGTAACGGTTAAGGTATAAATACCTCCCATAAGCCCTTCGCCCCAGGTAATATCTATTGAATCGCCTCGAGCCAAAAGTTGATAGGATGATGCTGGTAAAACATTGCCATTAGGATCGGTTATAACCCAATCGAAATCCGAAATACCGTTAAACCCTTTAACACCATACCGCTCTGTTACCCCAACGCAAGCCATTGGCAAGTTTTGAGCCAATAGTTCCATTGAACCAACAAGGGTTAAAAACAAAAACTTTATGAATAATATTTGGATAAACTTTTTCAAAACTTTTGTATGGATTTATCTTTTATCTATTTAAACCCTGACAGGGGGTTTAGGCCTGTCAGGGTTAGAAATTTTGTTATACTAAATATTAGTAGTAAGCGTAATCGTTAGGAATATGGTAAATTGGACCAGTTGCAGGAGCAGGGTTAACAATAAACACAACTTGGTTATCGGTGAAAGTATAAGAAGTTAATCCTTGAATAAAATCAGACTTGTGGCTAATTGCTGAAATAACGCCATCCGCAACAGCAACACCAGCATCACTAGCCTTTTTCAAAGTATAAGTATAACGTGTACGATAGTCAACTCCTGCTACATTAGCAACAAGCAAGGCTGATGTATTGATATCAAGTGTAAAGTCTGGTGTTGCTGCAGTAAAGCCTGCATATCCTGATTTTACTGGTTTTGCAGCAACTGTAGAGTTTAAAAAAGTAGCATTTGTGCTAACATTTCCGAGAAGCGCACCTGAACCATCAATTCTATCAACAACCTCCTCAATAGAAAAAGCAAAAGCGGCAAGATTATTTGGCACATTCTCAACAAAAGCTATTTGCATAGGTTGAGCAGCCTGAGGACCGCAAAAAGTAGTAGCATCAGCAGTAACCATTTCTGCGGTTGGTGCAGCAATAACGTTAATAGTTGTTGTACGAGTAGTTGCACTTGCACAGCCAATTAAAGTATTTCGCTCATCAACAACAACGGTAAATGGACTACCAGTTGTACTGGGGTTTGTAAACTCTACAAAGTTCTGAGCAACATAAGTATTATTTACAACTGGAGCAGTAGCTGTTAAGCCAGAAAAAACAAATCTCCATTGTGAATTTCCACCCAAATTGGCATTAGTTGCAGGATCATACGTTGGACTATAAATTGGGTCTGGTAGAGTGTACAAGCGGAAAGTACGTCCAGCAGTTTGATACATTACTTCTGATTCGTCAGCTGTATAGCTTGTTAGAATTTGAGCGTTTGCACTAGCAAACATAAAAGTGGCCATTAAAACTAAAGCCAAGTTTAAAAGTGTCGATTTTCTCATAGTGTTAAAATTTAAAGTTTATAATTTAAAAACTGATTTTCTTTTGTTTGTGCCGGGTTTATCGGCTTTTATTGTTGTTCGTTTTTTCTTATGCACGGTCTTTATTTTTCAAGCAAAACTTAAATCGCTCTAAAAAACCATCGCCCTCTATGGCGGTTGTTTGTTGTTTTCGCCCTTTTCCTGCCCTTCCTTCTCTCTATCTACCATTTGTTTATTTTTTAACGTTTTATCAACAACTATTACGGAGGTATGTTTAAAAGGTTATTAAGCTAATGCAGTATATCTCTACATTATTGACCAACGGTCATATTTGCTAGACGAAAGTTTTAGCTTGTTGAAAAATTCAATACTTAAAAGAACATTTTTTCTTTAATACTTACAAACAATATAAATGCCAAAAATTGTAATAGTTTGTTTGTGTGTAAGTTACGTCAAAAAAAGAAGAACTATTTGTCCGATATTGGCAAAATACAATTGTTTGTCTTGTCCGAAATTGGGGATATATAAGAATGAAACACTGTCAGGGTTTAAAACCCTGACAGTGTTAATCGAAAGCGTTGAATGAAATGTTCCTAGTATTCAATAATCTGATTTCGCCTATCGCGTGTAGGGTATAATTCGTAGCGTTTTGCGTAATATCCTGTTAACTCATTGTTAGCGTTATATACGGAAACAAACTTTAATATTCCTTTATCGTTATACTCCAATGTTTTTTTATACATCAAGCTCCCTTTTTCGTCTAACTCTTCAATGCTGGTAAGCAATCCCAATTTATTATAACCATAGTTAAACTTTTGAATTTGGGCTTTCCCATCAACAAATTTTATCTTAATTGTTTCGGACAAAACTCTTCCTGCGGAATCGTATAAAGGAGAGATGGTTCTTTCGATAATGGAATCGAGCGGAGCAAAGGCTTTTTTGACTTTCACTTTTCGGGAAATTTCTGTTCCATTACCATCAAAAACAGATTTTAAGGAATATGCGGTTTTGCCTTTTGAATCAACAGCATTAACTTGAACCGGTTTTCCGTTCTTATACTTGTATTGTAACTTAACATAAACGGCTGTATCATCAGGGCTAACCATATAAATAGTTTCTGTATCGATAAGAGTATCAGAAGTGTAAGTAAATAACTTATAATACTTTAACCGTTCATTCGCAAACTCGTCGGTTCTTACAATTTGTTTGCCTTTAAATGTATGCCATGTGTGGCTAGTTATGCTTTGTGTAACATAATCGCGATTAATAATGGTGTGAACCCTATCGAGCGAGTCCTTAATTTCTTGCTTAATAGCCATGCTAATTCCTGTACGCTTACCATCCCTTATTTCGTATTTGCTGGTAACTATAACTCGTCGAACATCTTGCAATGGCCTGCCTTGTTAGCGCGCGTCTTCTTTTGACGCGTGCTAACACTATCCTCTCGCTCCCGCTGCCACACGTGTCCTCACGTGTTGTATCAACGTGAACGCGTCTTGAAGACGCGCTCGAACCTCGGTGTTCTCGTTACTAGTATTCAATTATCTGGTTTCGTCTATCGCGTGTAGGGTATAATTCGTAACGTTTTGCATAGTATTCAGTTAACTCGTTGTTTGCATTGTATACGGAAATAAACTTTAGCATACGTTTATCGTTGTAGTCCATTGTTTTTTTGTAAAGTAATTTTCCCCCTTCATCAAACTCCTCAATACTGGTAAGCAATCCTAACTTATTATAGCCATAGCTAAACTTTTGCGTTAAGCCTTTCCCTCCAACCAATTTTACTTTAATTGTTTCGGAAGAAATCCTACCAACAGAATCGTAAACGGGTGAAACAGTTCTCTCTATAACGGAATCGATAGGTGCAAAGGTTTTCTTTACTTTAACCTTTCGTGATATTTCTGTTCCTTTGCTATCGAAAACAGATTTGGAGGTATAAGCGCTTTTCCCCTTAAAATCAACAGCATTAACTTGAACGGGTTTACTATTCTTATACTTGTACTTTAAGTTAACGTATAAAACGGTATCGCCAGGACTAACCAAATAAATAGTTTCAGTATCAATTAGAGAATCAGAAGTGTAAGTGAATATTTTGTAATACCTTAACTGTTCTTTCACAAACTCATCGGTTCTAACAATTTGTTTGCCCTTAAATGCATGCCATGTATGACTAGTTATGCGCTGCGTAGTATAATCGCGATTAAGTATGGTATGGACTCTATCCAAGGAGTCTTTTATTTCTTGCTTAACAGCCATACTTTTTGCTGTTCGTTGCCCATCTTTCACTTCGTACTGGCTAGTAACAATAACCCTTCGGATATCTTGTAATGGCCTGTTCTGCGCAAATAATGAATTGAAAAATATAACAATTACAAGTATAGATAGAGAAGCATTTTTCATAATCGACGTGTTTAAATAGAAAAGCAAATTAATAAAATTTAGTTGATAAATTTCAAGGTGGTGGCAAAAAGAATTAGAACACAGATGACACAGATAAGACGGATTGCCACAAATCTGTGAAAACCTGTTCAATCAGTGTATTCTGTTTTCCCGCTGATTTCGCAGATAAACGCAGAATATATTTGAACACAGATGACACAGATAAAACGGATAAACACAAATCCTCTTTGCGCCTTTGCGTTTAAAAATCTGTGAAAACCTGTTGAATCTGTGTTTTTCTGTGTTCTATCTTTTAATTAAAAATTCCACTGAACCTTTAGGTACGCCAATTGGCCGATGTTTTGGTACTCCGTATCGGATTTGCCCGTTAACAGCACTCCTGTAAGCGCCACTGTAATGTTATCGGCAGCGGATACCGAAACAGAAGGTATTACAATTAAAGAACCATCGGTTGGGTTTGCAACGACCGATAAGGTTGGCGTTACCAATGGCCCAAGTTGTCCGCTTATACTGGCAAACAGGCTGTACTTACCTTTGCTTAGCATTTTAGGACTCGGAACGGTTGGCTCCAGCAAACTTATGCTCCCGGAGTTCTTGGTTTTTCCAAACGAATTGTACAACCCTCCAATCTGCACATACCACGAGCCACTAAATGAGTAATCGGCCGAGAACGATGCTATAACTCCTTCGGTTCCGTTTACCTTATCTAAGTGAGGCTTAAAGTAGATTACCTCTCCCCTCAAAGCGGCATTGAGTAGATTGCCCGACCAACCCAATCCCGCAACCATATCGGTACGCATTTTTCCACCCAAAAACTGAATATCGAATTCGTAAGTGTTAAAGCGGTAAAGAAAACCCAGCGATGTGCTATCCCACGTTTCGGCTAACTGATAAACTCCTTCGGCAAACGAGGCTATTCCTGTGTAGTACTTTACGCTTATGGCATCGGTTCCTGGGCGCTCGGGGTATTCAAGGTTGAAGTATGAGTATGTATTGAAAATATCGTTGGGATTCCAGGCCAAGTCCATTCCCCAGTTTACCCGTTGCCTACCAAGGGTTATTTGCCATGAGTTGAAATTGATGGCTGCATTGAGCCTATCAAATGCTGTGTGTGTAATGTATGAATTCCCGCTACACCAAAGGAACGATAAATCGAAATAGCCCATATCCTTATCGATGTAGTTATCATAATTAGGTATCATCTCAACAAAATCGCCATAAATAAGGCGAGTCCGCGATTGTACATCTAATTTTAACCATTTAAGCGGATAGTAGGTTAACTGCAAGCGATTATCGAGCGTATTGTCCGATAGCCAAACGGAAGTATCGGGGTTAGGGATGAATACGTTTTGTAAATCTTTTATATAGCCCTTGAACTCAAACTTTGATGAGTCCTGCGCTTGAAGATTGATGCAGATAATTAGTGAGATTGCTATTGCTATAATCCTTTTCATTTTCGTAGCAAGTTAGAACACGGATGACGCTGATACAGATAATCACAAATCTGTGAATATCGGTCAAATCTGTGTTATCTGTGTTCCGATTCTTAATTCATCAGACTTTACCATTCCATCCTCCAAAAGTACTACACGGTGGGCTTTGCTTACCACGCGCTGATCGTGTGTGGAGAAGATAAAGGTAACATCGTGCTCGTGGTTTAGGTGCTCCATAATCTCCAAAAGATTTTCAGCAGACTTGCCATCGAGGTTGGCAGTGGGTTCATCGGCAAGAATAAACTTTGGCTTGGAGGCCAATGCCCTTGCTACCGCTACACGCTGTTGCTGTCCGCCCGAAAGTTGGGAAGGTCGACTATCGTACCTATCGGCCAATCCTACCTGATCCAGCAAATCGCGAGCAACCTTTCGGCGGATAACCGAAGGAACACCCTGCAGCTGCATTATCAACTCCACATTTTCGCTAGCAGTTAATACTGGAATTAGGTTGTAGGCCTGAAAAACAAAGCCTATGTGATGTAACCTGAAATCGATCAACTTTGAACCCGAAAGGGTATCAATCCAAACACCATCAACACAAATGCGCCCGGTTGACGGCTTATCCAATCCACCCAAAAGGTTAAGCAGTGTTGTTTTTCCAGAACCCGATGGACCAACAATGGTGGTGAATTCGCCTTGATCGAACTGCAGGTTGATTCCCTTAAGGGCGCTCACCTTGACCTCGGAATCGTTGTATATTTTTTCGACGTTTACTACTTCAATAATTGCCATGGTTTTAGTGTTTAGTATATAGTGTATCGTTTTTTGTTCGTTGTTCGTTGTTCGTTGTTCGTTAAATAAATATCATGATACGGTTCATATATTCTTTCGATTAACGTTTAACTTTTAACCTCTCACGCTTCTTACTCGTGCCGCAAAGCCTCAACGGGCTTAAGCTTTAAAGCCCTACGGGCTGGCCAAAGCGATGCTACCATTCCGGTAATAATTACCAAGACTGTGATCGTAACGTAGTTTCCAACGGTAGTTTTGGGATAAATTATCGATGAACAACCCAGCGCCCCTAAACCCTCGGCCCACATTCCAAAATCAATGCCTGTCTTGCTTAGTATTGAAAGTATAACTGCGCTAATTGCCATTCCTACAGCTCCACCTGTTAAGGAAAGCAAAATAGACTCAACCATTATCATTGTGAATACCCGAATCTTATTCATACCAATAGCCATAAGCATTCCAAGTTCACGGATTCGCTCCAGTACCGACATCATCATTGTGTTTACAATTCCAAACGCCAACGCAAAAAGGATTATAACGATATAAATCATCCCCATAAAGTTTCCCATCTCGGCATACATGGCAATTTCGGGCGAAACTTGCTCCCAACTCCGTACCGACAACAATTTAAAGTTAGGAGCCAAACTAGCAGCAGCGGTTTTTCCCTCATCGAGCCCAGTGCAAAGCACAGCCACCTCGTGAACCTGATTCTCCTGCAAACCTGCGGTTGATGCAAGTACGCCTCGCTCTACATACGCAAAACGTCCATCGAAAGCAGAGTTGGTGGTTTTATAAACTCCCCGAACTTTGAACATCTGGTTGTGTAGTTCACCCTCGGGAGTTTGTAGCGTAAGAATTACCGAGCTGTTGAGCCTATACTCAGCAAAATATTTTAGAATATAGTCTACATGACTGTCGTAATTGTCTGCAAGTATATTTTTTAGTTCCTTCTGAAAAGAGACCTTTGATCTGAAACGTTGACCTAGAAGCTGTTTCAGCGAGTCTTTTACCTCAACAGGAATTATAGATTCGTCAATAGAATCAAGTTTTTCTACTGTTAAGTTATAGTTTATCAATTTTAGCGATTCGGCAGTAGTACTCCCAACTACTATTGATGGTACCCGATGGTTGTTCTCCAAAAACTCACCTGCTACAATTTTTGTTGATATTTCGCTAACCGTAGCTTCCTCCGTTGGATTAATTCCCATAACTACAATGCCCGACGTGGCTCTATCGGACTGTGCCATGGCAAAAACCTTGATACGGCCAGTATATCCAACAACGCTTTTCATTGTATCGAGCGTAGTTATTATCGAAGGATAGTCGGATATATAGTGCTGGGTTTCCTCATTTAGCAAGTACTGTGGATTGTGTATTTGGATATGGGCAATTTCGTTATGGATGCTGTCGTGCATACGCTGCTCCACCCAACCGTTTATTAAGCCCATAAACATCACTCCGCCAAGCAATCCAACTGCAAGCGTGGCAACAACTATTAAACTCCGGGTTTTGTTACGCCAAATATTTCGCCAACTAAGTGATAGTATCATTTTTTAATGTTTTTATAGAACACGGATAACACAAATTCAACAGATATTCTTTGCGACATAGAGCTCTTGCGTTTAAACAATCTGAAAAAACTTGTTAAATCTTATATCGCATAATTACAGCGTTTTTTGTTTTTACGTAATTCTGGATTGACTTCGTCGAATTTCATTTCCTGATCTTCGCTACGCTTCGTCAGGAATGTTATAACACCAATGGCCATTCCTCTTGACATGCCTGCGCAGGCAGGCATCCACAATAAATAACAACGTTAAACAACATGCCTGAACACCAATAAATAGACTTTGTGAAAACCTGCTCAATCCGTGTATTCTGTGTTATATCATATTCTCTACCGGCGAAGTGCCTCAACCTCTTTTAGTTTAAAAATTCTTCGCGTAGGATAAATACATGCAATTAGTACCATAATAAGCACTACAACTCCTTGCCATACCACATAAGCACCAAATGGCTCCATTGGCATTAAGGGCTCGTAACCCATATCCATCATCATTTTGGCCATTTCGCCAGTTAGCCTTATTGGGTTATAATTGTAATAATATATAATAGGAAAACTCAATCCCGTGCCTATTACAACGCCAATAATTGCCATAAAAATCATCTCCATTACAACAAGCGTAGCCAGTTTGGCCTTTTGCATACCAACAGAAACCAGTACTCCAAACTCATGAATTCGCTCGTGTATCATCATTATTACGGTTCCAAATATTCCGAAAAACACCACAAAGTATAGTAATACCAGAAATGCTTTACCACTCTGGTTATCGCTATTAATCTGCTGTACAAGAATTCTGTTTAACTCCTTCCAGTTCTTTATCTCGAATTCCGATTCTCCAAAATGCTCTTTTAGTTCGCTCTGGGTTTGAAGCATAGCCTCATCTTCGCTATTGTGCAGGTTGATGGCCCAGTAAGCTATTCTATTCTCAACACCCGTAAATTCCTGAGCCCTTCCCAATGGCATGTAAACCAACTTATTGTCCAACTCTGGGTTCGACAATTTAACAACTCCTTTAACCCGATATATCCCCGCTGCCGACGAGCCCTGATAACCCTGACTTAAAAGAATTAATGAATCGCCCACGTTCAAGTTAAGAAATTTATATAGACGAAACGAAATAACTACATCGCTATCCGATGGATTTAGAAATTCTCCAGCAAATTGGAAGGTGTTACATATTTGATCAAAGTATCTATTCTGCCCCGGAAGTAACTCTAACGCAGTGTGTAACTTAGATGAATCGATAAAACCCTCGCCCTTTAAATCCTTCAGTTTTGCTTTTACCTCCTGCGGAATTTCAGGATTTCCTTCAATAACTGCCAACGCTTTGTCGGATATATAGTAACGAACCAAGAATTTCTGTGGATTCGAGAAGCGTTGTTCTGCATCGGGATTGATTCCTAGCACCAAAACACCTTTAGTAATATTACCCGATGATGCCAAAGCAAAAGTCTCCAACCTTGTAGAAACAGACTTTACATTGGGAAACGATGAAAGTATTGTGTTGATTGAATCGTTATATGGAGTGGTATTCTCAAGCAAAGGATCGTCCAAGTAATCGGGGTGCTGAAACCGAATGTACCCTGAGTAGGACTCAATACCATTCTTAATCATTAGAGTGTAGGAACCCAGCTGGAACGAACGCATTATAACTGCAAAAAACACCGCAAACAGAATGGATGCAATGGTTATAATGGTGCGTCGTTTATTTCGCCAGAGGTTCCGTTGTGCAATTTGCAAGTAGTTCATAATGTAAATCTTTTTTACCACAAAGGCGCTCAAAGGAAGACTTCACAAAAGAGCACAAAGCAAAGATTTAATAAGTGATGTGGTTTCAAACATATTTCTTTGTGTTCCTTCGTGAAACCCTTTTTTGCCTTTGTGGTTAAACAATTAACGAATCTTGGTCATATTCTGTATCGAAAAGAACTTATCGTCAATAGGAATGTTGAATTGAATTTTATCCATTGTAACAACGGTTTTGTTGCCTTTTTCATCCGCTGGGATTAATTCGTAAACGGTTGGCATTAATCGTCCATCCATCGTTTTAAGGGTATGGCCCAACTCAGTTTTAACCAAAAATCCCTCCTCGTCGTAGTACTCCGTTTTTAGTATTAAATTGTGCTCCTTCGATATCCAAAGAATCATTTTACCCCAAACCACAGGTGCTTCGGGTTTTGGAAGCAATTCAATTTTGTGGCATGCCACATCATCAACCTTCTCCTCGCCTACTATTCTATGCGTATAGTCAACAACCACAGAGCGTTGGTTCAACAAATCGTCGTTGGTAAAATCGGAGCCCATCCAGCCCTGCGATAGCATTGATGCGGGCAGCTTAACCGTACGGTTTATCTGCGGATTCCAGCTCCACATCTCGCGCTTTATTTTCAGGAACGATTGCCCCTTATCCCTTGCTGGCGCGGTAATATAAACCAGCGAAAGCTCTGTGCCTTTTCCCCAACTCTTGAACGATACTGAGCGTTCCCAGGTTGGGCGTACAATCTTCATGGTCATCTCGCTATAGCTCGATTTCTCTCCACGCATTTTATCGTCGGCTCGCTTAACTATTTCGGTTGCAGTTTGCGCGTTAACCGATATAAACAATAAAGCACCAACTATACTGGATACCGTTTTTTTCATACTTTTTTCTATTTAACGTACCGTTTTATTACTAATTCCTTAATTTCATCAATAGGATAAAAATCCTCGTTCATAATTGCATTAAGCAAAATGCCATCGAGAAGGGAGTGAAAATATACAACTTCAATATTCGGCTGCTCAAAACCTCTCGATTCTAGGTATTTTTCGAGTACTGCAAAAAATGGTTTCACAATACTTAATAGCTCATCAAATAACACCTTATCAATAACCTCGGGCTGAAGAGTAACAGAAAAGTATAACTTCCAGTAATACTTTTCCTCCATCATTCCTTTAAATAACGAGTTGATGTAAAAACGCATTTCATCGGTAGTTAATACTCCATCGTGATTAAGATCAAAATCCTCTACTAGTTTTTTAAATCCTCTTACTAAAATTGAGTGAAGCAAATCCTCTTTAGAATTAAAATAACTATACATTAACCCTTTTGAAACGCCAGCGTGTTCGGCAATATCAGCAATTGTTGCAGAATGAAATCCTCGTTTTGCAAAAAGTTCAAGAGCCGAAGACTCTATTTGAACTCTGCGCCCTTGTTTAATCTTTTCGTTTTGTTGTTTTGTTCTGGGCATTTATTTTTGGTTGAACGGTCGGTCAAATATAAGATGCTTTTTATTTAATGTCAAATTTTTTTGTTTTATTAGTTTAATAAAAAGAAAACAGGGCTCACAAGCCCTGTTTTAATTAGAATCCGTAAGTATTAGGAACATGGTACTGTGGTCCGGTTTCGGGAATCTTATACACCGAGATAACTTCGCTGTCCCACCCGCTACTGCATCCAGTAGTGCTATTTACAACTCGTAAGCGGAATGTATAATCATGATATGGAGCTCCGGTAGTCCATGGTATATTATCTTCTGTTACTAAATAGGAATATGGATTAGTAGTTGCAACACTCTGATCGAAACTCATAACATCAACACCATCTTGCTGCAAATAAAATGTAAAGAATGCTCCAGCTCCACTTCTGCCAAGCAAAAGGGTAACATTATCGTTATCGCAGACACTAGCCGATCCATCAATATTAAGAGCTGCAGTTGGAGCCGGATTAATTGTAACGTTTTGCGATATTTCTGTTAATGTAGGACTAACTCCCTGCTGTAAAGTAATAGTACCTGCTGTTTCGGTAGACCAAAGTACAGTTATGGTATAAGTACCTGCACCTGATTGAATAGTTCCACCAAGAACAGACCAAACATAGGTGTGTCCAGCAACTTGCTTTGTATAATATGTCTCCGTTGAGTTTGCGCAAACACTAAAGTTTCCTACAATAACAGGCCAATCGCGAACAGTTACTTCGTAAGTAACAGTTGTACTACAACTATTTGGAGCTGGAGTAGTTTCTACAAGTTGAAGAATTACTGTACCAGATGTTCCACTCCAGGTAACACTTACTGTTGGAGATGTGTCATTAGTCAATAAATCTACCGACGCTAATCCTGATATAACAGTCCATTGATAGGAGTGCCCTACAGTGCTCGTAACCGAGAAATTATTGGTTTCGTTTATCATCACCGATGTAGGCCCCGAAATAATTGGCGTAGGCGTTGGGTAAAGGGTTAAAGTAGCAGTTCCGGCCAAAACAATTCCACTCTGGTTATCTTTGTCGTAAACATCTTTTAACGAAATTATGTAGTCTCCTGCGCCTGCTCTAGCGTAAAGCTCATCGTATGTAAAGTTAATGGTGTGAGTACCCTCGCTAAGATTTGTGAGCGATGGACTTACATCAACCCCGTTTATTTGGTAGGTAACCGAGAGTGGAGCCGAACCGGCAACCACAATGGTTACAGGAAGGGTTGAGCCATCGTCGCACATTCCGGCATCGGTTCCGGTAATCTGTGCCGAAGCGGTAAGCTCAAGCCCAAGGGTGAAAACCTTTGCTGTTCCATCGTGTGCAATTGGGGTGGAGGTGGCCACGGTTCCCGAGGTTTGACCTCCATCAACAATGGTTTCGCCCACTTTTGCCCACGATGCGGTGTACTGGGCAACTCGGAGTTTTTCGCGTCCCAGTGCTGTTGCGGGAATAATTTGGCTATTGGCATCCCAGCGAACCCTAACATTTGCAGTAGTCCCGGCAGTACCTGTTACCTCCCAGTACTCATTGTTGCTAACCAGTTTAAGGGGTGCGGTAAGGTTTGTTTGATCCACCGGAGGTACATTGTAGTAACGACCTGTCCAGTACTGGTTACTACCAGAGGTAACGCCCGATATGTAAACCTGTCCGTACCGGCCATCGTCGCCTACAGGGAAAGTGAACGATCCGCTGTTGTAAACCAATTTTCGTAGAGGCCCATCAACGTACGATGTGCTGCTACCGCCCACTACTGCCGAAGCATCGCCCCAAGTTAGAGTGAGTAGGTTGGTCTCAGTACTCACAATACCCGATGTTAGGGTTAGCACCCGGTTAACCGATACGGGGCTGTTTAGTGTGGCCACCGTACCTGCTGTTTTGTTAACTGTTAGGTTGTAGAATGTTTCGCCACCTGTAGCTGTAATAGTTTGCGCATTACCGTTTGCAAGTACAACAGTACTGGTGCCATATTTATAGCCCCCGGCTACATTGTTTATCCAGTTCCCATAAAGCGTTATGGTGCGGTTGTTTATACTATTATTAAGGTATCCTCCATTGATAGTAAGGTTGCCCCTCACAGTAATATTGGTAGCTGGAATTGTTTTATCTCCATTTCCGCTAAATAGGATATTCTGGTATGTTTCTATGTTCGAGGGAATTGTTCCAGCTCCGGAGTAGTGAACGGTACTCCCGGTGGTGTTCATAAACACGGAGGGGTCACCTCCTGGAAACATAAACGATCCTGCCCCTGTGGCATCTATTTTAATGGTACCAGCTCCCGAGATATAGCCCATGTTGTGGCCCAATTTTTGACCCAGATCCAAAGTAGCGGTGGCAGCAATATCAACCGAGCCGGCATAAGCGCCATCCTGATTTGTAGTTACAGTATGCCCGGCCTGAATAAATACAGGGTTTCCGTTGGGTGCTGTTCCTGCAATTGTTGGTCCGTTCTCATTATCAAGATACCAGATACCTGCATTTTCCCAATTGCCTGAACTTCTGCTATAGTACTTATGTATAGCACCCCAATTGCCCACTGCTCCGGCAGTATAGTCGCCATCGATGAAGTTAGCTCCCGTGAATTTTATCAGGTTATTGGTGTAATCAACCGCTTCGGTTTGTTTATACCACACAAAATCGTACATCCTGGCGTTTACGTATGATGTTTCTGTTCCAAGAATATCGAGATCGGAGTAGGTATAAGCATGTGAAACTGTTGGGTTGCTGAAGCCAGTTGATGTAACGTTCCAGAAGTACTGTAACTCATCATCCAGTACCATTTCGGTACGCATGGGGTGGGGCTGATCAACTGGTTTAACAGTAATTGCACCCGCAACACCGCCCGTATTGGTTACATTCATGGTTGCCGGAGTGTACTTGCCGCCCTCGGTTCCCACTCCAACTGGGAACGTGAAGGAACCGGCGGTGGCGAACTCTTTGCAAACACCCTGATCGGATAGAGCCCCGTTTGTAACAATATATTGATTTGAATTATAGTTTGAAACGGAACCTGTTGAACTAATGGTTAATTTTTTTTCTCCAATATTCAGATAACTATTAGTGTAGAAATAAAGTTGGCCATTAAGTATAAAAGAGATATCTGATATAATGGCTTTGTTTGCTCTTATTCGGACACTTCCAAATTGTGCGTTTTCTATACCTGATATATATTGATTAGAAGTATTGTAAAAATAAATGAAACTATTGCTGCCGATAGAATTATAGATATGATTGTTCGTAATTTGATTACCAGCAAAGGTTATGTATTGATTATTTGTTTCAAGGATACCTTGGTTGATTCGAATATCTCCATTTATTGTTGGGCTTTTAGTTCCAGTAAAAGACACTTTTCCGTTGGTCTTATTATTATCAATGGTAACTGATCCAAATCTTAAAAATGTCCCTCCACTACTTATAACATTTTGTTCTATTGACTCGCCAAAAAACCTTGTAATTTGAGATGTATTGGAATATATATATGCATTTCCTGTTGTGCTACTATAGTTTTCCAGATTCCCCCCAATGTTAACATTCAGTCCCTTTGTATCGAAAAGAGATGCGGCCCCTCCGCTTGTTCCAATAACCAGACTCCCGTTAAAGGTAGCTGGGAACGTACGCAGAATAGCCGTTTTAGCATTGGTTTCGCCATTTACCGTTAGGCTCCAGATGGGGCTAGCCAGATATAGGTTAAAGTAGTTGGCAGTGGCTCCGGTGGCACTGGTTCCGGTGTGTATGGTACCCCCGGTTGCGGTGTACGAAGCCGGTTGCAGATACAGCTCCCCAAAGGTTGTGCTAACGCCTGAGGCAACTCCCTGCACAAGGTACAAATTACCATCGCCGCTGCTGTGGAACTGGCCGCTGTTTAGCACCTCGAGTAGCGCACGGGCAGCTTGCCGTTGCTTACCGTGTATGTAAACATTACCTCCCGATTGGCGGTAGGTGAGATTACCCGTAAAAATGGTTACCGGACGGCGTATCTGACCATTCACGTTTAGCGTACCCCCACTTACCACCACTTCGGGGGTACCTGCGGTGTAGTACTCAATATCGTTGTTGTTATTATTGGCAGGGTTTCCAATATTCAGGGTTCCGGCCATTACCTCAATTTTACCCTGCAGGTAAACATCGGCATCGTTGGTGGCCGAGTTTCCCACCGTTACTGAGGACCCGTTTACCGAAAGGCAACCGGTAGCCGGTATGCTAAAGTTGGTATTGGTTGTTAATATTGGGGTTAAACTTGTCCCTGTGAACCGGATTGTTCCGTTGGTAATGGTAAGCGCTTGGGTAAGAGCTGCGTTCATGTTAAACGTGCTGGCGGTAATGTTAACTAGCGGGATTTGGTTGGTTCCCTTATTAACATACACGCGGTTTATGTTGGCCGTAGCCCCCGTTCCGCTGAATACCTGGTTGGTCGTTCCCAAAAAGTATATATCGGCATATTTACTGCTGCCGGGGTTAAGGTTTAGCGTTCCGTTATTTATTACATTGCCGTAAATGTTCAGAATGTGCTCCCGTACTATTCCCGCTGTATTAACGGTGAGCGAAGCGGTGCTACCTATGCTCAACGTATCGTTCAGAGCAAATATTTGACGAGCGCCATTGTCGATGCGGAGTGTTCCGGTTTCCTCCAGAAGTGTTTTGCCTTCAACGGTGATGGTGTTGGAAAGGGTGTTGCTGGTGGCCGTAACCCCGGCTCCCTTAACGGTGTAGTTGCCCGATATCTGCACATCTATTCCGGGCATGGTGATGGTGCGCGATGCGGCCGGGTTGGTAATCAGGTGGTGGTAGTCTGCGTTTCCAACATACTTGGTTATAGCAACATCATCAATATAAACATTATCAGTATTGCTATTGCGAGACTTATATGAAAATGCTATGTAAATTGTACTATTCCCCGCAAATGACGACAGATCAACGGTATGTTTTACCCAACTGGCAGATCCAGCTCCGAGTTCTGTAATAGGAATAAATGATGCATATTGCGTATTAGTAGTTGACACCCACACTCCCTGATAGTAATAGGCGGTAGGGTCTTCATTGTAACGCCAGAATGATAGTTCATAGGTTGCTTCTTCTGATAGATTAATTGGTGGAGATATAAGAATGTCGTCTTGTGTGCCATAACTACCCCATCTAACAGCTTCGACATGCCTTGTTGATGCCGAACCAGAATGTGCTCTTGTGGTTGTTCTTTGCCATTGCGTGTTTGTTCCCCAAAAGTTCGACTCATCATCAGGACCAGAGGTTATAGACCAGTTTGCGGGGGGGAATGCTCCCCCTTCAAATCCTTCGCTAAGCAGTGTGGTAGTGGTTAAACCTCCGCTTGGAATGGTAAAATCCTGTGCTCCTGTGGTATAGTACTCCACGGTGCCACCGTTCTCGCCCAGAAAATCGCCAAAGTCGCCACCGGGGAACTCGGCAGTTGCGGCAGCCGAGGAAATTCGTAGCATTCCCGATCCCGATACTGTGGTTTGGTAAATTAACCCAAAAAAGTGGCCTGTTGAAGTGGTTAAATCCAGTATTGCATCCTCTTGTATCTCGAGGCTTCCCACCAGTTTGCCGTTTTCGGTAGCGGGTATGGTAATGGTATGTCCGGTACGGATTACAACCGGGCTGCTCTCCGTGGGTAGTGTTGTGGCGGGGGCGTTCCCTATTGGATCGTTGGTCCACGAGGTGTAGTCGGAGCCCGACAGGTCGCTCCAATTCCCCGTTTGGCGGCTGTAGAATGTTTGTACCGCTTCAAATGCGCCACTTTCACCTGCAGTGTAGTGCCCGCGAGGCTGGTCAATAGCATCGAACAGGATCTCATTGGTGGCATCGGTTACTTTGTTCACATCGTTAACCTCGTGCCACTCCACAGGGTAGTACCAGGCTGGGCGGTAAAGACTCTCAGTGCCAACTATTTGCGCATTATCGTAATTAAACCTTAACTTAATATCCCCAAGGGTAAAGCCCGACATCTCGGTGCGGCGTACGTTCCAGTAGTAATTTAGCATATTAGTACTCGTGGATAGGGGATGAGGCGAGTTTACAGGATTAACCGACACTGCACCCCAGGCAGCAGGGTTGGAAATTATTTCTAGCCGTGCAGGAGTATAGTATCCATTCACGCCAACGGGATAAAGGTAATCACCTGTTGTAGTAATAGATCGCTCCATACCAAGATCGGACTGAATGCCGGAGGTTTGAATCATGCGCGATAACGAAAATGCACCTTGCGAATTGGTGGTAAGGTTATCATAAATTTCGGAAGTGGCCGATAGCGATAGCTTATTGCTCCCAATGCCGTAAATGGATTCACTAGCAAGCCGTAAGTCGCCAGTTATAGCAATGTTGGCACTTTGAATAACATTACCACCTGTTTTATTCACGGTAAGATTTCCAAAAACACCGTTGCCATTTCCCGTTATTGTTTGATCTATTGCTCCGTTAAGGATAATGCTTCCACCCGTGGCACTCTCATGCGTTCCGCTATTGTTAATATTAGCAGCCACCAATATATCATACCCACCATCACGAAGTATTGTTTCATTATTAATTATAAGATTGTTGCGTACAGTAAGGTTGTTCGATATAGTTAGCACCGACGAATTTTCCAACGCCATGTTGAATAAACCATCGGTAATAGTTCCAGCATTGGTGAATGACTGAATACCATAAGCATTAAATTTTGTAGTGTTAGTACCGGGAGTATATCGTCCGCTGGCGTTTAGCGTAAAGTTACGGCCAACAGTAATGTTCTGGTTATTTGTTACAAATACCGCATTGGCTCCAACATTAAGGTTGTTAAGTACCTTTACCTCACGGAGATCAGTCGCAGGTACAACAGTAATTGTTTCCCATGCAGAACCGTTCCAAAAAGTGTTTGTTTGATCAACAATAGACTGTATTTCAACTGAATAGGTTGTACTTCCCGTAATGTTTAAGTTGTAGAATGGTGCTGAACTATTAATGTAAGCATTGCGAGCAGAGGCATTAATATTAACCGTTCCACCTGTAACTGAAATGTTCGATTCGTTTGAGCTTACCAACCAACTCCAGTAACTAGCCTGACCCCCATTGTAATACGTGGAGTTGTTTATATTAATTGTACCGCCCGACATCTGGAAGGTATTATCCCCAAAGGGTAGTGCAAATGCAGGGTGCGTATCGGCATAGTTATCACCATTGATATTCAAAATACCACCCTTCATAATAAATGTTCCGCGGTGAGTACCCAACTCCAAACGGCTTGATGTGCGAACTGCTGTTGTATTTATTGTTGGAGCCGATGTGGAACCATTAACTTCAAAAACACCATATTCGCGCAAAATTATACCCTGCCCTCCAATTGAAGAAAAACTGGAACTTCCCAGAACCTTTAATTTCCCATAAATAATTATGGAAGAGATATCCGATGCGTCAGCGGAAACGGCAATATTTGATCCATCAAGAATTAACGTAGCATCTTGGTCAATAACAAATGAATTATTATATGGGTCGATATTGGCTGTTAATAATCGTGGAATTGTTATGTTCGATCCTAAATACAGCGTGCCAGCATCAATATTAAGTGCTTTGTTATTTAAAACACTCCCAGGGTTGTCTGTATTTGTAGCATCATCATTATTCCTTCCTAATAGGGAGAAGTTGGAGGTTGAACTAGCGTTCACACTTAACACATATGTATCGTCCGCCCCCTTATCCACCACAAGCTTATGAAGAGTAGTGAGACCGTTACAATTTAACGCTTGGTTTTTGATTGCATTATTAAAAGTAAGAGTAACACTACGAGTAGGATCATTGGTATAGCCATTGGGTAGCGTTTGGTTACTAAAAACAACAATGCCTTCGTTATTCAGATCTCCTTTAACGTAAAGATTGTGATTCCCATTGGTTACATCGAGCCTTCCGTTTGCACCAATATCAATATTGCCTTCAACAGTAACGCTTTGGCTTGTTGCACCGTTAAAGTGGAGTTCGCCAGTATTAATTTCTAAATACCCATTAATCTGTGTGTCGTATAATAAGTTAATGTCGTCACCTGCTGCATTTGCATTAATCTCCAAGTTGTTAAATGTGGTAAATGAGATATTGGGTGAAGTGGTGATATTACCATAAAGTTCAATGGTTCCCCCCCCGCTTTGTGTGAATAGTGTAAACACACCAAGGGGCAGCGTTCCCCTAGTAGATCGCATACGTCCCTTCCCCATAACAGTTCCAAAATTATGCCCACTAGTGCCGCCCAAATCAAGAATGGCTCCATCCTGAATATCGAGTTGCAGGGTGCTATTGCCAATGTTATCCACTGTAACAGTGCGCCCGTTGAGAATTACCGCCTTATCCAGGGCTGTTGGGATTGCGCTGCCTGGGTTGCTGTACGTTGTTCCGCTGGCATCGAGAGTCCAAGTTGAAGCTTGATCCCAATCGCCGCTAGTGTAGCTGTAGTATGTTAACACATCGTAGCAACTGATATCAGCAGTCCAGCCTGCTCGTGTTGTTCCATCGTTGTTGGAACTGAAAATAAAGGTTAGCGTTTCGCCGGTTGAGAGTATGGTTCCGGGATCGGTATTAAACTCACCTATAACAGGGGCGTTTAGCGAATCGCCATCGAGTATAATAAGCAAATCGTTAGCGGCAAGGTTAAAGGAGGTAAAATCGAAACGTAAGCTCTTACCATCGTCCGATTTATATATTGTGTTGAAGTAACGGTTATCGGAGTAATTCCCGCCAGCACCCTCATCGGTATATGTGCCGCTGCAGGTTTCGGTAACTGCGGTGGATACCACCATGCTGGTTATGGTGGCTGTCCAGCCAGCTCTGGTGTTAGCATTGTTACTCCTAAAATAGAATGTTACACTTGACGAGTCGGGTCTAACCGTAAATCCACCAATATTTCCAAACCATCGTCCCAAATAACGTCCACCAGCAACGCTTGCTCCATCATAAATCTCCAAATAATCGTTGGCATCTTGTGTCCTAAACGCGGTAAAGGTAATAACCAAAGGCTGCCCATTGGCCGCGGTAAAGGTGTGAGTAAGGTTTTGGTTATCTGTGTAGTTCTTCGTCCCACCATTATCGTAAAAGGTTATATAGGTTCCCGTAGCCACAGATGTAGTGGTATTTCCCATATTTATTGTACCGGCACTTGTTTGACCAAACAAACTACTGCCAGTTAAAAACAAGAACAGTGCAATTGCCGTTGTTTTTAGGACGACTAAACAGTGGATGGCTTTCAACTTTTTGGTTTCCAACCTTTTTTGATCACTTGGAGCAACCATGCTGTTCTGCGTATTTGGGCGGTGTGCAGCTCTGCTACCTATTTCCGTACTATGCATATTGTGTGGTTTTTATTCTGTTCCACAAGGTTTTGTATAAAAACCTTGTAGGGGTATTGCTAACTATACTATAAATCAAAAATCAAACCAATAACTGTATTTACCTGTAAATCTATGTTTTACAAACAACTGACTTTGACTTGTAGTTAATTTATATCCGAAAACGGACAAAACCCCGCTCTATGAACGAAAACTGAAAAATAAAGTTAATAAAAAGAGAGGAAAATCCACCAACCACCAATACTCATTTGATGAATGGCGATTATAGTAGGTTAAATTTTTCGACTTCAACCAAATGGACACAAAAATATTGGAACACACTTACCCTCCCTGCAGGCAGGCGGCAAGCAGTGATAACAAAGAAACAAACACTGATGTTTTAAAAATCTGAGATAATCTGTAAAACCTGTGTCATTTGTGTTCCTAATTCTTTCCTTCTAATTCTCCGAAAACTGATACAAAAACCGCTTTATACTTTTCTTAGGTGTTTTCTCAAATTCCTGATTGTAAATTTGAAGTTTTACAACCTGACTGTACTGTGGAAGGTGTTTGTTTAACTCAACCCTGCGTTGCTCCAAAACTGGTGCAATATCATTATCGCTTAATCCTTGCTGCTGCATCGATTCGTAATCGGGATATATTAAGCCCACCAGTTTTCCTTTTTGCTCAACGATTAGCGATTCCTGAATGTATGGTAGGTTGTTTAAACGTGCCTCTATCTCCTCGGGGTAAATATTCTGGCCGCTTGGCCCAAGAATCATACTCTTGCTTCGTCCCATAATATGAATAAATCCGCGCTTATCCATTACACCAAGGTCGCCGCTGCGTAACCAACCATCAACCAATGTTTTGGAAGTGGCTTCAGGATTCTTATAGTATCCCTCCATTACATTCTCACCACGAATAAGGATTTCGCCAGCCTCGTTTGCTGGGTCTTTAGAGTCAATTTTTACCTCAAGGTAGTTAATGGTTTTACCGCATGAACCCTGGGGGTTTGTTCTCCAACCAGAGTAGGAAATTAATGGTCCACACTCTGTCATTCCATAACCCACAGTGTAACGGAATTTTATTTTCCTTAGAAAATGCTCAACCTCGGCATTTAGAGCGGCTCCACCTATAACTATTTCAAGGAACTCCCCACCAAAAACATCGGACAGTTTCTTATTTATCTTGCTATATATAACTTTGTTAAGCACTGGAATATTCATAAGAATTTTCATTGCGGGAGTGCTAATCTTGGGTAAAAGCTGTTTCTTATAAATCTTCTCAATAATTAAAGGTACAGCCAAAACAAGCCGAGGTTTGATTTCGCCAAATGCCTTTAGAATTATTTGTGGCGTTGGTATTCTTGTTAGAAAAGTAATATGGCAACCAACTGCAAAGGGCATAAGGAACTCAAAAGCACATCCAAAAGCATGAGCCAATGGCAAAAACGACACTATTTTATCGCCCGAAACAAGCCCAATGTTTTTCCTTCCATAATCCACATTAGCTGCAAGGCTATTAAGAGAAAGCATAACTCCTTTTGAAAATCCCGTAGTTCCAGAGGTATAGCTTATAACACCTAGATTAGCATTGGATATTTCGGCATAGTTAACTTTGTCGGCTGTTAATGTGGTAATTTCGTTCTCTACTGAACTTCGTTGTGCATTATATCTATCATTGGCATCAGCATCTCTATTAACTAATATATTAAAATCGTTTACAGAGAATACAGCCCTAAGGTTTGGCATTTCCGCCTCGCTAAGATTTGGCCAAACCATTTCGCCAGCAAAAAGAATAACAGAATCGGAATGGTTAACAATATTATGTACATCGGTAGTTGAAAAATCGGGCAGGATAGGCACAATTACAGCCCCGTACGAAACGGTTGCCAAGTATATAATTCCCCAGTTAGCGTTGTTGCGACCAATAAGTGCAACCTTATCGCCCTGTTTAACTCCCCAAGTATTTAGAATGTTATGTATTCTGTGTATTTGCTTGGCAACATCGCCGTAAGTGTAAGTTCCACCTTGATAGTCGGAAAGAGCAGGTTGATTCCAATTTGTCTTGATGCTCTTTTCAATAAACTCCTTTACATAGCTATACTCAACCATAGTAATAGTTTCTAGTTAATTAACTGTAAGCAGGATGATATAATGCCGAAAGCATTAATCTCCCCAAAATTTTCTCCACGCATCCGAGGCAAATATCTATAATAAATATTTAAAAATCAAATCGAAGCAATGTTATTACACTAACATTCAATTCCGTATAATTTTCTGCTGATAATTCTTTTCAAGTTTAACTGTTCTTTTTTGTAACTTTATCGCACAAGAATATTAAAAAAGATGTAATGCAAACAAAGCGATACGCCATAATAGTTGCCGGAGGCTCTGGGGTTAGAATGGGCTTAGATATACCAAAACAATTCATCGAGTTAAATGGTAAGCCCATACTAATGTGGACTATCGATGTATTTAATGGGCTGGTAAATAGACCCGAAATAATTGTTGTGCTTCCCGAAGCACAAGTTGAGCAATGGCTTGAACTTTGCAAAAAACATAGCTATAAAATCAATCACAAAGTAACCATAGGAGGAAAAGAGCGCTTTTTCTCCGTTAAAAATGGTCTGAATTTGGTTGATGATGGCAACAGCATAGTAGCCATTCACGACGGTGTTCGACCTTTAGTAAATCCCAGCGTTATTGAGGAATGCTACATTACTGCTGAAAAATTGGGCAATGCAATTCCTGTAATACAGCCAGTGGAGTCTATCAGAATTGTTGAAAACGATAATTCATCAACATTCCCAAGAAACAACGTTCTTTTGGTTCAAACCCCACAGGTTTTTAAAACCAGTTTAATAAAACGATGCTACGAACAACCTTTTAATGCAAGTTTTACCGACGATGCATCGGTAATTGAGGCTATGGGGGAAAAGGTTTTTACCGTAAATGGGAATAGGGAAAACATCAAAATAACCAACCAAACCGATTTGCTTATAGCCAGCGCCATAATCAACAAAAGCAGCATTTAATCCCGTCAGTTATATATACTATGAATTTTGAAATAAAAATTGTTTCGGATTCTCAAACACGCAGGGACTTCATTGAACTACCTGTTAAACTTTACAAGGATTACCCTAAATGGATTAGACCTCTTGACAATGATATAGAAAGTGTTTTTGACCCAGCCAAAAACAAACATTTCAGGCATGGAGAGGCAATTCGCTGGATGATTTACAGCAATAGGATTCCCGTTGGACGCATTGCAGCTTTCATTGACCATGACATCTCAAAAACTGCAGAGCAACCAACTGGCGGAATTGGTTTTTTTGAATGTGTTAACAATAAAGAAATTGCCCACCAACTATTCAATACTGCTAAACATTGGCTAAAGGAACGCGGTATGGAAGCAATGGATGGTCCTATTAACTTTGGCGACAGAGACCGATGGTGGGGTTTGCATATTGATGGCGATTTTGAGCCAAACTATTGTATGGATTACCATTTACCATATTATAAGGAGTTGTTTGAGGATTACGGATTCAAGGTTTACTTTAACCAGTACACCTATCACCGCCTGGTGAATTCCAGCAATGTAAATCCGCTGATTTGGGAAAAGGCGCAACGGATATCGCAGAACTCCTCCTATTCCATAACTACCATATCGAAATGGAAACTCAACAAGTTCGCTAACGATTTTAGAACCATATACAACAACGCCTGGGGGCGTTACACTGGTGTCAAAAAAATGAGTAATACTCACGCCAAATCCCTGATGAAAACCATTAAGCCAATTATAGATACCGATTTGATGTACTTTGCCTACTATGAAGGAGAGCCTATTGGTTTCTTTATAATGGTTCCAGACTTAAATCAAATAGTAAAACACCTTGATGGCAAATTCGATTTCTGGTCGAAACTAAAATTCCTTTACCTGCTTAAAGTCAAAAAGATTTGCACAAAAGCGGTTGGCTTAATTTTTGGTATAGTACCACAGCACCAAGGCAAAGGGGTGGAAGGTGCTTTGGTTAACGAGTTTGCTAAGCGAGCGTTAAAGTCAAATTTTCCGTATAAAGAGTTGGAGTTGAACTGGATTGGCGACTTTAATCCAACAATGCGTAAGGTTGCCGAACAAATTGGTGCAAGCGTACGTAAAACCCACATCACCTATCGGTATATGTTCGATAGAAGCAAGGAGGTTACCCCTCCCCGAAGGGTGAGTTGATTCTTTGTGGAATAAAAAGGAGTTAAAGAAATATAGAGGAGTTAAGAAGGTTGAGAGGTTAAAGGAATCTAGAGGAATAGAAGATTTGGCATGATTCGTCTAACTTCTTTTAACTTCATCATATTCTTTCAAAAGCTTCGAGGTGTAAAAGGTAGTTAAGCTAAGTTATAGGAATGTGAGTAATATTAATCTAATCCCCTCTATGTTCATTTAGCTCCTAATATTCATAACATAAAAGCTATGATTAAACGGTATCTGTTTTTACTTGCTGCAATTCTAGTGTTTACTAGTGGTTTTTCGCAACGCGATATTGAACCAAAACTAATTTTTAGCGATACAGCAAACTTCTCCTTTACTGGCGAATGGCAATACCTATCAACCGATATCTTTATGTTTAATGGAGATAAGTTCAGCAACCTAATTAACGAGCTTGATTTTGCCCGAGTAGAACCCAAGGCCAAACGAAGAAAGAAAACCGCACTGGAACAGGAGAACCTTGAGTATCTTTTTATCACCGCAAGTCTTAAAAACGTAAAGTTCTTTGGCGATAATGATATAACCTACCCGCTTTACAACTTTCAAATATCAAAGGACAAGGAGAGCAAGTATCAAACATTTGTAAGCGATAATATTGACCATGTTCGTATTATCGATAATCTTCCGCTTTACTCCGCCAAGGATTATATTGATGCAGAAATTAGGGTTAGGGCAATAACTAACAACGATAAGGACCAAATCTTATCGCTTGTTGCCACACAGCTTAAGAATCTTTCCAAGATACTTACCCCAACCGATGCTGTTATGGCTATAATTGGAGAGTTTGGCAACTTTATAGAATCAAACTCAAAGAAAAAGGAGTACAAGTTTAGCTCCACCATACGGCTTTTTGAGCAGAAGAATTTCGACACGCGTGTTCACTCCATTAAGCTCTACGCTCTCTCCACGGCCAACAGTAACCCTATTGAAATAGCAACAGAGCCGTTCCGCAGTTTTCTGGATACCGTGCAGCACGGAAAGGTTAGCCGCGATGCCCTTCGGCAATTGTTGACCTACAAGCACTACCCTGTAATTGTGGTAGTAAACTACAAATCGCTTTACCGAATGGACCCCGTAAGCGGCGATGAGGTTACCTTTGCCAATATCGAAAAGCGTAAACTTAAGTACGAGAACGATTTCCGCTTGGGCCTAATTAATTCCGAAACCTACCGCCAAGAAAAGGATTTTACTACATTCCTAACCGTTTTTGCCAATTTCAAAAATCACCTCGATGTTTATAACCTGAACTACCGAACTGGTAATACCGATGCAATATCCGGAAGTTTGTTCCGTGTAATGCAGTATAACCGTCAACTTATAAAGGCCTTTGAGGAGATAAAGTTTAAGTACAAGGGCAATAATACGTTTACATCGATATTTAACCGCGAGTATGAATCAGTTTTGGGATTTGCATCGCTTTACCTTGATGGCGACCATAACCTAAAATCGACCAAGGATTTGGTTAATACACTAATCAAGCTGGAAAGTGTTGGGAATATCTCCGTTAATGAACTTGAACTGTATATTGCTGCATTGCAGTTTTCAGGAATTTTCAAACCCGAATTGATGAACCAAAACCTTGAGGGGCAACTTATAAATTCACAAATTTCCAGGTTGGAGAACGATTTGTACAGAGTTTCATTCGAAAAGGAAGTTCAGAAACTGAACGAAACCCAAGCCACAAAGCAAACCAAGAGTGCTTCATCGGCACTGCTTGCGCTAACCAAAAACACATCGTGTGGCTTATGCCGCGAACGCGCAATTATGGCTATCAACGCGTTTGGTCAACGAATGGATGAATTCAACCGAAAACAGGAACTCCTAAGCAAGGATAGCATTGTACTAACTCTTGAACCCTGGATTTTCAAAAAGTTGGAACAACTGCAAGTTATCAAAGGAAACTTTGAGGCAATATACTCTAACGATTCCAACCTAGAGAGCACCAAGTACTTGAACAACAAAATCGCGGAGGTTGAACGCGATGTAAACAACGTTAAGGATTTTATGAAGGTTGATGTTACCTCCAAGGATTTATCGACCATAGCAAACCTTAACCAAAAACTGATAACCTACCAGAAACAGATTGATGAAACCCTTAAACTAGTCTGCGATTTAAAACCAGAACTATGTTCATCGGGCAGGGTAAAAACCGCAGAAAACCCAGAAAAATTAAGTGCTGTATTCGAAAAAGCAGACCAAGCCGTTCGTCAAGCCAATATCTTTATTGCAATTTTCGACTATCAGGTCAAGCAAATCTCTTCTAAAATAGACACCTCTGCACCCCAGAGCAGAAAAGATAAACTGGAAAGCATCCAATCCTATCTTGGTAAGCTAAAAACAACCGTAAGCCTTATGGAAAACAAGGATTTAACAAGCGATGCCTACCAAAAACTGGACAAAGAAGCAAACCAGCTAATTAATGTGATTAGCGATAGTTTGGTTTTGATGGAATAACTCCTAAAATTGAAGCAATTCCCAAAAAAGTAAAAGCGTTGTTATATCCAACATAACAACGCCTTACTGTTAAAAATTAACTAAATTTCTATGAATTGGATTCGGCAAAACTAAATAAACTAGCAATACCATTCAAGTTGTTGAATTTTATGTTGTTTTCCTTTATAAATAACTTTATTTTATCCTTTTTACTGTCATAAAACTTGATTATTTGCTTTATGTTTGTAAACCTTTTTAGTTCGCCATTTTTCCTAATCCAATAAATATAATACGGTTCAATTTTATATTCGTCGGGTAATTCAAACAAATAAGTTCCTCCGTTAGAATTCATAGAGGTAACGGTACTAGTTGAAGATGTATAAGATGTACCACCATACGCTGCTGGAGAGCCAGGGGAGCTCACCTTACACTTGTGCTCTACAAATAGTTCAAAACTCGATTGGTGTAATATCTCTACAAAACTATTCTTTACCAAAACTAACCGTTTATCGTTTATAATTACAGTGTCAATGTTAATAAGACTATCTTTAGCTATTGCATATCTAGCCTTATTGTTTTCAAAAACCAACTCATTGGTAATTAAGTTATAGTTCAGAGAAGCCCTATAGGCGCCACCATGTTTCATAACTATAATCCCTTCGCCAAACTCTGGAAATAAGTAATGCGAAACATAATTTATCTTTTCTTGAGATGTGGATACAAGAGAGATAAAGCATAGAATAAAAGCATATAATAACTTTTTCATGTGTTAAGTATTAATTTGTTTGCCTATAAAAGTAAAAAAATAAAAGTATACTGCGCAACGTATAGGAATTTTTTGATCTGAAAACCCAGTATAGCCCTACAACTATTAGTATATAGGATCTTGCGCCAAAATAATCAATACTGTTCAGAAAATCATTACTACCAATTTTGGATATTTACCCCGTGGAATCCGTGTACATTAGCGGGTTGTTAAGCACGTAGCAGTGGCAGTTGTAGCAACTTACCCTACGCTACACCTTATGGCTTGTCCGTTTTGTATCAAAGAACTCTTAACGAAAGTAATAAAAATTGCTGAAAATGTTTTATTCCGTTCCGCAGGCACAACCTGCAAGAATACTTGGACGGCGGCACAGCCGACCGCCCAACTCCTTAAAAGTTATCTCTAAAGCCTCGGCTCAACGGGGAACAAGAACGAACGCGTCTGGAAGACGCGCTCGAACAGGTAGATCTCAGTTTTGTGAAACTTGTGTTTGGTAATGAATTGTAATAAAATGAATTGCAAATATCAGCCTAGTCGGAGGTTTTGAAAAATCAAAATTTTTGTGGTGTGCTAGAATGCCAAAAACAACAGGAGGGAGAATGGCTCCATAATTATAAACAACATCATAATAACCTCGTAAATTTTTATGAACTTTTGAGTAGGCATCTAAAAACCTCACATACTTTCCATCGGTATTCATATTTAAAAACTCATAGGTTACGTTCTCTTTGGGATAAAAGAGAGGATTCAGACTCCAAATCTCATTAAATATTTCTAACGGCTTTAGTTTTTTAACGAGCGTATTATAAAAATCTCTATTCCTATCTACCCTTGCCACCAATTCCTTCATATCATCAGAATCACTCAAATAATTGCAATATTGACGATAAGCGTCATCAACATTTTTAGCAAAGGTTTGTGAGAGAATAAGGCTATCTACCGTTTGTGCAATGCTGTCTAGTATCAATACTTGTGACGGAGGAAAAATACTTAGAACAATAGTGTCGCTTGTAACACTAGAAGACTTGGAACTTAGACACGATGAAAAAAGTGTTATAAGTATTATGAAGTATCTTTTCATAGAATTATTTATTTAATGTTTTGAAGCTTAGTCTAGCGTGACTGGTGCGGATAAATATTTGAGATAAGAAGGAGCCAGTTTAATTATATTCTTTTTTCCCAATTGCATTGAAGAAGTATCTAAAACCAATGTTAAAACCTTTAAATTCTTGAAAATAATCTCCAGACCAATGAAGGTTATATCCAATAAACATATTTACGCCATAAGGTGCAAACCCGATTTCAGGCCTTAGAAATAGAACAGCATCTGTTTTATTATCTGTAATCAGAAGAGCACAAATGCCAAGTCGAAGGGGCATATGCATAGAATATAGATATAGTTTATAAGTATCCATATCTTTATCAAAGTTTCTTGAATATGAAAGGCCAAAATATTGCAAATTAGACATATCCTTGAATAGATGAGGCTTTATAGTTCTTGTAATAAGACCATACGTAAAACCCATTTCTAAAGAATTACCATGGTCGTAATTATATCCAACTAAAAGATTTAAGCCCTTAAAGGTAAACCTACCATCTTTGTTTTTGATTTTTCTCTCAACTTCTTTTGCTTTTTTCCGATCGTGAAGGTTATACCTGTAGAAAACGTATTTTAAGGTTTCGATCTTGTATTTCCCATTTTCGTGGTTCTCTATGGTGTCTGCAATATTTAAACAGGAATCAATCCAACTGTAATAGTTGGAATATTGTTTATTCTTTTCAAAGTTTAAACCACCTTCATCATTCTTGAGTAAAAGCCTTGCACTCCAATAATAGGGGAATGCTGTTGTTGAGGCAATTTGTATGGCTTTTTTTGATTCATAGATTGCAGAATCAATTTTACCAAGAGAGCTATGCTGGATTGAATTTTGAATTAATTTAAAGTATGGGTCGCGATTATTATAATTAACTGTTTTATCTAGTGGACAAGGAGCATATTCGTTAGGAATGCAATTTCTGTTTTCGTCAATCTGATAAACGTATGTAATGAGGCTATTCTTTAATTTTATTTGAGAGAATTCACAAAATTTCCCATCTATTGAACTATCTGTAGGTTCTTCAATTATTCCAGTGGATGTTTTTTTAAAGGGTACAAGTATATTTTCATTTATATCAATTATTGATTCCTCTTCTAAAGTATTCATTACTAAAAATAAACTATCTCTGAAATTGTATATTCTTTTGTATTTTGGTGTTATTACTATTTTATCCGATGAAATTTCTTTCAGGCCAAAGAGATGATTGTCTTTATACACCTTGTATTTTTGGCTAAAGGAATATAATGCGGTAACCATACCAAAAACAAAAACAAAAATTCTTTTCATAGTTCTTTTTTTAACCCAATAAACAGTACTTCTAATTGTTAGAAATGTTAAAATTATCAATTTTATATTTTGAGCCTGCTAATATCTTACAAATTCAGTTATTAGCGAAACATAAAATGTATATAACAAACCAATACATTCTAGAGATAACAATTGTATGCAACCAAATGATTAGTATGAACTAGGATTCAAACTATATCTCTGTATTACTTGAGGATATGACCTTCTTAACAATGATATTTCTGAAAACAATTACACACATCACTAAAATTGTACAACTACCGACATATTGTTCTATTGGGTCAGCTCCAGCCCTCACAAGGCCAAGTAATCCAAAACTGCCCTTATAGTTTACAACATATGCCCCATCTAAATCCGTTTGACCTTTATACTTATTGTAAAAAACTCACGTGCTTTGTTTACTCTATATACATTACTCATGGCTCTTGTTGCTGCATCATTAGCGAAAACTCTCTTTTCAGAGCCCGATCCAGCGACCCAATCAGAAAACATAGACGCAGCCGTACCTATATTTTTTAACCAATCCCCTCCACCTGAGGGAGGATTTGGCAGCGCTTTAACCCATACCTGAACAGAGAATAGCGAACGGCGGCGCAGCCGACCGTCCAACTCCCCAAGTGCTATTTCTACAGCCTCGGCTCAATGGAATCTTTCTTCACTTCACTTACCATTATCTACTAAATAGCCTCTGCTTTTAGCCCAAGCGGTATAGTAGTTGACAATAGAACTGTCTGGTTGATATGTCACTTCTGAGGGAGGCGCTACTCCTGATATTTTTTTTAATGCTATCATTTTGCTTTGGTAAACAGATATACCATAAAACTGCATATGATGTGTTATTCTACAATCATAGCAATTTTTCAATAAAATGGGAACATAAGATGTATCCTTTATCTCTCCTATAAGAAAACTTGCCTCAATAATTGAAGTTTTATCATTTTTATTGAGTAACTTATTTATCCTCTCTTGCTTACTTTCAGTACAAGAAAGAAGAAAAATAAAAAGAATACTTGTATATAACAACTTTGTCATGGCAATCTAAATGAATAAGTACCTGAAACAATAGAAGAATTATTTAGTAACGCACCAAATCCGCTGGGTGATAGACCTAATGTCCAACCAGAGTGAAGGGTCTGGTTCATTTATTTTCCATATCTTTTAATTTCTTCAAAGCATCTTCCCCTGAATATACATTCGGGCAAGTTTTTAATTCATCTACCTTTACAATCCTGCTCCCGATTCTTATTACTTTTATGTCATTTCCAAGAGAAAATTTAAACTCTTTCTGCCTTTTAACAATCGAAACATAAATTTTTAAGTCTAAAGTGTCTCCCATGAAATTTTTCTTAATATCAGATATTCCATGCATTGAGTCCATATAGTCAATTTGTATATTATCATTTGACTGTTTGCACAATGCGACTAATTCATAATTAGCTTCTTTACTATTTATAAAAGATGCCATAATTAAAAGTATTATTATTTTATTCATATAGTTGATGTTTAATGATATTTTAGAATGGAACTGGCTAGACTTCGTGGGCCCTACAAACGCCCCCGCTAAGCGTAGTTTCCAAACTACGCTTGTTCATATTGCAGTCTCCTGACCGCTTTATAAAACCACTTATTATCTTTGTGCATACATTAAAGTTAGCATAATCCTAAAATACTATGCCTAGCAATAGTTTGAATTTTGTGCAGTCTGAAGACCGGCACTTAGACAGGACAAAGTTGCAACCTTCGCCCAGTCGAGGAGTCTTAGTTTAGCGGGGATCTTTGCTTACTATATCCAATAAATCCAAGAGATGAACAATCAAGTAAACACTAGGCATAATCAATAACCAGTAAATAGGCCAAACTTCAACATCAAATTTAAAAATTAGTTTAAAGTAATAATAGAAGAACAGATTAAAAACAATTACCAATATAATTACTACTGTAAGCATTAAATATGCTATTCTTTTTCTAAATTTTTTCTTGAAATATTTTTCAAACGAGCCTAATATTAATATACTAAGTACCAAAGCACATACGAAAATAAGGTTATATATCAATTGGACGCCATTTATTTTATCCAAAACAAAATTTACAGAAAGAAGTAGAGTTGTGGCGTAAAACAATGCAATTGCAAGTGTTGCTTTTATTATCTTCATGATACAATCCTTTATTTTTTGGATAAGAGCCTACCATATCATCATATTTTTCTCACCTTGCGGCATCTCAGGCGAACGAACGCATCTGGAAGACGCGCTCGAACAGGGATTATTTCTACAGCCCCTGTTCAACAGGGGAATTACGAAATTTGGCCAGCCGAAATTAATCGTCTTTTTATTTCCTCTGATTCAGTAAAATAATCAAAAACTAGATAATACTCAATTTTATCTTTTAAAATAATTCCTTCTCTCATTTGCTTACCATACCAATAAAATCTTGAATTACTCATCTTTAAATTGCTCCTTTTGATTACATATTCTTTTGATTTCAACCAAAGTGCGTCAAATACAGTTATAATGATGTATTCATCTTGAAAACTAATTCGTTTTACTGTCTTGTTGTGTCTTTTTAACATTATAGAGGGAGCAATAATGAATAAAAAAATAATTAGAATTAGCAATAATGGGCTTATCACATAAAAGAAAGCAAGCCATTTAGACATACTAACATAACTTAGAGTTAAATAAATTGTCGAAAAAATTGGACCAAAGAGAAGCATTTTTAATGCTTCTCTTTTTACGAATTTATCTCTAAGGAATCCCGTTTTATTTACTTCATACATAAATTACTTTTTTAAGGAATATAGATCCATAAATAATGAATTTGAATAACCACCAAAGGCACTTGTATACCACACTCCATTCATCAAAGAAGGATTTCTTACCATATTGTTCATTGATGCAGCAGTTCCTCCTGTAAAAATAAAAGAAGCAAAATCATTTGTTACACCACCAAAAGCTTGTCCAAAACCATAATCATAAAAGGATTTTCCACAAGCCATATCAACTCCTTTGCCCAATGTTGCCCCAATATTGCCAGGCATAGCATTAGCAAAGTTATTACAAAGAGTTAAGTATGCGACCATTCTGGTGAAATTTGTCGCAATACGATATGCTCCATCAGCAATTAATGGAACACAGAGAGTACTTGCAGTACCTACAGAGAAATATTCTCCAACTCCTCCTACAGCTAATTCTCCTACACCACCAAGTACACTTAAAGTAGCATTTGTAAAGCCAGCCCAATCAACATTACCATGCCAGCTACCTTGTCCTGAGGGGTTCCAAATTCCCAAGACTCCAACATCTGCTATTAAAGTTATATTATTAAGATCATTGCTAATAGCCATATAAAACCCTCCCTTATTAGTTTCAACAGCGATGCCAAAACCATTTTCATCTTGCTGAAGACTAATTAAGTTACAATCAGAAGAGTTTCGGTATAAGGTAAATGAGTTTGGAGCTATATAATTATTGTATACCTCCCAAAAAGCTACTGCCTGTCCTGTAGCAGTACTATAGTAGGTCCTGTTAGACCAACTGTAATAGTAACCGCCACCACCTCCTCCCCAAGCTGAGAACGCCCCCTTCTGGTTGGAGTAGATGCTTAAATCGCCCGCTAGCCAGCCATAACTAACCTCTGCATCGTTTCTGGGCAAGTTGAACTTGTACCCCGTAGGGTCCGTGTACATTAGCGGGTTGTTTAACACGTAGCTGTAACGGTTGTAGTTTTGCGCGTTGTTGGCGCTCTGAACGTACGGATCAGGGCTTAGGAAACGCTGTAGGTAGGGGTCGTATAGCCTGCCGTTCATATTAATAAGGCCAAAGCCACAGAGGTGCTCGTGGCCGGTGTACCCCCGGTTCCAGCGGGGCTGGGTGGCGCTGCTGGCAGGTATTACCTCCCAGGTGCTGGGGTTGCGCGGGCGCCCCCACGCATCGTAGCTGTAGCGGTTTTCCTCCTGTCCAACGCTGTCGGTTATGGTTAGCCATGAGCCCAGGTAGTCGGTGTGCACGTAGTGGAACGTTCCGGCGGAGCTTCCATTCTTCTCGTACACCGCGCATATACCCGTTGGAGCCTGCACAAAGGTTAGGCTGCGGGTAATGCTACCCGCACTGCTAAGGGTAAACTCACTACTGCCCACGTAAATTGTGGACTGGGTAAGGTTCTCGCCCTGGTACTGCTCCATGCCAAACCGGCTGCCCGATGGGCCGTAGGTAAACACGCTGCGGTGCGTTCCGCTGGTTAGCGCCTCAATTCGGTTATCGGCGGTAAAGGTGCTGCTGGCGGTAAGCCCCGGGGCCTGCCCCTGCTGGGTGTTGCTCACCACATTGTCCACCGCAAAGGGTTTGCCGGCAACGTAGGTGTAGCTGCCCCCCGCGCTGGTGCTGGTAATATTGCCGTTAGCGGCATAGGCAATGCTCACGGGGTTTTGCCCGTTCACGGCGGATTGGGTAAGGCGGTTCTGGTCGTCGTACAGGAACTGCTCCAGCAAGGAGCCCTCCATGCGCTCCACCAGCTGCCCCTTGGCGTTAAAGGCAAACTGGAGGTCCTGCACCTGTGCGGGTTGCTCCGCGGTTCCTGTCCTGATGTTGCTAATCATAAGCGTAGCATCGCTATACGTGTAGTTGGTTATAAGCCCATTACCAAGGGCAAACTGCTCCCACTGGTTGCGCCCGTTCTTTGCTTTGCCCTGCCAAATGGGTACCCCTAAGTTAGCGCTATCGGAAATACTTTCCAAATTTCCGTAGCTATCGTACCCGTACTTCAGGGTTAAGCCCGTGGGGTGGCTAATGTACTCCACCAGCCCAAGGCCATTGTACTGGTATGCCGTGCCAAAGCTGCGCCCCATACCCGTGGTTAGCAGGGAGCTGAGTCTTCCCAGCTGGTCGTAAGTGTACTCCTCCACCACACCGTTGCGGCTAACCGAGCGGAGCAAGCCCTGCTTGCTGGGCTCCGTGTAGTAGCTGTACGTTTCGGTAATGCCCGGGCTAGTTCTGGATTTTACCCGTCCACCCTCGTAGGTAATGGTGGTGGTTTGTCCCTTGGCATCGGTTTGGCTCACCAGCTCGTTAAACATGCTGTAGCTGTATGTGGTTGTTCCGGAGCTGGGATCCTTAAGGGTAAGCTGGTTGCCACGCTCATCGTAGGTCATTTCGGTTTTGTTGCCTTCTGCAACAATTTCCTTCACCTTGCCCGAGGCAAAGTACTTGTACTCCACCGTTCCCGTGGGGGCTTCAACCCTTGTAGTGTTACCAACAGCATCGAAGTAACGGATTTCGGTACCTGTTACGCTGCTGGTGGTTTTAACGTAGTTGCTCCCGTACTCGTAGGTTATGCTTAGCCCGTTGTGTCCGGTTACTGATACTAGTCTATCGAGGTTATCGTAGCTGTAGGTGGTAGCCGTGGGCACACCAGTACTCTGCTCTGTTACCAGCAGCCCCTTGGGATTGTAACCATAAAGTGTAGAGTGCTCCACACCTTTGAACCCCGTGGCGGTTTCCTTTACCTTTTGCCCAGCAAAGTTGTAGTAGGCCATAACGGTACTGCCATTTACCACCGACTCCTGCTTGTAAAGGTTCCAGTCACCCGTATTATCGAAGGCAACGGTGCTGTTTATTACCACATTGCTGGGTAAGCTCTTGGACGAAGCCAGCCTACCGGCGTTAGCCTCGTAGGTAGTTTGGGTTGAGAGCCCATGGGGGTTAGTTTCGGATAGCGTTGCGCCATCGGAGTTGCGGTAACTCTTTTGCGTGGTTAACCCGGTATGGTCCGTGGCCAATACCATAAACCTACCCATAGCATCGTAAGTGAATGTGCTTGTTCTGTCGCCAATGTTTATGGCTGAAATGTTTCCGTAATCATCGAAAGAGGTATAACTAGAGGTAACCCCCTGCTCCGTTTTAGATAGTACCCTAAACGGAAAACTGGAACCGTAGGTATAGCTGATGCTATGGTTAAAGGAATCGTGGGCGTTGGAGCGGGTTGCTGTAACGCCCAAAAGCCGGCTTGCGGTGCTACCCACTGCCTCAAAATTATACGTAGTACTGGTTGACCACTCTCCTGCCGAGGTACTCCTAAGGGAAACCCTGCCCAACAATGCGTTGTATGTGGTGTTAGAGTTTGTTACCACACCGCTTATATGATCGGTAACGGTTGATTGGGTTTCAACCATAAGGAAACATTTCTTGGCAGTATTTCCACCCAGCGCCGACATGGTGCTCTCGGTTGTTGATAGGAGAACTGAGTTTTTGGAAAGCACCGTTTTGGACGGCCAGGGTGAGTAAATGCCTGATTCGTTCGGAACTTCAAGTGTATATAGGGTTTCGCGCGATACCCCACTAACTGCATCGGACGATGTTACCTTTTTAAATCCCAAGTAACCCAAACCATGTAAATGGGTGTGGGCATCGGAGTAGGTATAGCTTATGTTGCCAATTAGCTTGCCGGATATTTCGGTTTTTAAATTCGATATCACTTTAATTGGCCCTCTTACAAGCATTAGCGGGTAAGCAGGTTTTGTCCGAACGGAGTTGAAGGGAACAAAATCGGTAAAGTTTGAGTATGTAAAGGTGGAAACTCCCTCCAACCCATCGGTTATGGAGTTAACGGAAAAACCATTGTCCATGCGATTACTAAAAGTAACCTTTTTAAATGGCTCATAAACCTTGTAATTCCCCGATAAGTAGTAGTTTGTGTTGCCGTAAATAATTTCCTTCTGGCCATCGGAATCGAAATCGAGACAGTAAATCACAATGGGAGCCTTCGATTCAGATGGGTAGTTTGCCGAACTCATTGTTAAGTTTGCGGCACTTTGAAACGAATTACCCTTATTAAGGTATATATAAAGTTGATTGTACCGGGCAAAAATGATATCGGATAGCCCGTCGTTATTAATATCGTCAGCGTTTATGGCTAATGCTGGTATAAACTTTTTCTGTATATCGTAAAGTTCCTGCGTTTGACCTATTGTTTGGCCATAGTCTAATATACCAGAAGGAGTATGCACTTCAATGGTATTAATATCCTCAGGTAAAACTCCGTTAACAAAAGTAACTCCCGTGGAGTGTTTCATAAACCAACCATCGGCGTTACGGCCAATATAATCGGTTTTACCATCGCCATTAAAATCGCCCGGGAAAAAGTATTTGTTGGAGGAACTTAGTTGGGTTGAACTAATATCTCCATAAACGTTAAAAAGAAATTCCCCGTTAAACTCCCAAATGGAACCATAACCGTTTGATTTCATAAAAAGAATATCGGTTCTACCATTGCCATTAAAATCGATAAACTTAACATCTACAATCCCTGTAATAGTTGGAATATTCTCTACTGTTATACCCGTAAAGCTGTCGAGTTTTTTGTTTTTGATGGCCACTTTATCAACAGTACCATTCATATCCAAATCAGCAAAGTAATAATCGTAACTATCGGGTAGGGTTAGCGTAGGCTCTGGGTTAACCAAGTTGATATTGGGCATAAAATTGCTTAATGAACCAATCTGGGTAAAGGAAAACGTGGATGTTGATGGGTTGAAAACATAGCTACTAATGTAGTTTGTTTCGTAGTAGGTGTTCGCTGAGTTATCCAAATTATTCACATAGGAGTGCGAGTAAACGCTATGGATAAAAATATCGTCCATGCCATCGTTATCGCCATCAAAAATATCAACGCTTTTTACATTGTGAACTTTTAGAGTGTAACCATTGCCAAGATTGGTATATGTATCATCGGGCAAATCAATAGTTGTTGGAACAGAACTGTTGGAAAAGTATATTTTTAAATCGCCATCGTTCCCAAAAACAGCTCTGTCCAATCGTCCATCGCCATTAAAATCACCAAAATACGATTGCCCGCTTTGGAGCGTTCCCATATCAGCATTGGATACATACCCAATTAATTCGAACGATTGATTCCAATTTATAGCCGTTGGGGCATACATTACGCCATCGGCGTACAGATTTATAGTTTTAAGACGGGTATAAAAGTTGTTCTCGTAGGTAAATGTGTAATCCTTCGAAACAACCCCCTCGCAGTAAACTTTAATATTTGTTAGTAGAGAGTTTTGCCCAACCCTATTCCCGAATACATAGAAAGAGCGGGTATCGTTTCTGTTCTCGTAAAAGAACTTAACGCTGTTGTAGGGTGTTTTTCCACTGATGCTGTTTCCTGTATACTTGATTTCGCCAATCCTACTTTCGCCACTCGCTGCGTTATTCTCATATATAAAATCGATATAGTTACCATTAACGTCGGTGATTCTGCTAACTGCCCATGAGTATGGCTGTGTAGCGTTAACCCCCTTTATTTTGGAGTCGGGCGTAGCTCCGTACTCCATTACTGTTCCATCCTGTGTTGTTACAGTAAAACTATCGTTACTATACACCACCCGAACGTATGGGTTATTGGCCGGATGATAAATGTAGCCGTTTTGATCGAGCTTAACTAAACGAACTCCATCCAGTGCTATTCGAGAACCAACATCGTTGAGTGAAAGAATTTCGCTTGGGTTATCGTAATATGGGGAGAAATGCTCCTTAGTAATACTAGATAACCCCGCCAAGTTCCATCCATACCCCAGCAGGCCATTTCCGGCCTGGCTATTATACACTATGCTTAGGGCTGGCTGTAACCCATTTGAACCGGGCGAAACCTGTATGGGTAGCTGATACGTGGCTGCTCCCGCAGGGCTTACATCAACTATTCCGCCCATTTTAATTGGGGCGTTGCCTATTGTTTGCCCTACTAAAGTAGTTTGTGTGTTTAATATAAAACTAGCAATTAGTACGTAACCAATTAATCTTAATATAGCCTTCATGACAATTTTCTGATAGAATTTTTAATTAGTTTTTGATTACCTTAAACATCTTTGTTATGCCGCTTACTTTAACCCTTAGAACATAAACGCCCATTGCCTGCTCCGACAGGTCAACCTTATTTGACAATTCAACGGGTTTAACTTGCTTTATAACTCTCCCCTGCATATCCAGCACAACAATTTCGTTTCCTCCTCCTTCAAGCAGCTGTGTGTCGTTAAAATTAATAGTTAAACTCCCCGCTGTGGGGTTTGGATAGACCTTTACAGTAAAATTTTGGGAGTCCTCTTTATAAAGATCCTCAACAGCTGGCTGATTGGATGCTCCGCCTGCTGTAAGGTAAATTACCTGCACTTCTATTCTATTCCCATTCTCATCGTACAGGTAGTTTGTCTGAAAGTTTTGGGCATTGGCAGCCGAATGGCATAAAAAGCCAAGTGTTACCAGTAGTAAACATTTTATTAAGTTCATTTTGAGCCGTTTAAATTAAACATAATAAGTTAAGCATGGCAAAATTTTGCCGAATTCTAATGGTTAATCCCGATAGGTTAAGATTTGTTAGCTGAATTCAAGTGTTAAATGCAACTTGTTGTTTTTGCAAATTTAATGATAAAAATTCGTTTGGGGTTAAAAATCCTAATCTTTTTCTTGGCCGGTTGTTTAGCTTGTGTTGTACATATTCAACTTGTTGATTTGTAATGTTTTCAAAAGAACTTCCTTTCACAAAATACTGTCTAATTAATCCATTTGTATTTTCATTAGAACCTCGTTCCCAGGAATGATATGGTCTTGCAAAGTAAAAATCTAAATTTAATTCCCCAGATATTGTTTGATGACCTGCAAATTCTTTTCCGTTATCCGCAGTGATAGTTTTTATCCATTCCTTGAACGGAGTAAGAATTTCAATGGTTTTTAAGGCCAATTCGGTTGCATCTTTCCCTTTCAGTTTTTCAATCAACACAAATCCACTAACCCTTTCGTTGATTGTCAATATTGCACCTTTATGGTCTTTTCCAATGATGGTATCTATCTCAAAATCGCCCAACCGAGTTCTCTCTTCAACTATTTTCGGACGTTCTGATATTGGCACTCTGTTTTTAATCAGTCCTCTGCTATCCTTACTCGCACCTCTATTTCGGTATTTTCTTCCTTTGCGTCGCAACTTCTTATATAACTTTCCTCCGTGCTTTTTGTCATCCCAAATATATTGGTAAATTCGTTCAACACTCACACACTTAAATCCTTGAAGAAAAGCTCTGCCAACGATTTGCTCTGGACTGTACTCTTCATTAATCCACTCGTCAATATATTGCTTTATCTCTGTTGTAAAATGAACCTTCTTCGGCTTTTCTTTATGTCTGCGTTCGCATTTGGATTGCGCAAGAGGTGCTCTGTATTCCCCATTACGAGCGTCTTTATTGCGTTTAAGCTCCCGACTAATTGTGCTTTTGTCTTTTTTAACAGCTTCTGCAATCTCTTTTTGTGATGCTCCATTTTTGTGCATTGCAGAAATTTCGTATCTTTGTTCCAAGGTTAAATGTCTCATATTTGTAACTTTAGGAGGGAGCAATAATAAGCATTTATTCCATTCAGACGGAAAGGGAGAAAGCTTTTCTCTCTTTCTTCTGAAAAAATATTTATTATTTCACCCTGTAAAGTTGCATTTATTACTTGAATTTAGGTTACCCCTGAAAATGAAAAAAGTAGAAACGGTAATTCCTACTTTGCTTTCTGATAGTAATTCTGATTATTGGCGCGCATCAAAAGACGAATACTTTACTTAATACTTATGAATGTTTTTTTGATTACTTCACCTTCTGGTAGTAAATTTGCAAGCGCTTCCGAAAAACCCGCTCGTTAGCCTCATTTATATTTTTGATTAATCCTTCTATTATGGCAGTTCTGCCCTCAAGATCGGCACCCGAAACGGTTTCACCATCGGAGTAAACAATGTAATCAATCTGGTAACCCTTGGAGTTTAGGCTCATTGCCACAGCAGCGTTGTAATCGTCGAAAATAATAACCGATGGCATTGTGTTTACATTGTACTTAACCACTGCGGCTAAAACTTTACTGCTGATATGCCTAATTTGATCTTCACCTAGGTACTTTGCACCAAGAAGCAACCTAACCAAATCAATTTGAGCAACAAGTTGCATTTTGCGGTTGCCAATTAACTTTTCGTACTCCGATTGCGATGTTTCGAGGAATAGCTCTACAAAGCGCGTTGGAACTCCTTGCAAATCGCGTAAATCGTTTTCCTTTAAGCGTAGTTTGTACTCTTTTTGAGCCATTTTTTGGGTAGAAGGATAGTAGAATTCCCACTTACGGGTACGTTTGTAGCTTTCGGTCATCGGTTTCGGCTTCCATTCGGTAACGGGACGTTTAAAAATAGGGTCTGTCAGTTTTAACTGTTGCGATTCCAATGAGTATACCAAGCAGTTCACAAAATGGATGTACCCACCGCCCAAATTAGCATGCGTTGCCGACCATAATGTTTTGTAACTAACCTTTAGTGAGTCAGTTTTTATAGTATCTAAGCCTTGTTCCTCTATCTTCTTGTTTTTTATGTAATCGATAAATTCCTTGTCGAGGGTAACAGGATAGTAGGTTGTGGATTTATCAGTTGTATCGATAAAAAGGTTCTTGCCAGTATGGTACAATCCTTTTACATCCATAACGTAGGCAGAATCGTTCGCCAGCTTAACGTGTAACTTGTAATCGGCACCCCACTTCATAGCCGAAATTGTTGGTTGAAGTGTTTGTGCGTAAGCTGTAAGTGCAACAATTACAATTAGAACTGATAGGGCTATTCTTTTCATCGGGGTAAGTTTTTCTTCCTTCAAAAATACAGAAAAAAAGAATTCCGGGACTAAGCCCGGAATGATAAAAACAGATTTGCTTCTGTTAAATAGTAACTAATCCAGAAACTTGATATCCTTCACTCTTATTTGGATAGTAGTTATTCCACGGAAAACATTCTCGTAAAGCGAAAAACAGATGTTAAATGGTTTACATTCGTGAATTCCTTTGTAATTCTCGGCAAGTTGAAATGCTATTCCTGGATAAACCGTTGGGTTGTTCTCCTCAATTATCGAAAGTTTAAGGTGCTCCTTCTCGTTTCCAACCAAACGTCCTTCGCCGTTGTCGTAAACATTCTCGGTGCTGAAAACCGGAGCCATATTTCCTGGTCCAAAAGGTTGAAATTGCTTAAGTATTCGGTAAAACTTATCGTTTATCTCGCTTAGCTTAATTTTAGCATCAATATCAACTTGAGGAGTAAGCAAATCGGGAGTAATATTCTTGCTTACGTATTCTTCAAATCGTGTTTTGAATTCCTCAACCCTATCTGCCTTCATGGTTAAACCAGCAGCGTACATGTGTCCACCAAAGTTCTCCAGTAAATCGGAGCAAGCCTCAACTGCTTGGTACAAGTCAAAACCTGGAACTGAACGTGCTGAACCTGTAGCCAAATCGCCTGTTTGTGTAAGTACTACGGTTGGCTTATAGTATGTTTCTATTAGCCGCGATGCAACTATTCCCACAACACCCTTGTGCCAAGATGGGTTAAAAATTACAGTGGAGTACCGATGCTGCATTCTGGAATCTCCAGCAATCATCCTTAGAGCCTCGTGGGTGATGTTTCGGTCAACGCTTTTGCGGTCGTTATTACAGGAGTCGATAAGCGAACCTACCTCATTAGCAATGGTATCATCGTCGGCACAGAGTAGATCAACCGCGGTTTTACCCGACTCCATTCTGCCTGCAGCATTGATTCTTGGTCCAATGCGAAAAACAATATCATCAATAGCCAACTGCTGCTTTTCAATATTCGCTATTTTGATGATTGATTTAAGTCCCTTTGACGGATTGGAGTTCAACTTTTCCAAACCGTAATAGGCCAAAACTCTATTCTCGTCAATAATTGGAACAATATCCGATGCAATACTAACAGCAACCAAATCGATATGGCTGTATAGCTCCGAAGGGTCAACACCTGCTTTGCGGCAGTACCCTTGAAGCAACTTAAAGCCCACGCCACAACCAGAAAGTTCCTTGAAAGGGTAAGGGCAATCGACCCGTTTGGGGTCAAGTACAGCTACAGCCTCGGGAATTTGGTCGCCGGGTAAATGGTGGTCGCAAATAATAAAATCGATTTTACGCTGAGTGGCGTAACGAATCTTCTCAATGGCCTTAATTCCGCAATCGAGTGCTACAATTAACGAGTAGCCATTGTCAAAGGCATAATCAATACCCTTAAAAGATATTCCGTAACCCTCATTATACCTATCGGGAATATAGTATCCAATTTTTGAGTAACGACTGCGGAAGAATGAGTACATCAGCGCAACAGCTGTTGTTCCATCAACATCGTAATCGCCATAAAATAGTATTCTTTCTCCTTTACGGATAGCTTGTTCTATACGGTCAACAGCGTTGTGCATGTCCTTCATCAGGAATGGATCGTACAAATCGTCCAACGACGGCCGGAAAAACCGCTTTGCCTCATCGTACGTTTTTACTCCACGCTGAACCAATAGCGATGCTAAAACTGGTTCAATGCTTAACTCTGTTGCTAAGCGGTTAACCAATTCGGGGTCGCCCAGTTCCTTATATACCCATCTTTTTTCCATCATTCAAATCTCCAATTGTTATTTTATGAGCCATTTGAATGACTACAGGTTATATTCAAAATTAAATCGAGCGGCAAAATGCTTCTTAAGATTTTGCTTCACCTCGTTGTAATCAACCTCGTATCCCAACTCCTTCTGCATTGATGTTACACCCTTATCAATAAATCCACAAGGGTTGATATAGCTGAAGTAATCAAGATTTGTGTTGATGTTGAAAGCCAAGCCGTGCATTGTTACAAAACGGCTAGCGCGTACGCCAATGGCGCAGATTTTACGCTCTTTACCTTTAACTCCAACATCGAGCCAAACGCCCGTGGCGCCTTCGAGCCTATCAGATTTTATTCCATAGTCGGCCAAGCAGTCAATAATAACCTGCTCCATTTCGTGGATGTAGGATTTAAGAGTTAGGCCTAAAGCCTCGAGGTTGAGAATTGGATAGGCCACAATTTGGCCAGGACCGTGGTACGTAATATCGCCTCCTCGATTTATGTGATAGTACGTAGCATTGATGCGCTTAAGCATCTCGTCGGAGATGAGCAAGTTGGTGTTTTCACCGCTCTTCCCTAAGGTGTAAACATGTGGATGCTCGCAAAAGAGCAAATAGTGTAACTTTCCGTCACCCTTTAGTTTCCTCTGTGTTACCTCTTCAAACCGTTGCTCCTGATAATCCCATGCCTCCTTATAGTCAATTAGTCCAAGATCACTAAAACTTACGTTGTGCATTATATGTTTTTTTTCTTTTTTGCATAGCAAGTACAGCTTAGCTGTTACAACATTTGCCCTTTACCAACTCCTGCGCCTTATCCGCGTGGTATGATGAACGCACCAATGGGCCACACTCGGCAAATGTAAATCCCTTTTGCAGGGCAATTTGTTTATACTCATCAAACTCCTCTGGTGATATATAACGTTCCACAGGCAAATTTGTTGGGCGAGGCTGAAGGTATTGTCCTAAGGTAATCATTCGGCAATCAACAGCAATTAAATCGTCCATTGTTTTGATGACTTCGTCGCGTGTTTCGCCAAGACCTAGCATAATTCCCGATTTTGCTCTGTAACCACGCATAGTTACATACTCAAGAGTCCTTAAGCTCTTCTCATAGTTTGCCTTTGAACGAACAGTTTTCGATAGACGCTCAACCGTCTCAAGGTTGTGGCCTACCACATCAGGGTTCGATTCTAGGAATATGTCTATTAACTCTGTTCGTCCATCAAAATCAGGAATTAACACCTCAATGGTGGTGTTTGGATTCAACTCACGAATTGCCCTCACGGTTTCGCACCAATGCGCTGCACCCTGGTCGGGTAAATCGTCCCTATCTACTGATGTTATAACACAGTACTTCAAATTCATTAACTGTACCGAACGGGCAACGTTATGTGGCTCGTTGGGGTCGGGAGGTAATGGCTTACCTGTTGCTGTAGCGCAAAACTTACAGGAGCGGGTGCAGATATCACCTAAAATCATAAACGTTGCCACACCATTACCCCAGCACTCCCCAATGTTTGGACACATTCCGCTGCTGCATATGGTATGCAATTTATGCTTCTTAACTATCCCGCTCACCTGCGCATATCCTTCGCCTCCGGGTAGTTTTATTTTAAGCCACGATGGTTTCCGAACCTCACTCATCTCCCAAATAAAATATTTTTACAAAAGAACAAAAAAAAAGGCAGATTATCGGTGTATAGTTTTTAGTATTTAGTCTATTGATTAAAAGATACGGTTTTCTGTGGTCGATGGACTATCGGCTATTCTCATTATTCAATCCACAAAAAATACTCATCTTCAATATTTCCCGAAAACTTAATCATCCCCAAAACTGTAAGATTTACAAGGGTGCGTTCAGCATCGGCAGTGGACATAAAGCCAATTTTGCTGAATTGCTGAACGGTTATCCGCTTATGTTGCTTCAAATAATCAAAAAGATTATTCTCCACATCGCTTAAATTCAAACTGATAGATTTCCTGTGATGTTCGGCCTTCCATATTTTCAGTTGAATTGGCGAAGCCATAATATTCTCATCGTTTACCCTGACGTAAGCCTTGTATGATCCAGATTTGTCGGGTGCTTTGTGCGGTTTCTTTTTCGATGGCTTAACCTTGACCTCAAGAACTGTTTTACCATTGATATCCCACCTAAGCACCTCGAACGGAACTTCGGGCTTACAGTACATCTGCGATGCAGCTTCAACCATATAGTACTCCTCATCGGAGTTTACCCCAGCAATGTTTCCATTATCCTTAACTCCAACAAGCAGTGTTCCGCCCAAGGTATTAGCAAAGGCCACCAGGGAGCGGGCAATCTTTTTTGAATCGGTTATGGAATGCTTAAAATCGAGCGTTTGGTGCTCGCCCTGACTAATCAGGTTTACTATATGGCGACTCACAAAGCAGCAATAATTATATGTTTTAAAAATTGACTATTCGACTGTTTGTAAACTGTTCAATCTGAATAGTCGAATAACCAAATGGTCAAAATTCCGAAGTCTTACTTATTTGGATTCTCCACCTTGCCCATAAACAGAATGGTGTTGCTACCATTATGTTTTAGTATGTAGATAAATGGGCGGTTAACAATAAATTCAGTCTTTCGTACAAAAGATTTCATTGCAATTACAACAGCAGTTGCAGCGGCAGCGGTTGTTCCCTCCTCCGATACCTTGATGAATGCTTTATGAAACGCATCGGATATTTTTAAATCGTTTTTACCAGAAATACCAGATAAATCGGCAGCATCGGAAAAAGCAATTGGCATCCCCATTTCGCTAAGTGTTTTCTTTAGCGACAGTCCTGTCTCTATTTTGAACTTGGGCAATAGAACTGCCACTTTCTCCCTCTCTAATCCAGCCAATGTTTGGTTGTAAAGGTCGATATTTAGGCCTTTTTCAAATTCCGACATCTTTACGCTTTCGTTGGGTAAAAGAACCAACATTGAAAGTTTTCCTCCTTTATAATTTAGCTGAATGGCATCGTAATTTTCGCTTGTAAAGTAACCCATAGAATCCTCCACAAACATTGTAGCACAGTTAATAGATTCGCCAGAGGAAAGGGTAAACTCACGCTGTGCTGTTCTTTTGGAGTCGAACTCCTTTTCCCATTTTCCTTTAAAGTAGATAGCGTTGGTCAGCACCAAACGGGTTAAATCGGTTATGCTACCCTCGGGCAACAAATCCTTGATATAGTCCTTTGTGTCAGCTTCAATGGCCTTATTAATCTTTACCCTCGATGGTTCAGGCTGAGCAATAAAACTTGTTAAAGCAACCTTTGCGTTATACGATTTCTGCAACGATTTTTTGTACTGTCGGTTAACCTTAAAGGTTTCCTCCATCCAAACCCTGTTAGTTATAGAAATATCAACGGCACTCCCAGCATCCTTTTGGATTTTGGACTGCAGTTTCCCCATTCCAGCGTGAAACGATGATTGGTTATTTGGAAAGTAAAACACCTGCGACATTTGTTTCTCGGTCTCAGCCTTTGCGCCAATTGCTACCATACCAAACGCAGGAGTAAGGCTAAATGGCGCAAATACTACATTTTCACTTTTATCCTTGGAAACGTATTTATAAAAATCGAAGGCAAATTTTGATACTGATTCTGATGACTTTTGTGCAGTGCAAGCAACTGTAACCACCAGAAAAACTGAAAGGAAAGTTATTTTCTTCATAGCCGTAATTTTTTACTAAGATACAACAAAGGCGTGAAAAGTTAAACGTTAATAATTAAACGCTAAAAGGCTGAAATTAAGTAATTATCTTGAGCGTTTATTTTCTTTCTATTAAAGCCTTTGTAGATAGAAGACCACAAGCTGCCTGTATATCCTGTCCGCGCGATGCGCGAATGGTTGTAAAAATTCCCTTAGAGGTTAAAGCATCCCTAAATTCAAGCATTTTGGCATCGGCCGTTCCTCGTAAAGGTGAATCGGGAATTGTATGGAAACGTATAAGGTTTACCCTACACTCTAGCCCATTTAAGAGTTTTGTCATCTCCTTAACGTGCTTTGGGGTATCGTTTATCCCATCGAACATTATATACTCAAAGGAAACTCTACGCTGACCGCCTTTGAATGTTTTACGAATTTCGGCCACAACATCGGCAATGGGATAAACATTCTGTATTGGCATTAGCATTTTACGCTCCTCGTCGAACGGAGTATGCAAGCTTATTGCCAAGTGGCAATTGCTTTGCTCCATAAACTTTCTAAGTGCTGGAATAAGCCCAATTGATGAAACTGTTACACGCTTGGGACTCCACCCCATCCCCCACTCTGATGTGAGAATCTCGGTGCTTTTGAGCACGTTGTCTAAATTATCGAATGGTTCGCCCATTCCCATGTACACAATGTTGGTCACATTCCTAAACTCGGGGATGCTGCGCAATTGGTTGATAATTTCACCAGACGTAAGGTGACCCTGAAAGCCCTGTTTTCCAGTCATACAGAACAAACAGCCCATTTTACAGCCCGCTTGCGACGAAACGCAAAGCGTTGCCCTGTCGGTTTCGGGGATATATGCCGCCTCAACAAATTTGTTTATGCCTGTTGGAAACAGGTATTTCTTTGTTCCATCTGCCGATTCCGATACCTGTTCTGGGGCAATCAATCCAATAGTGTACTTCACTGAAAGTTGCTCGCGTACCTTCTTCGACAAGTTTGTCATTTGGTCTATAGAGTCCACATCCTTATGGTAGAGCCAATCCGTAATTTGTGCTGCTGTATATTTGAGTAAGCCTTCGGCAACAACAATTTCCGTTAATTCGCTTAGCGTTTTTCCGTAAAGAGGGATTAATGACATATTTCTCAGATATCAGATGTTAGACATTAGACTCAAGACCAATGTCTATGTTATTAATTAAAAGTAGATTTCAGAATTTATATTTGTAACCGAAACACCCCTTGATATAAGTATATCGCGAGTTTCCACAACCATTTCGGCACTGCCACAAAGGTAGTAATTTTTATTAGTGTCAAGGCTATCCCATTCCTTCAAGAATTTAGTGACTCTTCCAACATACAAGCAACCTGGTAGACATCGGGAGCAACACTGTATGTAACGTTCGCCTAATGTTGACTGCAAATAGTCGGAAAAGTAAAAGAAATCGGGGTATGGAGCACCGTGAATAACCGTGGCGTGATTAACCTTGTTGGATTGTAACATCGACATAAATGGCGCAATGCCTGTGCCTGCAGCCACAAATACCGCATTATCCTTTACCTTAGTAAACGTACCAAATGGCTTTGAAACCAAAAGAGTATCGCCTGCCTTAAGCAACGAAAGCATTGGGGTTAATGAGCCTTCCTCCCTCTCGCTGTATAGAATTGTAATCAGGTCGTCGGTTTCTGCAGATGCTATGCTGTAAAGTCGGGGCTCAATTTCAGTATTAACCCCAAGTGCTAAAACCTGTCCCGCAATAAAGGGATTGTTCCTGTGAAATTTGATAATATGTGAGCCTGGGGCAATTTTAACATTAGAAATTACCCTTTGCTTGGTGTATTCAATATCGGACCAGTTCTTCATTTTAATTTTATTGAACCAACACCAATTTCGGGCAATTTGTTCAGAAATACAAGAGTAAAAACGTTTTCGTTACTGATTTGCTCCAAAACGATAGAAATACCCAATGTTTATTACCTGAGTAACAGATTTTGACTGTTGGGGCATATCGGCATAGGTGTGGTCGTACAAATCGGCAAAGCCATAACTAATGCGAAACTCTGCCTGAATGGTGCCCCACTTAAAATCATGACTTAATCCGCCACCACCCATTAATCCGTAATCGAATCGTTTATCGCGTAAAACATTAAACTTAACGGATTCCATTTTATACGAACCACTGCTATTGTCGCCCTCCTCTGCAGATAAAAGATATGCTATGTAAGGACCTGCATTAACGTGAACGTATGCAAATTTAAGATTTAGCCTAAACTGAAGAAATATTGGTAACTCAATATAAGTATTAACGCGCTTGAATATAACCGTGTTGGTCTCATCGGCAGGAAGCATATAGCCTCTATTTATCCTGTAAAGTTCGGCCTGAAACCCAACATACTTTGAGTTGTAATGCTTAAAAAACAAACCCAAATCCAAGCCATTATCGGTAAGCAACTTGGTTTCTTGGTATGGTTTAAACGATATTGTGGAAAAAGCATACCCCCCCTTAACACCCACATAGGTTTGGCTCCATGAGTTAAGTGATATAAATACTATTATTGTAATAAACCAAAGTTTCTTCATTTTTGTATTGTTAACGTAACTTATCCTCAACGGATTTTACCTTCTTTTCAATTCTACCAATTAAACCTTTCTTCACATCAAAATTTACCGAAATGTAAACCCTGTCACAATCGTTCTCAAGCGCCTTGTAAGCATCGTTTATAAGCCCTAAAGCCTCATCGAGCGTATTGGTTTCTACAATTGTTCCCATGGCTGTTAGTTGAGCAGTAAAGCCCTTTGTGCGAACGCACTCAACAACCTTTGCCACATAAGGGCTAACACTAATTCCCTTATCGGTTGGAAACATTGCAAAATTCATTATAACCGACATAATCTATGGTTTTGGTATTGTGTAAGAAATTTCGTTTTCCCAGTTGGCGCGAATGTTTATTTCGCCCTTGTACTTACCCTCGGTAAACTCAAATACCCTCTCTGGCTGAACCCGCTTTAGATAATTACCTGAATCCCAAACACCGTTTTGGTTCAAATCCTCTATAAACCTCAGCCTATATTTTCCTGGCTGAACAAATGTAAATGTGATAGTTTTATTGCCAATAGACGATTTTGATGTTACCACTTTACCCTTATCGTTCAAAACCTCAACAATAACTCCATTGTTAACGCCATTGGGTTTAATAATTAGCGTTCCAAAATCTTCAGGGTCTGCACCTTTAAATTGAAAGCGTAAAGTATCGTTTTGATGAGCAGAGTAATCCTCAAACGTTCCAGGCAAAACAAGCATTTTGTAAGAAACTAGGGGCTTCCAGTCCTTATTAAAGTAAAATATCCGTGGATTAATAGAGTCCCTGTAAATATTAACCTGTGGTTCAATAATACTGTCGGTTTCGTTAAGAATTTTAATCTTTGAAGAATCAATCTTTTTAATGGGTTGCGGAGTAGTAAAATCAAACGGTACACTTGGAAATACTATACTACTTATGGTTGTGGACACATTAAACCCTAAAGGCATTTCTAAACCCTCCTTCTCCTCTGTTTCTCCTTTTTTTGACTTTGAGCGTTTTGGTTCGGGGGTTTCTTCGAAGTATAGTACTTTTAGAGTATCGGTTTGTGGATTGAGAATGTTAAGCGAGTCGGTTTTTTGATATCGAGCCAATAGTTTAAGCGTATCGAGGGCTGCCAGGGTATCCTGAATAATCCAAACCTTAACGGTATCGCCCTGCAGGTCCGGCTCAGTAATGTACCAATCGGTAATTTCAGGAATATTAAGATTCTCCAACACAAATCCACCAACTGGTTTTCTGGAAAAACCAATTATAAACTGATTTCGCTCTGGCCTATCATAACCTGTTATGATTTGATGCGGAAGTTCCTCGCGGAAAGTTTTTATGGTTATTTTGTTGGTGCTAACAGTATCGGTAAAGTTTTCTTTTTTTAACGTGTCGCTGAAAAAACCAATCTCTTCTACTCCCTGATTATACTTATAGTTGGAGTTTGCATCGGTAATACAAACCAACTTATAGTCTAAATGCTTTAGGTTGTTTATTTTAAACTCGCCACTTTTATTGGTTTTTGCAATATGCTTAGGAAGTTCCTTGTATGGGAGCGAATCGGAAAAACTATCGTATAGCATTAGTAGTGCTCCTTCTACTGGTTTTTGGGTAAAAGAATTTACCACACTTCCTTTTAATGTGAGGGTATCAATCATATCGCCAGTAGAGAAAGCAAACTCAAAACTATTAATAGGATTCCCTTCGTTGATATCGGAAATTGCATCACCTAAATAAACTGTATAGGTTGTATTCTCCTTAAGCGTGTCGGTTGTTTCAAGAATAATTTTCTTGCCCTTAGTTTTTACAAAAGGGCTCTGGTTTAAAGGTGGCGAAACAATTAGTTTCTGCTGAAAATCCTTCAGTTGAATATACTCATTAAACTCAAAGAAAATCTCATTTCCCTTAAAGTTAGTTGCGTTTAATTTGGGTTGGCTATTAACCATAATTGGTGCAATGGTATCCTTTGGTCCTCCCGTAGGCGATACAACCTTTGCGCATCGAGGAAAAAGCGTAACAATAAAAAGTCCTGTTAGGACGATATATAAAACTCGTCTTAAAACCATATCAAAATTTTGATTTATAAATTGCCGCTAAGTTAACCCAAACAAATTTATCTTTGCACCAAGAAATTATAAAAATTGATTTTTTGTAAAGTTAATTAACTCATAAAAAGCATATCGTATGTTTCTAGATTCCATTTACATAATAATCGGCTTAGTATTGCTAATACTTGGAGCCAATTGGCTTGTTGAAGGTGCCTCTAGCATTGCAAAAAAACTAGGAATATCCGCATTAACTATTGGATTAACCGTTGTTGCTTTTGGCACATCTGCCCCTGAGCTGTCGGTTAACATAATCTCTGCAATGTCTGGTAATACCGATATTGCCCTCGGTAATGTTATTGGTAGTAATATTTTTAATGCTTTTATGATTCTTGGTATTGCTGCTTTAATTAAACCCATAGGCGTTCAAAACACTACCGTTAAGGTTGAAATACCTTTCAACCTATTAGCCTCGTTAGCTCTAATTGTAATTGCAAATGATGTTTTTATTGACCAAGGTAGTGCATCTGTTATTTCAAGAATCGACGGGATAGTACTATTATTGCTTTTCTGCGTATTTATGTATTACAATTTCCTTACCGGGAAATCGAGTCCCGATGAGGTTGCCCCAACTATTGAGAAACGAAAAGGTTGGTTATCCACAGTAATGGTTCTTGGAGGCTTAGGGTTGCTTGTTGGTGGCGGTAAGTTAATTGTAACTGGGGCTGTAGATATTGCCAGTGCAATGGGCATTAGTCAGTCCATAATTGGTTTAACAATTGTTGCTGCTGGAACCTCGCTACCAGAGTTGGCAACATCGGCCATTGCAGCCTATAAAAACAAACCCGATATTGCTATTGGAAATGTAATTGGTTCAAATGTTTTCAACGGTCTATTCATTCTTGGAACTTCATCAATAATTAATCCCATACCCACATATCCTGGGGCTAGTATCGATTTAGTTGTGAATATCTTTGCCAGCGTTTTCATGCTTTTATTTGCCGTATCGGGCCCAGGCAAGAAAATTGATAGACGCGAAGGAGTAATACTTGTTACTATATACATTGCTTATACCGTGTTCCTAATTTATAAAGCATAGTTTTTATGAGTATTGTAAATGATTCAGGGGGAACAATATTTAACTTCTGGACAAAAAACCTTGTGGAGTCTCCCTCTGTTTTTGCCTTTAATTTTTTTATATCATTTGTTGCGGGGGTTTTGTATTCGTTTAAGGTGCTTCCATCGGGTTATATACTTTTTCTGTTTGGTGTTGTATCGCCAATAATTTTTACAATCTGCCTGTACGACCTTTTGCTATCAAGCAAAGGAGAGATAATGGGTGAACCTATCCCAAAAGCGTTCAACAATGGTAAATGGAGTAAAGCTGTAATGCTTTTCGATTGCTCTCTTATTGTCTTATTCGCAACGCTAATTCATTTGAATGTTCTGAACTTTTTTGTTTTCCGATTCCTTCAAACAGTGTTTTTTCCCCTTCTTCTTCTATCAATTCTTAAAGGATTTTACTACTTTAAGTATCAAAATCGATAGTCAACTAATTCCATATATAAATGAAAAAGCCTGAACTCTCCGTTAAATACTTTATGGAAAGCGCCACTTGCGCCCAATCAATTATGGCGGTTTATGGCCCAGAAGTAGGGCTAAATATTGAACAAAGCTTACAGATTGGTTCATCGTTAGGCGGGGGTATTGGCTACCAGCAGCATATTTGCGGTGCCATTAATGCTGGGGCAATAATTATTGGACTAAAGCACGGAAATTCGGTGCACGGCGATATGGAAAAAAAGAAACGGGCAATTAAACTGGCTGGCGATTATGTTCTTGAATGTCAGCAAATACTAGGAAATACGCAATGCTCTGAATTGATAAAAATAGACCTAAACAATGAGGAGCAAAAGGAAAAAGCCAATACCGACGGATTATTCGATAGGGTTTGTAACAATGCCGTACAGAAATGTGCCGAAATACTAGAAAAGTATCTTAACGAGAAATAAAAAGCGCGGAAGTTTTCCCGCGCTTCTTGTATTCCTATACCTTAATACTACTTCAAAGTAAACTCGCTGTAGCCAATCATATAGCCATCCATATAAAGGGTTACCTTGTAAGTTCCCTTTAAAAGTTCACCATTGTTATCGTAGTAAATACACATTTCAATATCCTTGTTTTGGTAGTCTACCTCACGGTTTGCCGAGAACACAATTTTTTCGCCCTCAAAGTCGAACACATCGGTTTCTGCTTTTGCAAGAACATAGTCGTCTGGACCAACAATACGCATATAAACCAAACGATTGCCCGCCTTTGCAATGGTGTTTTCATTCAAAGTAAAGCAAGCCCGAATTTTCTCAACTCTGCGTGCGCGGGTCATTTCGTTTCCTTTGCGACTTACACCCATGGCAACAACATCGCGAGCCTTAACAACAGACCCTTTTGCAACCTGAGTGTTAAGCTCCTCGGTTTTTTGCTCCAATTCCTTAACGGTTTGTTTTGCAGTTGCAGCCTCTTCCTTCACCTTAATGTTCTCTGCAATAAGCTCTTTATTCATTGCGTTTAGCGAGTCGATATCGTGAAGCATATCTTTCATAATTGAACGTAAAGTTCCAAGTTCTTTCTGATACTCTTTAATTTTAGCATAACTTATTCTCTTGGTACTCTGAAGCTCATCATAAAGTTTCTTTGCATTCTGCTGCTCACGTACTAACTTCTGATTTAAAGAATCGTTATCTGTTTCTAGCTCCTTATAATCGGTCATAAGATTGAGCAAATTGTGCGAAATGGAGTCTTTTTCTGCAAGAAGCTGTGTTTCCGTTTCCAACGCATTTTGCTTTTGCTGATAGTAAACGTAAGTTAATCCTGCAAGCACAATTAGTAGCAGAACAACAACAAATGTTAATACTGGTACTGCTTTTGATGATTTTGCACTGTTTTCCATATTGAAATAATTGGTTAGTTTATTTATTGTGTGTTAATTATTTGTGTGATTAGGTTGTGTAAGATTTTGAAAAACCTCCTCTAACTGTAGACTCTTCCTGCTTAACGTTAAAAGAGTGTATCCATTGTCTTTTGCAAAACTAAATATATTTGGACGAATATCGATTCCTTCTTTAGATATTAATACCCATTCTGAGCTTTCGGTTCTGTAAACATTCTGCACACCTTGTATTTTTAAAAGGCTCTCCTCTGCTACATCTTCAACAAACTCAACCAACACCTGATGTCCAAATCCCGATGACAAAGCCCTGACCTCATTCGTTGAGCCATCGGCTACAAGTTTTCCGCGATTTATAATGATGATTCGTTTACAAATGGCCTCAACCTCCTGCATTATATGAGTTGATAGAATAACTGTTTTATCTTTTCCTATCTCGGAGATAAGATTTCGAATCTCTATAATCTGATTTGGGTCTAAACCGCTAGTTGGCTCATCGAGTATAAGCAACTTTGGGTTATGAATAAGAGCCTGTGCCAAACCAACACGCTGACGGTATCCTTTGGACAATGACCCAATTTTTTTGTTCTGCTCGTATCCAATTCCAGTAATATCAATTAACTCCTTAACCCTACTTTCTGAGGTTTTTCCAAGTTTGTAGATACTTGCCACCCAAAGCAAATACTCCTTTACGTACATATCAACATAAAGCGGGTTATTTTCGGGTAAGTATCCAATCTCTGCTCTAAAATCGAACTCTGTGTTTAAGGTGTTGTTCCCGTTGACCTCAACGGCTCCATCGGTTTGCTTTATATAACCGGTGATAATTTTCATCAATGTTGACTTGCCTGCACCATTGGGGCCAAGCAAACCAACCACCTCACCAGTTGGTATGGAAAAACTTACAGAATCGAGCGCTTTCTGCTGATTATAAAGTTTTGTAACGTTATTAACTACAATCGACATCCGTAAAAAATAAAAGACAAAGTTGCTAAATGTTTCCTAGTAAATTGGTTAACAAAAGTAATTATTTAATGAATAGAAAATATGGTTTGAAATGATAAACGCTAATAAGAAATATTTATTGAATATTATATCGTTAATAAATGTGAACGAAAAAAAAGTCACAATCGCGGAAATCGATGTAAATTCTAATAAAAAGGTATAAAAAATGATTTTTAACCACAAAGTAACACTAAAGATACACAAAGCCCACAAAGGACTTTGTGCTCCTAGTGAAACACTTTGAGTCCTTTGTGGTGTAATCTTTTACAACAAGCTTAAAACTCCACCTTATAGCTTAACACTGGAAGCACCACCACCGACGATGATTTCTCAATTTTATTGGTTCGGTAGTTATACACATATCCCTCCTCCATTGGCGAACCTAACACATTCTTAACCTGAAGTGCCCATACTCCCGAATATCGACGCTTATTGGCTCGGTATGTTATGGAAATATCCATATTGTAGACTGTGGGATTCTGTTTTTCAAATGCAAATGTCTCATCATAAATAATAGTTTTATCCTGCATGGATTGTGCATAGTTTACAGGGCTATAGCGCTCCCCTCCCATTATATTTGCCCTTAAGTTGACGCCCAGCATCCTGTTTTTACTGAACATAAACTCCTTTCCAAATAGTATGTTCATTGCAAAACCCTTATCATACCTTGTATCACGCCACACATTATCGTCGCCTTTGTACTTGGAATCGAATATTGATGCAGTAACCAAATAGTAGTAATTGTTATTCAAGAACCGCTCAAAGGTTATATCAACCCCAATGTTTCTGCCAACGCTGTTGTTCTCCAAGGCATTCATAAACGACCAGTCCTGCTTAAAGTTGATTAAAGAGTAGGAACTATCGGCTATTCCGGGGACATCATATAAGTACTGGAAGTATGGCTCCACCTTCAACCTTAAGTTGCTGTTGATTAACCAATCGTAAGCAAGTATAAAGTGATGTGCTTTTGATAATTCTAGGTTTTTGTTTGGATAGTATTCTTCTCCCGCTGTTTCTTTCTTTATAAGGTAGATTTTTAGCTCCTCCAATTGGCTATGTTTTCCATAGCCAAACGAAATAGATTGATTCTGGGCAAAATCCCATTTCAGGCTAAAGCGTGGGTCAATTGAGTAGTTTCCATTCAAAGCAAAGTAGTTGAAGTTAACCCCTGTGTTGGCCGTTAAATTATGCGTTACACTGTACTTCGATTGTATATAAAATTCAGCGTAGTTACTGCTTCCTTTCTGCTTAACAAAATTCTGAAATGTTTCAGGTTTATCGTTTATGGTACTACTCAAATCAATATTATACAGAATTTTACTGTAGTTTACTCCTGTTCTAACGGTGTGCTTTGCGCTGAATTTATGATTCAAAAAAGTATTAACCCCTACCCTGCCCGATTTATCGGTAAAGTCCCAGTTGGGACGCAGAACAAGCAAATCATCGTATCGCTCTCCGAACATAGTGTTAACTGTTCCCGATGCTGCAAGAGAAGTATTCAAGTAGGTTTTACTACCAAGTAGAATTTTATGGGTAATACCCGCAGCTCCCATACTTATATTCCAATCGTACGAAGTTCTATCCCAGTCTGTTTCCCAGTTTACAGAGTCGTTATCCTCTGGTTCGGTGTTGTTATCAATAGCTCCAACACCCCATATCGAAAATGTTCCTGCTTTGCTGGTAGGAAAGTTCAACTTAAACGACAAATCCTGATATCGCGGAATTTGCTCGGAGGGAATAAGCCCCATTTTACTTATTAAGTCAAGAGTTGAGTATCGGTAATTGAATAGGTAACTCGATTTTCCGCCCTTCACAAAAGGGCCTTCCGATGCAAAGTCAATTCCCATTATTCCTGCCTGAAATGTGCTCTCGCGCTTCTCATTGTTTCCGCTCCGTAACTTCATATCAAACACACCGGCAAGTGCATTGCCATATTCAGCAGGAAATGCCCCTGTAAAAAAATCGGAGTTGGCCAGTAGTTGACTGCTGAAAACCGTTACCACTCCACCACCAGCAACATTTCCGCCTGCAAAGTGGTTTGGGTTTGGAATCTCAACGCCTTCCAATCGCCACGATACGCCCTTGGGCGAGTTACCCCGAATAATAATGGCATTATCCTGAATGTTACCAACGGTAACACCTGCAAATGCAGATACCATGCGAGCTGGGTCATCCAAACCACCAGCGTAACGGCGGGTTTCCTCAACCGTAAACGACTTTGCGCTGATTGTTGCCATTGGGTTCAACGGCTTATCCTTGCGTGTATGCGCTTTTACTACGACCTCCTGAATATGGTTGATGCTCTGCTTAAGACCAACATTAAGCACAACCTCTTTGCTCGATGTTATAAGCACTTCGGGGATTACAACTTGCTCGTAGCCAACAAAGGCAACTTGAATACTGTAACGGCCAAGCGGCGCATTTTCTATTCGGTAATTACCATCCATATCGGTTGATGTTCCTAATGTTGGATTGGTACCAAGTACCACCACTGTTGCTCCTGGAAGCGTGGTTTGCGTTTCAACATCTACAATATTACCCTTAATAACTTGGGTTAAATTTTGGGAGTTTACAATTTTAAATGATAGTAAACTAAACGCATAAAGCGCTAGATAAATAAAGAGTTTTGCAATAAGTTTAATGGTTGCCTTCATCGGTTTTATATTTATAATTCAAACCTATGACAACCTTATATCAACTATACCCCTATTACTAAAGTGAGATTTTTAAAAAATTTTGAATAATGATTAACGAATGATGATTTTTGAAGTGTAGGACAGACCTTCCGAAGTCCATAGAACCTCCGTTCGCGCTCGTCTTATGACGAGTGTGCAATTATAACTTGCAGGCGTAGTGGATACTTGAGCCACTAGAGCGAATACATCTTGAAGACGCGCTCAAACAATAGAACTGGGGCTACAATTATTCTGTAAGAATAGAATCTATACAATAAGGTTCGATTCCTACAGGATTTTCCTTTTTCGTAGATACAATTTGATAAAAGGGCAATTTAAGCGAAATCGTGTCCTGTACAAGTAAAATATCGCCAACAACAATATCTTTTGCCATATAGTGAACTGTTAATGTATCGTTATAGGTGTCATATTTTTGCTCAAATATTTCTGCTTTTATTAATTCATTAAATATTTTTTCCTGGAAACGCATCAAAACCTTTCCTTGTTTATTATAAATTTTAATTTTCATTATTTGTTTAATAGAATCTAAAGAAACTACATCATAAAAAGAACTTTCATTTTCTAGAACATTACCTAATGTGTCATAATCAATATATCCTACAAAACTAAGCAAATTAGTATCTTTGAGCATATAAAAGATATGTCTAAATTTTTTATTCTCCTTAATAAAATGAGTTTCTTTTCTCAGAATCATTTTATTATTGTAATAGTAGTTACTAAACGCCAAAAAACCTTGCTCGTTATATTTACTGAATATACCGTGCTTTAACCCATTTTTAAAGATTCCCACCTCATCAATATTTCCATTTTGATAATAAGAGGTATAAACACCCTCTCTTTTACTTTTAAAGAATTCTTCTTTTAATCTAATACTTCCATTTTTATAAAAATGATTTATGTAAAAACTCGTTGTATCCCTCTTATTATCATATATAATCTCAGATTTTATTTCGCCAGTATCAAAATATTCTATTTTTGAATGCTTACTATCGGAGCAACCTGTAATTAATACTATTAACAATAGGTTTATTATTGTCCTTTTATTCATCCTCTATAATTTATAATAACTTATTTTATCGTCGCATTACCAAGAAAATATTATTAAAAATGCTCTTGTTTAAATTGGGATTTGCCCTCTGCAAAATGATATGAAGTGCAATTATTGCCCAAAAACAGTTGCAATTTAACAAATTAAGTTTAGCCTAAACATTACAAGAACCTTATCCTCCGTTCGCGCGCGTCTTCTTTTGACGCGTGCCACTACTCCCTTCCTAACTCACAAAATTCAAGTAAATTTAGTAAAAACTTTAACCAAGATGACCGTAAAGTAAAGAGATTTCGCATCAAAAGAGTACTTGAACGATGTGAACAACGATTAACTACAAGAACCTTATCCCAATCTTTCCGCCTACCCAAGTCTTCACATTATTTCCGTTACTACTTGTGCTGTTTGTAAAGGAGTAAGGAACTAACGAGGAAAAAGTATCGCTGTAGTACTTCGAATTAGTATCTGTTACGTAGATATTGTAGGTTAATCCAAAGGTAATTGAGGTTTTGGGTGATATTTTTCTGTCTAAACCAAGTGTAAGTTTATAGAGCGAGTTCCTAGATGCAAAGTAACTACCCTTCATTACTTGATGCGCTGTTAAATCTATGTCGAATAAGTATTTATCCGATTTTCCGAGGGTTGTTCCCAAGCCGTATCCAAACATCCAAACAGGGTTATCCAAGTTTTCGGGTCGGATTCCAACCGATACTATTGAATGGAATTTCTTTACACCACTTCGGAATGCCATGTTTGAGTAGAAAACCTCATCGGCCGATAGTTCAATTTTGTGGTAACCTTTCCGCACAAAGTTGAATAGGCCAAAGGGAATACCATCGCACGAATCTGCATAGTTGATTACAGCAATTTGGTAACCCTTAAAGTATGCCGCTCGGTTAAACACACTTGTTACCTGAACTCCGTCCAAACTATCCGTATTATTTATAACACCTGCAACCTGCGTTCCAACAATTTTCTTAGCGTGGTTAAGTACGCCGGCCACCTGAACCCCTTCGGCTTCGCCAGTAAGATTGGTAACTCCTGCAACCTGAACTCCGCTCATTTCGCTACCGATATTGAAAATACCTGCAACTTGCACACCGGTAAATTTTCCGCCCACAAAGTTTCCCGTTCCTCCTAACTGAATGTAATTCGCATCGTTAAGAACAAAATTTATAACACCAGCCGCCTGTATACCACTCATCTGCCTAACGGCATTGAATGTTCCTGCACCCTGAAACCCATAGGCCAACCCGCCAACAACGTTAGCAACGCCCGCTAACTGACAATACCCAGCATCTTCCCTAACAATATTAGCAATACCACCCAATTCAACCTTACGCACACCCTGCACGTAGCCAATAGTCATATTCAATGAATAATCGTTCACGGTTTTGCCCGACAATAACTTATTAGTACTCACAAAAGGAATAAGCGAAAACTGAAACTTACTGAATAGCGTATCGGAAATGTTTTTGGTGTTGATTAATAACCGATTAGGGATTAACCATTCCGGCATTCTGATTCGATTCTTTTCCTTTTCTACAGTTGGTTCTATAAGCAAAGGTGTTTCCTCAATCTTCTGCTTTGTGGATAATTCAACGTTAACATAATTCAGGTTGCCCGAAATAGGCGATAACAGTGTATCGGCATAACCCTCCTTGCTGACTTTTAGCTCGGGGTTTGCAGCATCGGTAGGAACTTCGAGCTTAAAGTAGCCATACTCATCGGTTAGGGTCGATACCTTTTGCTCCTTGTTGTAAACAGTGGCATTGGTTAATTTATCGCCAGTTTGGGAATCGTACAGGTATCCCTCAACAACCACATCCTCCTTAGCAAGTGTCTCATTCTTCTGAAGAATAATGTATTTTCCCTTCACCTTATACTTTACTGTACCAGTAAAAATTGTGTTGAGCGTATGCCTAACCGATTTTGCATTTACATCAATACTAATTTTATTTGTTGTGCTTATAACGTTTGGGCTGTAGGAAAACACCACGGCTGTTTGTTGCGAAATTGCATTAAGTACAAAGGGAACAGATTCGTTCGATATGGTTAGCGTTACCTCACGCTCAAGCGGTGGTACTGAACTATTCTGCGATTTTATGTTGATAGTTAGGGTTGATATCAGGAATAGTAAAAGTATCTTCTTCATTCTGCTTACTCCTTTTTACAGGCATCTCCGTTAATTATATATCCATCTGTATCCTTTGTAACAGTTAATTCGAGGGTTTCGCTAATAATACTTAGAATCAACTCTATATCCTCATTCTCGAACTTAACTGATATTGTGCAATCCTTTAGTTGCTCATTGCCAAAACGAATGTTGGTACCATAAACCATATTTAGCTGCTGAACCACATCGGCAAGGCGAACGTTCTGGAAAAGGAAAACCTTGTTTACATAAGCCGTTGCATTAACATCGGGCGATGCAATCCTTGTAAATGTTCTAGTATTCTTATTGTAAATTCCCATTTCGCCCGCAGTAAGGCTTATTCCCTTATTATCCTTTGTAAAGAATATCACCTCGCCCGATTTTACAAACACCTCAACAATGGTATCGGTATCAACCGCTTTGATATTGAACGATGTTCCAATATCCTCAATTAATGTTCCTTCGGCCTCAACAATAAACGGTTTATCATCGATATGTTTAACATCGAAGAAGGCTTCGCCTTCAAGCTTCAACCTGCGCTCCTTTTTGCCATAATTCTTGGCGTAGGTAATTTTACTGTTCTTGTTCAGCGCAACGGTTGAACTATCGACCAAACTTTTTGTAATTACGCTATCCTTGCTTGCTGCTGCAACCATTTCGGTGGGGTAAAGCAGGGCAGAGGTGTAGTACCTGTAAAGCCCAAACGATATCCCCGACACAATAACCAGCACCGCCGCAACTCTTAGCCATACAGGAATTTGGAAGGTAACCGTTTTTGCTGCTGGCTCTGTCTGAACGGTTTTTTTCTTCATCTGCTGACGAACCTTGCCCCAAGCTTTATCAATATCAACCTTATTAACTGTATGCGATGCAACCGCTTTTTGGTTAACAAACTCTATATCGCCAAAGTACTTGCGGTTAACCTCCGACTCGCTGAGCCATTGGTTAAGCAAAGTAATCTCCTGCTCGGTTGCTTCACCAGCAATGTACCGCGCAATTATCAGGTCAATATGTTTGTTCTCCTCAACCAAAATTTTAGTTCCTCATAAATAGTAACCAAATTAAAACAGGCAAATAGTCCTTCAACTTTTCCCGCAGCACTTTTAGTGCTTTTACCATATGGTTCTCCACTGTTTTTACGGAGATTCCCAACTGCTCTGCTATTTCGGCGTAAGTCAAATTTTCGAATCGGCTTAACTTAAAAACCAACTTACACTGGTCGGGCAACGAATCAATGGCGTTGGCCACAATAGCATCTAACTCACTTCCTATCAAATCCTGCGAAGCATCGTCGTGCAGCAATTCCGTTTGGTTTTTAACAGCATCACCGTATGTTTTTCGCACTTTATAGTGCTTAACCCTGTTCAGGCAGCTGTTATGAACAGCCCGGTATAGGTACGATTTAACCGAAGTGTGAATCTCCAGCGTATCGTGCTTTTCCCAAACAGTAAGGAATGCTCCTTGAACCATCTCCTCGGCCTCATCCATATCGTTCAGTATTGTGTTGGCGTAATTGCAAAGACGCTCGTAGTAGGTTTTGAAAATTGTCTCAAAAACCTGCTCATCGCCTTGGCGCAATGCATCCACAATATTCTTATCCAATAATTCCAACTAGGCTTTATTTGGGAAGTAAAGATAAATAATAACATTATGCTGTCAATTTATTGTGTTTAATAAATGACAACTTTATGTTAAGATACCACTAGTCTGATGAAATAATAAATTTTGATTTTTTACCACAAAGTGACACTAAGGATACACGAAGTCCACAAAGGAACTTAGAGGACAAGCTTTTCTTTGTGCTCTTTGTGATGTACTTTGAGCCCTTTGTGGTTTTATCTTATTCAAAATAAAAAAGCCCGACTTTTAAGTTGGGCTAAATCCACGTTGATAATAATAATTACACTCTCTGCCGATTACTTCTTCACTACTCTTCTGATAACTACTTGACCTTTGGTATTTTCTATTTTAGCCAAATAAACTCCGCTCACCAATGCGGAAAGATTAATCTCGTTTTTAGTAGATTGTAAAACCAACAGACCATCTATACTATAGAAAGAAACCTGTTTTAGGTTCTCCATTTTTAAGGTAAGCATATCTACCACAGGATTTGGGTAAACACTTACTGTAAAAGTATTTTCTTTTAAATCTTCAATACCGGTGGTACTTACGCCATTAATAGTTCCAAAATCCTTCCATACCAAAGCGGTTTTATAAGCTGTAAAACTTTCCGAAGGTACTGTTAAGCTAACCTTCGGTAAGGTAATACCGATAAAAACATTTGAGTTAATAGTAGGAGGTGTAGCTATAGCGCAATTAACAGTTTTTAATCCTGTACAATAATAAAAAGCAAAATTACCAATAGAAGTAATAGAACTAGGAATGTCTAGGCTAGTTAAGCCGGTACAACGCTCAAAAGCAAATTCTCTAATATAAGCAACAGAATTAGGAATGTTTAGGCTAGTTAAGCCTTTACAATCGCAAAAAGCTTTATATCCAATAGAAGTAACAGAAGTAGGGATGGTTATGCTTGTTAAGCTTGTACAACCATAAAAAGCGGAATTTAGTATTGAAGTAACAGAATTAGGAATACTATATGATATTTCTGTTTTTCCGGCCGGATAAGCCACTAATACTGTTTTATCTTTATTGAATAAGACCCCATTATCAGAGCTATAATTGGGGTTAGCGGAATCCACATCTATAGCGGTTAAGGCTCTACAATTAGCAAAAACACCATATCCAATAGAAATTACAGAAGTAGGAATGCTTACACTTGTTAAACTAGTACAACCCTCAAAAGCACTCTGTCCAATAAAAGCAACAGAAGTAGGAATGCTTACACTTGTTAAACTAGTACAACCCTCAAAAGCATACTTGTCAATATAAAAAATAGAATTGGGAATACTTATACTTGTTAAACCTGAACAACCAGAAAAAGCAAAAGATTTAATAAAAGTAACAGAAGTAGGAATGCTTAGGCTCGTTAAACCCGTACAACCACTAAAAGCACTAGATCCAATAGAAGTAACAGAAGTAGGAATGATTAGACTTGTTAAGCCACTACAACTAGCAAAAGCGTTATTTCCAATAGAAGTAACAGAAGTAGGTATGCTTAGGCTCGTTAAACGCTTACAACCACTAAAAGCACAATCTCCAACACCAGTAACCGAAATAGGAACGCTATAGGATGTTCCTGATTTCCCCGCAGGATAAGCCACTAATACTGTTTTATCTTTATTGAATAAAATTCCATTATCCGAACTTAAATTGGGATTAAGAGGGTCTGCATTTATAGCTGTTAAAGCACTACAATCAGTAAAAGCACTTTCTCCAATAGAAGTAACTGAAGCAGGAAGACTTATGCTCCTTAAGCTGGTACAAGACGGAAAAGCATAATATCCAATTGAGGTAACACTGTAAGTTACACTAGCATTCACTACTGAGGCTGGGATAATAATATCCCCTGCAACATTGAAGGTTTGACGTACCTCAACTTCTTTTGTGTTAGCATTGGTAACATTGTAGTTAATACCACCAACGGTAAAAGTTTGCGCATAAGAACTGCTCAATCCCAATAGGGTAAATAAGAAGAGTAAAGGTTTTTTCATGTGAATAAAATTTGGTTTGCAATCATTTTAATCTAACCAATTCTTTTTAAAAAATAAACGACACGTAAAGTTATATAAATACCTGATTTCCGAAACATTAAAAAAATTTGTTTAATAAAAAATCCGGCTAAAATGCAGCCGGGTTCTTATAATTCATATCAATTATTACAATCCAAACTCTTTTTTCAAGATATCAACATAGTCTAGTTTCTCCCAAGTGAAAAACTCAACCATGCGTTTTTCGGTTTTTGCTCCGTTGCCATTTCCATTCACAACAAACTCTACCTCGCGCTTGTAGTAATCGCGACCAAAGTGGCCATAGGCTGCGGTTTCCTCAAAAATTGGATTTTTCAATCCAAAGCGCTTTACAATTGCTGCTGGGCGCATATCGAATACTTTTTGAACTTTCTGCGCAATTTCACCATCGGTAAGTTTTACCTTTGATGTTCCGTAGGTGTTCACGTAAAGACCTACTGGCTGTGCAACACCAATTGCGTAGGCAACCTGAATCAAAATCTCATCGGCAATACCTGCTGCAACCATATTCTTAGCAATATGACGTGCTGCATAAGCCGCAGAACGGTCAACCTTCGATGAATCCTTACCCGAAAAAGCACCGCCACCGTGTGCGCCTTTACCACCGTAGGTATCAACAATAATTTTTCGTCCGGTTAGTCCTGTATCGCCATGTGGACCACCAATCACAAACTTACCGGTTGGATTAACGTGTAGGATAAAATCGTCCTTGAAAAGTTTTTGTACGCGCTCTGTGAATTTTGCCTTTGCTCTTGGAATCAGTATGTTTTTAACATCCATACGTATCTTTTCGAGCATACGGTTATCATCCGCATCAAACTCGTCATGCTGTGTTGAAACTACGATAGTATGAATACGCACGGGTTGATTGTTATCATTGTACTCCAATGTTACCTGCGATTTAGCATCAGGGCGTAGATAGGTCATCTCCTTACCCTCGCGACGAATCTTTGCAAGTTCCATTAACAATACATGCGATAATACCAATGAAAGTGGCATATAGTCGTCGGTTTCGCGACTAGCATAGCCAAACATCATACCTTGGTCGCCAGCACCTTGATTTTCCTCTGTTTCGCGCACTACTCCTCGGTTAATATCGGGCGATTGCTCGTGTATTGACGAAATTACACCACACGACTCGGAATCGAAACGATATTCCTGTTTAGTATAGCCAATTCGTTTGATAACCCTACGGGCTACCTCCTGAACATCAACATATCCTTTTGTTTTAACTTCACCACTAAGCACGGCTAAACCTGTTGTTACAAGGGTTTCGCAGGCAACTTTTGAATCGGGGTCCTGACGAAGAAACTCGTCAAGTAATGCATCGGAAATTTGGTCGGCCACTTTATCTGGATGTCCTTCCGATACGCTTTCGGATGTAAATAAATATCCCATCTTATTAAGAATTTAGATTGATTAACAAAAATGCGACGGGAAGGTTTGGGCGATTGCGATAATAATTCTGTTTTAGCATTTATTTATTGTGGTTGCAATCAGTCAAATCTTTCCACATTCGAACTGCAAAGTTAATTAAAAACTGAAAAAGACACATCTTATTTTTTATTTATTGATAATCTGCATCTCTATCCTTCTATTTTTTGCACGTCCTTGGTTGGTTTCATTCTCACTTATTGGATATTGATTGCCGTTTCCTTTGTATTGGAGTCGTTTCTTATTGATTCCCTTATTTATTAAGTAATCCACAACCGCTTTTGCTCTTTGCTCCGATAACTTTTGGTTATAATCTGTTCCTCCTATGTTATCGGTATGGCCTGTTATAAGAATATAAACTGTTGAATTCTTATGCAGATATTGTGCAATTAAGTCTAATGAAGGATAAGACGTTTTAAGAATCTCATATTTATCAAAATCAAAGTAAACATTTGTAAGAATAATGCTTTCACCTAAGTTCAATGATTCGAGATTATGCTGGTTTAAAGCCGTTTCCTTTTTAACCAAAAAACTATCTACTGGAACTAATCTAATATTATCCACTAAAAACTTTAATTGGTATGTATTTCTTCGGTAATAAATCTGAAATTTTTCTGGATTTGACTTTACAATATCCGTATAATCCTTTGGTGTTCCTGCGCTTATTTCAAATATCTTTTCGTCGCCATTTGCAACAAACTGTTGTTCAAGGGTTACCCAATTATTGCAGAATTGGTCGAACGGAACAGAGTCGGGTAAAGAAAGCTTAACTATTTGAGAGTAATCGACTTTGATCTCATTTATGGTATCCAGAAAACCCACCAACAAATCTGAAAGGCAATTGGACTGATTATAAACCTTAATGTCAACATTAATCTTATACTTTTTCCCCCTTTCAAGCGGTTCTTTAAGATAAGTGTAAGTTTTTTGTGTGTTGGGTAAAAGAAGGATGCTTATATAGTTGATGTGATTTCCTTGCCTTATTAACTCTGCCTCTGGATGAAATTTTGTTTTAATGGTTGGGTCTAGAAATCGAGCCGATGAAAAATATACCGGATGATTTAGCCTTTGTCCCTCATAAAACCAATGTTTTGGCTGATAAACCTTTCTATTATTGCTATCCAAATATGTGACATAATCATCAAAAGTGGGGTTAAGTATGAGGTTTTGACCTAATGTCTGATTACCAATAAGTATTGAAAGAAGAAACAAACAGACAATCTTGTTCATTAAAAAATGAGTTTATAATATCTATATTAATTGATTTGTTATTCTATTCACTAATCTATACGTTAAAACTGCGGTAATAGCTCCAATTGTATTCGCCACAAAATCCCAAAATTCTGCGCCCCGGCTTTCAAACACAAGTAATTGCATTAATTCTATCAATAGGCCATAAGCAATTGCAATCGACAAACTAACAATAATCGCTTTTCGGTCTAATCCGCCAATCCTTCTTTTAGTGTTTGTTTCCGATAGTATAAGTAGTGTGAATACTAAGTATAGTCCAAAATGAACAATCTTATCGAAATGGGGAATGTTAAAAAATCGGACTGTTGGAAAAGAAGAAGATGGTGCACCGCACAGTATCATTATGATTAATGCCCACATCAAAGAGTTAATATGTTGTTTTATGAATTTTATCATTTGAATTTTTCCTGTTTTGGCATTACCTTTAGAGCAACAAATCTAAAATTAATTTTTCAATCATGTTTGAAAAGCAAGTTTATATCGACCGTAGATTAAAACTACGAAAGAAAATCAAATCGGGTATTGCCATACTAATGGGTAATACTGAGAGTCCTATGAACTATCCTAGCAACACCTACCATTTCCGCCAGGATAGTAATTTTCTTTACTTCTTTGGTCTCGATATACCTAATTTAATTGGTATTATCGACATTGAAGACGGTAAGGATTGCCTCTACGGCGATGATTTCGATATCGACGATATCATCTGGATGGGCCCGCAACCCAAGCTTAAGGAGTTAGGCGAAAAGGTTGGCGTATTATCAACTCATCCTTTAAAGGAACTGAACACTACTATTTCGCGCGCTATACGTCACGGACGTAAAATTCACATTATTCCTCCATATCGCGCCGAGAATATATTAACACTTGAGCGTTTGCTTGGTATCAACCAATCGTTTATCAAAACTTACTCCTCGTTAGAGTTGATTAAGGCTATTGTTGGTCTGCGCTCCATTAAAGAGGCCTGCGAGATAGATGAAATTGAAAAGGCATGCGCCATTGGTTATAAGATGCACACCACTGCAATGAAAATGGCAAAGGTTGGTGCATCGGAACGCGAGATTGCTGGCTTTATTGAGGGTATTGCCGTTGCTCACGGTACAATGCCATCGTTCCCTATAATTCTATCGCAGAATGGCGAAACGCTTCACAACCACGACCACTCTCAAATTCTTCAGCAAGGTCGCATGTTGCTTGTTGATTGCGGTGCAGAGTCGGTTTCACATTATGCTTCGGATAACACCAGAACAATTCCTGTTGGCGGCAAATTCTCCCAGCAGCAAAAGGATATTTACAACATTGTGCTTGCAGCAACCAATAAAGCCATTGAAATTGCAAAACCGGGTATACCTTATTTAGATGTTCACAAAGCATCGGCAAAGGTTATCGTCGAGGGTCTTTCGGCTCTTGGACTAATGAAAGGTAATGTTGATGATGCCGTAGCAAATGGCGCTCACGCGCTATTCTTCCCTCACGGTTTGGGCCATATGATGGGGCTCGATGTTCACGACATGGAGGATTTAGGCGAAAACAATGTTGGTTACGACGACGAAATTACCCGCTCCGACCAATTCGGTACAGCCTACCTACGTTGTGGACGTCGCATACAAACAGGATTTGTACTAACCGTTGAGCCTGGCATCTACTTTATCCCAGCGCTTATCGAGAAGTGGAAATCGGAGAAAATTAACGAGTCGTTTATCAATTACGCCAAACTAGCCGATTACGCCAACTTTGGTGGAATCCGCCTAGAGGACGATATTCTAATTACCGACAAAGGCTGTAGAATTCTAGGACAACGCATTCCAATTACTGTTGACGAAGTTGAATCGACAATGCTTTAAGCATTCTAAATAAACGTTTCCAGGAGGCTGCGCCACGCTGGAAAGTTCCTGTAAAAGGCGAGACCTTCCAGCGTCTGCAAGACCTGGAAGCGTAAAAAAACTAAAGAAATAGTCAATAAACCAAAAGACCTCCAATCGGAGGTCTCTTTTTTTATGTATTTTTATTTGCCTAATTCTTTCTTCTTTTTCTCGATTAGTTGCTTAGCATTTTCTTTTGTAACTACTTTCTTTCCAGATTTAGCCTCAATTTCTTTTCGTGTATTTCCTGCAATAGTCCCTCCCTGCTTAGCAATTTTATGACTTTCTTTAAATGTTTTTGGTTTCTTTTCCTTGGAAATTTCTGTGGTTGTTGCCTCTGCTAGCATGTTTAGAACTAACTCTAAGTTTGTCATGTGGTCTCGCAGGTTTTCTTTTTTAAGAGCTTTAAAATTCTTGTACTGTTTTGTAGTAAATCCACTCCATGCCTTTGTTATCTCATCAGTGAGAATTGCATATTCCTGTCCTTTCTTTATTCCTCGATTCTCCCACTCATCTGTAAGCTCCTTTCGGACTTCTATGCTTTTGAGTCGCTGATTTATCCATGATGTTGAATACCCTTTTTGTAAGTATGTTTCCATTAATCGTTCAATACCAATCTCTGGGTCTTCAATTTCGTCTATTCGCTCTCTCCCAATTTTTGCTAACCAAAGTTTGAAAGGTTCTGCTTTAGGTGATGGAATAGATTGAATTATGCGAAAGAGCTGTTGTGTGTCAGCTATATCTGTTTTGTAATATTTTCCATCTGCCGAAAGCATTTTCAGTTGACTACAATTTGTAGCCAACTGACTTCCCTCGGCCTTTAGCCTTGTTTTTAGTACACTCCAATATTTACGTGGATTTGGACTTTCTGTCAAGACTCCAACAACATCAACTATAGAAAAAAACCATTTTTCTTGGTCATTATCCCAAATGGTTCTTATTTGCTTGTCATTGAATAACTTTATCGCTGTGTCTTGTGTCATATTATTCAAGTTATAACTCAATCCTTGTCCTGAGAATAAAAAATTATGAATTGCTAGTAAACGTTAATATACTTGCTTTCTCCAATTTATAAGCATTAAAACGCCTCCGACGCCGTAAAGTAAAACGCAGGTTCTCTATCCCTTGTAAAAGCAACATCAAAACGCAGGTGAACATTAACCGGATTCACTCTTGCCCTTAAACCTGCTCCGTATGCCACTTTGGATTGCGATATGTCAAATCTATCCAAATCGTTTGCTACATCGCCCACACCAGCAAATGCAGTTCCCTTTAACCATTTATATATAGGGAATCGGTACTCGGCCTGTGCGCACATCATCATTTTATCGCGGTATCGCCCTTTGTAGTAACCCCGTAGAATATCGCTTCCGCCCAACGAGGGCATTATTTGGAAGGGAGTATCGCCCCATGTCATATCGCCATAAACCTGCAATGCTAAAATATGCTTACCCCCCAAGGCATAGAAATTGCGCAAATCAACCGTTAACCTTGTTACGTTTAGGTTGCTACCAAAGGCTTTGCTGTAAACCATCAACGACGCTTTATAGAACTCGCCGTCGGTTGCGTAAAACATATTATCGCGTGTATCCCAGGTTAGCAACAAACCCAAGCCTGCCGTAAACTTATCGTTCATTCCAATAACTCCCTGCGATAGCAATCCATCCGTCTTAATATCCTCCGCTTGGTAATAGTTTACCTGTGCCTGAACTCCCGCCATTATAACACCAAAAAGTATGCGTTGACGCTGCAGCAATACCGAAAAATCCTTCGATGTGTAGTTTTCCTCCAACGTATCGTTTGTGTTTCGGCCAATTCCAAAAAACTTATCGGGGTAGTAGTTTACCTTTAAGTGTCCAGAGTAATAAAAATCCCTTGTGCTAGTATATATTTTAGGAAGTACGTTTAGGCTTACCTGGTTTTTTAGCGTGTAAACGGCATTTCCCTGTAAACTCGATATCTTATTATCCTTACACCTATAGTAGTAACCCGCAGAGCCACCAAATCCAAAACTTGTTTCCTCACCATAAAATCCAATTGGTAGGGCAATAAAATAACGTTTGGCTGTATCCCTCTTGTTAACTAGCGTGTCCGTTTGTGCTTGTACTATAAAAATGTGCGATACTACTAACGTAGACAGTAACACATATTTCCTTATTGGTCTGTAAAGGTGCATTTTACTGCTTTTTTGTTTTGTCAAAATTAGTTGTTTTTGTTGGAACCATTAGTGACTTTTGTAACCAATCATTCTTATTAACTCAAATTTCATGCCTGTTAGTAACTCCAGAATAGGTGTTTAATTAATGTTGAAATTTTTGTTGATTGATTTCAGTAAATATTTTTGGAGCGAATAACCCTAACCCTATATATAAACATTGCCGAAAATACCAATAGGAGCAACAAAGTTTTTCATAGAACTTTTCACCGCTCTTATTAACAATTGTGGGGGTTGTTAATTATCAGAAAAAATTCAACATATTGGTATGTTAACAGCTGTTAATAAAGTTTGAATTACCCTGTGTTTCAGCAAACATTATATGGTTTTTAGTGTTAACAATTTGTTATCCCAATTTTAATAAGCATTTTTGCAAACGAATTACAATTTTGTTTTGAACCGAATTAACAGCTATTCATAATCATATTGTTTTATTTATTTAAAAACTAAAAAAGAAAATGAATAATAGTAATGTTGATAACTTAGGTTATGTCGATGAAAATTTGGATAGTTCCATAAATTTAGTCGATGAGATAAATAAGTTGAAGAGGGAGAAGAACGCTGTTATTCTGGCTCACTACTATCAGAATCCAGAAATTCAAGATATAGCCGATTTTGTTGGCGATAGTCTTGCATTATCTCAAAAAGCTGCTAGTGTAAAAGCCGATATTATTGTATTTGCTGGCGTAAAGTTTATGGCCGAAACAGCAAAAATACTTTCTCCAAAAAGTAAGGTTCTTTTACCCGATTTGAATGCAGGCTGCAGCCTTGCTGAAAGTTGTAAGTACGAAGATTTTAAGAAATTTGTTGATAAGTACCCAAATCATAAGGTTGTAACCTATGTTAATACTACTGCAGATATTAAGAGTTTATCGTATATCTGTTGTACATCGTCCAATGCAGTTAGAGTAATTAATAGTATTCCTGCCAATGAGCCTATAATTTTTGCTCCCGACAGAAATTTAGGTAATTACCTTAAAGCATTAACTAAACGAGAAAATATGGTTGTTTGGGATGGTGCTTGTCACGTTCACGACCAGTTTTCCTTAGAAAAGATAGTTCAATTAAGGAAAGAGCATCCAAATGCTAAATTTATAGCACATCCTGAGTGTCCTAAAACTATTCTTTTAATTGCTGATTATATTGGCTCTACATCCGATTTGTTGAGTTATACAAGTAAAGATGATAGTAAGGAATACATTGTTGCTACAGAGGTAGGTATTTTGCATCAAATGATAAAAAGTAATCCTGATAAAACATTCATACCTGCTCCTCCAAACGATTCAACTTGTGCTTGCAATGAGTGTTCATTTATGAAATTGATAACTTTAAAAAAGTTATATTTGACACTAAAATATGAGAAACCTCAAATTGATGTAGATGAAAGTTTAATTGAACTTGCTCGTTTACCAATTGAGAGAATGCTAAAAGTATAATGGCTTCATCGGATTTTATTCGTAACGATAATAGTTTAAGGGATAGTGAGTTTGAAGGAAAAATTCGTCCTTCACAGTTCGACCAGTTTAAAGGTCAAGAACACATTATTGAGAATCTTCAGATATTCGTTAAAGCTGCAAAATTAAGAGGGGAGGCTTTGGATCACGTTTTACTTCACGGACCTCCTGGTCTTGGTAAAACAACTTTAGCAAATATCATATCAAATGAACTTGATGTAAGTATAAAAACTACATCTGGTCCAATTCTCGAAAAACCTGGCGATTTAGCTGGTCTTTTAACAAATCTCGAAAAGTTTGATATTCTTTTTATTGATGAGATTCATAGGTTAAGTCCCATTGTTGAAGAGTACTTATACTCTGCAATGGAGGATTATAAGATTGATATTATTATTGATAAAGGACCTAGTGCTAGAAGTATTCAAATTGAGTTAAATCCTTTCACTTTAATTGGTGCTACAACACGTAGTGGTTTACTAACAAGTCCGTTAAGGGCACGTTTTGGAATCAATTTTCATCTGGAGTATTACAATTCACTGGTTATTGAGAATATTATTAAACGTTCTTCTAAAATTTTAGGAATTGATATAGATAACGAAGCTGCAAAAGCAATTGCTTTACGCAGTAGAGGAACTCCCCGTATAGCAAATGCTTTATTGCGTAGAGTAAGGGATTTTGCACAAGTTATTGGCGATGGTCATATTAATCACGATATTTCTGTTCACGCACTCGATGCTCTTAAAATTGATTCACGAGGTTTAGATGAAATGGATAATAAGATTCTAAAGACGTTAATCAATAAATTTAAAGGAGGTCCAGTTGGTTTGAATACTATAGCAACAGCAGTAGGAGAGGATGCTGGTACTATTGAGGAAGTTTATGAACCATTCTTAATAAAAGAGGGATTCTTGAAAAGAACCCCTCGTGGTCGTGAAGTAACCGATTTAGCGTATAAACATCTTAAAATTGATAGATTTCCAGAACAAGGTTCTCTTTTTTAGAATATTGAATCGGAAATCAATTTCATCTTTTTAAGGTCTAATATTTTAATCTTCTTACCTTTTAGTTCTAATAATCCTTCTGATTTTAGTTCACTAAGTATTCTTATAACCGATTCGGTTGCAGTTCCAACTATGCTCGATAAATCTTCTCTTGTCAGATTAATTGTTATGTAACCTTCTGCATCTACATTAAATGTTTCGTAGAGCATTATTAATGTTTCAGCAAGTCTTTCTTTAACAGTTTTTTGTGCAATATCTTTTATGTAACTATTAGCCTGATTTAGCTCTTTACAAGTAAGTTGAATTAGCGAAAGAGCAAAGTCTGAGTTCTTTTTAATAAGAGCAAAGATTATTTCCGAAGGAATAAAGCAAATCTCTGAATCTTCAAGTGCTTCTACAGTTGTACAGGCCACTTCGTTACTTAGTACAGACCTGTAACCAGTAATATCTCCAGGTCTTGCAAATGCTACAATTTGTGGCTTTTCATCTATTCCAGTTTTGTAAATCTTTAAAACACCTTTTTGCACACAGTAGCAACCTGTAATTCTACTGCCTTCCCTGTAAAGGATATCCCCTTTTTTGTAGAAGTTGCATTTTAACTTTGAACTCAACAATTCGTGTTCCTCATTGCTCAGCGATTTAAACACCGATACCGATGAACAAGCACAGGCTTTACATAGGTATGTATTACCTTCCCCCATAGCTAAAGTTTTATTTATTGAACAAACTACTTGAGTTAAAGTTTATTTCTAGTAATTTTTGAACTGATTTAAAAATCTAACATCGTTCTCAAAGTAAAGTCTTAAATCCTTTACTTGGTATTTTAACATTGCAATACGTTCTAGACCCATACCAAAAGCAAAACCTGAGTAAACTTTACTATCGATATTGTTTAGTTCCAAAACATTTGGGTCAACCATTCCGCAGCCTAATACTTCTAACCAACCTGTATACTTACATACAGAACAACCTATTCCACCGCAAAGCTTACAGCTAACATCCATTTCGGCCGATGGTTCTGTAAATGGAAAGAATGATGGACGAAGTCTAATCTGTGTTTCCTCTCCAAATATTTCTCTTGCAAAGTATAGTAATGTTTGCTTTAAGTCGGCAAACGAAACGTTTTTATCAATGTAAAGTCCTTCAATTTGATGAAATATACAGTGTGCACGTGCCGAGATTGCTTCGTTTCTGAAAACCCTACCAGGACAAACCACCCTAATAGGTAGTTTCTCACGCTCCATACTTCTAACCTGAACCGATGATGTATGAGTTCTAAGTAGAATATCTGGATTTTTCTCAATGAAGAATGTGTCCTGCATATCTCTTGCTGGATGTTCCTCAGGGAAATTTAGTGCTGAGAATACGTGCCAATCGTCTTCAATTTCAGGTCCTTCGTATATTGTAAATCCAAGTTTTTTGAATGTTTCGTAAAGTTCATTCTTAATTAACGATATAGGATGTCGTGTACCAAATTCTTGATTTGGTTCGTTAAGAGTTAAATCGATATTTGTTTCTCTTTTAGCATTCGATGAAAGAGATTGTTTCCAGGTATCTATTTTTTCTTGAACTTCGTTTTTTAATGTATTAATTACTTGTCCAAGATTCTTCTTCTCCTCCTTGCTTACATTCCTAAAATCCTCAAAAAGCAATGTTACTAAACCTTTTTTGCCTAAAAGGTGAATTCTAATTTTTTCAACATCATCCTGATTTACAGGATTTAATTTTTTTAACTCTTCCTTAATACTTTCAATTCGCTGTAGCATATCTAGTTAATTAAGCTAATTTTCATTTTGATATCTTTAAGTGGTCTATCGTTTTCATCAGTTGCTTCCAACGATATTTTCTCCACTATCTCGTAACCCTCTATTACCTCGCCAAATATTGTATAGTTCCCATCAAGATGTGGGATTCCGCCAACAGTTGTGTATGTTTTGCGTTGTAGTTCGTTGAACTTAGCAATTGGTGTAGCTACTTTGAACGAGTCCACTTTTGTTGTAACTATTTCGCCTATCTTCTTTTTTAACTTTGCGTTGTTCAAGGTATCACCCATTTGTTTTATAAGTTCTGCGTATATTTTGCTTTCAAACTTAGATACCTTTTTACTGAATTGTTTAATCTCCAGTGAATCTAATTGTTCGTTGGTAAATATTTTACCTACAACAATGTAGAATTGTGAACTTGATGATTTTTTCTCAGGATTAACATCATCTCCTTCGCGAGCCATTGCAATTGTTCCACGTTTGTGAATTATTGTGTCAACAAATTCAGCATCTACTAAGTAACCAGCATCAGATTCGCCGTAAAGTTTTCCGGCTTCAGTATTTTTTGTATCTGGGTCGCCACCTTGTACCACAAAATCTTTTATCACTCTGTGAAAAATAATTCCATCGAAAAACTTTTCGTTAACTAGTTTTACAAAATTATTTGTGTGATTGGGTGTAGAATTGTATAATTTTACAACTATGTTTCCGTATTCAGTTTCTATTTTAGCGTGATGATAATTTTTGTCGTATTTAGAACAGCTTGCTAGAAAAGCAATCAAAACTATTGCGATTAATTTTTTCATAATATGTAGTTTTAACAACGCAAAAATATGAACAATTATTGAATATTGACTAATGTCATATTTTTTTGATAGCCTTTACGTTGAATTATAATTATTGTTGAATGTCGTCAGTTAAGCAACTTTTTTCGCAGTCCGTTATTTATGGGTTAAGTACTGTACTACCGAAGCTTCTCAACTTTTTATTGGTTTTTGTTCATACCTATTTTTTTAAGGATGCATCACAATATGGTGTTGTAAATGAATTGTATGCTTACCTTACTATATTACTCATTGTTTTAACTTTTGGTTTAGAGACTGGATTTTTCCGTTTTGTCTCCAAGAACTACGATAAGCAAGTTGTTTACTCTACGTTGTTTTACTTTTTGCTGTTAACATCTACGCTTGCTTCTATATTCTTTTTTGTTTTTGCCGATAGTATTGCACTTTCTTTAGGAACTGTTTATGATGCATCGTATGTTTACACGCTAGGTTTAATCATTTCACTCGATGCTTTTATGGCTATACCTTTTGCCAAATTGCGCAGCGAGAATAGACCCATAGTTTTTTCAACCATAAAGATTTTTGGAGTAGCAGTTAATATTTTGCTAAATGTTTTCTTTTACGTTATTCTTTCGCCAGAGCAACACCAACAGTTATTCCCAAATGTAAATCCCGTTTACTTTATTTTCTTCTCAAACCTTGTACAGAATGTTTTAACTGTTCTTGTTTTGTTGTTCTATGCTAAAATCCCAAGATTCAATATAGATTTTACCCTGCTTAAATCTATTCTTAAATATTCATTTCCATTGTTGATTGCTGGTTTAGCCGGTACTGCAAACGAGTCGTTCGATAGGATTTTTCTGAAGTATATGCTGCCCGAAGGAACAGCGCTTTATCAGATTGGTATTTATAGTGCAAACTTTAAGTTAGCCGTTCTGTTAGTTCTCTTTACTCAGATGTACAGATTTGCCGCAGAGCCTTTCTTTTTTAATAATCAAGGGAGAGCTGATTCTGTTCAAGTTTTTGGTAAGGCTATGAAGTACTTTGTAGTATTCTGCCTGATTATCTTTCTGTTCGTCACCTTCAATCTGCCAATTTTCAAGTATTATATTGGCCCTAATTATAGGTCTGGATTATACGTTGTTCCTATACTACTGATAGCTAATATATTAAACGGAACTTTCTTCAATTTGTCCTTTTGGTATAAGTTAACCGATAAAACTGTTTATGGTATAAAGTACACTGTCATTGGTGCTTCAATTACTGTTATATCAAATATTATTCTCATACCTTTAATTGGTTTTTATGGTGCAGCAGTATCTAGAGTTGTAACTTATGGTTTTATGAATTTCTTAAGTTATAGAGATGGAAAAAAGTCAGGTTTAATTTGGTTTGATACAACTCACTTTAAAAAATATTCAATTTTGTTTATAACTATATTCACTATTGCAACTGTTCTATTTTTTACAAAGCCTATTTTTGCAGTTGTATTTATAAATATTGCGTTATTGTATTTTGGATATTATTTTATAAAAGCCGAGAAGATTAACATTCCTATTTTAAATAGATTTATCAAAGTTTAGTATGATAACTGTAAAAATTAAGAACGATTCCATTTATCCAAATCCTAGCTATTCCACTGAGCATAGTAGCGGAATGGATTTACGAGCAAATATTTCTGAGAGCATTACCCTTAAACCACTTGAACGCGCTTTAGTGAAGACTGGTTTATATTTAGAGATACCCGAAGGATACGAGGCGCAAATTCGTCCCCGAAGCGGATTAGCTCTTAAGAAAGGAATAACAGTTTTAAATACACCAGGCACAATTGATGCTGACTATAGGGGAGAGGTTGGTGTTATACTAATAAACCTAAGTTCCGAATCTTTTGTTATTGAACCAGGCGAGCGTATTTGTCAGATGGTTTTTGCCAAGTACGAAAAGGCTATTTTCGACAATGTTGAATTTGTTTCCGATACTGCTCGTGGTTCTGGTGGATTCGGCCATACTGGTGTTAAATGATAAATCAATACTTAAAATATTCTTTTTTAATTTTTTTGCTGATTAGTTTTTCATCAGCAAACGGTCAAACCATTGATGATTTAAATAACAGACGTAAGAACATAGAGGATAATATCTCTAAATTATCAAGTTTAATTGAGGAAACATCCAAGGAGAAAAGTTTAACTGTAAACAATCTTAAGTTAATTGAGAATCGCATCAAGCTTAAGAACGATTTAATCAAGCAAATTGAGACAGAAATAAATTTCCTAAACGATAGGATTATTTTCAGCCAGCATCAAATTGATAGCTTAGATGTTGTTATTGACGATAGGAGAGAAGAGTTAGCTTTTATTCTTAGAACCAAATTCAGAAATAAGGATAAGGTTGAGTTAATAATGTTTGTACTTTCTTCAACTTCATTTAATCAAGCTTATACGCGCGTAAAGTTTTATAAAAGTTTAATCAGTTATCAGGAGCGTCGAATCGACGAGTTAAAACAGTTAATCTCAACTGTGCATACCAATAAGTTAAATCTTCAGAATAACTATAAACTTTTAAAGTTAAAACAGATTGAAAAGGAAAATGAATTAACAAAGCTTGTTTCAGAATCCAAATCATTTGCTCAAAAGGTAAATGATATTAAGCGTAAAGAAAAAGATTTACGAAAGGATTTAGCCAACGAAAAGAAAAAGGCTGAAGCAATCGCTAATCAAATTAAGAAAATTATTGAGGAGGAGGCTCGACGAAAATCAAAGAACGATAACAAAACAAATGAAATCAACTTTGTTTTAAGTAAGCAGTTTAAGGATAATTTCGGAAAATTACCTGCACCTGTTAAGGATGGTATAGTTACTGCATCGTACGGAGAGTCTAATCATCCATACTTAAAGGGCGTAAAAATTAAAAATAATGGAATTGATATAACTGTATCTAAAAATTCTAACGTATATTGTATTTTTGATGGAGAAGTAAGAAAGATATTTAATGTGCCATTAAGTGGTCTTGCCGTTATTGTTCGTCACGGTAGTTATTTGAGCGTTTATTCTAACTTGGCAAACCTTGAGGTAAAAGCAGGTGATAAAATTCGTATAGGTCAAAAAATAGGAGAGGTAGCTAAGCTCGACGATAAAGTTGGGATTCTACATTTCGAAGTTTGGAATGAACGTTCAACTGAGAATCCAACCAACTGGATTCCTAGCTATAAAGGCAAGTAATTGTGTAACTTTTTTGCTCTTTTTCAGTATAAAGATTAACATAAAAAATTTTACAATGAATAAATCATTAATAATTCAGAGCAAACTTGATGAGATTAATCAAGTAGAAAAGATTATCGATGAAATTTCAGAAGTTAATTCTATACATTCCGACTTATACGGAAAAATCCTAATTGCTACAATCGAAGGCGTTAACAACGCCATGGTTCATGGCAATAAATTAGATATTAATAAAACAGTAAAGATTGATTTTACAGTTGTAAACGGTAAGCTTACAATTGCCATTGAGGACCAAGGCCCAGGTTTTGATTTTAATGCTATTCCTGACCCAACAATGCCTGAGAATATCGAGAACATTTCGGGGCGCGGTGTATTTTTGATGCGCAAATTAACCGACGAAATTGTTTACAACGACAAAGGAACCAAAGTGGAACTAATTTTTAACATCTAAAATGCCTATAAACTTTCAGTGTCAAGATATAAAGTTTGTTTTAAAGGAAAAAAGAAAGGTATCAAAGTGGATTAACGATGTAATAAAGTTGCATCAAAAGAAGTTGGGTAACGTAAGTTACATTTTTTGCTCTAACCAGTACATCCTAGAATTAAATCAACAATATTTAAATCATAGTTATTTTACCGATATTATCACTTTCGATTATTGTTACGACAATAAAGTAGAAGGTGATATTTTTATTTCTATCGATACGGTTCTAGATAATTCACACCGTTTTAAAACAAATTACAACGATGAATTGTTAAGGGTAATAATTCATGGTGTTTTACATTTAGTGGGATTTTCCGATAAAACAGCAAAGCAACAAAAGCAAATGCGAGTTTTGGAAGATGAGGCTTTAAGTATTTTTTATAACTATGCAGATTAATTACGATATTATAGTTGTTGGAGGAGGGCACGCTGGGTGTGAGGCAGCAGCTGCGGCAGCAAATATGGGTTCTAAAACCCTTTTAATTTCTATGGACTTAACCAAACTCGCGCAAATGAGCTGTAACCCAGCCATTGGTGGAATTGGAAAAGGACAAATTGTTCGAGAGATTGATGCGCTTGGTGGATACACAGGGAAGGTTACCGACCTCACAACTATTCACTTTAGAATGTTAAATCAATCTAAGGGACCAGCAATGTGGAGTCCACGTGCACAGTGCGACAGATTTTTATTTACCATTGAGTGGCGTAAATTTTTAGAATCTATTCCAAATCTTTCGTTGTGGCAAGATGATGTTATAGATGTTTTAATCGATAAGGATTCTAATTCTGTAAATGGTGTTGTAACTAGAAATGGAATATCATTTTCTTGCAAATCTGTAATTCTCACAAACGGAACTTTTTTAAACGGACTTATTCATATTGGGAGAACAAATGTTACAGGAGGTAGAATAGGGGAGAGCAATTCGGTTGGTCTTACTGAGCGTTTAAAAGACTTAGGAATTGAGTCAGGCAGGATGAAAACAGGAACACCCGTTCGTATCGATGGACGTACTGTTGATTATTCCAAGATGATTATTCAAGAGAGTGAATCGCTTGGAAAGTTCTCGTTCGACCCAAATGTAAAAACAGATTTACCAATTAAGCATTGCTATATAGTTCATACCGACAAAAAGGTTCATGAGGTTTTAAAAGAAGGATTTGATGATTCTCCACTTTTTTCTGGTCGCATTAAAGGAATTGGTCCAAGGTATTGCCCCAGCATTGAAGATAAAGTGAATACTTTTTCCAGCAAGGAATCGCATCAGTTATTTTTAGAACCCGAAGGAGTGTTTACCTATGAGATGTATCTTAATGGTTTTAGCTCATCGCTACCTTGGGATGTTCAGTTTAAGGCATTGCGATTAATTCCTGGCTTTGAAAATGTAAATATTCTTCGTCCAGGGTACTCTATAGAGTATGATTATTTCCCACCTACTCAGTTAAAGCATACATTAGAATCGAAGTTGATTAACAAATTGTTCTTTGCTGGGCAGATTAATGGTACCACAGGTTACGAGGAGGCAGCAGGGCAAGGTTTGGTTGCAGGAATTAATGCTCACCTTACTATAACCAATCAGGAGCCATTCGTTTTAAATCGCGACCAGGCTTATATTGGCGTGATGATTGACGATTTAATTACCAAAGGCGTAGACGAGCCTTACCGTGTATTTACGAGTCGAGCAGAATTTCGAATATTGATTCGTCAAGATAATGCTGATGAAAGATTAATGCCATTTGGGTATAAGTTAGGAATGGTTGGCAAGGATGAATATGATAGTTTTACTCAAAAGTACGAAATCATTAATAAACTTTACCGATATATTCAGGAGACTTCAATTGAACCAGGTTTTGTTAATCAGTATTTAGAAGCAAATAATAGTTCTCCGTTAAACCAAAAGAAGAAACTTTTTGATGTTATCATTAGACCAGAGATTAGTTTAAAGGATATCCAAGAGAAACTCAATATTTTAAGTACAGATGAGCAAGAATTATTTCCTGAAATATTAGAGGCGGTTGAGATAAAAATCAAATATCAGGGTTATATTGACAAGGAAAAACTTATTGCAGATAAAATATCGCGACTTGAGCATGTTCCAATACCATTAAATTTTAATTTCACTTCATTAGAATCACTAAGCACTGAAGCCCGTCAAAAGTTAACTAAACATAAACCTCAATCAATAGGAGAGGCAAAACGTATACCTGGCATTTCTCCTAGCGATATTAATGTTTTACTAGTTTATTTTGGCAGGTAGCTAAATAAATACTTTAAATGTTCCACGTGGAACATTGCGGTTTTTAGAATTTTTTACATAAATGTTCCACGTGGAACATTTTCTTTATTAGTATAGGTGATTTTGTTTATTGTATTGTGATATAGTTTATTATTTATTCAAAACATTTCGATTATGAGTACAAATTTTACTGTTGCTGGGGTTGTTTTCGACCCAATTAAAAGGGAGTCTTTTGGCGCAACTCTGAGGATTCAGGATGGAAAAATAGTTAAAATAGAAAAGGATTCGCGCATAAAGCATCCAATAATCCTACCGGGTTTTATTGATTCGCATGTTCATATCGAAAGTTCTATGCTTACCCCGTCTAATTTTGCAAAGGCAGCGGTGAAGCATGGTACCGTTGCTGTTGTGACCGACCCGCATGAGATTGCCAATGTAGCAGGTGTAAATGGCGTGGAGTTTATGATAAACGATGCAAAGGGTTCAGATTTGAAGTTTTATTTTGGGGCACCTTCATGCGTTCCCGCTTCTCCTTTCGATGAGTGTTTTGAACCTTTCACCCCGGAGATTATTGAGGGTTTAATGAAGAGGGATGATATACATTTTCTTGCTGAAATGATGAATTTCCCCGGTGTTATATATAAATCGGAGAGCGTTATGCAGATTATTGGTAAAGCGCACTCAGTAAATAAACCTGTGGATGGCCATGTGCCAGGGTTGAGTGGCGATGCACTTAAATCCTATGTTTCTGCAGGAATTACAACTGACCATGAGTGTTTCACACTCGAGGAGGCCTTGGAGAAAATAAAACTGGGAATGAAAATTCTTATTCGAGATGGTAGTGCGGCCAAGAATTTCGGTGCTCTACATCCGCTAATTAAGGAATATAGCAAGCACTTAATGTTCTGTACCGACGATTGTCATCCCGATGAGTTGCTTCATGGTCACATTAACCTAAAGGTAAAGCAATCCTTGGCCTTGGGCTATGATATTTTTGATGTGTTGCAGGTTTCATCAGTTAACCCAGTTAATCATTATAAGTTAAATGTAGGGTTGTTGCAAGAGGGCGATTCTGCCGATTTTTTGGTGGTTGATAATCTTCAAAACCTCAATATTCAGAGTACATTTATTAATGGTTTAGATGTTTTAGAGACAGAAGAAAAAGTTCATAAATCGTATTCAGCATTGAATTATGTTTTTCCAACCAGTTTCAACCCTTCAAATTTGAATTTAAAGGTGGCTTCAAGCAAAGTAAAAGCAATTGAGGTTATAAATGATGAGCTGATTACTAATACGGTAGTTATAAATAACGAAGCTGAAACTTTAAGTTGCAATCTTAAAGAAGATGTTTTGAAGATAGCTGTGTTAAGTAGATACAAGGAGAACGAACTATCTGTTGGTTTAATTAAGGGTTTTGGAATGAAGAAAGGTGCCATTGCTGCAAGCATAGCACACGATAGTCATCATATTATTTCCGTTGGTTGCGATAATGTATCCATTGAGAAATGCTTGGACTTCATTATTAAGAATAGAGGAGGGGTTTGCTATTTTGATGGACAACAACTACACGGTCTTCCACTACCTGTTTATGGTTTAATGACTGACTCTACAGCCGAGGTTGCCGCATCTGCTTACGAGAAAATAAACTCCAAAGTAATTTCCGATGGATGCAAACTTAAAGCACCATTTATGACGATGTCATTTATGTCGTTATCGGTAATTCCACATCTAAAAATAACTCCAGCAGGATTGTTTGATGTGGATAAATTTAACTATACCGAACTTTTTATTTAGTTGATTTTTAAATTTTAATTAATGTTTACCTTTACAAACGGTTGATATTTATGATTACGGAATCCGTTCAGGAGTCGGTAAGGGTTATGCCAGAATTACCTGGGGTGTATCAGTTTTACGACACCGAGGGTGGTTTGCTTTATATTGGTAAAGCCAAGAGTTTAAAGAAACGGGTTTCGTCTTACTTCAACAGAACGAATCAAACCAACAACAAGTTGCGAACGCTGGTGCGTAAAATTGCATCAATTAAGTTTGTTGTTGTCGATTCTGAATCAGATGCACTTTTACTAGAAAATGTTCTTATTAAGAAACATCAGCCCAAGTACAATATTCTTTTAAAGGACGATAAAACCTATCCCTGGATTTGCATTAAGAACGAACCTTTCCCCCGTGTTTTCAGTACAAGGAATTATATTGAGGATGGAAGTATCTATTTCGGTCCTTATACCTCGGGCAGGTTGGTTAAAACCCTGCTCGATTTAACAAAAACCCTTTTTCCTTTACGTACCTGTAGCCTTAATTTATCGCAACAGATGATTGCTAAGGGAAAGTACAAGCCCTGCTTGGAGTATCAAATTGGTAATTGCTTGGCACCTTGCATTGGATTACAGGAAGAGTTTGACTACCGATTTAATATCGATGCAATCAAAAAAATCTTGCAAGGAAATCTTTCCGATGTGCTTAAATGGTTGAATCAGGAGATGAAACGTTTTGCCGATTCCTATCATTTTGAGCGAGCTCAGATGCTCAAGAATAAAATCGATATTTTGCATCGATTTCAAAGTAGAACTACAATTATTAATCCTCAATTAAAAGATATTGAGGTTTATACAATTTTGCAGAAAGAAGGTATTAATGTTGTGAATTACCTCAATGTGAGTTCTGGTGTTATAATTCAATCTTATAATTTGGAGTTAAAAAATCAACTCGAGGAGGAATTGCCAGAACTACTATCGTATGCAATAGCAGAAATAAGAAGTCGTTTGCGAAGTACTTCAAAGAATGTTATTGTGAATATTATGCCCGATTTTCTTATCGATAATCTCAATTATTCAGCGCCACAAAGAGGGGAGAAGCGAAATTTAGTAGATTTAAGTTTAAGAAATTGTGCTGCATATATTGATGAACTAATCAAACGTGATGACCTAAAAAATCCACAGAATAAGGTTGACCGTTTACTCCAGAAAATTAAGGACGACCTACACCTCTTGGAGTTTCCTGTACAGATTGAGTGTTTCGATAACTCCAACCTTCAGGGAACAAACCCTGTTGCGGCCTGTGTAGTTTTTAAGAATGCCAAACCATCAAAACGCGATTATAGGCATTTCAATATTAAAACGGTTGAAGGACCTGACGATTTCGCCTCCATGCGTGAGGTTGTTCATAGGCGTTACTCAAGATTGTTGGAGGAGAACCAATCGTTACCCCAGTTGGTTATTATTGATGGCGGTAAAGGTCAGCTTAGTGCTGCGTTTGAAAGTATTCACGAATTAGGTTTATCCGAAAAGATAAAATTAATTGGTATTGCCAAACGTTTGGAGGAAATATACTTTCCAGGCGACTCTGTTCCTTTGTACCTCGACAAGCGTTCCGAAACCCTAAAAGTAATTCAACAAGCCCGCGACGAGGCTCATCGGTTTGGCGTAAAGCATCACACCTCAAGGCGGAGCAAAGGAGCTATTTCATCCTCGTTGGATGGTATTAACGGTATTGGTCCTAAAACAGTTGAACAACTTTTTTCCACCTTTAAATCTATAGATGGCATTAAGAAAGCTACACGCGAAGAATTAATTTCGCTTATTGGTGCAAAGAAAGCCGATATACTACTATCGCATTTTAGCAAATAATAGATACTTTTGTGTATCAATTTTTGGTTTATGGCACTTACTTCGTCTTCAGTATTACAGGATAGCACTTCGGTTTCGCAGGAATCATTGTTGCAGGTAAATTATATCCCTGCAAATTATTCCAATAACTCAAAAGAAAATGAGCATAATAATTTGTACGATAATTTTATATATCAGTATAATTCACTTAATACTTTAAATGACGAGTGTTACATTATCGACAAACAGGTTGTGAAACCAGTAGTTGAAGTTAAAACAGTTTTTAAATCATCAACGGAGAGTCAGAATTCCAAGGGCTGGATACATCCAAAGGAATTAAAACAAAATCCAACCAACGATTTATTTATTATCCCTTTTTTAATTGGACTTGTTTCGTTCGTTGCCATTCTTGTTCGCTATTCAAAGTACCTTGGAAAATTTTTCGAAGGTTTAATCTATGCCTATGTTGTAGAGAAATTTGTTGCCGACCTAAACGTTCCCACCAGGCGATTACTTTTATTGCTTGATACTATTGCCATTATTACCTTATCCTTTTTAACCTTTAGTTTTATTGGTGGATTTGGCGCTCAAAGCACAACAGGTTGGGCTAACATAATATTATTTTTATTAATCCTTGGAGCGCTATTTGCTTATCGACTATATTATTACATCCTACATAAGTCAATAGAGCTTATTATTCCTGATAAAACATTTACACAAAAACTTTATTTCGACACCTTAATAGCAATTCGTGGAGGAGGTTTCGTTCTTTTCCCTTTATCTTTAATTGTATTCTATATCAATGCTCCAATGTCAGGTTATTTACTTTATGGTTCAATAGGGTTGCTTGCTATTATATTGATATACAGACTCATAAGAATACTTTCATTGTTTCTTAAAAACAGTGTTTCATTTTTGTATTTCATTTTATACCTTTGTGCCCTTGAAATTGTACCTGTAATTATACTTTACCTGCAGGTACAAAGGATGTAGAGTGAGATTGAAATAAAACTTTAGGGCCTTGAAAATCAAAAAAGTAGTAATTTCGCAACCCGAGCCACAGAACGAGAAATCTCCTTATATGGAGTTAGCTCAGAAGTATGGTTTGAAGATTGATTTCCGACCCTTTATTCACGTAGAGGGTGTTTCTTCTAAGGAATTTAGGCAGCAAAAAATTAACATTCTTGACCACACTGCGGTTATTTTTACCAGCAAAACTGCAGTGGACCATTTCTTTAGAATTTGCGAGGAGGTAAGAGTTACAGTTCCCGAAACAATGAAATATTTCTGCATTACAGAGTCTATTGCTCTTTACCTGCAGAAGTATATTGTTTACAGGAAACGAAAAATCTTTTACGGTAACAACACTTTTGCCGATTTGCTTGAGATTATGCAAAAGCATAAGGAGGAAAAGTATTTACTTTCCCTATCGGATGTTCACAAGCCCGAAATACCTAAATCGCTCGATAAGGCCAAGATAAAGTACACTAAGGCAATTTTCTATAAAACTGTTAGTAGTGATTTATCAGATTTAAGGGATGATTTCCCTTACGAGATGATAGTTTTTTACAGTCCAAACGGAATTAAATCGCTTCACGATAATTTCCCAAATTTTGAGCAAAAGGAAATTGTGATTGGCGCTTTTGGTGCTAATACAGCCAAAGCGGTCAAGGATTCCGGTTTAAGGCTCGATGTTATGGCTCCAACGCCCACCTGTCCGAGTATGACCCACGCAATCGATGTTTTTTTGAAGGAATATACCAAAAAAACAAAATAATATCAGGGGATAATAAATCCCCTGTTTTTTTATGAGATTTTTTCTTAGGAAACATAACATACTCTCCCACGAAAAGGAAATTTCTGCTCTATTCAATGGCGGAAGTTCTCTATTCAACTATCCTATTAAGATGGCCTATCGTTTAACTGATGTTACATCCGATGAAGCCGTTTATAAGGTGATGTTTGTTGTGTCAAAAAGGAGTTTTAAGCGAGCCGTAAAGCGAAACCTTATTCGTAGGCGTATGCGCGAAGTTTTTAGGTTAAATGTTCATACCATTTTCGATAGCATTCCAGAGAACAAAAGGGTTGATATTGCCTTAATATTTGTATCGAAGGATATTGTTGAAACTCCTGTTATTGAAAAATCTGTAAACGATTTACTCCACAAACTGAAGACTAAATTAAAGGAAGAGTAGTTTAATAAATTGATATATAGTGAAATATATTCAAATTATATGGCGATTTATAGCACAAGTTTTGGCCTACATACCTATTCTGTTGGTAAAAATTTATCAGATATTTATATCACCATACTTTCCGAATAGTTGCAGATACACACCAACTTGTTCCGCTTATTCTTTAGAAGCGTTAAAGAAACATGGTCTTTTCAAAGGATTATGGTTGACAATAAAACGAGTATCGCGCTGTCATCCTTGGGGTGGACATGGTTACGACCCGGTGCCGTAGTTACTTTTTAGGAAGAACAATTCTGAATGCCGTTCCTTTGTTGATTTCAGACGATTTTATAAATATTTTACCATTGTGGTACTCCTCTACTATTCTTTTTGATAGGGTTAATCCAAGTCCCCAACCTCTGGATTTTGTGGTATAGCCAGGGCGGAAAACATCCTTAAATTTTGATTTTGGTATACCTCGGCCAGTATCAACAATATCAATAAATACGACCTGTGTATTGTCAATTATGTTGAAAGTAAGAGTTCCAACACCGTTCATAGCATCCACGCTGTTTTTTACAATATTTTCAATGACCCACTCCATAAGCGTTACATTTAGTGGAATATTTATGGCCTCTTTAATAGTATACTCTTTTTGGAAAACAACGTTTTTGGATACCCTTGTCTGTAAATACTCCACCGATTTGTCGAGCATTTCAACAAGGTTATTCTTGTTCAAACTTGGAGCAGAGCCAATTTTTGAGAACCTGTCGGTTATTATCTCCAAGCGATGAATATCTTTTTCAAGTTCGTTTAAAACTAAATCGTTAGGCGAATTCTCCCTAAGCATTGTTAAACAGGCCATTAACGATGATGTTGGGGTTCCAAGTTGATGCGCTGTTTCCTTAGCCATACCAACCCAAATACCGTTACGCTCTGCCTTGCGTGATTGGCTAAATGCGTAGTAGGAAACCAAAACAAAAAGAATGATTATTAGTAGTTGAATATAAGGGTAGTACGATAACTTTTTTAAAGTTGTACTATCCATGTAGTAAACGTAGTTTTTTACATCGTGGAGTAGGTTAATTTCAATAGGCTCGTGCTCCGCTCTCATTTTCTCAATTAGTCTTGCTGTTGATATTGAATCCTTAAACTGTTCTTTGTCAATATTTCTGTACGATAGAACATTTCCCTCTTCGTCAGTCAGCAGAACGGGCACTGTGCTATTATTCTGGATAACCTCAAAAACAAAGGTGAAATCCTTTTCGTTATCGGTAAGGTTGATTAGTTCTCTTATACCAGCAACCCACAAATCAATTTTCTTCTTCTCCTCAAACGAGAGTTGACGTACAAACCTGTTTGTAATAACAATTGTTGAAAGGCCAATGAAGCCAGCTAGAATCAACAGAATAAAGTTTGTTTTAACCCGTGTAAACACCATAATTCAAAAGTCTAATTGTTATCAACGTTCAGCGTGTCGTATTCGTCCCACTCTATGTTGAATTTAGTTTTATTGCTCAAGGAGCTATCTTTATTGGCTTTCAATATAGTATCCTTTTTTGTAATTTGATTAAACTCCTCCCTAAAAATCTCTTTCAAGGTTTTACCTTCCGCCTGAATATTACCCCGAATATTCTCGAACGATGATTTTTTATCGAGCTTAACCTCATAGTTATTATTATCGCCAAATAGTTTAAGGTACAGATTTATTGAACCATCCGTTGCGTGCTCGTTATCGTTTGTAACTGATGAGTTTAAGAATCGACGCGAGAGAACTTGGCTAAAGTTTACTTTCATCCAGTAGGTAAAATTTCCAGCAAAATAATGCTCGCCAGAGAGTTGCATGTTTACAACATTAGAGAGAACATCCATTTTAGGGATTTTCACACAACCTTCACTAATTTCAATTTTATTTTTGAGTGTCTTAAAGTCAATCGACTTTACTTGGTCCAATTTCAGCCATTTCGATAATTTCTCAATTTTATTCATCCCCATTAGTTTCCCATTGCTTATGGTGATGTCCGATTCCATTTTTATCGAAGGCATATCTATCTCGCCCTTGTTGTTGGTTGTAAAGTTAAGTATAGCCGAACCCGAGAGGTTCCCACTTATGTTATTGTGTGTAACTATGGTTTGCTTAAAATTGTCGTAATGGTTAAACAATTTTGATATATCCATTCCCTGAAAATCTGTTTTTATAAAATATTTGTTTTCAGAATTTAACATTGTTCCACTTAATGTACCATCAAAACCATGCCCAGTAAAGTTTTGAATTTCAAAAGTATTATTGGTGAAAAGCATTCCGCAACGAACATCCTGAAAGGTATAATTCATGTATTTTAGATTTTTTGTATCAACCTTTACTCTATATGTGTTGTTATTGGGTTTAGTTTCTTTGGTCTCTGGAGTGCTGGATATTATTTCGGTGATGTAGGAAACATCTATTTCCTCGGCATCAACCAAAATTTCTGGGTTTAACGATATT
>JAKQKB010000110.1 GCA_029560875.1 Bacteroidota bacterium | reverse complement strand
TCGATTATAGCAACAGCTTGTTCCCGTTGACAGGGTAAAAAAAAGAGGGCTTTGTTTTTGAAGTTAAAAAATGAATACAGATTATCAATAAGTTAAATATACAATATGCCGATTTAAGATTTTAGTCGGTTAACAATGATTCTAAAATGCTGATTTGAGTTAGATGTTGTTTATTTCTAAATGTACTTTTATACTACCTCAGCCACCACAAAAGTGCTTCCACCAACAAAAATTAAATCATCGATTTCTGCATTGTTCTTAGCGCTTACTAGTGCTTCGTTTATTGTCAAGTAAGTATTTCCTTTTAACCCAAAGTTCGATGCTCTTTGTTGAAGTTCATTTTGGTCGAGCGCTCTAGGAATTGAGGCTTTTGTAAAGTAGTAAGTGGCATCCTTAGGGAGTAGGGCTAGCATTCCAACTATATTCTTATCACCAACCATTCCAATAACCATATGCAGTTGTTTGTGGGGAATACGGTTTATTTGTTCTAAAACTTGAGTAATTCCATCAACGTTATGGCCCGTATCGCAGAATACTTTTGGCGAATCCTGCAATTTTTGCCAGCGGCCCATTAATCCTGTTGATTTTTGCACAGATTTTAGCCCTGCAACTACACTATCTCTTGAAATGCTCAATCCAATTTTATTCAGAATATCTATTGAAGCAAGAACTCCTGCAAGGTTGAACTTTTGATACGAACCCATCAGGTCTAAATCCCAACTGGTTACAACTCCTTGGTGGTTTATGGCTATTGATTGGAATGTGTCAGAATAATCAATCTTTTCAACCTTATATTGCTGTTCGGCAAATATTAGTTCCGATTTTGTTTCTTGAGCTTTATCAGTAAACACCTGCGAAACTTCAGGTTGAAATTGGCTAATTACAACAGGCACTCCTTTTTTGATTATTCCTGCTTTCTCCGTGGCAATTTTGGGTAAAGTATCGCCGAGTAAATCGGTGTGGTCTAATCCAATATTAGTGATAACCGAAAGGAGTGGAGTTATGATGTTGGTAGAATCTAATCGTCCGCCTAACCCTACTTCAACAACTGCAATGTCAACCTTTTCTCGGGAGAAGTAGTCGAAAGCAAGAGCAACGGTCATTTCAAAAAATGAGGGTTTCACCTGCTCGAAAAGCGATTTATGCTTGGCAACGAAATCAATTACCTCTATTTCGGGTATCATCTCACCATTAATTCTAATTCGCTCCCTAAAATCCTTTAAATGTGGCGATGTATAAAGCCCTACCTTGTATCCTGCACTCTGCAGGATTGATGCAAGCATATGCGATGTGCTTCCCTTACCATTTGTACCCGCAATATGAATGGATTTGAAGTTTTTATGTGGATGATTAAAGTATTCGTCAAGTTGCAGGGTGTTCCCTAAATCTGCTTTATAGGCAGCCTTCCCTATTCGCTGAAACATTGGTAGCTGAGAGAATAGGTAATTGAGCGTTTCCTGGTAGTTCATTGCTTTAAATTTGCTGCAAGTTTAGTTATTTTTTATTTGAAGTATGATGTATCCTAATAACACTTTTACCATTTATTGGGCATCGCTGGTCAATGTTGCTTTTCGAATAACCAAAATTAACCATTTGCTAACACAACTTTTCAGGTATTTCGGAATAATTAGGCGTCTTTTTTGTTATATTTATAAGATAATTCTAAAGATTTGACTTATGGCTACTAAGAAACCCAAGAAGATTTTTGTGTTGGATACCAATGTTATTTTGCACGATTTTCATTGCATTTACAACTTTGAGGAGAACGACATTGTAATTCCTATTGTTGCGCTGGAGGAGCTAGACCATTTTAAGAAGGGCAATGAGATGATTAATTACCATGCCCGTGAGTTTGTAAGGGAACTCGATAAAATTGCTGGCGACAAGCTTTTTAACGGGGGAATTCAACTAGGGAAAGATTTAGGAAAACTTAGAATTGAGACGGGTAAGCCTTTCTCCGATGCGATGAACGAATCGTTCGCCGAGAAAAGTCCTGACCACCGAATTCTTGCCATTACCCATTATTTAGCAAAGAATAACGCCGATAGACCTGTAATCCTAGTTACCAAGGATATCAACCTTAGAATGAAAGCAAAATCGTTGGGCATTGTTGCTCAGGATTACCTTTCCGATAAAGTTCAAGACGTTGATTCTCTGAAAAAAGATGTTGAGACAGTTGAAGGCCTTAGCGATTCCGATATCCAGAAAATGTACGATGTACACGAAGGCTTAAAAGCCAAGGATATCAAGTTAAAGCCCTATGCAAATCAATACTTCATCCTGAAAGGGAATAAATCGAGTGCTTTGGCGCATTACGATAAGGTTACCACAAAACTTGATAGGGTTGAGAAAACTCGTGCATACGGCATTGAGCCTCGAAATTCAGAGCAGGCATTTGCCTTTGATGCTCTTTTGCGCCCAGATATTCAGCTTGTTGCGTTAACAGGTAAAGCCGGAACTGGTAAAACTTTACTTGCGCTTGCCGCGGCTTTACATCAGGAGGATAAATTCGACCAAATTCTGTTGGCAAGGCCAATTGTTGCCCTTTCGAACCGCGATATTGGTTTCCTTCCAGGTGATATAAATGATAAAATTGGGCCTTACATGCAGCCGTTGTTCGATAACCTTACTGTTATTAAGAATAAGTTTAAGTCAACCAGCAAGGATTATATGCATATTGAGGAGATGTTGCGTACCGAGAAGTTGGTTATCACTCCACTTGCATATATTCGTGGTAGGAGTTTATCAAATGTATTTTTTATTGTGGATGAAGCTCAGAACTTAACCCCCCACGAGATTAAGACCATTATTACCAGGGCTGGAGAGGGCACAAAGATTATCTTTACTGGCGATATTCATCAGATTGACCATCCTTACTTGGATATGAAATCGAATGGATTAACCCACCTAACCGATAAGATGCATGGGCAGGAGTTGTTTGCACATGTTAATTTGGTTAAGGGTGAGCGTAGTTACTTGGCAGAGTTAGCAAGTGATTTGTTATAGCAAATATTAATAATGATAATATAAGGCACCATTTGAAGCGTAGCGAGGAATCTCATCAACACTGGGGGTTCTTTGCTGCGTCAAAATGGTAATTTTGTATTTATTCAAAATTTGAGACTATGCGCAGAGAACTATTTATACTTAGGCACGCAAAATCGTCGTGGAGCGAGGTTGATAAAAGTGATAAGGACAGGGCGTTAAAGCCCAAAGGGATTAAGGATATTGCAAACCTTACTAAAGCAGTAAAGGATACTGTGAAAAATCTCGATTTAATTGTTACAAGTCCTGCCAACAGGGCAGTTCATACATCTGTGCTATTTGCCGAGGGTATTGGTTTTCCTATGGAAAAAATATTGCTGAACAGAAAAATTTATGATGCCGATGAGGCAATGATTCAAGAGGTTATTGCGAATCAACCCTCGGATGTTAAAAGTTTGATGATTGTTGGGCATAATCCAACGCTATCGTACTTTGTGAATAGTTTTTTGCCAGAAGCAATATTTGAACTGCCCACATCGGGCTTTGTGTGTCTATATTTTGACACTCCCGATTGGGCAAGCATAACAAAATCAGCATTAGTAGAGTTCAACACAAGTTTTATAATCACCGAATAGAAAATTAACAATTTGATAATACTTTAATAATAAGTAAATTGTAAGGGAATTCTACCTTTAAAGGTTAGAACTATTTAATATGGCAAAGAATATTCAATTAGTAAACAGAGAGTTAAGTTGGTTATCGTTCAATGGACGGGTGCTACAGGAGGCTGAAAATCCAGAAACACCCCTTATTGAAAGGTTAAAGTTTTTGGGTATTTTCTCCAATAATCTGGACGAGTTTTTTAGGATTAGGGTGGCCACTCAGCGCCGATTACTCGTTGTTGAAAAGGGTGCTAAAAAGATAATGGGGCAGAATCCCCGTAAGATTCTTGAAAAGATTCAACGGATTGTTATATCGTACCAAAGTAAATTCGATTTAATTTTTGCAGATATTATCAAAGAGTTAAAAAAGGAAAGCATATATCTAATTGACGAGAAATGTTTGCAGCCAAGTCAGGTTGAATACCTTCGTAATTATTTTAAGAAGCACATTTCAACTCATTTAGCGCCAATAATGCTTAAGGGTCTAGAGCGCTTCCCTGAACTGGTTGACCAGTCCATTTATTTGGCTATTAAGTTATCGTTCAAAAAAAACAAGGATGTAAAGGAGTATTCGCTTATCGAAATACCTACAAGGCTAATTTCTAGATTTATTCTGCTTCCTAAAAAAGACGATAAACACTATATTATTCTGCTCGATGATGTTATTAGGCTTTGCCTCGATGATGTTTTCAGTATTTTTCCATACGACCATTTTGAGGCCTACACCATAAAAATTACCCGCGATGCCGAGATTGATGTGGATAATGATATCTCGGAGAGTTTGCTGGAAAAAATATCCAAAGGCGTAAAGAATAGGAAGAAAGGCGAACCTGTAAGGTTTGTGTACGACTCAAAAATCCCAGCCGATATGTTTGAGTATTTAACCAAGGCAATGGATTTGGACGAGGACGATTTTGGAATTCCTGGTGGTCGTTACCATAACTTTAGGGATTTTATCAAATTCCCCGATTTTTCGAACGCAAAATTGGTTAACGAGCCATTACCACCAATTCCTGTAACCGAACTTGAAGAGTCAAAAAGTATACTGGCGGTTATTGCGAAGCATGATGTGATGTTGCACTACCCTTTCCATAACTTCACTTATTACATAAAGATGCTTAGGGAGGCGGCAATCGACCCTAAAGTTAAATCGATACAAATAACACTTTACCGGGTTGCTGCGGAATCAAGGGTTGTTCATGCTCTGATGAATGCTGCGCATAATGGGAAAAAAGTAACCGCAATTGTGGAGTTAAGAGCACGTTTCGACGAAAATTCCAATATATATTGGTCTAAACAGATGCAGGAGGCTGGTGTTAATGTGATTTTTGGAATTCCGGGTTTAAAAATCCACAGTAAAATGACCCTGATATCAAGGGAAGAGGGGCGAAAAGAGGTTAAGTACGCCACTGTAAGCACTGGGAATTTCCATGAGGGGAATGCAAATTTATATACCGATGTAAACCTATTTACAGTTAACCCGCAGATTACATCGGAGATTGAGAAAGTTTTTACTTTCCTTGAATACAACTACCGAGCATTCAACTATAAGCATCTATTAGTATCGCCTGTAAATATGAGGCGTAAGCTATACGCGTTGATTGAGACAGAAATGGAGAATGCCGCGAAAGGAATACCAGCATACATCCATTGCAAAATTAACAACTTGGTTGATGAGGAGATGATTCATAAATTCTATCAGGCTAGTAAGGCTGGTGTAGAAATAAAACTGGTGGTGCGTGGTATATGCTCGTTGGTGCCAGGGATTAAAGGATTAAGCGAGAATATTGAGGTGTACGGAATTGTTGACCGTTTCCTTGAGCATTGTAGAATTTTCCTATTCGCCAACGGCGGCGATGAACTTTGCTTCATATCATCGGCCGACTGGATGACCCGTAACCTTGATTATAGAGTTGAAGTTGCTGCTCCAATCTACGACAAGAAGTTGAAGGCCGAAATGCGCACTGTGGTTGATTATGCTCTCAGAGATAACATTAAATCGAGAATAATTAACCATAAGCAAAATAATCATTTTAAATTTAGAGGCGAGAACGAGGAGGTTTTTCGTTCCCAAATGGAGTTGTATAAATACTATAAGCAGAGGGAATTAGGAAAGGAAAAGGCTAATGATTAAAGTTTTAAAGTTTGCTGCTATCGATATTGGTTCAAACGCTGCACGTTTGCTTTTAACAAACGTAGTGGAGGAGGGGAGTAGTGCTGTTTTTAGGAAATCGTCGCTGGTGCGGATGCCGTTGAGGCTTGGCGAGGATTCGTTTAGCACTGGCGTGCTATCGGAGCGCAGAATTGATAAGTTGGTGAAAACAATGATTGCCTACCGTAACCTAATGGAGGTAGAGGATGTTATTTCCTATAAAGCTTGCGCCACCTCGGCAATGCGCGAGGCCAAAAACTCCAAGGAGGTGGTTGATTATGTTCTTGAAAAATCTGGAATTGATATTGAAATTATTGATGGTAAGCGCGAGGCCGAAATAATCTACTCCAATGAGATTGTTGAGATGCTTAACGATTCCGACCCTTACATCTACATGGATGTTGGTGGTGGCAGTACCGAAATTACTCTTTTTGAGAATAAGATGAATGTGATATCGCGTTCGTTTGAAGTTGGAACCATTAGGATGCTCAAAGAAAAGGTTTCCGATGAGACCATAGAGGAGATGAAGCAGTGGGTTAAGGACTTGGGTGTTAAAAATCGAAATCCGAAGATTATTGGTTCTGGCGGTAATATCAATAAAATATATAAACTATCAGGGAAAACAGAGAATACACCTCTCTCATACAAGGAATTTAAAGATTTGTATAAGTTTCTCCAGTATTATACCATTGATGAGCGCATTAAAGTTTTAGGTATGAACCCCGACCGAGCCGATGTTATAATACCCGCGTCTAAAATCTATCTAAAAGTAATGAAGTGGGCTGGTGCAAAGCAAGTGATTGTTCCTACCATTGGAGTGTCCGATGGTATTGTACACATGCTTTACAGGGAGTATAAGGCGCAAGGGAAATAATTTGCTTTGTATTTAAAATTGGTCTAAATTGGCTTAAGATTTTTCGGCTTGATATTCTCAAAGTATTGTTTCATGGAGCAATCAAATCATGTTTCTAAATATTTGCATTCAATCGGAACAGTACTGATTGTTGCAATTCTCTATTTTATACTTGGAAAGTTTGCGTTTGCAATTTCCGTATCGAACAATATAGTTACCAATGCACCATTTTTTGCTGAGGGTATTGGACTTGCCGCAACTATTCTTTTTGGTTACATAAATGCTGTAGGAATTTTTGTTGGACAATTTGTGCTCGCTATTACATCGGGTTTAGACATTAATTCTAGCATTGGAATATCATTGCTCAACTCGCTTCTTGCAATTCTTGGTCGATATCTGTTTTTCAGATTTAAGACTTCCGAAAGTTATTTAGGTTTTAAGAACGTTCTATTGTTATCAACCTTAATTTTACTTGTGTTACAACCCTTATCTGCAATTTTGGGAAATTTAATTTTAGTACAATTTGCACAATTAAATCCTGCCATATATTGGGTTTCCTTTATTCCCTGGTGGCTGGGAAATTCCATAGGGCAATTAGTTCTTGTGCCATTGCTACTTCTTTTATTTACAGGAGAGTATAAGGTTAAAACTTCGATTCTGAGGGATATTCCAATAGCCCTGCTATCTTTTTTAGTGACATTTTTGATATTCGAATTAACCTACTATATCGATATTAACTACTCATTCCTAGCGCTGTTCTTTCTATTCCCTTTGACTTTAATTTTTTCCGCCAAAGGTAAGCCTGAAACCGTTACTTTATCGTTGCTATTTATGACCGTGGCCGCATTCTCTGCAATCTCCTTAAATGTTAGTCGATTTTCTGATATCGATAGTTGGGATACATTTATGAAACTCGATTTGCTGATTGTAAGTTTACAGCTTTCGGGTCTAATTCTTACTTTTTTGCTTGATGACAGGAATAGGGTTGAGAATGCTCTAAGGGAGAGTGAATTGCAGTTAAAGGAGATAAATAAATCGAAGGATAAACTTTTCTCCATTATTGCACACGATTTAAAAAGCCCATTTACGAGTATAGTGGGGTATAGCGAAATTTTGAAGGATTACTCTGCAGATTGTAATCAGCAGGAGACTGTTAATTACGCATCAATTATAAATACATCATCAAAACAAACCTTACAATTACTTGAGAATTTGCTCGATTGGGCTCGACTGCAGCAGGGGCGTATTGTTTTTCGTCCTCAAAATTTGAACTTGCACGAACTAGCATACGAGGTAGTTGATTTAGTTAAAGACATTGCGGAACAGAAAGGAATTTCACTTCAAAATTCAATTCCTAATACGTTGAACGCTCACGCCGATAAGGACATGATTAAAATAGTTCTGCGGAACTTGGTTTCAAATGCAATTAAGTTTACGGATAAAGAAGGATTTGTGGAAATATCATCTAAACTAAAGGATAAGGAAGTTTCTATATCGGTAACCGATAATGGAGTTGGCATAAGTGCCGATGATATTGGAAAACTTTTCGACATCAGCTCGAATTTTTCCACAAAAGGAACCAACGAAGAGAAGGGGACAGGCCTTGGTTTATCGCTCTGTAAAGAATTTGTCGAAATGAATAACGGAAAAATTTGGGTTAAAAGTGAGTTGGGCAAGGGGAGTAATTTTTCATTTAGTTTACCCTTAGTACAAAGTTAATAGGTGATTTTTCGCGTAATTTTATACTCCAGTTTCTTATCTTTAACCTTGTCGTCATCAGTAACTGTGCATTGATAAGTAAGTTTAAGGTTCCAGTTTCCGTAGGAGTCGTAACGATAGTCGTAATAATAGCCTTGTTTTAGCTTTGAGTCGGGCAGTGCCTCAAGAATAATATCTCCCCTTTCATTGTAGGCACGTTTTATAGATGATTTTGGAGGGGTTTTTGTAAAATCGAGAGGGTAGATGTACGTTGCAACGTACTGCTCATTACTTCTGTAAACCATTACCCTAAGTGAATTATTTGCAGGAACATATAGGAACCGTTCAATGTTTATGAATACTCCTGATTCGTTAAAAATTCTTACTTCCTTGAGCCTTCCAATGCTGTCGCATGTGGCTTGGGCGTATTGTTTTTTTACCTTTTCGTAGAAAAAAGTAATATCCTGTAGACATCCTGTTGTATCGTTATATTTAACTATTGCCTCTTCGGTAACCCATCCTTTGTAGTTGATAAATTGACGGGTAAACTTTCTTGTTGGCTCGCCCTTTGCATTATATGCCCAAGTGGTTTCATACTGAACGCCACCTACGCTGTTGTATTTAGTTTCCGAGATAATTTTTCCGTTGTTGTTATACTTTTTAACAATTTTAAATGGCGAGTTTGTGCCATTTTTTATGGCAAGGACCTCGTGACTTTCCTCTATTTGGTAGAAATTTGCACCTCTCGATGCAGGAATCTGTGAACTTAAGTAGATATCAATTATAGGCTGAGAAAACAGTGTATTTACTGTTGTAATAAGCAAAGCAATAATTAATATTTTTGTTACTATTTTCATTTATTGATATTAAAAAGCGTGTAAAGATAATTATTTGTAGTTAAACCAAAAGAAATGTTTAACCTGCTTAGAAACTGTTGATTATAGTTATTTTTGAGAAAAATTCCTTATTGTGATTCCTGCTGGATGTGTCTATAAATGTAGAGGGTGCAAGCATCGTGAGTGGAGCATGGCCGAAAGCCTTGCCCAGAAATACACATTTGTACAATCAAAACTAAAACCTTGGGCTGATAAGGTTGAGCCTGTTCGTTCAGTTGAAGAGGCTGAGCGATGGGGTTATAGGAGTAAAACAACCCTAAGTGCAAATTTTAACGGTAATAATTGGGAGTTTGGGATGTGGGCTCGTGATGAGTTAATCTCAATTCCATATTGCCCAATTCATTCTTCGAATGCAAATAAGATATTTGAACTTATTCGAGAGAATATCCCTCAAACGGCGGATTTTAGGTTGGCATTTATCGTACTATCAAGAGCCCAGCTTGTACTCGTTTTAAAAACTAAGGTTAAGCCCAGTTTAGATTGGGTTTCTGAAGGTTTTAGCCAAGCCTTAAAAGAAGTAGGAATTGAAGGTTTTTGGATTCATCTTAATCCTTCGGCTGGTAAGCGAATTTTCGAAAAAACTACGTGGCATTTACTTTGGGGTAGTCCGCGGTCGACCGATTATAATGGATTGCTTTACGGCCCTGCCGCATTTCAACAATTAATACCTAAACTCTATAATCAATCATTGCACGAAACATTGAGTTTCTTTGGGCTAAACTCTAGTGATGCCGTTGTTGACCTATACTGTGGAACGGGGAACTCCATGAATTGTTGGATTAAGGCTGGGGCAAAAACTATTGGTGTTGAGCAGAGTGGCGATGCCGTTGAGTGTGCTAAGGTTAATATTCCTGAAGCTATTGTTCTTCGTGGAGCTTGTAGGCAAAGGATTCCTCAAGTTAAAGAGTGGGTTATGGAGCAGAGAAACCAGGGGCAAAGAGTATTGCTTTATGCCAATCCGCCCCGAACAGGTTTGGAAACCGAAGTTTTAAGTTGGATAGTTAAAGATGGGTTGCCTTCTAAAATCGCTTATCTATCCTGTAGCCCTGGTACACTTTACAAAAATCTCATCTTTTTAACTGAAAAGGGATATAAAGTAAAAAGAGTTATTCCTTTCGATTTTTTTCCACAAACAATTCATGTAGAGTGCCTTGCTTTGCTGGAGTTGTAACTTGTATATAGTTGTTTTTTTGATTAATAGGTAATATATTGTGACGTATATTGGCACTTATAGCGAACTGTTTAATCTAATTATCGTAAATTTGAATTAGATGCGTTACTGTATAAATTTTTCTTTATGATTGGGAAAAAGTTTTTTCTTGTTTTTGTTGCAACGGTATTGTTTTGGAACAATTCTTTTTCTTGCACAACAGCAATTATTAGCGGCAAAGCAACCCCCGATGGACGCCCTTTGTTATGGAAACATCGCGATACCGACCAGTATAACAATAAAGTGATGTTCTTTGTTGGTGCTCGATACGATTACATTGGCATTGTTAATTCTCAGGATACTCAGTTCCATGTATGGGGAGGAACTAATAGTGCGGGTTTCTCCATTATGAATTCGGCCTCCTACAATATAATTCCCGAAAATGACAAATCTACTGTAAAGGATTTGGAGGGATATATTATGAAGCTTGCGCTTGCAAACTGCTCAACCATAAAGGATTTTGCAAACATGCTCGATACTTTGCCTAAGCCATGGGGTATTTCGGCTAATTTTGGTATTATCGATGCTCAAGGGGGAGCTGGTTACTATGAGGCCAATAACTTTTTCTATAAGTTTTTTGATGCAAATGACCCTTTAGATGCTCCAAATGGCTATTTGGTCCGTACAAATTTTTCTATTTCTGGGAAGGAAAATGAGGGCGCAGGTTATAACCGTTATCAAACAGCGCAGAATATTATTAACGAAGCATTGGCGCAAAATGGTTTAACCCCTGAGTTTTTTCTGCATAATGCATCACTTTGCTTAAGGCACGACTTAACTAAAACTGACCTTTCCAATGAATTTAATAAGGATAATTTTTCTAACCGAATGTATCCTTTTCGCGATTTTATTGTTCGCTACTCTTCGTCATCAACCATTGTGGTTCAGGGTACTAAGGGTGATGAATCGCCACTACTAGCAACCTCCTGGGTTAAAATTGGCTTTCAGCCAGCATCTGTAGCCGTACCTGTATGGGTTGGGAAATCCGACATTGTTCCTAGTGTTCTAACATCAATAGGTCAAGGTAATTCATTACTTTGCGACATTACTTTAAAACTAAAAGAGGAGTGCTTTCCCTATATCAAATGGAGTGAGGGCGAAAACTATGTTTTGCTTGAGAAGTTAGGAAATATTAACGGTACTGGCCTTATGCAGTTAACTGTGCCTTTCGATTTGGAGATTATGGCAAGGGCTGAAAAAATAGTTGAAAAGTGGCGAAAGTCTAAGTTTAACGACAAAGATGTTAGGCGTTTCAATGAGGAACTCGATAGGCAAATCCCCATTTTTTACTCAATAAATTTTGGATTAACACAATGATACGTAAAAGGCTTGTTGTGCTTACAGGTGCAGGAATTAGCGCCGAGAGTGGCATTCGTACTTTTAGGGATATGGGTGGTTTATGGGAGGAGTATGATGTAATGGAGGTGGCAAGTCCCGAGGGATGGAGAAAAAATCCTCAGCTTGTACTGAAATTTTACAATGAGCGTAGGCGACAACTTAGCGATGTAAAGCCAAATTTGGGTCATATAGCCTTAGCCGAGGCTGAGCAGGATTTCATCGTAAATATTATAACTCAGAATGTTGATGACTTACACGAGCGTGCCGGCAGTTCCAATATATTGCATTTGCATGGCGAGTTAAAAAAAGTACGTTCAACTGCAAATCCTAATAACATTCTTGATATAGGTTATAGTGATATTAACTGGGGTGATACCTGCGACAAAGGTTATCAACTTCGTCCGCATATTGTATGGTTTGGCGAGGATGTTCCTGCAATGTCCGATGCAATTAAACTTGCACAAAGTGCTGAAATATTTGCGGTTGTTGGAACATCGCTTAATGTTTATCCTGCAGCAGGATTGGTTGATTATGTTCCTAAATGTTGCCCAATTTATTTGGTTGACCCCAACGATGTTAGTGTTTGGCGACGCGATGTAACTGTTATAAAAGAAAAGGCTTCGATAGGTGTTCCTAGGATGCTTAAAATGATTCGTGATAAGTAGTTTTTAGTATGCGATTCTTATTCTACTTAGTTTTACTGTTGATAACTAGCCTAATATATACCCATTTGGCTGGACAAAGCTTCGATGCGGGATTTACTTTAGGATTAACAGCAACACAGGTTGATGGTGATAGCCATGGAGGTTACAATAAAGCAGGCCCTTTGGCGGGTATTTGGGTAGAGCGTAAGTTAACTGGTTTCTGGTATGGCCGATTGGAATTAAGGTATGCTCAAAAAGGAAGTTACAAAAAGTCATCTACCGAGGCTGCAACCTTTTATCGAATTCGTTTACATTATTTTGAGGTGCCAGTGCTTATTGGGTATAAGTTCTCTAGTGGATTCCAGGTCAATGGAGGTTTAAGCATTGGTTATCTTAGCAAGGCAGAGGAGATGAATGAACTAGGAAGCTTTCCCGAAGACGATTTGAATGCTTTCAAAAAGTATGAGTTTGCGGGACTTTTAGGGTTAGATTACATTTATAACGAGAGATGGTCGCTGGGAGCATACTTTAGCTACTCAATTTTACCAATCCGACCACACAAAGGAAATATTACATATCGGCTAAATAAAGGACAGTATAACCGTGTCTTAGAGTTAGTTGTGAGATATAGGCTCCAGTAGTTAGTCCAAATCATTTAAAAGTTTTTTAAATTTGTAACTTTCAATTATTATGGAAGAACTGCTACCCAAAATATCTGCTTTGCTATTTAAATACGGCGTTAAGAGCCTAACTATGGATGATATTGCAAGAAACCTTGCTATATCAAAAAAAATGCTGTACGAGTATTTTGAGAATAAAGCGGATGTGGTTTTAAAGGTTGGAACATACGAACAGCAGAATGAGTTTGAGGATTTAGCGAAAATATGTAATCAGTATACACAAACCATTGAGCAATTTTGGGCTATAACTAAATACTTGGTAGGTAGAAGGCTTAAATTGAGTAGCACTTTGCTCTATGCGTTAAACAAATACTACCCCGATGTAATAGGCGATTTATCAGCAAGCAGACAAGCCCACATTAACGGGTTGATAGTTCAAAATATTAACAAGGGTATACAGGAAGGATTGTATAGGGAAAATGTTGAGATTGACACGGTTCTCTTCTACTATGCCTTCCTTTTAGATTTTACAAACTTCGAGATTTTTGAGAACTGGTTTAAAAGCGATAGCTCAAAACGGTACTATGCCGCTTTTAACTATCATTTAAGAGCAATTGCAACGCCTAAGGGCGTCAAATATTTCGAGACTGAATTCAACCCCGAAGCATTAAATTTCGATTTCTAGAATTAATCGTCGTTCCCGTTTAGAAAGCCTAAATAGTAAAGTAGGGTAGCTAAAGAACCCAATGCCGCCACAACGTATGTTAGTGCTGCCCATTTTAATGCATCACGGGCGTTTTCAGCACTTTCCCCATAGGTTAAACCAGTACTATTGAGCCAAGCCAAGGCTCTGCGCGATGCATCGAACTCAACAGGTAAAGTGATAAAACTGAAAAGGGTTGTTAGCGCCAACATTACAACACCAATTAGTAAAATTGCAGGGAATGTTTGTAGCAAAATAACCCCTGCAAGTAAAACCCATTGAACATATCGCGAAGCAACGCTCACAACAGGAACTAACGACGAGCGCATTTGAAGGAATGCATAACTTTTTGCATGTTGAATCGCGTGACCGCACTCATGTGCTGCTACTGCTGCAGCGGCAACGCTTCTCCCATTGTAAACATCGGGGCTAAGGTTAACGGTTTTGTCTGTTGGGTTATAATGGTCGGTAAGTTGCCCATCAACACTAATAACCCTAACATCGGTAATGCCATTGTTCGATAGCATTAGTTCCGCCACTTCTTTTCCACTTAATCCCTTAGCCAATGATACACGAGAATACTTAGCAAATTTCGAACGTAATTGTTGTCCAACTAAGAAACTAATTACGAAGAAAACAATCATTATAACGTATATTCCCATAATTTATATGTTTTTAAATTTTCAAATTTATTAATTCGTTGTAGAGTAACGGCTACTTAAACCCTTCATTCCAACCAATCGCCAATATCTTATTCCAGGCGATTTGAAGTAGGTGAAAATCTGATAGTTGTTTTCTGTTGCAAAATGGTTCCCCTCCAGCTGCGAGTGGTTCATTTTGCCAGTTTGCCTATCAACAACTACATACCTATAGTTGTAATAACCTTGCTTAAGTTGTACTCTTGCTTCGTAAACATTGGTGCTATGGTTAAAATTCAATTTGTACTCAGGATTTATTCTCCAACCAGCAATTTCGCCATAAAGGTATACATCGCTGTTGTATAGTTCTTCAGTTTTAAGAGTGAAGTAAACCCAGGCGTATTCAGCCTCTATGTTGCTATCGTTGGAGTCATCGCGCTTAATAATGAACTTTCCATTTAGGTCAGGATTTTCAACATAATCCTGATTATGATTATCGATATCGGGAGTAAGGTTTACGTGAATTTCTCCACCATAGTTCTCAATGCGCCTAATTTGAGGTATCTGGTAGTAGAATGATTTTAGATTGAGTGCTCTATACTCATTGCAGCCATTGAAAATAAGTTCATCAGGAGCACTATATTTAATGCCCTTTGGCGATATATACTGAGGTTTAAGCACATTTATCTGATTATCGAATTGATTGTTTTGCAATATCACAGTAACAATATCGGTGGTGGGGTTGATACTACCCAAAGGGTTTAAATTGACGTCGAGTTCAAGTTGCTGTGATGTTTTTAGAAAAGCCACAATTACAGGCTGACGAACTCTGGCATCCATTGCCAGAATTGGCTCAACAACCATAAAGCGTTGCTGAAGCACAACTTTACTATGGTCGTAACTATCAACAATTCTTAGAATATAGTTACCCGATATTTTTAGGTTGATATTCCTATTGGGTAAGGTAAGGCTATAGTGAATGTAAGAGGTTGATGTTCCCATGGAGTTTGTATACTTGTCTACCCTATTGAATTCAAATCCATCGCAAAAATCCATAAAAATTAAGTTGGATGGTTCCCAATCATACGTGCAGTGAATTATTGTGTAGTCGTACGAAGTGCTTTCGTCCGATAAATCATCAAATTCAACAGTGATGGTCTCATTGGTATTAAGTTCAATTATTGGATTGTTTAAATCGCGTCCAGTTTTGTATGCTTTTACCGATTTGATGTACGATTCTGAGATATTTGTCAAAATATTTGTTTCGCCTTGAACAATTTGATAGGACGCAGCGTTGTTATTTCCGTAACAATAAAGGGTGGTTGTCAAGGAAATGAAATATATCGACAGTTTTATATATGAATATATCGAAATGTTGATAAACATCAATGAAAAAATGTTAAAATTTGAACTCAAAGATATTACTTTTACAACCCTAAAAAAATGAATTTGTTGATTAACACTTGATCTGCTACAAAATAAACGCCATTCATTTTTTTTGATTGTCCAATGTTCTTTTTCAATTTAATTTGACATTGGATGTAATTTTCAATAAATTGATTAGGAATTAGATAGGTAAATCAATATAAACAAAAAAGTTTAAAAACGGATAACATGTCGAAGGTAATTAAAATTAGGAAGGGGCTTAATATTCCTCTGGTTGGACAACCGGAGAAAGTTCTTATCCGAGCCGATATGGCAGAAACATATGCTGTGAAGCCGTCCGATTTTCCGGGATTGACTCCAAAGTTAAATGTTCAGGTTGGCGATAAGGTGAAAGCAGGAAACCCGCTTTTTCACGATAAGTATCGCCCAAATATAGTTTTTAGCTCGCCGGTTAGTGGCGAGGTTGTTGAGGTACGCCGAGGCGATAGACGAGTTATTGAGGAGGTTGTTGTAAAGACAACAGGCAGTGTGGATTACGAGCAGTTTGAGGCCGTAAGCCCCGTGCAATTAACCCGGGAACAGGTAGTTGAAAAACTATTAAAGTCGGGAACTTGGCCATATCTTCGTCAACGTCCTTACGGTATTGTTGCAAACCCAGACGATAAGCCAAAATCAATTTTTATATCATGTTTTGATAGCGCACCCTTGTCTCCAGATATGGATTTTGCCGTTAATGGAGAACAGGAGGCCTTTCAGGCTGGTATTGATGCTCTAAAAAGATTAACCGAAGGCGAAATCCATTTGGGACTTAATGCCGATTACCCTGCTTCGAGCGTATTTGCCAAGGCTAAAGACGTTCAATTACATCACTTTACTGGTCCACACCCAGCAGGTAATGTGGGGATTCAAATTCATCATATCGATCCAATAAACAAAGGTGATGTTGTTTGGACAGTTAATCCGCTAGATGTTATAATCATTGGACGTTTATTCCTTAAGGGTGTATACGATGCCACAAAGGTTATTGCTCTTGCTGGTTCAGATGTGGTTAAGCCTCGTTATTATCGTATAGTTTCAGGTGCAAGAGTTGATAGTATTCTCAAGGATAATTTGGTGAAAACTGACAATGAGCATAGGATTATCAGCGGTAATGTTCTAACTGGTGCAAAGGTAGAGTCTATCGGATTCATTGGTTTTTATGATAATATGGTGACAGTTATTCCAGAGGGTAAGCATCATGAGTTTTTTGGATGGATGGCTCCTGGATTCAACAAGCATAGCGCTTCGCGCACTTTCTTTTCAAAGTTGTTACCCGGTAAAAGTTTTAAACTCGACACTAACATCAATGGTGGCGAGAGAGCTTATGTGTTAACGGGTCAGTATGAGAAGGTGCTTCCAATGGATATCTACCCAGTGCATCTTATTAAAGCAATTCTTGCAAACGATATTGATAAGATGGAGCAGTTGGGGATTTATGAGGTTGTGGAGGAAGATTTGGCTCTCTGCGAGTATGTTTGTACATCGAAGGTTGAAGTACAAGAGATACTCCGCAAGGGTATTGAGTCTATGATTAAAGAATTAAGCTAGCAATTTAAATATTTTCTATAATGAAGGCATTACGAAGATACATAGATAAGATTAAGCCAAACTTCCAGAAAGGGGCCAAGTTTGGTATGTTCCATTCCACCTTCGATGCATTTGAAACTTTTCTTTTTGTTCCCGATAAGGTAACAACTAGGGGCAGCCATATTCGCGATTCCATTGATATGAAACGCACTATGACTGTGGTTATTATGGCTCTTATGCCTGCAATGCTATTTGGAATGTGGAATGTTGGTTATCAGCACTCCTTAATGATTGGCGAAAGTTGGACTCTTTGGCAGAATTTCTGGTTTGGATTCCTTAAGGTTTTACCAATTATAATTGTTAGTTACGGGGTTGGACTAGGAATTGAGTTTGCATTTGCGCAATCGCGTGGACACGATGTAAACGAGGGCTTTTTAGTTTCGGGGTTGCTTATTCCACTAATTATGCCAGTGAATGTTCCACTTTGGATGGTTGCCATTGCAACTGCTTTTGCGGTGATAATTGGCAAGGAGGTTTTTGGTGGAACTGGAATGAACGTTTTCAATCCTGCACTACTAGCAAGAGCGTTCCTGTTTTTTGCTTACCCTTCGCATATGTCGGGCGATAAGGTTTGGATTGCCGCTGCTGAAGGCGATAAAATAATTGATGGTTTCTCCGGTGCAACTCCACTTGCAAGTGCTGCTGCACATCAAATGGATAAAATGCCTTCGGTTTACGATATGTTTATGGGATTTATTCCTGGTTCAATTGGCGAAACATCCACATTGGCAATACTAATTGGTGCTGCAATACTAATAATATCAGGTATTGGTAGTTGGAAAATTATGCTATCGACCGTTATAGGAGGATTAACCGCTGGTTATCTGTTCAATATTTTTGCCGTTAACCCTTATATGGAAGTTCCTGCTTGGCATCACCTGTTATTGGGTGGATTTGCGTTTGGTGCTGTATTTATGGCTACCGACCCTGTAACCGCTGCTCAAACAGAGCGTGGTAAGTGGATTTATGGTTTCTTGGTGGGTTTCCTTGCATTGCTAGTTAGGGTTCTGAATCCTGCATATCCAGAGGGTATGATGCTTGCAATTTTACTGATGAATGCTTTTGCGCCATTAATTGATTACTACGTGGTTGAAGCAAACATCAGCAAACGATTAAAGAGAGCCAAAAAGGTTGCTAAATCATAAAGATATTGATTATGGGAATACTAGATAATTTCAAGAAAATGGATAGGAATAGCAACCTTTACACCTTCCTGTATGCATCGGGTATGGTAATTCTGGTTGCTGCGCTCCTTGCCATTGCTGCTACATCGCTTAAGCCTGCGCAGCAAAAGAATAAGGAAACGGAGAAAAAAATTGATATTCTAAAATCGCTTGGTAAGGCCGATGGTGTTGAAACAGCAGCCAATAAGCATAAGTTTGTTGAGGATGCATTCAATAAGTACATCGCCGAGATGTTTGTGGTTAACTCCAAAGGCGAAAAGGTAGAAGGAGTTGATGCCTTTTCTATAGATTTAAAGGCAGAACAATCAAAGCCTCTAGAGCAGAGAAATTTTCCAATTTATAAGGCCACGTTGGATGATCAAAGTATAAAGTTTATTATACCACTTCGAGGACGAGGACTTTGGGGGCCAATATGGGGCTATATCTCTCTGAACGATGATTACAACACCATTTATGGAGCAACCTTTGCTCATCAGGGAGAAACTCCAGGTCTTGGTGCGGAAATTAACACACCTGAGTTTCAGAAACAGTTTGTTGGAAAATCAATTTTTGATGTCAATAATAAGTTTGTCTCTGTACTTGTGGTTAAGGGTGGTGCAGATAAATCTGACCCCCACGCTGTTGACGCAATTTCTGGTGGTACAATTACCAGTAAAGGGCTTGAGGCAATGATCAAAGATTGCCTAAGCGGATATGAAACATACTTTAACAATCAAAAGAAATAAAGACCATGAGTGAGATTAAAGTGAATGATCCATGGTTCTCGGCCAAGAACTTAAAGTTACTTACTGAGCCAATAAACTCGAAAAACCCAATTACTGTCTTGGTTTTGGGTATTTGTTCGGCGCTTGCTGTAACAGTAAAAATGAAACCAGCATTTGTTATGGCTGTTTCCGTTATGATTGTTACTGCTTTTTCAAACCTGATTATATCGTTGCTACGCAATACAATTCCAAATCGTATAAGAATTATTGTTCAATTGGTGGTTATTGCAGCATTGGTTATTCTTGTTGACGAAATCCTGAAAGCCTACGTTTACGATGTTAGTAAGCAGTTGTCGGTATTTGTGGGGTTGATTATTACAAACTGTATTCTTATGGGACGCTTGGAGGCTTTTGCCCTTGGTAATAAACCGTGGCCTTCGTTTGTGGATGGTATTGGAAACGGATTAGGATACGGTGTTATTCTAATTGTTATATCGTTTTTCCGCGAATTACTTGGCTCTGGCACAATTTGGGGTTACAGGGTTATACCTGAATCGTACTATATTGTTAATGGTGGATTCTACGAGAATAATGGTATGATGATTTTACCTCCTATGGCACTGATCCTTGTAGGTGTAATTATATGGATACAGCGTAGTAGAAACAAGCAACTCATTGAGGAATAATAAAATATACTGACCATGGAAAATTTGATTAATATATTTATTCGCTCAGTCTTTATTGATAATATGATTTTTGCATACTTCCTAGGTATGTGTTCATATTTGGCAGTATCTAAAACTGTTAAAACATCTACAGGGCTTGGCGTGGCAGTAATATTTGTGATGATTGTTACTGTTCCAGTTAACTATTTGCTTAACAAGTATCTATTGCTTCCCGGTGCATTAACTTGGCTCGATGAGAGTTTTGCTACGTTGGATTTGAGTTTCCTATCTTTTATAATGTTCATTGCTGTTATAGCATCAATTGTTCAGCTAGTTGAAATGGTTGTTGAGAAATACTCCCCTTCACTCTACAATGCTTTAGGTATTTTCCTTCCACTTATTGCTGTAAACTGTGCAATTCTTGGTGGATCGTTATTTATGATGGAGCGTGAGTATGAAACTGTTACCGAGGCTACTGTTTTTGGGTTTGGCTCTGGTGTGGGTTGGTTTCTTGCAATTGTTGGTATTGCCGCAATTCGCGAAAAGTTGAAATACTCAAATATTCCTAAGCCCTTAAGAGGTCTGGGTATTGCGTTTATTCTCACTGGTTTAATGGGAATTGCATTTATGACATTTATGGGGATTAAATTGTAAACTGAAAAAAATCTAAAGCTATGATATTACTTTCAAGTAGCAGTTTTATTTTAATTGGTGCAATTGTGGTATTTCTACTTGTTACGCTTTTATTGGTGGGAATACTTCTCTATGCAAAAACCAAATTAACCCCATCGGGTAGTGTTAAACTAAGCATTAACGAAGGCGAGAAAGTTCTTGATGTTGAACCGGGCGGTACAATTCTATCAACTTTAAGTAATAGTGGCATATTTTTGCCCTCTGCTTGCGGTGGTGGTGGTACCTGTGGTATGTGTAAGTGCCGCGTTGTTGAGGGTGGCGGATCTATTCTTCCAACCGAGGTTAACTTTTTTACCCGTAAGCAGCAGAACAATAACTGGCGCTTAGGATGTCAAGTTAAAGTTCGGGAAGATTTAAAGATTGAGGTTCCCGAGGAGGTTATGGGTATTAAGAAGTGGGAGTGCGAGGTGGTTTCCAACCACAATATGGCTACTTTCATTAAGGAATTCAAGGTGAAGTTGCCCGAAGGCGAAAAGTTACACTTTAAATCGGGTGGATATATTCAAATTGATGTACCTAAGCTTGAGGTTGACTTTGGTAAGGATATATTTGTTGAAGAAGAGTACCGTGATGAGTGGGATAAGTACAAGATGTGGGATTTGAAGATGAAGAACCCAGAGGAAACCTACCGCGCATACTCTATGGCAAATCATCCCTCGGAGAACGATATAATCATGCTTAACATTCGTATTGCTACACCTCCTTGGGATAGGGAAAAGGGTGCATTTATGAATGTTAACCCAGGGATATGCTCCAGTTTTATTTTCTCCCGCAAACCAGGCGATAAGGTAACAATATCTGGTCCTTACGGCGAATTCTTTATTAAGGATACCCAGAACGAAATGATGTTTATTGGTGGTGGTGCAGGTATGGCTCCTATGCGTTCGCATATCTTCCACGAGTTTAACACCAACAAAACAAAGCGTAAAGCAACATTCTGGTATGGTGCTCGTTCGAAACGTGAGATTTTCTACGAGGAAAATTTCCGGAAAATTGAGAGTGAGTTTCCTAACTTCAAGTTCAACATTGCCCTCTCAGAGCCAAAACCAGAGGATAACTGGGATGGTTATGTTGGTTTTATACATCAGGTTATTTATGATAATTACTTATCGAAGCATGACGCTCCTGAGGATATTGAGTATTACCTTTGCGGTCCGCCTGCAATGAACGACGCAGTTTTTAAAATGCTGTATGATTTAGGTGTTCCTAATGAAATGATTGCATTCGACGATTTTGGGGGATAACAACACGAAAAGATTAACTTTTATTAACAGCCCTTTAACCTGCGTTAGCTGAAATGGGTTTTATCTTTGCAGTGTATTTAAAACGAAAGAGTTTTCTCATAGACTTTTAGTTTTAGAGTTAGGTTTAGGTTTGGTTTTAGGTTAAGGGTTAACAAATGCGGATACTGCTGGTTACAGTATCCGCTTCCTTTTTTTATGGGGGTTATGTTTAAAATCCTGTATAAGGAATTGCTCCTAAAGAATTGAAACAACAACACCCCCTCAAGGGTTCTAAAGCCTTGAGGGGGTAGAATATTCTAATAAAATGGATTAATTACACCGCTAGATATTTTGCAACCGCATCGGCGCATTTATCCCCATCTAATGCAGATGATACGATGCCACCTGCATAGCCAGCACCCTCGCCCGAAGGGAATAAACCCGAAAGGGTTACATGTTGCAATGTTTCTGGGTCGCGAGGAATACGAACTGGTGACGATGTGCGCGATTCTACACCAAGTATAACGGCTTCGTTGGTTAGGTAACCACGCATTTTTTTCCCAAAGGCTTTGAATCCTTCCTGTAAACGTGTGCCAACATGCTGAGGTAACCACAAATTCATCTCTGATGAATTTAATCCAGGGTGATACGAGCAAGCAGGAAGGTTTGATGAGAAGCGACCTTCAACGAAATCGACCAAGCGTTGGGCAGGTGCCTGAACTCCATAACCACCGTGTTTGTGCGCAAGCATTTCCAACTGATGCTGAAATTCCAATCCCGCCAATTCGCCGAACTTTGAGTAATCGCCCAAATCCTCAAGTCTAATTTCCACCACAATTCCAGAGTTTGCCCATTTAGAGTTCCTTAACGATGGTGACATTCCATTCACTACAACCTCATCAACACCAGTTGCCGCAGGAACAATAAAACCTCCTGGACACATACAGAATGAGTAAACTCCACGACCTTCCACTTGATGGACTAATGAGTATGATGCGGCTGGTAAATACTCGTTACGTGAAATTCCGTGGTACTGAATGGAGTCAATTAACGATTGAGGATGTTCCACTCTAACCCCCATGGCAAATGACTTTGCTTCAATTTTAATTCCCTGACGAAGCAACATCTCATAAATATCGCGGGCAGAATGACCTGTGGCAAGTATTACTGCTTTAGTTGGAATTTTTTGCCCATCGCTTAGTTTTATACCTGAAACTTTATCGCCATCGGTGGTAATTTCAGAAACCCTAGCGTTGAATAGAAATTCGCCACCGTGATTGATTATGTTCTCCCGGATGTTTACAATGATTCCGGGAAGTTTATTGGTTCCAATATGGGGGTGTGCCTCGTACAGAATTTCTGGTTCGGCTCCGTGATTACAAAGTGCGTGAAGAATTCGTTTGTAATCGCCACGTTTTTTGGAGCGGGTGTAAAGTTTCCCGTCGGAAAAGGTACCTGCGCCACCTTCGCCAAAAGCGTAGTTTGAATCGGGGTTTAGTTTATGCTCACGGCTGAGTAATGCAATATCGCGCTAGCGGTCACTTACGGGTTTGCCGCGTTCAATAACTATGGGCTTAAAGCCCAATTCAATCAACCTTAATGCTGCAAAAAGCCCTGCAGGACCAGCTCCCACCACAACCACTGGTTCAGCTTTAGAAACATCGCGATAGTTGAATTTTGGCTCGTCCAACGAAATTGGCTCGTTGGGTTTGAATACCCTAACGCCAATATTTACCATCACCTTACCACGTCGTGCATCAATAGATTTACGGGTAATTACAAATTTTCCAATATCAGTGAATGCAATTCCCAGTTTGGCAGCAATTGCCTTCTGCAACGATTGGTTATCGGCAGCACGTTCGGGCGATAATTCTAGAATTATATCGGTGGGCATTTTAAACTAGAAGTGAAAAGTTAATGAAAAACTATTTCGAATTACAATCAACGAACAACAATCAACTAAATATGTTTACTCAAAATGAAATGATATTACAATCATTTGTGAACGCATCTTATCAATAGCATATCTGTAATTCTCGGCGCCTTCAGCATAATCATCCGAAATGGCATTGAAAATTCCTGCGGACCATTTAATTTCCGTGGAGAACTTAAAGTAGTTAAGGAAAAAGTCTATTCCAAATCCAACTTCGTAGTAAAAGTCCGATTTTTGGAGTCGAACCAGTACGCCATTTTCAACTTTTAATCGTTTATAGGCAGCCAAATCAATTCTGTAATTACCACCAAAAATTAGGTATGGCCTAATGTTATTGTGACGTTGGGAGAGGTATTTGATACTCAGCGGCAATTCAATAAACGACGATTCCAATTTCATTGATGTTTCGAGAGTCGATTTATTGTTTTCAATCCTGTAAAAGTCAAGATTACGCTGACCAAATGAGTAGCCAGGAAGGAAACGTAAGTGTAAATTCTCAGTTAAGCGTAGGTCGCAAATTGCATTTACATTTAAACCGGGAGTTATATTGGTTACATCGGTAAAATACTGAAATTCGGTTCCATCTTCGGCCACCTCTGTTTTATTACTGTTCTTAATATCCAAATCCATAATGTTCAGACCCAACGAGAAGCCAAACTTAAGGGGTTTACTCACGTCGTAATCTGGGTCGTTCAGAATAACTGGTCGTTTAATCTGAGCCAGTAGCAAAGAACCCGATATGAATGAAAATAATACTATTAATACGAACCTTTTCAAATCTGCAAAATGTATCTAAATGTAACGCTTATGCTTCAGTTTTATTGTTTTGAAATCTACTTACTCCCAACGTAAATGCTTGCAACGCCAAATGTCAATCGCTTATAGCTGCAGTTTTTGAATCCTGCATTGGCCATGATTTCCACAAATTTTTCCTTTTCGGGAAAAGCAAATACTGACTCAGGAAGGTATGTGTATGCACTTTTGCTTCCCGAAACTATTCCTCCCACAAAGGGTAACACCCTTCGGAAGTAGAATCTATAAAGATTTCGCATGGGAAATCTACTTGGCATCGAGAATTCAAGTACGTAAAGGCTTCCACCATTTTTTAAAACTCGATGAATTTCAGTAATACCTTTTGATAAATCCTCAAAGTTACGTACCCCGAATGCCACCATTGCTGCATCGAACTCACCATCAGCAAAAGGTAAGTTCAATGAGTTCGCTTGCTTTAGGTTTATCCTTTCTTCAAGTTTACGTTTTAGAATCTTTTCCCTGCCAATACTTAGCATATTTTCAGAGATATCGACACCTGTAATGTTAACTGATTTGTGGTGCTTGGCAAGTTGAATGGCCAAATCGCCAGTTCCTGTGGCAATATCGAGGACTTGTCTTGGATTGCTTTTGGCTAATTGTTTAACCAAGCGACATCGCCATAGTTTATCGATACCCAAACTCAGGAAATGGTTCAGGAAATCATACTTTGCGGCAATGCTATTAAACATTGCCGCAACGTTATCACTCTTTTTATTTAGTTCTTCCATCAATTTTTACTTGGCTGGCTGGCCTGTAACCATTGCCTCAAGCGCTGTATCGTAAACTTGTTTCATATCGCTTATAAAACCAAACGAAACATCATCGACCCTAATTTCCGATTTTGTTACGTGACCAAGCGCTGTGAATGGTATTTTGTTGGCAACCATATAGTCAATAAAGTGTGTTTCGCGCGATGTGGAAACGGAAACAACAATTCGTCCTTGAGCCTCACCGAAAAGGAATGCATCGGGTCTAATTTCGGCATCGGTTGTGATGTCGAAGCCTAGGTTGCGAGGCATTGAGCTCTCAAGAAGCGTGATGAATAAACCACCGTCGGAAACATCGTGCGCAGATTGAACAAGATTTTTGCTGATAAGTTCAAGCAATGCAGTTTGAATTCTATGCTCCTCGTCCAAGTTGAAGTATGGAGCAGGCGATTGCTTAATACCGTGGTAGCTGTAAAGGTACTCCGATGAAGCAATATCGTTGTGTGATTTACCAATCAGGTAAATCATATGTCCTTTTTCCTTGAAAGCAAGAGTTGTATGGTGATTTTTGTTCTCCAATAAACCAATCATCCCGATAGTAGGTGTTGGGAAAACAGCCTCCTCCTTGCCTCCAATAGATGCTTGGTTGTAGAAACTAACGTTACCGCCAGTTACAGGAGTATCGAATTTTTCGCAGGCAGCACCCATACCTTTGATTGCATGAACAAACTGCCAGTAAACCTCTGGGTTGTAAGGATTACCAAAGTTCAAACAGTTGGTAATTGCTAAAGGTTTTGCACCTGTGCAGGCAATATTTCGAGCCGCTTCCGAAACTGCAATCATAGCACCAATCTCTGGGTCGGCCTTAACGTAGCGTGAGTTACAATCAACGGTCATAACCAAAGCCTTGTTGGTACCCTTTAGGTTGAAAACGCCAGCATCGGAAGGGAAGTTAGTAGTCATATTTCCTGTTCCAATCATTGTGTCGTACTGCTCGTAAACCCAGCGTTTCGATGCAATGTTAGGATGCGAAATAATATGCTTTGCAACCTCAATCAAATCCTGAGGTTCTGGAACTTTATTTATATCGAACTTTTTGTACTCTTTATAGTAAGCAGGCTCGCGGTATTCGCGGTCGTAAACTGGAGCACCACCACCAAGAACCAATGTTGATGCAGGAACCTTTGCAACCAATTCGCCGTGGAAGAAAAACTCAAGGAAATCGCCCTCGGTTACTTCGCCAATGATAGCGTAGTTAATATCCCATTTCTTTAGAACATCCTCAACATCCTTCTCTCTACCTTTTTGAACCACCATTAGCATACGCTCTTGCGATTCGGAAAGGAGAATTTCCCAAGCCTCGATGTTTTTCTGACGTAGTGGCACCTTATCTAGGTTAACACGCATTCCGTGGCCACCCTTTTCGGACATTTCAGAGGTTGAGCAGATAATACCTGCAGCACCCATATCCTGCATACCAACCAAAGCGCCAGTTTTAATAACCTCTAGCGATGCCTCCAAAAGGATCTTCTCTTGGAATGGGTCGCCCACTTGGATTGATGGTATATCATCGGCAGAATCTTCTGTAATATCGGCCGAGGCAAAAGTAGCACCGTGAATTCCATCCTTACCTGTAGATGAACCTACGATAAAAACAGGGTTTCCTTTGCCTTTAGATATTGCTGATACAACACCGTCTTTCTTCACCAAACCCACCGACATTGCATTAACCAGAGGGTTCATATTGTACGATTCGTCGAAGAATACTTCACCACCTAGAACAGGAATACCGAAAGCATTGCCGTAATCGCCAATACCCTTAACAACTCCCTTAATCAACCAGCGAGTACGGTCGAGTTTTAAATTGCCGAAACGTAACGAGTTTAACTGAGCAACTGGACGCGCACCCATTGTGAAAATATCGCGGTTAATACCGCCAACACCTGTTGCAGCACCTTGGTAAGGTTCTACAGCGCAAGGGTGATTGTGCGATTCTATTTTGAATGCACAGGCCATTCCATCGCCAATATCTACTAAACCGGCATTTTCGGTACCAGCTTCGGCCAGGATGGCTGAACCTTTACGGGGTAATGTTTTTAACCACTTGATTGAATTCTTGTACGAGGCATGCTCCGACCACATCACTGAGTAAATACTCAACTCCGTGAAGTTAGGCGTACGGCCCATATACTTCTTTATCAATTCAAATTCTTCGGGGAGTAATCCTAACTCCCTAGCGGTTTCAACGGTAACTGTTTGCTCCGACATATTGATTAAGGTTGCTTGGTTTCTTTAATTATTTTGCTGTGTCAAAAATACTAACATTAACTAAGATGCGCACAGCTGCCACAATCATTTTTTCAATAACTATGAACAATCGTTTCAACTTAGCCTATAAATGCTGATTTTGAGAGGAATCCAAAAAATCAACTAAAAAATGTCATTAAACATATCTTCGAATAATTAGTCTACAATAAATTGATTGTTAGTTCTATAAAAATCACTCTAATCAAAATTATGTTTTAAAAAATGCAAAAGAAATCAACCATGATACTGCATTTTGGTAATTTTACTTTACGTTTGTCGGCCAAATTAGGCTAGATATTAAGATAAAAGATAAAATAAACTATGAGAATTGCACTAATTACAGGAGCTACATCGGGAATTGGACGTGCAACAGCACTCCGCTTGGCTCAGGATGATTTTAACCTAATTATCACTGGACGAAGACTTGAACTCCTTGAAACTCTTAAAAAAGAAATCGAAGTAAAATATAAAAAGGATGTATTGATTCTCAACTTTGATGTGCGCGATAGAAAAGCAGTTGAGAAAGCAATCAAGGGTTTACCTGAGCGTTGGCGTAAAATTGATGTTCTTGTTAACAACGCAGGTTTGGCTGTTGGTTTAAATCATATTCAGGATGGATTAATTGAAGACTGGGAGCAAATGGTAGACACCAACGTTAAGGGAGTTCTTTACATCACCCGCATGGTTTCTCCAATGATGATTGAGCGTGGCGGTGGACACATTATAAATATTGGTTCTATTGCAGGTACTCAGGTTTACGAGAATGGCAATGTTTACTGCGCATCCAAACATGCTATGCATGCGCTATCGCAGGCAATGCGTATGGATATGCTAAAGAATAATATTAAGGTAACTGAGGTTCGCCCAGGAATGCTCGAAACCGAGTTTTCGTTGGTTCGTTTTAAAGGCGATGCTGAGAAGGCTAAAAACACCTATGCTGGCTTAACTCCACTTTTTGCGGATGATATTGCAGAAACCATTTACTTTGTTCTTACCCGCCCAGCGCACGTTTGCATTAACGATATTGAGGTTACTCCTGTATCGCAAGCTAATGCCTTTAATGTAAATAGAAACTTGTAACAACAGGCACAAGATATTAGATTTCAAACATTAGACAAGTAAAAAAGTGATTCCAACAGAATCACTTTTTTACTTTTACGTTTCACCTCTCACGTTTCACTATTCACTTTTCGTTCACTATCTTTGCTTAAGTTAAATTCCTAAAATTATGGTAAATCATATTGTTTTAAAGAATTACGTTACGCTTCTTTTTGAGAAAATGGGCTGTCCAAATGCGGATGCCGAAATTGTTGCCGAATTGTTGGTTGCCGCAGAGTTACGCGGAATTCCTTCGCATGGAATTATGCGTGTAAAAGATTATTTTCAGATGGTTGAAGCGCATAGGATAAATACCAAACCAAAGGTTAAAATTGTACACGAAACACCATCTACAGCAACCGTTGATGGCGATAATGCTTTAGGCCCAATTGCAGGAAAATTTTCAATGCAGGTTGCTATTGAAAAGGCAAAAGTTGCTGGCACCGGTTGGGTTGCTACACGCAATAGTAACCATTACGGTATTGCTGGTTACTATTCAATGATGGCTTTACAGCACGATATGGTCGGGATAAGTATGACAAACGCCAACCCGCTGGTTGTGCCAACCTACTCTGTAAGCAAATACTTGGGAACTAATCCAATTGCGGTTGCGCTTCCTACCAAGAATCAACCTCCATTTGTGGCCGATTTTGCAACAACCCCAATTGCCCGAGGCAAACTTGCCATTATGGGGAAAAAGGGAATTAAAGCACCGCTTGGTTTAGTGCAGGATGCCAAAGGAAATCCAACCGACGACCCCGATACATTACTCACAGGAGGTGCAATTCTTCCGCTTGGTGGCGATATTATTCATGGTGGCCACAAGGGTTACTGTATGACTGCTTTGGTTGATATTTTCTCATCTGTATTTTCAGGGGCGAACTTTGGCCCATTCGTGCCACCCCAAGTGGCTTACCTTCCATTGTTAGAAAAATCCGTAGGAGATGGATTGGGCCATTTCTTTGGTGCAATGCGTGTGGATGCATTCCGTCCGACCGATGAGTTTAAGCAAAAAATGGATGAGTGGATTGATACCTTCCGCAATGCAAAAAGTGGTGAAAATCAACCACCGGTTGTAATCCCTGGTGACCCCGAAAGAATCAATGAGGCAAAACTAACCAAGGAAGGCATTGCACTAATTCCTCAAGTGTTAACCGATTTGAATGAGGTTGCCGACAAACTGGGAGTGGAACATTTGGAAGGCTAATTTGCTTTATTTATAAGATATTTTTTTGTTTAACTTCGAATGAGGTTAGAGTAACTTTTTTTAAATAAATTGTAATTGCTGTTAAAGTTTTAACTTTATAAGATAAATCTTTGAAAACTTCATTACAATGAATTTTAGAATTAGGTCATCTTTGTATTTATTCTTTATAACTTTGATTTTTACGCCTCAACTCCTGAAATCTCAAAGCATTAGAGGGCAGGTGCTCAATAGCCAAAATAACCCGTTGATTGGCGCAAGTATAATTGTTAATAGGATTGGGATTGGGACAACAACCAATGAAAAAGGTGAATATAATCTTAACTATAATATTAAAATAAGCGAGAGTGATTCTATCACTTTTTCTTTCATCGGATATATTTCCCAAAAATTAACTATTTCAGAATTAAAGAAAAAGAATTTCATAGTAGGTCTTACAGAAAGTGTTCAGCCTATAAAAGAGGTGTCAATCACAATTGAAAAGAAACACCTTAAACTTCAAATTGCTTATAAAAAATTAGAATCTTTAAAATATGGTTTATATTCTTTTGGAGCAATTTTAATAGATGATAAGATTTGGGTTGTTGGTGGCGATAAGTCATACCAAAGTGGTCGAGGTTTAAGGCCGATGTTTAGCACAAAACCATCATTTTCTTATGAAAGTTATAGTGATAAATTGTGCATCTACGATATACAGACTAATAAATGGATTGAATCCAACCAGAAATTCAGCAAAAGAGCCTATCATAATATTCAGTACTATAATGGGAAAGTATATATAATTGGGGGTAAGAAATTATCTACCAACCGAATTAAAGAATATTTAGCAGATGAGGTTGAGGTTTATAGTATTAAGGATAGTAACATCCTTACCGATAATACTAATCCGCATCAAGCCGTTAATTTTGCTTCGTTTGTTTATAAAGATAACTTAATAGTTATGGGTGGGTCTACAAAACTAACCCGATTTGAGGAAAAAATCTGTACGAATAAAGCGCACTTATTGAATCTTAAAACAGGATTATGGTATGAATTGAACGATATTCCAATCGCTATGGAAACAAAGGGAATTTTGGTTAACAATACTATATTTCTAGTTGGTGGCTTCAATACAAAACCATTAGATAAAATCGTAACCTATAACATTACCACTGGTGAGTGGAGGGTGTTAGGGCAACTATTTTATGAAGTAGAACGGCCTGCACTTGCTCTTAAAGGAAGTACAATATACATTTTTGAGGATGGCCGAATTCAAACCTATGATATTAATAGTAAGCAGTTAAAATTATACTCCATTGATTTACCGCTAAAATCGAGCGAGTTGTTCTATAGAAACGATAAGTTGTATCTATTAGGAGGTTTTGTAGAGGATACATCTTTCAAAGAGCCCACATCGAATTTATATAGTATTGATATAAATGAGTTTAACACAACAGCAACATTTGGTTCAAAGACCTTATAATCTCATTAGTTCAATCTATTTTAAACCTGAGGTTAACATATTTTGCCAGTCACAAATCCTTCATGGTTGAACTCCATTAATTCAACTTCAACAATTTTCCCTACCAAATCCTTATCGTAAGGTATGGCTACTTTTATGTAGTTTCCTGTAAATCCAAACATCAAACCGGCTTTACGGGTCGATTCAAAAAGGACAGATTGACGAGTTCCTAAATGATGCTTGAAGAATTCTGCGTGAAGATTATTCGATAATTCTCCGAGTAAAGCGCTACGGCGCTTTAATTCCGAGGGGTTTACTTTACCCTCCATTTCTGCAGCAGGAGTATTAGGTCGCTCAGAATAAGGGAATACGTGTAGGAACGATGGTTTTAACTCTTTTAGGAAATTGTAAGCATCGGTAAAATCATCCTCAGTTTCGCCAGGAAATCCAACAATAACATCAACACCAAAGAAAGTATGGGGCATTAAGCCACGTATCATCTGAATTTTTTCAGCAAAAAGTTCCCTACGGTAACGCCTACGCATTAATCCAAGTATTCGATTAGAGCCCGACTGCAAAGGAATATGAAAGTGCGGTAAGAACTTTCTGGAATTTACCACAAACTCTGCAATTTCCTTTGTTATTAGGTTTGGTTCAATTGATGAGATTCGGTAACGTTCAATTCCATCAATTTGCTCCAACTGCTTAAGTAAATCCAAGAAACTTTCGCCTGTAGATTTACCAAAATCGCCAGTATTTACTCCGGTTAGTATAACCTCCTTAATATTTTGCGATGCAATTGCCTTGGCCTGTTCAATTATCCGAGCAATGGGCATATTGCGGCTTTTTCCGCGGGCCAACGGAATTGTGCAGTAGCTACAATGGTAATCGCATCCATCCTGGACTTTAAGGAACGAGCGTGTTCTATCTCCAGAGGAGTATGCTGGGAAAAAATCGTTCACAGCATCCACATCGCAGCTATAAATTTTCACCTTACCCTTTCCCGACGATTCAATTAGTTGGGGAATATGGTATTTTTCCGATGCACCAACAACAATATCAACGCCCTCAATTTCGGCTATTTCCTCAGGCTTTAGCTGTGCATAACAGCCAGCTACAGCCACCAGAGCGTTGGGCGATTTTGTGATAAACTTACGGATTGCCTGTCGGCACTTCTTATCGGCGTGGTCGGTAACCGAGCAGGTGTTAATAATATAAATATCGGCCTCGCTATCAGGCGAAACGCGCTCAAAACCCATATCGGAAAATTGCCGAGCAATGGTAGATGTTTCCGAAAAGTTCAACTTACAGCCAAGCGTGTAGAAAGCAACACGTTTTTTCCCCTCGTCCATTTCAAAAAATTTTTGCAAAGGTAATTATTTGAAAAAGATGTGAAAAGTGATAATTAACAAGGGTGCACGTAGAGTTTATTTATTAAGGTTTGATTATTGCAGAGAAAGTCTATTTTTGCAATAATCACAAAGATTCTAATTCATAATATAATGAAAATAAAAGATTTTGCCGTTGAGCGCTACTTTGCCCAGTATGAGTTTACAGCTAAATATTTGTTGTCCAGTTCCGATTGCGATGGTTATGGTATGGATTATGTTTTGGGGGTGGCTTCCGATTCAGAAAAACAGCTCTGGGAGAATTTGAAGTTGGGCTATACCGAAACTGTTGGCAGTGAATTCTTGCGCTTTGCAATAAAGCAACACTACGAAACCATACAGTTGGATGAAATTTTGGTTGCATCGCCTGGTGAAGCAAACTTTATTCTGATGAATGTTTTACTGAATGCTGGCGACCACGTAGTATGTATGACCCCAATGTACCAGTCGTTATATCAAGTTGCGAAGGATATTGGTTGTAACATTACTTATTGGGAGCCTACAATTGAGCATGGGCGTTGGTACTATAATCCTTCGGATTTAAAGAATTTGATACAAGATAATACCAAGTTAATCATCGTAAATTTTCCACATAACCCAACAGGCTTTAGCCCGAGTGTCGATGAATTCAAGTATATCATAGAGTTGGCTAGACAACGCGGAATAGCAATTTTTTCCGATGAGATGTACCGTTTTCTAAATCACGGCTGTAACGCGTTGCCGTCAGCATCCGATTCGTATGAGAATGCCATAAGTTTATGGGGTACAGCCAAAACATTTGGCTTGGCAGGGCTTCGGTTGGGTTGGCTTACATCAAAGAATAAGCAAATTCTTAAGAAAGTTGAATCTTTCAAGGATTACCTTTCTATTTGTAGCAGCGCACCTAGCGAGGTGTTGGGTACAATTGCATTGAACCATATGGGGAGTTTTGTTGAGCCCAATTTAGCAAAGATAAAAGCCAATATCACTATTTTTGAGCGGTTTCATAACCGTAATGCTGAACTATTCAATTTTCCAAAGCCAGTTTCTGGTTCAACTGCATTTATCAAGTTGAATATTAAGGAGAGTACAATGGATTTTGCTGAGCGGCTTGTAAAGGATACAGGAATTATGATTTTGCCATCGGAACTTTTTGAGTATGGGAACTCACATACCCGTATTGGTTTTGGACGGAAAAATATGCCCGAGATACTATCAATATTGGAAGATTATTTGAAGAAAGGCGAGAAAGGGTAAATTGATACTCTTTAGCTGTATTGTTTAACTTTAAACAATAAACTATTGCATTGAATGTAAATCAAAGGCGTATAGTAAAAACCTAAATAAAATCTTATCTATATGAAAAAACTATTAACTATTGCATTTATGCTATTTGGTATTGGCTTATTTGCCCAGCCTAAGACTAGTACTGAGACAAAGGATGATTTTTATAAGTACAACTGGCGTTTAACCGATGTTTACCCAAACTGGGAGGCTTGGACTGCGGATTTGGACTGGATAAAATCACAAATTACAAAGTACGAATCATTTAAAGGTCGTTTGGGTGAGAGCGCACAGGTGATGTTGGATTATAAAAAATTCTCAGAGAAAATCTCTCAAACTTTCAGCAAACTTTATGTTTATGCTTCGTTAAGTAAGGATATTGATGGCAAAAATCCAATTTATTCTACTAAATTGCTCGAACTTCAAACTTTAGGTGCAGAATTGGGTCGTAATACAGCTTGGATTGGCCCAGAACTTAAAACAATTCCACGCGAAAAGGTTGAAGGTTGGATGAAAGAGAATAAGGAAATTGCCATATATGCGCACGACTTTGAGAGTTTCTACAGTCAACTAGACCGTATACTCGATGAGCAAACACAGAAAACTCTAACCTATTTCAGTAAAGCGTTAGGTGCATCGTTGCGTACCTATAGTTCACTATCCAAGGCCGATATGGAGTACCATAAAGTAACTCTATCTACTGGCGAGGAGATTGTTACAAGTCCTGCTGCAGCAACTAAGGTATTTACTACAAATCCTAACCAAAACGATAGAAAGATTACTGCCTTTGCACGAGAAGATGTTTATGCTAAAAACAAAAATACCTATGCCGATATATGGATGGGAGTTGCACAAAATCTATGGGCAAGCGCACAACTTCAGGGTTATAAATCAACACTTGAATCGTTCTTAGAACCCAATAGGATTCCCAAAGATGTTTACTTTAATCTTATTGATGTGGCATCCAACAATACAGCACCATTATTAAAGTACCGCGAGTTACGCAAGAGGGCGTTAGGTTTGGATAAATATTATTACTCCGATGAGTCGTTCGAACTATCGAGCGATGTTAAGTCCTATAAATGGGAAGAGGCTGTTGATGTTGTTAAGAATTGCCTAAAACCAATGGGCGAGGAGTACAATGGTTTGCTAGGTACTGCTTTATCCGGAGGTTGGATTGACGTGTATGAGAAACCCGGAAAGCAAACAGGTGCTTATAGCTGGGGTATTTATGGTGTACATCCTTTTATTTTGATGAATTGGAACGAGTCGCGCGATAACGTATTTACGCTTGCTCATGAATTAGGACACTCTATTCATAGCATGTTGAGCAGCAAATATCAGCCCTACACATATTCCGATTACACATCGATGGTTGCTGAGGTTGCATCAACATTCAACGAGAATATGCTATTAGACCATATGATTAAAAATGCCAAAACTCCCGATGAGAAAATTGCTTTGTTAGTTCAGGCTATCGATAATATTTCTGGAACATTCTATCGTCAATCGCAATTTGCAGATTTTGAGTATGCTATATATACATTGATTGAAAAGGATGCCCCAATAAATTCAGAGATTATTGCAAAAACATACTATGATATTGACGTGAAGTACAATGGCAATATATTTGAACGTTCCGATAACTTTAAGTATGCATGGCCAAGGGTAACTCACTTCTTTACCCATAACTACTATGTTTATAACTATGCGGTATCATTCTCTGCATCGCAGAGTTTGTTCACCCAAATAGCACAAGCGCAAACTAAGCAGGATGCAGCAAAAGCACAGGAACGTTATTTGACTCTTTTGAAATCGGGTGGAAGCAATTACCCTGTTGCTTTGTTAAAGAATGCGGGAGTTGATTTATCTACAAAGGAACCATTTATGGCTGTTGTTAAACGTATGGATGACCTTGTTAATCAGCTCGAAAAAGCACTAAAGGAGGCCGGTAAAATTTAGTTTTAAATAATACTTTGTAAAAAAAGGATTGCCATTTGGCAATCCTTTTTTAATAATCATCATCTTCTTCTAAACTCAGAGCAAACAATTGCTGTTGCCATTGCTACATTTAGTGATTCTACATTATTCCTATCTTTTGCAAAGCTGGGAATATGTATTTTTTGCGAAACAAGTTTCTCTATATCAGCGCTAATACCATTACCCTCATTGCCCATAACAACAACTCCTTTAGGGTTTAGTTCCGTTTCATAAATATTGCTACCCTCCATAAAGGTTCCATAAATTGGAACTTTGCTTTTTATTCTGGTTAATTCCTTTTTCAAATCGCAGTAAACTACTTTAACTCTAGTAATGGCTCCCATTGTGGACTGAACAACTTTGGGCGAGAATATATCAACCGTTTCGTGGCTACAGATGATACTGTTAATTCCAAACCAATCGGCTAAGCGAACAATTGTACCAAGATTTCCTGGGTCTTGAATAGTGTCGAGGGCTAAAACCAACTCATTGGAGAAATCTATATCATTTATGCGATATCCAGGAATTTCTAGTACTGCAAAAACTTGGGAAGGTGTGCTAAGTGCGCTTATCTTTTTCATCTCTTCGGTTGAAATTAATTCGCTGTGTATACTTTTGGAGAGATTATTGCCCTTCCATTCAGTGGTATAGTAGAGTTCTTTAATCTCTAAATTCGAATTAAGGAGTTCATCAACAAGTCTTGGGCCTTCTGCTATAAAAACACTGTACTCTTTACGAAATTTCTTTGACTGAAGTGAGGATAGTCTTTTTATGGTATTTTTTGTAAGCATATTATCGATTTATGCCGCTAAGATAAATCTTTGTATTCAGGAATTCAAAGCATTGTAGAACTTTGTGCTAAAATCTACCTGCTAAAAAACATTGCTTAAACTATTCTTTAGTTTATGGTTTTATTTACATTTGCTTCCGATATGTAATTATTTGCATAACATCAAACTAAAACTATAAACTATGAAGACAAATTTTTCAAAATTAATGCTATTGGCCTTAGTGGCTATATTTTCCTTTGTTTCCTGCGAAAAGGATGATGCTGAGGTTAAAAAATATATTTTATCTGTAATTGCAGAGCCATCAAATGGTGGAACTGTAACTGGTGGTGGTGAGTTCAATGCGGGTACAGACGTAGCCTTAACAGCAACACCAAATGCCGATTATAATTTTGTAAACTGGAAAAATGGTAATACTGTTGTTAGTACCGATGCTAATTTTACATATAAGACTACAGAGGAGAATGTAACCCTTACAGCAACTTTTGCATTAAAAACGTACACGCTTTCTTTGAATATAACTACTCCTGCAGGCTCAGGAACAGTTACAGGGGGAGGGGATTATTCACCAGGAACTGCTGTTAGCTTAGTTGCAACACCAGGTAATGGTTGGGCTTTTTCAGATTGGTCTAAAGGCTCCGATATAATCAGTACAGATGCTACATATTCATATACAACAACTGCAGAGGATGTTACAATTTCTGCTAGTTTTATTAGAGTTTATGCTTTGACAGTTACTACAAACCTTGTTAATTCTGGAATAGTAACTGGAACTGGAAATTATGAAATTGGGACAAATGTTACCCTTACAGCTACTCCAAGCATTGGATATACATTTGTAAATTGGACTAAAGATGGAAATGAGGTTAGTACAAGTGCTTCATTTTCTTATACTACCACAAATGTTGATGAAACCATTGTAGCAAATTTTACTGAGAAAACTTATAATAAAACTTTAGGTGCTCAAGCAAATGCAAACGGAGGGTTTTATTCAATCTCGCAGGACCAGATATATACACTTGAACAAGCCTTCTCCAATCAGGATAAGATTGATTTCATTTGCTTTTACGAACTTGCTAACGATAATTACATAACCATATCGTCTCCAGGTGCGAATATCACAAATATTTTTACAGGACAGTATGATTTTGTAAATTGGACAAGTCCTAAACGTTTAACACTATTTACGCCGCCAGTTACACCTATTACAGTTGAACAATTTGATGCTCTTCACCAGAACGATCCGGCTATTCAAACCTATTTTAATAGTGGAATGAGTTCCGGAAATAAAAAGGCAAAAAATCTAGTTGTTGATAATATTTATGCCTTCAAAACACAGGATAATGTTTACGGGTTATTCAAGGTGATTGCCGTAAGTCAAGGCGATACTGGTTCGGTTCAGGTTGAGTTTAAGTTTAGAAAATAGTATTAAAGTTTAGTAACTTGGCTACAATTCTTAAATGATTGTAGCCAAGTTATTTTAAAAGGATGCAATGCTCACTTATTATCTTATACCAAACGGAATGATTGAAAAATGAACACCTGCCTGCCGATAGGCAAGTTCTATGTGTGCATCATAAAAGTCAATTCTAAATTCGAAAAATAATTCCAACGTTATTCTGTGATTAAAACAAAAAACACATGAAACGAAAAGGCATCTGTTTCGGAATAATAATCATTCTTATACTTGCATTATTTGCATGTAAGAAAGATGAAAGTACCGCTGTACCTCCATTGATTGTATTGAAAATTGGAGATGGATACACTTCCGATTTACAAGAAATTCCTGCAGGAGGCTCACTTAAATTTGGTGTAAAAGCCTATAGTAAGGGCGATATAATAACAAATCTTCGTATACAGCGATTTGCTGATGGAAAAAAAATCACAGAGGAGGATAAAGGGCTTTATAATAAGGATAGTATAGTGCAAGATTTTTCATATAATAAATCCCTTGCAGAACAAGAAGTTTGGACTTTTTTTGTAATGAACTCTAATCGCGATTCTGTGAGTGTTTCATTAACTGTGAATTTAGGAATTGGGTATGATTATGGACAGATTTATCATTTCCCCTCACTTAAAATTGGATTCCAAAATAATACAGAATACCCAAATTATCTCGATTTACATACAGGGCTGAGATATACAAAGGATAACGTTTCAGGTCATGAGGCCGATATTGATTTAGTTGGGTTCTTTTATGTAACAAGCGGAAAAGATTCACCCACACTTTGTTGCCCTGGTTACACCGGTAGTAGTTCAATAACTGCACCCGAGCGTTACCCCGAAATTGCCTCATGGACAATTAGGCGTTCAACTTTATATGATTACAATTCGTCTGATAATAATCTTGTATCAGTTGAAGAGTTTGAAAAGGCTACCACGGATAGTCTTTTAACTGCATCATATATTCCAGAGAAAGTTAGTGGTTTGTGTAAGTATACTACAGCGGGAAGAATTATTCCTCTAAAAACCGAGGATGGTAAGTACGGGCTGATACGTGTCATACATGCCGATTTAAATGACGAAGGTTATATGGAAATTGAGGTTAAAATTCAAAAATAGATATATTTATGAGATTCATTTTTTATATAATTCTCTTTTTCCCATTAGTAGTTAAAGCTCAAAGTATTTCAGGGTATGTTAATGATTCGGGAAATGGGTTACCTCTAATTGGGGTTAATGTTACGGTTGATAAACGAGGAACTTTAACTGACGAAAACGGTTTCTTTAAAGTTAATATCGAAAAATCTGGGGTAGTGCAAGTTGCGTTTTCTTATGTTGGATATCGCAAAGAAGTAAAATATTTTGAGTTTAAAGAAGGTGAGAATATTTCAATTAATGTTTTGCTTAGCAAGGATAATATTCTAATTGAAGAGATTGTAGTTTCAGCAACTCGCTCGGAGAATAGAATAAGCGAGATCCCCGGACGAATAAACTTAATCACTCCAGAAAGGTTATTGTTAACAGCATCGCAAACCGCCGATGAAGTATTGGCTTTGCTACCTGGTGTTCAGGTTAGCCGGTCGTTTGGCTTGTTTTCTCACAAATCATCGGTTACAATGCGTGGATTAAGCGGAAACGAGCAGGCTCGTACCTTAGTTTTAATCGATGGTGTGCCTGTAAACAAAGCCGATGGAGGCTCTGTGAACTGGAACTTAATTTCAACTGGCGATGTGGAGCGAATAGAGGTTGTTAAGGGGCCTGGTTCTGCACTCTATGGTGGAAATGCAATGGGTGGGGTTATTAATATTGTTAACAGGCGACCCACAAAAAAACTGGAAGGGAATGCAAGTATTGATTACGGAACTTATAATACGCAGGGTGTTAAGGCTCGATTGGCTGGAAGAGTTGGAGTAGACTCTTTAAAATACTTTTACTGGTCAACCAATGCCAACTATAGGAAGAGTGATGGTTATATCACCCAATCGGAGGCAGATCAACTGGCAAATCCATTTATTGTAAAGTCAACATTTAATGAGAAATCGGTAAACCTAAAGACTGGTTTTGCAAATGGTAATAAAATTAATGCAGAAATAGACTTTACCTATTATGATGATATGCGTGGTTCTGGTGAAAAAGTATATCAGCCCGAAGGAAATACAACCGACCACGATACATATCAAATCCGCTCAACGGTAAAAGGTAATAATGCTAAGTTGGGTTGGAACATCTCACTTTTTTACCTGCAAGAAAAGTATGCGAAAGTGAATGAATCATTTAAGGGGGAATATGCTTGGTATGATGTTTTTTCGGATAGAACCGATTACGGATTAATGTCTTCTTTTGATTATAAAATGAAGAAACATACGTTAACTGCTGGATACGATGTAAGGATTGGTGCTGTTGATGCTTCTGATATTTACTACACATCAACCGATAAGGTTGATAATAGAGGAAAAATGGATTTCTATGGCGTTTATTTACAGGATGAGATTTCTACCTTTAACGATAAGGTGAAAGTTCTGCTTGGGTTACGTTACGATTTTGCACGTTTTTACGATGGAGCATTTATTATTCACAATCCATCGTCCGAAACAGTTTTTATGGATCAGTACCAGTTTTCAGGAATTGATGATGTAGAATGGGTGGCTCTTAGCCCACGCGTTTCTATACACTATAAGCCCAACGACGAATTAAGATTTTACGCCACTTATAGCCGAGGCTTCCGTCCTTCTGTTCTCGACGATTTATGTCGTTCCGGTCGTGTTCGTGGGGGATTTAAGGTGGCTAATCCAAACCTTAAGCCCGAATACTTGGACAACTTTGAGGTGGGGGCTGACTATCGTCCTTTCAATTGGTTAAAACTATCATCTAGCATATTCTACTCAAAGGGTACTGATTTCTTGTACTACGTTTCCACTGGCGATAGCATTGATATGGGTTTTGGCGATCGGCCAATAATGATTCGTTCAAATATCTCGGATGTTAGGATTTATGGATTTGAGTTTGATTTTACGGCAAGCCCGCTTAGGTATTTGAATGTTTTTGGTAACTATGCTTATAGTGTTCCCAAAATATCGGATTACAAACCTCTTTATACTGATGATCCTGTTGATTTGTCTGGAAAATATCTGACAGATGTTCCCAAGCATTCTTTAGCGTTTGGGGCAATTTTTCAGAATAAAGAAATTGTTAATGTGGGTATAACTTTTAAGTACGTTGGCGAGGTGTTCGTCAACGACCAAAATGTATATGACGAAATAGTGCGTTCAAACGTTTACCCATCAACAATTACATTAGATTTAAAGGTGAGCAGGGAGTTTCTTCAGTCAATAACTACCTCGCTTAGTGTGCAGAATATTTTTGATAAACAAGTATACGATAGCAAAGGAGCCGTTGGCCCTGGCCGATTTATAATTGCTAGTATTGGTGCTAAATTTTAATTTAACTTGACTTAATAAGACAAAAATGAAAAAAATAGTTATTCCAATTTTACTATTGATTGCTTGGAGTTGCAATCAGAATAAAGAATCAAAACAAGTTGCACAGGAAGTTATGATCGACTCACTGGAGCAAACCAATAATTTCTATGATAACGAGCCCGTTCAGCAGTTGTCAATGGTTCAGTTGGTTGTTGATGGCGAAATTGCAAATCCAGATACTGTTGATTTTAGCAAACTGCCAATTCACTCCGTAATTGTTAAGGAGGCATTGCTTAATGCTGATGGTACTAATAAATTCATCGGAGCATATCGTTACGATGGTTATTCTCTTTTCGATATTCTCAACATAGTAAAAATTCAGAAGAAGAATGCCGATGTTTTTCCTCCAATTATCGATTTATATATTGAGGTTAGCAACGATGCCGGCGAGAAGGTAGTTTTTTCATGGGGCGAAATATACTACCCCAATAATCTGCACAAGATTATTATTGCCAATGCTGTTATGCGGATTGTTCCAAGTAAAACCAAGGAGCTATGGCCTTTACCTGAGACCTCTAAGTTGGTTGCTGGAAACGACTTGTTAACAGAGCGTAACATTTCAAATCCTACTAGAATTACTGTAAGATCGTTGGATGCTACTTTTAAAATTAATAGAGAGATTAAACCATTATTCTCTGACAAATTGAAAGTAGTGAATGTTAATGGTAACGAAAGTTTTTTAAGCATTCCCAAAAGTTTATCGCCAGTTACTTTCAACACAATTTTTTATGGACGTGGGCGTGGTATCCATAGTACAACTCCATTTACAGGCTACTGCTTAAAGGATATTCTGCATTCAATCTATCCATTATCAAAAGATAAAATTCAAAGAGGGTTATTTACTGTTGCTGCTTTGGATGGATATAGAATGTCTGTTACATATTCTGAACTTTTCAACAGAAATGATCAGCAAGAGTTTTTGCTAATTGATGATCCTCAGAACATGGAAGGTGGACGATACAAATTATTCCCAGCATGCGATTTCTTCTCGGATAGGGCAATAAAGGCCTTGAACGAAATTCGATTTGAGATTCGCTAATTTATCTAACCCTAAGTTTGCAAAATCGATTCCTAATGTAGGAGTCGATTTTTTTTGTTGGTATGGCTTTTGTCGATTTTCAACCAAGAAGATTTTCTTTTTATCGTCTTATTCCATTCATTCGTAAATCATTGCTATAAAATATAAAATTCATCAATGGCTGTTTCAAAAGGTTTTCCTATCTTACAACTCCGTTTTCGGTATGCTAAAACTATGATATTGAATTTTTTAACTCTAAGATTTGGTGATAGAACTAAGATTATTCGTCTCCCTTTATTTTTTTTAGGGTTAACTTTGTTCGTATCGTGTAGTATTACCCGTAATGTTCCAGAGGGTAAATACTTATTAAACAAGTCTGAAATAAAAGTAGACTCAAAAGCCGTAAAGGAAAGCGATTTAAACTCATACCTTAAGCAGCATCCGAATAAAGAGATTTTGGGTTTTCGATTTCATTTAAGACTTTACAATTTAGCAAGTCCTTACAAGTTTAATGGAGTTAATAAATGGTTGAAAACAATAGGGGAGGAGCCCACTATTTTAGATACAAATCTTATTCAAGAAGGAGCTCAAAATGTATTACTTTATCTTAGAAGTAAAGGTTATTACAATGCTGCCGTAACTGACTCAATTGTATTTTATGGCAAGAAGGCCAATGTGTTGTATCGGATTAACCCAAATTTCCCCTATAGAGTTAAAAATCTAAGTTACAGTATTGAAGATACTGTAATTCGGCGGTTGGTTAAGGGTGATTCAGCAAACTGTATAATAACATCAAAACAACTTTTTGATACTGATATATTGCAGAATGAACGTTTAAGGTTAGAATCATATTTACGAAATAGTGGTTTTTATAACTTTAGTAAAGATTTTATTACATTCTCTGCCGATACAAGTGTTTATGATCACAAGGTTGATGTTCTTCTTATGATTCGAAATCCTCCACAAGTTGATAAAGATGGAAAGAGAATCGCAACAAATTTTAAACGGTATAAAGTAAAAAAGGTATTTATTTATCCCAACTACGATCCAATCCAATTCATATCTGGAAATCAGAATTCAACACTGGATACTGTTGAATACAATGGCGTTCAATATATTTTCCTAGGGGATCCTGGTATAAAGTTAAATGTTATACACAATGCAAATGCTATTCGTCCGGGCATTGTGTATTCTAACGATATTGTTTCAAGATCGCAGAATAATTTAAACTTACTTAAGCTTTACAAATTTGTAAATATAAGTTTTACTGAGAATGTGGAGATTTCCGATTCTTTAAAGGTCAACTTATTTGAGGAGCAGAATAGTGATTCAGACTCCTTACTTTTTGGTTATTTGGATTGCCATATTCAGTTATCACAGAATACTCTTCAAAGTTATCAGGTAGAGTTAGTTGGTACAAATACAACTGGGTCTTTAGGTGCTGAAGGCAACTTTAACTATCAACATAAGAATTTATTTAAGGGAGCAGAGGTCTTTGATATTAAATTGAGGGGAATGGTAGAGTCGGCTCAACAAAAAATTAATTTAAACAATACGCTAGAGGTTGGCGGATCGCTTGGGTTGAGCATACCAAAGTTCTTAGGTCCATTTTCTTCAAATGATTTATTTATTCGTAATGCAGTAAAAACTCAGATAACAGCTTCGTATAGTTTTCAGCGTCGTCCGGATTACACTCGAACAATTGCAAGTTTAATATTTGGCTATAATTGGAAGAGTTCAAGATTTATTACTCAAAACTTTAACCCCATTGAGATTAATGCAATACAGATTCCACGCATTAGCGATGCATTCCAACAGCAAATAGAAAGCACATTTCTGAAGTATAGTTATATAAATCAACTGGTTACCGTTTCGAGTTATGGCATTACTTTTAACAATCAGAATGTTCAGAAGGCCTCTAGTTACACATATGTTCGGTACAATATAGAGTTGTCCGGAAATATTCTTTCATTGGCAAGTTCTACATTTGGTAGACCTAAAGCTGCCGATGGATCCTTTCAACTATTAAACACAAGTTTCTCGCAGTTTGTGCGTTCAGATGTTAACTTAACATATCATCAGGTTGTAGATAAAAACAATACTTTTGTTTATAGAATTTTTGCAGGATTAGGATATCCTTATGGAAACTCTAGAGCTCTTCCATTTGAGAAAATGTACTTTTCTGGTGGCGCCAACGGCGTAAGAGCTTGGCAGGCAAGGGCTCTTGGTCCTGGATCCTACTTTGCTACAGGAGAATCGTACCCCAATAGAACTGCAGATATAAAGTTGGAAGCTAACCTTGAGTATCGGTTTAAGGTTTTTTGGCAACTG
>JAKQKB010000106.1 GCA_029560875.1 Bacteroidota bacterium | reverse complement strand
TACCAGATACGCTTCCACTTAATGCCATTTGTATTACTTTTAATAATTAACTTAATCGTTTATTACAAACATAGCTCCTGTATCAGTCGGTATTATTCTCAATGCACTTGCAGAATTATCATATCGCTGAACAGTTAATTGTTCCTGTGCTGTAAATTGTGTAATCTTGCCTTCGTCTTTACTAACAACCATCATTACTCTATCAGTCCCCCCAGCAGTATCGTAAACCGAGAGAGAAGTATTGTCTAAGGTGCTCTTGAAAGTATCAGTTTGTGAAGTTATAGAAAAGCCATCTTTGTCAAATCTAAAATTAGAGCCGTAAACTTCATTAGGTGCTTGTTGCCACCCCGTGCACCCACCCTTTTTAACTACCGTGTCTGTTATCGTTATAGTTTCCGAAGCCACCGACCTGTATCTCAAAGTGGTAGTTCCCTCAGTAGCTACAAAATCATACTTAAATACCGTCCACTCGTCAGCGTCCCCCGTTAGTTCAATCTCAGATATTGCTGATATGTAAACATAACAATTGTCTGTTTGCTTGTATCTAAAGTATAGAGTATATGTTTCCCCTATTATCGTGTTAAATGTTTGCTCTAAATATTGCTCGTCTGTAATCTGTATCGCTGACCCACTCTCGCTGTTTTCTTTAATTTCAGATGTTTGAATTATTGTCCCGTCATTATCGCTATCTATTAAAGCCCCTTCCTCATCAAATAATTGCCATTCGGTCAAAGACCCTTTCAAGCCAACGCTGTTTAAGATCAAGTTGCTTCCTCCCATGCCTTCTACCTGCAAAGTAAGAGCATCTGCCGTTTGAGTTAAAGTTGTTACATCATCTTCAAGAGAGTTAATATCACTTTCTGTTACATCAACCCTTGATGCAATAGATGTTATCTCTGAACTATTAAGAGCAACTGAAGTCGAAAGCCCGTCAACGGAGCTTACAAGACTTTCAATATACCCTTCCTGCTTATTAACTATGATCTCTGTATTTTTAATGGTTTGCCCTATAATTCCAGCATATTGGTAGGGCGTAGATGTTAGCGTTGGAATAAACGACTTGATCTGCTCATTAACCCCACCAGTTACCTCTAAAATAATCTCGTTTACAATAGTTTCGTAGGTATTTTCTGCCAGATCTTCAACTTCTATTCTGTCGCCTATCTCATAGTAACCCAAGCCCTCTGTTTTGTAGGTTGCTGGGTAGTATTCTATTCCGTCAAGTGCTGTAAATATATCTGCTATGTATGTTTCTCTATCGCTATCTGTGGGCAAGTTGTTAACTATCTTTATCTCAGTTAAACCATATTCAGATATACTTCCCGTATCTTGCTGTGCGATATTGTCTTCTTGTGGCATACGGCTTAAAACCACAGAATTTACCTCACCATATTTATTGTTTAATTCCAAAGATATCAAGTTGTCAGCCGTTAAGCTGTCATCAACGTCCTCTGATATCTGCCTTACTACCAATTCGTTTTCGTGATTGAAGAAAATAAATGACCCCGTTGCTTCTGCAATATCATCTAATACATCACGGTAGCTCATACCAAGCCCCTCGAATATATCTTCTGTTAAGCTAAGATCATCATTAGGGAAAGAGCTAGTAGCCAAAGTCCAGCCCAATTGGTCGCAAAGATCGTCTAAAAAATCAGTAAGAGATATTGGAAAGGTTGCCGTTGATACATAGGGTATTAAGGCGTCATACATCAAGTCAAAACCCTTTGCCCTTGTAACGCCTGTGGCTTTATCTGTTTCCACTTCGGTTACTTTAAATAACCCCAGATTAATATATTCAACGCTTGTATCTGGTAGCACTAAGCCGTATTCAAAAAAAACATTATTCCCAAGTAGATTGTGCGAGCCAAAGACCTCAAACTCGATTTGCCTCATTGAAGCCCTTAACAATTCCCCAGAAGCAGTATATTTAACCTTTTTAAGATCATCACTTTCTGCAATCGTATCATCTCCGTTTACTATTCTTGCCTTAATCTGCTTTGTGGCACTTTTAGCCGAAGTTATAAAGTCTGCCGATACTGTAATCATACTGACATAGAGCCCAATGAATTAAAAGGTATTAAATTAACCTCAAAAGCGTCATAAAGTTCTGTATCTAATCTAAGCATAGGAATTTCAAAATCGCCTGCGTAATATGTCCCCGTTGTGATCTTGTCTGATTGCTCGTCCCACCAGCTAACATCAAAGTCGGGCTGATCTAGCAAAGTAAGTATTGTGCTCATTTCCGTTGTTGTTGTAGGTGCAAAAGCTAAAAATATCTTTGGAAACATACCGATATATGAAGCCCTTAAATCTCCGTTCATATTTCTGTTAGCGTCTGACCAAAGTTTATTTCTCCCGATCTTAAACGCTTTTAATTTAGGTAAGCTCGACCCGTCTATTTTAATCAGATATGGTATTGCCATTTTAAATATTTAATAATGCTGAATTAGATCTCATTGTGCCATCATTGATATAGTCAACAAACTTCTCATAAATCTTGTCCTCACCTATTTTAATAGTCAGATTGATATTGCCCTTATCTCCTGCAAGTGTAGCAATTTCTTTTAGCCAATCATTATTATCTAAAGGCACAACTGCTTCTTTTCCTGCTTCACCGATCATTGCTAAAGTAGGCGAGCTAACAATTCCACCCTCTGCTAATCTAGGTATCGTGGGTATTTTTACATCTGCCTTATTTCTTCCAAGTAATGAAAACACTTCGTTAGGTATCTTATCTATTGCCCTGTTAATTGTGCCCGTAAATCTATTTAACATATCAATAACGCTGTTAATCACTCCCTTGACGATATTTACTATTCCATTAAATAGCGAGCTTGTCATATCTGAAAGCCCCTTCATCATTAGTTCCCAATTGCCAGAAAATGCACCCTTAATAAAATCTAACAGCCCATTAAACCAGCCCACAACTGCCTGTATCGCACCACCTACGACGCTGACCACTAATTGAACTGCCGTTGATATCACATTGCCGATAAAATCAAAAGCTGGCTTCAATACTGTTAGCAACGCCTTGACTATTGGAGATATAAAGTTGTTGTAGATCGTTAAAGCTGTATCAACTAGCTTCATTACAAACTGCACCACTTCCTCAACAACGCCCTTTAAAGTGTCGTCCCATAATCTTTGTAGCATTTCCAAGAAAGGTTGAACAATAGGGGCGATAACATTGTCCCAGATACTTTGGAATAGGGAAACAATCTCATTGACAAATTTGCCAAGATTATCTAATAAACTTTCCCCATCTTCGCCCCATATCTGCACCAACGAGCCTGTAAAATCAGACCACATTGTTGTTAATAATTTGATTGCTGGGTCAAAAGCCTCTGTCCAGATACTGTTTAATAATTTAGTAATACTATCTAAGATTAAAGGTGCATATACCTCGCCTGTTTTAGTTAGATCAAACCACATTAAAGACCATAAATTTTTTAAATTGGTAAATGCACTAAATATGTTTGGTAGGTTTGTATTAAATGTAGCTAGAACGCTATTCAGTAGATCTTGAACGCCCTGTGAATTAAACATTGTAGTAAAATCGTTCTTAATTCCCCCAAAAATAGCTTTCAATCTTTCTGCTAGTTTAGAGAATTCCCCGAACACCCCGTCTGCCAATAAATTAGCTTCATTTGTCCAATCAGTTGTATCTAAGCCCCAATCGCTTGCACCCCCAATACCACCCCCAATATCTCCTATTCCACCTGCACCACCACCTGCCCCTGTATCTTCATTAGATTTGAGCACGTTCATTTCGTCAAACCCTGCTAGCCCTGCTAAGCTCTTTTCAAGTTCTTTTGTGCTTTTGTTTGCATTGTCTGTGCTATTTGCATACCCATCTATTGCCTTGTCTAATGCCTTTGTAGTTTTAATCGGCTTCATTGTGAAGTTGGCAAGATCTTTAAACCTATCTCCGATTAAAGGTAGCTTGCTAAGTAGCGTGCCAATAATTCTAAACAATACGATCAAGTAACCTGCCACTTTAGAAGCAAAAGATCTTATGCCCTCAGTAGCACCCTGAACGCCCTCAAATATTGCACTTGTTAATTGATAAAACCCATTAGCGAAAGTGTCCCATATAGGCGATAACGCTTCACCTATCGTAGCTGATATTTGCGTCCATTTTTTTTGTATAGATTGAAACAACTTCCCTGCCGATTGCATTGTCGAAGCGTAAGCACCAAAGGTCTTTTCCCCTTCCTCAACTACAATGTTCATACGAACAAAAGCCTTTTCCTGTGCTGACATCTGTCCAACTGTTTTGCCCATCTGTTGAGCATATTCTTGGTAAGCGTCTGTTAGATTTCCAACTTCAATTATGTTATCTACATAGCTGACATTTCCTGATCTAATAAACCTCGTTATTCTATCAATACCATCTGCACTATCTACCAAAGCACCTGCCGAAAGATCTTTCATTGCCAAAACTAAACCCGATACGCCATCTTGATACTCACCCGTTCTAGCGTCTAATACCTTTACGCTATCTGCCATTTCTGTTAAGCCCGATAACGCTAGTGTTTTGATAACTTCCTCTGCTTGAATACCAAAAGTATTTGCTTCCTCTAAGCTATCTCTTAGCTTGTCCACCTCATCTGCCGTCATACCCATATTTCGAGCTACAACGTTAGTAGCGACCTTGATACGACCTAATTCTGACCCGTTCTGCACCAAGCCCTGAAAAACATTAAATAGAGCATTACCGACTGTTTTTAATGCACTCGTTAATATTTGCGTTGCGATCTGGGCTTGAAATATTGAAGATGTTAAACTGCTACCAACTGCGTCAGATACACTACTTGTCGTTCCCTGTAAACCCTCTAAAGCGTCAGTTACTTTGCTAAGCTCTTTCTTTAACTCGCCTGTATTGGCTGTTATCAGAATTTCAAGGTCTTGTAATCTCATTGTTGTTTTTTAATCTATTAGTTATTTTCATTGCTACCTTTTCCATTTCCTCGCTTGTCATTTCCTTTATCGCTACCTCTTTACTTAAAAAAGGTTTTTTAGGGTATTTTTTCGGGCTGTGAAAAGCATAACTAATATATTTTCCCAAGTTAAAAGAGTGTGCGTCAATCTTTTTTGCTTCAATTTGCTCTTTTTCTTGGTAAACCTTGATACATTTTTCAAATTGCTTTGGGCACATTTCCCAATATGCCCTAAGATCTAAACCAATCAAGATTGCCGTCTCTTCTCCTTCTTCCCAATACTCACCGAAAAATCTTAAATTTTTAGATTTTCCACTTTTGCCCTTAACTGTTTGATGTTCAGGGCTTTGGGTAAAAAACCCTTTTTTTGCAACTTTTCCAGAATAGTCAAATACAGAGAAATTAGATCGCCACCCTTTTCTAAATATAATTCGATTGCCTTAAACGCTTCTTCTTCTGAACAATGAAGCCCCTTTTGAACAAACAAAGCAGTATTGCTCATTGAGATCTCGCCCACTATATCTGTTATAGGGCGTTTCTTGATCTCCTCTAGCTCTGCAATTGCTTTTGCTGTAAAGTTAATTTCTTCCATAATTGACCCATAAAAAATAAAAACTTGTTGCCTAGAGTGCTGATATTTCAGCACCCTAAGCAATGCTAAAGTTAGGCACTAGGTGTAACTGCCGTATAGGTTGGTGCACCAGAAATTCTGATAGAGCCTGTAAACCCTCTTACCCCGTCGATTGTGCTCTCGGCTTCTTTCCAGCTTTTTACAAAGCCCTGAAATTTCCAAGTTGAGCCTGTGGTAAAAGTTATTACCCAATCAGAAACAGTTTGAGCCTCTGCTAATTCAAGCATATCTTCCATATTGCTCTCTGTTTTGATAATTCCTGCTAATGCAACTTCCCCAGCGTCCTTAAACCCTGCTATGAATTCCTTGTAACCACTATCACTATCGAGAGTAGTTACATCTATTTCGTCGCTTTCTACCCCTATCTCACCAATAGAGGTTAAATCGGCTATTAGAGTGTTATTTCCGTCAGGGTCTAGCGTTAAAGTTGTGCCAAGTGATTTTACTGCTGACATCTTATTAACCTACTAAATTAAATCTTGTTGAGATATGGGAATAACCATCTGGGTCTTCTATGTCTGCACAGAAGTCCATAATATAGTTATTACCTCGCATTGCACTTTCAATCGCAAGTAGTATCTCGCCACTTTCGGCCGATGTATTTGACCAAATATCAATCATTGCAACGATTTGTTGGTAGGCTATATCTTTATCAAGCGTTGGTAATATTCTGTTATCAGCGATATAGAAAGTAATACAAGGCATACTTGAAATTACCTCTGGACGCCTCTGGTAAACAGTATAACCAAGATCGCTTAATATTGTATAGATTTCCTCTTTTGGCTCGTTCATTTTGCAATAATTCTTAAACGATTTGAAACAAAGTTTTTGATGTCGTTCTCTATAAGCGTTTTGTTTTCCTCAAAAGCTGGTCGCATAAAAGGTTGTGCTTTCATTTTAACTGTGCCAAATTCTTGGTATAGGGCGTATTCAGTAGGTGTAAAAACTATTGCACCTTGCCTATAACTGCCATCTAACCCTTTGTGGGTTATGCTAGCTTGTAAAGCACCTGTATCAACGGGGGCTTTCTCCTTAGCACTCGTTACTATCTTTTCGGCTGATCTTTTCATTACTTCCGTCAGATCAAGTAACGCAATTTGTTCTATCTTGCCTAAACACTTGGCAAGGTTGAGGACTTTGATGACCAATTCTCACAGATTAAAAAGTAATGGCTATCAAAAGCGATAGCCCTAATCACCCTCATTAACTGATCTCCATACTTTAAAACAGTTCCCCTAGCGATATTTTGGTCGGTAGTAATAGTGGCAGAAATATCAGTTGTTATGCCGTATTCCTGCTTGACCTCGTCTAGCTTTGCAAAGCTGATGTTAGCTGAAATGCTTTCGCCCTCAGTTGCCTCTTGCCTTGCCCAGCCATCTCCGTCCACAACTTCCTCCGTTGTATAAAGAGTGATCTCTTTATCGTAAAAGGTGTTGGCTATTTGATTTTTAAAACTGTTTGGTATGTTCAATTATGTCTGGTAATCTAAAACGCTTTAAAGTTTCCTCTGCACCGACAAAAATGTCGGTATCTCTACTTCCGTTAAGATAGCTCTTTAATTGATCTGAATACGTTACCTCTTGCCCGTTGTCCTTTATTGACTTTACGGCATAATTATCGGCTTCGTTTCTCTCGGCAATTGTTCTATAAGTCCTAATTACAACTTCGGCTAATACCCTTTCCAATTGGGTCGGTATGGGTGAGGTATTAGTATTGTCCTCCTCGTAATCTTCGACTAGCTGATATCTGTTTGTATAGATCAATGCTCGATCAATAACGCTTTCTACAACGAAATCTAACAATTCGTCATCTTCGTCTAACGTAGTATCAATAGTTAAAGCATAATCTTTAATTGAAGTAGAGATCTCGTCCATTTCGTTTAATTTTCAAAATTAAGCTGAAACAACGACAGTTCCAACATCTGCATAAGCAATTAAATCGGGCATAACGGCTTTTGTTCCAAAGGAATAGTAAAGCTCGATTGCATAATCATTGCTTAAAGGAATTCTCTCTGCCTCATAAGGTTTCGCAACTACGGGCTGTGCAATTGCACCAACCGCCATACAGATTGCGTCCTCTGTTTGTCTGGTATTTGAGAATACTCTTACGTCGTGGAACATCTTGACATCTACGCCCCCATCAACAGGGTTAGGTAAAGTATCAATGTAATTCCTCAATGCACCATAGGTGGCTGGGGTCAATGTTAAAACTAACATATCTCTATCAACGCCATCTACATTGTCGTTTTTGACTGTTTCTACTGCCTGAATAAGTTCCTCTAGCTGTCCTACTAAGGTGCTTTCGGTAACTGTTACTTCTGTTCCTGCACTTTCGGCTTCGGTAAAGAAAGCACTATCGAGCTCTCTAATCATTGCCTTTTCGTGATTAACTTTCCTGCTTTCCAAAATGCCGTCCACGCCATAGAAAAGTAGATCTTTTTGAGCCACTTCCTCGACGATTTCTTTATCTTGGTTTAAGTTTACGGTTACGCCATTATTCTTGACTGCGTCCCCTGCACCTGCTTTTCTAGCTGTGCCGTATGCTTGTGAAGCAGAGGTCATTAACCTTCTTACTTCAACGCTTCCACTCTCGGGGTCGCCTGATAATGCAGTATTTTTGATTTGCTGTGAAATAGCACCTTTCTGCACCATATCAACAACTTCAGCGTAAGCCTCAGCCAATTTGTCCTTTGTTGAGCCATTGGACAGATAAAGGCTTAGTGTATCTGTTTTTGCCATTTCTAAAAATTGTTTAACTTTTAATTAAAATGCTGTTTTGACTTTTACCCTTTTAGATTGCTCATTATCAGTAATGTCTTTGGGGGCTGTGCCTTTTAATTGTCTAGCTACTTCGTCGCTTATTGCGTTTTGCCAAGTTTCTTTTAGAGAATTGATCTTCTCTCTCATTTTCTCGGCGTCTGCGTCCACAACAAAATCAACTAGCTTAATCGGTATTTTGGCTTCGTCAAAAGCTGATATCGCTTCAAGTTTGTTCTCTCGAATTGTTACCTCTTTTTCCTTTAGCCTTAATTCCTCCAATTGTTTACTTGTGAGCTCTTTTTCTTTTTCTTCTGCAGATAGTTTTGCTAATCTCTCGGCTTCTGCCTTTTCTTTAGCAATTTTCTCTGACAGTTCCTTTTCGAACTTTCTTTTTTCGTGTGCTAATCTTTCGCTTAACACCTTGTTTAGTTCTTCTTGGGTAAAAGTCTTTTCGCCCTCTTGATTGCCCTTTTCCGACGCCTCAGAGGT
>JAKQKB010000074.1 GCA_029560875.1 Bacteroidota bacterium | reverse complement strand
TTCTGTAAGCAGGTAGTTCGTTTCATAGGTGTCCTGAACAACCTCAACGCAGCTCATCTTAACCCTGTCCGTGTTGATATCGTACTCGCCATTTAGCGGCATGTAGTATCGGTTTCGCACCTTGAATATTCGATTAAAAATGTTAAACATGCCGGTTGGTTCAGCCGGTACAGAAATGTCTGCAATGGCCTCTATATCTGCGTCTCGACGTATTCTCGAGTACTCCCGAGCCATCAGCCTTCCGGTGTACTCCTGCAGCACGTATTTTGTTGTATTCCTAACGTCATTAAACTTAGCTCCTAAAACATTATTTCCCCCCGATGTATAGTAAATGGCATTTTTGTAAATGCTGTACCCCTCCCTGATGTTACTATTCAGCATTGTAAAGGAATAGGGCATATCTAAATTTATATTCTTTTTTGCACCAGCATTGTTGATGGTTAAATTTTCACCTTTGTAAAAATTATATAACCTGTAATTAATTTCACATACAACGTCATTTATGTACGTTTGTGCTAAATATTTAGATGCTCCAATCGTATAGTAGCATTGCCCAACAAGCAATTTAATATCATCGAATGTAGTATCAACCTTCAACCCTATATTTAAACTAATTTCGGTTTCGTTAGCATTTAATGTGTACTTATTAAAAATGAATACATCCTCGCTATCCGTAACAAAATTATAACCACCTTCTGTTTTTACGAAGTACCTATTTTCTCCAATTTCGTTATAGTCCCCATAACATACCACAAGGCCGAAATACCTCACATATTGTTTAAATTGAGGTTCAGAAATTTTGATTTTAACGTTAACAGTAGTTTCAATGTTAAATTTTAAGCTTATAGGTATTTTTGCATGATGGCGTCGCCAGTAACCATCATACCAATAGGTTTGGCTTGTATCGCTGAATTTTAATCCATTGCCTCCATCGACAGCAAAAGAAATGCTACCTAATGAGCCTTTTTGTATGCACTGCTGGTTTGTGTAGTTAAACAGCTCTGCTCCAATATCTTTGAATAGCTCCCATCCTTTAGCAAGTTCAAAATCTAACCCACTTTCCGCCTTTACCACTACGTTTTGCTTCCCGCTGGATTTAACCAAGTTAGATACAAAATTTGTTATTGCCAGCTTGTTAGGACTAATTGTTCCGTAGTAATTTATTACACCTACCCCACCACTCAAATTCCACTTTGTATATTCCAGCGAATTTAGATTTATAAGCTGGTGAATGTTAACAAAATACATCGTATCGCCCTGTATGCAGGCATAGTAACCAAATGCAGTGCAAATGCTTTCAACTACTTCCATAATCGTTTTGCCGTACACGTCAATATCCAGCTCGGCGGTCTCAAATGCCATAGTTCCCTTTGTGTACGAACCTTCTGTTGTATTTATGGCATTTCCGAAGTAGTCAAATTTGCTAACTTGCCCGGCGACAACTATATTTGAAAGTCCGGTTTTTGATAAAATTTCCCCGAAAATTTCCTTGCCAATCTTATAGCGAAACCGCTGCTGCCCGATGTAGGTTAAATGCTTAGGGGTTATGCCGACCTTAGGCTCAAAATTAATGCTTTTTAGCACGTTGAAACCATCAACAAATGTTAGCTTCAACTTTTTAAGGTAATCGGTATCCTCAAATTCAATACCATCACCATTGTAGTAGCCGCTAAAAACCATGTCGGTTGTG
>JAKQKB010000060.1 GCA_029560875.1 Bacteroidota bacterium | reverse complement strand
AAAGAGAAAAGCGATGAACTAAAAGCAATGAAAGAGAAATCGGGCGCAAGCGTTCAGATTACTTTAAAAGCTGCCGGAACAATGGCTTTATCAACAAACGTTACGGGACAAGTACCACAAGCAGAAAGAGAAGCGGGTATTACTCGAATTGTTAGACGTAATCCTTTCATTTTAGAATTGGTAAACGTTGGAACAATTATGTCAAACGTTTGGGAATGGGTAGAGCAAAAAAACGCTGATGGTGGTGCTGCAATGACTGCTGAGGGTGCGGCTAAATCTCAAGCTGATTTTGATTTAGTAGTTGCAAGTGCTAACGTTAAAAAAGTAACTGCTTATATTAAAGTTACTAAAGAAATGTTAGACGATGTTGAATTAATGCGTTCAGAAATTGACCAAGAATTGACTGAACTAATCAACCTTAAAATTGATGACCAGTTATTGAACGGGACAGGTTTAACGGTTAATTTAACAGGTATTACTACCAACGCTACTGCGTGGGCTGCTGGTGCTTTTGCGTTAGCTATTCCAACACCTACTAAATGGGATGTATTGAGAACTGCAATTAATCAAGTTCGTGTTAACTTATTCGAGCCTACATACATTGTAATGCACCCAACAGATGTTACAAGTATGGAATTATCTAAAGACTCAACTGGACAGTATATTATGCCTCCTTTTGCTGCGGTTGATGGTTCTATCGTAAGCGGAATTAGAGTTGTTGCAAACACAGGCGTAACTATTGATAAATTCTTAGTTGGAGATTTCTCAAAAGCTGGTGTTCGTTTCAAAGAGGGATTAACTATTAACGTGGGCTACGAAAATGACGACTTTACTAAAAACTTAGTTACAATTTTAGCTGAGGCAAGATTAGTACAAAGAGTAAAATCTAATCATTACGGAGCGTTTGTTTACGGTGATTTCTCTGATGCTATTACTGCATTGACACAATCGTAATATGGGACATTTACACGATACAACAGTAGAAGTTACCTACAATGGTAAAACTACAAGAGTAGCGAAAGAAGATGCTCATTTGTACGTAGATAAAAAAGCAAAAAAAGAAAGTAAACCAAAAGAAAAAGAATAATGCCAAACATAATTGACAAAACCTATTTTCAAAACGCTAATGAGTTAAACATTCCATTAGCTAAGGAGTTTATTGTTGCTAATACAGCATTAGACACTCCTAACAGTTCGGACTATTTAACAAGTCTATGCGAAAAAATAGAGAAGTCAATTTTGGTTAATGCTTTAGGTTTACAGACTTATAACACACTTCAATTAGCATTAGCGGATATTGAAAATCCGCTATATGCTTCTTATAAAAAGTTAGTTCAAGGCGATGAATACGATAATAAAATTTGGATAGGATTAGACAACGAATATAGTTTAATTGCTTGGAGGATTTTTGAACAGTTTTTATTTACTACTAACGAACAATTATCAGGAATAGGCGCAGTAAATGTTAACCCACAAGGAGCAAGTTTAGTAACACCAGCTTATAAAATAGCAAGTGCAAACTCTAACTTCTTACAAGGTTATCAAAATGGATTTTTACATTTTCCTATGATTTACAACGATGGTGAGTTTATTGATTGGTATGGATGTAGTACTGATGTGAACGTAAGTTTATATCAATATTTAAACGACAAAGCAACGGATTTTCCTAATGTAGATTTGCAGAATTTCAAAATCTATGAAAGTCAAAACAGTTTCGGGATATGATAATTTTTGAAGACCAATTAGCTAGAATTATTGAAGTGTTACCAC
>JAKQKB010000198.1 GCA_029560875.1 Bacteroidota bacterium | reverse complement strand
GCGTAGTTTACTCCTCGATCTTCCGGAAAAATTCGTGCAAAGTTTGCCTGATAGATCGTTGTCTCTTTATACTTTTCCATAAACTTAGGCATCAGGTAATTAACATGAACCACGTGTTGAGCATTTCTTAATTTTTGCACCCACACTTTATCAATTTTCTTTTGGTCAAATTTAGGAAATATTTTATTTAAATAATCTAAGAATTCTTTTTTAGTGGTTTGATCATCACAGGTAAACAAACGATGATTATGGGGTAAATAAGCTCCCAGATAATAAACATGTTTGTTGCCATAATATTTCTTATCCACCATATTAGTGTGTTGGATTAAAGCCAAGAAAGGCGAGTCGGAGTCATTAATATTATGCCAATAATAAGGCGATAAACTTTGTTTACTGGTAAACACCACGTTAACAGCACCTAAATAATCAACTCCTCTAATTGCGCCAGTATAAATTATGGTTTCCTTTTTACCAGTTAGTTTAAACTCTTTCCCCAGTTCAATTTCTCCACCATATTCTAAAACTTTTTGGTAGAGTCTTTGGGTAATTTGGCCAAAACCACCTTCCAAATAACCAAGTTGTCCTGAATTTGATCGAGTATGAATTCTCGCCCACAACCAAGCCATCGAAATTTGCTTGTAATAATGGTGAAACTTACCTTTCAATAATGGTTCCCAGATAACCTCATAGGCTCTAGTTCCACACCATCTTTTCATCCATTCATAGGCTGGAACGTGAATATATTTTCGATAATCGTTGTCTTTTTCTAGCCAGATTTTTACCCATCCTAGTCTAATTTTTGAAAAAATATCAAGTGGCTTAAACTTTAACAAATCAATTGCGCCCATAAATGGGTACATTATTCCATTGGAATATATCGCAGTTTTTTCACCATGCCATTTTAATTTGTTAGCCAATCCTAGCTCGGTAATTAAATCAATTGCAAATTTATCAGTTTTAAAAATATGATGGTAAACTTTTTCAATCGAAGTTTGGCCAATTTTAAAATCACCCATTAAGCCACCCAAGTCTTTTTCTTTTTCAACTATTCTTACTTTTATACCGTTTTTAGCTAATTTATATCCAATTAATAATCCAGTAATTCCAGCTCCCACGATGGTCACTTTTTTTTGCTTCATTCCCTATTATAAACTAGATTTTCATGCTATCATAAACCCAGCCGTAAACCGGCCTTTTTATTAAAAAATTATTTCGTATGGCTGACGCTATTAAAATTACTAAAAACCGAGATGTTCCAATGGATAAGGTCCGTAACATCGGTATTATTGCTCATATTGACGGTGGAAAAACCACCACCACTGAACGTCTTTTGTTTTATACTGGAAAAATCCACAAAATTGGTTCCGTCGACGAAGGTACTACTACCACCGATTCGATGGTTCAAGAGCGTGAACGCGGCATTACTATTCAATCTGCTTGTGTTACCACTTATTGGCATGATTACCGAATCAACATTATCGACACTCCTGGGCATGTGGATTTTACCGCTGAAGTAGAACGATCTTTGCGTGTCTTAGACGGTGCTATTATGATTTTCGATGGTAACGCCGGAGTTCAAGCTCAATCCGAAACTGTTTGGCGTCAAGCTGATAAATACTTGGTCCCTCGTTTGGCTTTTGTTAACAAAATGGATAAAGTTGGTGCTTCTTTCCAAAATACTCTCGATTCAATTACTCAAAAACTTCGTGCCCCCATCATTCCTATGGTCTTACCAATTGGTGAAGAACACGATTTCATGGGTGTTATCGATCTGATGAATATGAAAATGGTGGTCTACGACAAAGACGAAGAAGGTATGGAATTTACCACCAAAGATGTTACTCCAGATTTCTTAGAAGCCGCTCAAAAAGCTCGTGCTTTGATGGTTGAAAAAATTGCTGGAGAAGACGAAACTTTAATGGAAAAATTCTTAAATGATCAAGAAATTTCCATTCCCGAATTAAAAGCAGTTCTTCGAAAAGCTACTATTAATCGAAAATTATTCCCAGTTTTCTGTGGTGCTGCTTGGAGAAACAAAGGTATTCATCCAATTCTCGATGCTATCGTTGACTATCTTCCTTCACCAATCGACCTACCTCCAATTGAAGGTTTCGATGTTAACACCAACGAAAAAGTTACTCGAAAACCAGTTAAAACCGAACCTCTTTCGGCTCTACTTTTCAAAGTTCAATCCGATCCTCATGTGGGAACTCTTTCCTACGTTCGGGTTTACTCGGGTACAATTCGAGCTGGTTCCGAAGTCTACAACACCACTCGTCAAAAATCCGAGCGCATTGGTCGTTTGCTCCTAATGCATGCTGACAAACGCGAAGGTATTGAAGAAGGTTTTGCCGGAGAAATTATTGCTTGTATTGGTTTAAAAGAATCCTACACTGGCGACACTCTTTGCGATAAAGCCTCGCCAATTTCACTTAATCCAATTCAGTTCCCCGATCCAGTTATCTCGTTGTCTATCGAACCAGAAACTACCGATGATCAGGAAAAACTATCACAAGCCTTAAACCGCTTATCTCTCGAAGATCCTACCTTTAAAGTTTCCTACAACCACGAAACTGGTCAAACCATTATCGCTGGTATGGGCGAACTTTATTTGGAAATTATCGTCGATCGTTTAAAGCGAGAATTTGGAGTCAACGTTAAAACCGGTGCACCTCAAGTTGCTTATCGAGAAACTATTTCCGAAAATGGTGATGGAGAAGGTAAATACATTCACCAATCCGGAGGTCATGGTCAATACGGTCATTGTAAAATTAAAGTCGAACCCAAAACTCGTGGAGAAGGTATCGAATTCGTTAATGCTATCAAAGGAGGAGTTATTCCTTCCAACTTTGTTCCAGCCATCGAAAAGGGAGTCCGAGAAACCCTTTCCAAAGGTATTATTGCTGGTTATCCGTGCACAGATATCAAAGTCACTGTTTACGATGGATCCTACCATGAAGTCGATTCATCCGAAATGTCCTTCAAATTAGCTGGTTCTTACGCTATCAAAGATGCCTTCGAGCATGCCAAACCAATCGTTTTGGAACCAGTGATGAAGATGGAAGTTGCCACTCCTTCCGAGTTCTTAGGTACCGTTATCGGCGACCTTTCTTCTCGTCGAGGCCAAATTGGTGGTACTTCTGAGAGTTTCGGTTTCACCACTATCAATGCCTTAATTCCTATGGATGCTGTCCGCGGTTACGCTACTGTTATCCGCTCACTCACCCAAGGTCGAGGATCATTCTACATGGAGCCATCTCATTACGATCCAATTCCTAGCAGTATTCAAGCCCAATTAACTACGGCTTTCAAAACTCCAGG
>JAKQKB010000043.1 GCA_029560875.1 Bacteroidota bacterium | reverse complement strand
CAAATTACAGGTAGATTTACTGCTACCGAGGCAAACGAATTGGCAATTGTGCTCAATACCGGAAATCTGATAGCTCCTATTAAACCGGTTTCTACTTCTATAATTGGAGCCACTTTAGGAGCAGATAGCATTCGTAAGGGAACAACAGCTGGTTTAATTGGTTTGATTATTGTTGTCCTTTTTATGGCTATCTATTACAAATTGTGTGGTTTCATCGCTGATATTGCCATGGTCTTAAATGTGGGCTTTATTTTAGCTATGTTAACGGCTTTTGGCGCTACACTCACTCTGCCTGGAATTGCCGGTATTATTCTTACTATCGGTATGGCAGTTGATGCCAATGTGTTAATCTATGAACGCATCAGAGAAGAATTGGATTTGGGAAAAACACCCCGCAGTGCTGTTGATGCCGGTTTTAAGAGGGCTCTGGTAACTGTTTGGGATTCCAATTTGACCACTGTTATAGCTGGAATAATTCTTTATTATCTGGGCACAGGTCCTATCCGCGGTTTTGCCGTAACTTTAGTGATTGGTATTATTGGCTCTATGTTCACTGCAATAGTAATTGTGCGCTCTATTCTGGATAACCTTGTTTTAAGCGGCAAAAAGACAAAACTGAGCGTGTAAGGAGAAGAAATGAGAATACTACAGCATACTAATATCCAATTCGTAAAGTATCGTTACTGGTTTTATGGTATCTCTATTGCCTTGTTGCTAATTGGCATAAGTGGAATAATTTTTAGAGGTTTGAATTGGAGCATTGATTTCACAAGTGGAATAGCTGCAACCGTAAATCTGAAGGCATTAGACCCCAAAATCCAACCTCTGCCCATTGAGGACTTACGCTCAGTGCTTACGAAAAACGGTTTTCCAGAAGCCGAAATAACCTATATCGGTAATCCCGATAATTCTACTTTCCAGATAAAAATAAAGAGCGTGGGCAAAGGAACTGACCTTTCCACCGAAACCCGTAATAAGCTTTTGGATATTATTCAGGAGAATTTTCCGCAATATGTTCAAGGACGAGACCTGAATAAAGAAGTAATAGAAGAAATTTATGAAGTTGGACCTAAAGTGGGCGGCGAACTACGCTCTCAGGCATTTTGGGCAGTTATGCTTGCCTTAGTTGCAATGATTATCTATATTTGGTTTCGCTTTGAATTAACCTTTGGCTTGATGGGAATTCTGGCTCTCTTTCACGATGTCTTTATGATTGTAGGTATTTTTGCCATCACCGGGAAAGAAATTACTATGCAAATTATAGCCGCGCTTTTAACTATCGTGGGTTACAGCATCAATGATACAATTGTTATCTTTGACCGGATTCGTGAAGATATGAAGAAAAACCGCAAAGACCCTATCCAGGAGGTCTTTAATCGTTCTATCAACGATACGCTTTCCCGAACTGTTATTACCGGTGGAACAACTTTTCTAACTTCTGCCTGCCTGTATTTTTGGGGTGGAAGCGTAATTCACGATTTTGCTTTTGCAATCTGCCTGGGTATCTTCTTTGGCACCTATTCCTCTATCTTTGTTGCCAGCAATTTGGTTATAGACCTGAATTTGCTTACCCACAAAGAAAAGAAGACAATGCAACACCTTACTAAGAAAAAGAAGTAAAACAAAATACTACTTACATCCCTTAAACCGCTCAAATTATGGGCGGTTTTTTGTTTGTGGAAAACTACGAATACTCTAACGGGTTTAACATTAAAGTGGCAAAAACCTTTAACCGAACTAACTTTTTTTAGAGACATTCCAGGTTTTACTAAAGCTCCTCTTTTACCATTTCCAGAAGAGGGCAGTTAGTTTTCTTAAAGATTTGCCAGGTAAAGAAACTTTTCCGATAAACTGCTCCGAGAAAAAGATTGACAAAAAGGTAGTTCGGTAAATAAAAGTATAGATGGTGAAAGAAGATATAGTTTTAGTATTGGAAAAGCTACATTTTGTTTTTTGCTGATGTAGCAGGGACAATGGATTTCATATTCAAGAAATGCTTCCTGCCAGCGCTAAATGACAATGGTTATTACCTCCTGGGATTGAGATAAGTTTATAGAATAACCGCTATTAGCTATATGTCGCCTTTATTATTTGAGATAAAAAAAGATATAAAAAAGAGGTGGTTAATGAGACCTTACCGCTATCTCTATTTAATAATGATAACAATTCTATTGTTACCTGCAGAACTGTTTGCCGTTCCGAATACAAATGCCGATGCCTTTCAACTAATTCATTCCACACCTGCGGAAATAGATATTAGTTTTACTTTACCCGAATGGAATATTCAGGA
>JAKQKB010000034.1 GCA_029560875.1 Bacteroidota bacterium | reverse complement strand
GTCCAGGTAGTTCTATCCGGAGAATAGACAATCTGCAGAGTCCCAGTAGTAGTAGAACACAAAGTCCACAGGTCTAAAGTGCTGGTGCTGGTAATAGTTACTTTAGGTGTGGAGAGAATATACTGGGTGGAAGATGAACCATATTTATTAGCAGAAGCAGTGCCATGTTTAGCATAAATTGTACTACGGCTCCAAGTTCCGGGATTTGCCCAACCCGCAGGTGGGAAAGATGTATTTTCAAAACTTTCTGCCAATTGAGTAGCAGTTGGCGTTTTAAAACTCCAGACATCAGAAGCTGGAGAATCACCTAGTTCATTTCGGGCAACAACTTTCCAATAGTAGGTTGTTCCTGCTGCTAAAGTTGGAGTATAAGTAGTAGCTGTTTGGTTGCTGCTTACTAAAGGAGGATTGGCAGAAGTGCCGAAATAGACATCATAAGCATTGGCATCCCCAGCTCCAAGTGTTGGAGTCCAAGATAAAACTGCATCTGTAAAAGCCCAACCACCATTTGCCGGAGATAACAATGTGGGTGCAAGAGGTGCAGAAGTATTAGGGAAAACCAATTGGATTCTATCAATGCTGCCAGTTCTACCTGAAGCAGCTGGTGGATTAGCAGGATCAGGATTTGTATCATCGTTGCGATAATATATTCCCGTATTAGAACCGCTGGTAAAAGCACCCCAGCTCATAGATGCATAATCGGATGTATTTTCATCTACTGCTATAACTAAATTGTTTATATTGTCATAGTTAAAGGGAATAGTGAGAGGAATTTCCATCCAGTTGTTTGCGAAAGGAACATAACTACTTACATCACCAGCAAAAACCTGAGTGAGGTTTGTTAAAGGTTCCCAATCCGTAGTTGAACTAAAAGTCGTCTTAGTAGTATGGCCCATATAAATAACCCAATCCTTGGAATTGGTGATAGTGCCGGAAACATAGAAGAATCTTAGTTTAGTAATGTTGCCTGCTTTATTTATTTGGGCTTGGGTATATATTTGCTGCGTATAGCTATAACCATATAATCCATAAATTGGCAAGTACGAAGTAGTAGCTGTTCCTGTACCAATCTGAACCGTATCGGCAAAACTTACACAGCATATTGCTAACAAAGTTAGCAGTAGAATAATTAGCGAATATTTCTTCATAACAAAAACTCCTTGTTTTAGATGTTTTTCTTGAAGAGTTAGTTTATTGGTTAAACGATAGGCATTACCTTAGTTTTAAAGCTTAAGGTTTGGGTATTAATCAATGGCAGATAAGGGAATGCCAGGTTTGATTTTGACGGTTTAAGCTTTAGGGGAAAAACGCTGCATGTCCCTTTTGCACTGTTCTTAAGTAATAATGTGCGATGATGGTTACAAAAAGAGTGCAATAAGTTCATA
>JAKQKB010000012.1 GCA_029560875.1 Bacteroidota bacterium | reverse complement strand
GATGTGGCAAGTCAAGGTAAAGGCTTGTTCAATGACTACATCTGTGATATTGTTTCTTTTTTCGACAACCAATTATGGCTCTATAAGGGATTTCCATTAAAAAGAGTTTCAAAATCACTGGGCGATATTTTTACCGAAGAGGTTCTATCCTTTGAGGAAAATTGCCATGTAGACTCATCGAAGTTTACAATACCTCAAAATGTAAAAATTCAAAATAAACACACTAAATGTCTAACTAAAAACAACTAAACAATGAAACGATTTTTATTTTTTTGTCTTTTTTGTGCAATTATTTTTGCTGGATGTGAGAAGGATGAGGACAGTCTAATTGCTTCAACCACGCATGAGTCCGAAATAATAACCATCAATACCGTGTGGAAAGCTGTGAATAATCCGCACATCATTAAGGGGTATGTTAAAGTTACCAGTGGAACATTAACGATTGAGCCCGGCGTTGTAGTAAAGTTTGATGCTGGTGCAAGTATGGAGATTGGAGGTACAAATGCTAGTTTGATTGCCGTTGGAACTTTTGAGGATAGAATTACATTTACCAGTTTGAGTCAAAGTCCTCAGCCTGGCGATTGGGATTACATAAAGTTTAAGCAGGGTGCCATTGATTGTGAGATGGAGTACTGTGTGGTTGAGTATGGTGGAGCAAACTCATCATGGGGTATGATTGATGTTTCTGGTAATGCTTTGATATCAATAAAAACGTGTACAATATCATATTCAGAAAATATTGCTGTAGAAGCGGAGGACGATGGTAATGCTTTTGTAGCGTTTGAAGGCAATATATTACTTGGAACCGAAGGCAAACACGTAATGAAGATTAGGGGAAAGAATGTGCCCACTATTGGAATAGGCAATCTTTTTACAACTTCAAATAATTTTGGCATTCTTGTTACTGGTTCATCATCGAACTATAATTATGTAGACCTAAATTCTACTTGGAAAAAGCATAATGCTCCCTACTATATTGAAGATGATATTATAATTCGTAATGGAGCAACTTTAACTATTGAGGCTGGTACTAACCTTAAGTTTTATGATGGACAGAAGGTTCAAGTGGGAACTTCGACTAACGGAACTGGAAGATTGATTGCAAGAGGAACTTCGGATAACAGAATCACATTTACATCGGCTAGCGCTACGCCCCAGAAAGGCGATTGGAGAGGTATTGAGTTTAATGGTCAAGCGCTAACTGGCAATGAGTTAGTTTACTGCGACTTGCTCTACGGAGGTAGTTATAAAGCCATTGTCGACATAAATCCTTGTGGAACGAATAATCCATTGGTGGAAAATTGCATTATTTCTAACTCAAACTTATGGGGTATATATAAAAGAAAGTCGGGCGGTGTTTATGCAAGCCCTTCGCTTGTAAATAATTCTTTTACAGGCAATACTTCAGGCGATATTGGACAAGATAATTAAAGTCATTCAACTTGAATTGAAAAGGGTGATGTCAAATGTATGGCGCACCCTTTTTTTATCTTTTAACATCTACTTAATACTCCTTTTTATAAATACAGTAACTTTGTGGAAATAAATTGACAAAATGCGAAACGTACTATTTTTATCAATTTTCTGTATTGTTGGCTATGTAGTCTCAGGCCAAACCGTTAGTCTTGTTCTCAGTGGAGGTGGTGCTAAAGGATTAGCGCATATTGGTGTAATAAAGGCGTTAGAGGAAAATGGGATTCCAATAAGTAATGTATCAGGAACATCGATGGGTGCAATTATCGGGGGGCTTTATGCAATGGGCTATACTCCAGATGAGATGGTACAACTATTCAAATCGGCTGATTTCAATAACTGGAGCAATGGGCGGATTGACGATGCTTTGCGCTATAATATCAATGATTTTTCGCAGTCCGATGCAGAGAATTTGAGTGTAGGATTTGCAGCTGATAAAAGGGGAATTAAACCTAAAATTATATCA
>JAKQKB010000005.1 GCA_029560875.1 Bacteroidota bacterium | reverse complement strand
AAAGGAATTTATAGGAGGCTCTGATGATTATCGGGGCCTTTTTTGTTTATTTTAATATTTTTTTATGTCTTGGCAGTAAAGTAAGGAGAAAATTATGTCATAAATATTTAAATGCATTTAAAGACAATTGTGGGCTAATATAAGAGTAATATCGGATAATTTTCGTGTTTTAAAAGGTCATATTTACGTTTAATAATTCACCTTTTGTTAGAATATTTAAAATATATTTTAAATGAAAATAAGCCTTTACTAATAGCACAAATAGCCTTTTATTCTTATATCGGATTAAAAAAAACTTTGACAAAAATGTTTTTTAGGTGTATAATATATGTATAACAATCCGATATTACTTCTGTGGATAAAATATTAATGAAAGATTGAAGAGAACAAAGATAATATCGCTTAAACAAACGGCACCCACAAAATATATTTTCCAATTAAAAATCCCCCGATGTTTTTCGGGGGAAATTAAAAGGAAACGGCACCCACATCAAAAGGAAAATAGGAAAGCGCATTAATTATTTTTTTTCTGATGTGAGTATATTAATTATAGCATATTTTTTAACATTTGTTAAGTGATATATATATAGTAAAAATATATAAATAAAAAATAATATTTTATATATTGTATATTATGTCCGAAAGAACAAAACGATTTGTTTGGCAGGCACTGGATTCCCGATCCGTCCGCCTGATTCTCGGCTTGGCGGTCGGGAATGACAATAAAAAAATAAAAAATCAAAATCAAAAAGTTAATCCATGCTCTCGAAAAAAAATAAAACCCATGCTCATCACAATAAAAAAAATATTGTGAAAAAAAAGGACCTGGCTAAAGCGCAGGGTTTTATTAGTTTACTAGAGGCCGCGAATTTATGTTCTTATTCTCAAGAATATATTTCTCTTCTGGTTAGAAAAAAACTTTTGCAGGGAGAAAAAATAGGTCGTAATTGGTTTACGAAAAAAGAATGGTTAGAAAAATATATTCTAGAACATCCGGCAGAAAAAAAAGGTAACACCAAAGGTGAGCTCAAAGTGGAAAAAGTTTTTAAAGAGCGCATTGTTGAAATACCCATTAATAAAAATTTAAAAAGTTTGCGACAAGATTTTTCAGTTTGGCTGAAAAATTTTTTTATTGCTCAAAAAAATATCTTTAAAAATAATTTGCTATATAATGTAAGAAATATAATAAATAAAAATATATATAGTAAAAATAATAATGGCAAATGGGAAAAGGAAAACGGCAAAAGTGAAATGGAAAAAAACATGGCAAATGATTTGCATATCAATGACGGGGTCCCTGCATCGCCGGCAGACAGGCTTCGTCCCGCTTACAGCGGAACTCAGGATAAATTTTTTGTTCAGACAAAAAATTTACTTTTTCAAAGAGTCATAATTTCCACAGTAATTTTTTCTTTGCTTTTAACAACAGCCTCCGCTCAATTTTTTGCCGCCGAGATCTCCCGGCTTGGTGACACCATGGAGAGTGTGGCAGAAAAAAATAATACACAAATTTTAAATGGAATAAATTTGGTTAAAGAAAAAATTGAGGTTGATAGAGTTTTAGAAAGATTCGCCACGGCTTCAGAAAATTTTTCAGCCACCGCAGAATATAAAATTAAAAAAATTGCCGGTAACGGTAATGATAAAAAAGAAAATGTGCTAGGGTCTTTAAATCAAGATGATTCAAGACAGAGCCTTGAACCAACAACATCCAATAATCTTGAATCAACAACAGGACAAGTGGCAGGGGTACAAATGGAAAACGGAAAAGGGGAAGAAATGGAAAAAGATAATCCAGAGACCTTGGGACAAAAGGCAAAAGAAAATAAAGTTGAGAATTTAAACCAAGATGGTTCAAGACAGAGCCTTGAACCAACAACAGGTGAAAGTATTTTGAATCAAGCAAAAAATATTACCGAAAAAATTTCTGAAAGTGTGACAGTGTTTGTGGAAAATATTTTGGTGGCAGGGTTGGGGGATGGAAAAAATAATAACACAGATCCCTCGACTGCGCTCCGCTCCGCTCGGGATGACAAAACTGGCGACGTAAGTAATGACGGGATTCCCGCTCTGCTCCCGCAGTTGCGGGACGAGGCCGGGGGGAATGACAAAAAGGGTGGTTTAGTTGGTAATGGTATTAAAATTTTGAGTGATAAAAATATTTTGGGAGGCATAGCTTTTAACTTTTTGGGTTTACCAAAAAACAGTGATCAAATTTTTGGCGGGCTGGTCTTGGGTGCTAATGATTTGAAACAAACTAGTCAACAAAAATTTTTAAAACTCTTGGCTAATTTGCAAGTGGCTACTTCCAAAAAACTTTTGGCCAAAAATTCTTCCACTGAAAGTGTGGTAGAAAAAGTTGCTAAAGTATTTTTTAAGAGTAGCAAAAAAACTTCTGATTTTGTTTATGATAATATTTTTACACCAATCGCTGGTTTGGGTAATATGTTAGGCGGTTCAATTATTACTGGAGCTAAAAACGTTGGTGTGAAAATTGGTATTTATCAAACTGATTGGCTGGAAAGAGAATTACAAAATCAAGACACACTTGTATGGTTGATAAAAAGAGACAGGGAATCAAGCGTTAATAATTTTTATGATGCAAATTTTTATAATTTAAATGGTTCAGAAAAACAAGTTATTGTTTTAAAAGGTGAGAAAGGGGAGACTGGTGAAAGAGGTGAAAAAGGGGAGACAGGAGAGGCTGGTGCCAATGGTTTGCCAGGCAAAGATGGTTCGGGAATTGGGGGTAATACTTCAGTGACCAATATTTATCAAGTGGGCACACCTGGTTCCACAGCCAGTCAAGGCGCAGGTACGGTTTTAGATGTGAAATATTTGGGTGCTGGTAATTTATCAGTTAGTGACAAAACAACTTTGAATACTCTAACAGTCACAGGCGTAGCCGATTTTAATAATGCCGTAAACATTGCTGGTAATTTAACTTTAAGCGGAGCCACTGCTTCTGGTGGCAACTTTACAACTTCGGGAAATATTTTGGGTGGCGGTTATTTAAAAATTGGTAATGGTACACCAGATTGGACATTGGGTAATGGTTCAGGATATTTTACCAGTAATATTGAAACCGATGGTAGTTTAAGAATTGATTCTACCACGACTACTGATCCATATCTTTGGTTAACTAGTAATCCAGTAGCCAGTGCAGAAAATTCTGCTTTGCTTTTTGGATCTAAACTTGTTAATGGTTCTAGTGTGGGAACTTTGATTGGTTCTAATGTCAGTGATTTTTCTGGCGACTTTTTAAATTTTCAAGTTAATGATGTTTCTAAATTTAAAATTGATTCAGAGGGAAATATTTCTTCTGTTGGTTGGGCTACTCATTCTGGATCAATGACAGTGGAATCAACCACAACTCCACAATTAACAATTGGTTATGATAGTAATCATGTTTGGAATTCTGCAGTGGATAATAAAGGCAATATATTTTTTAGTTTAATTTCGGCCACCAACACTCCGGAATTTAATTTTGTTAATCCAGTTAATATTTCTTTAGCCACTGCAACAGACGTGGATATTTTTAATATTACTGCTTCTACGACAAAAGGCATAATAAAAATTGTAGCTTCCACAACCGAACCCTTAATTACTTTAAATCAAACCGGCGCTGGTGGTGGGATTATATTTTTAAATAATGTTCAAGCTTCCAGTACAGTAGCTTTGTTACAATACACTGATAATCCTTTAAATTTTGGGGCAGCCAATGGCACCTTTATTGCGGCCAATCCTGATATTTTTTCTGGTAATTGGTTGGATTTTCAAGTGGCTGGTACCAGATATTTTTCATTGGCTTCCGACGGTGATATTTTTTCAGCGGGTGGCATGTTGATTAATACTAATTCTACAACCGCTTTGAGTGTGCAAGATTCTTTGGGCAATACTCATTTTGTGATTGATACAATTTCTGGTAAATATGGTTTTGCCACTTCCACGCCAAATCGTGATTATGGTTTAACCATTGCCACCTCAACTTTGCAATATGGAGATTGGACTTTGATTGGTAATGCCACTACGACTGGCACAGTGGCTGGTGGCAATTTATCAATTGGCGGCGATGTAACTTTGGGTGATTCGGGAACTGATAGAATTGTGTTTAATGGTTATGTTTTGTCTGATATTATTCCGGCAGATAACGCGCGTTCACTTGGTTCATCAGTGAACAGGTGGAATTATGGTTATTTTGATTCTATCAATGTCAATGAATTAAATGCTGGTGGCACAAATATTTCGGGAACTGCTAGTAATGAAATTGTTATTAATTCTTCCAACGTATCTGACGACACAGAAGATGCTTCAGTTGTTTTTGAAAGAGGTACGCCAGTAACTAACGCGGCTGTGCGTTGGGACGCATCGGAAAATAATATAAATTTTAATTTTCCAATTTGGGTGGAAGGCACAGATACAACTGGTCAAGCTTCTTCAACCATTACTGTAAAAGCTGGCATCAATCAAGGTAATTATAATTTATTTCAAATCAAAGATGTTGATGGTAATAATTTAGTGCAAGCAGATCCAGTGGGGCATTTTGCTGTTGGCGGTGATTATCAAGATGGATATGGGGTAACCATTGCTACGAGCACCTATTTTGTTGGTGATGCTGTTTTTGCCAATGGTTCTACTTTTAATTCCATTACGACAACTGACAGTGCATACTTGGGTGGAAATTTAACTGTCATAGGCGATACTTTTTTAAATGGTGGTTTAAGAATTAACACCATTAATTCAACGACCACAAATATTGATAACTTAACAGTTAACACCGGCGCCACTATTAACGCCGCTACTTTGAATGGCTTAACTACAATCGCTGACGCTAGAGTAACTAGTTTTAACGCCACCACCACTAAAGTTGATAACTTAACTGTTAATTCGAGCATTACTTTACCAGCTGGAGCTCTTAGTTACACTTCACTTAATTGGTACTGGGCAACATCCAGTGAAGAGTACTTTTGGAACAATACTTCCACCTGGAGTGGGTTTGAAAGCGAATGGAATAAATATACTAATGCTTCTTCAACTTTAATCACTTTGAATGATATTGATACTTCCTTAAAGATCAGTGACATTGTGACTGATGAAACTGGTTCGGGTTCTTTGGTCTTTGCTCTTAGCCCAACCATTAGTGGAGCGACACTTAACAATCTCACGACCATCGCTGATGCCAGAGTGGCGACTTTAAATGCGACGTCATCGGTTATTGATAGTTTGGTGGTTAACACCGGAGCAACTATTAACGCCGCTACCTTGAATGGACTTTCCACGATCAGTGACGCTCGCATCACAGTTCTGAATGCAACATCTTCAACTATTGATACCCTGACAGTCAATACTGCGATCAATCTCCCAGCCGGATCTATTTCGGCTAATGATTTGGCATTGACCGAAGGGTATATCTTTAGAGGTGAAGGTGGTTACGCGGAAGCGACGTCAACGATATTTATCGCGGATAGTGGAAATGTGGGGATAGGAAAAACAAATCCGAGTTATGCTTTAGATATTACTGGTGGAATGCAAGCTTCAAGTGATGTTGGTTGGCGAGGTGGGTCTGGTTGGTTAACTTCAGCAGAGATTAGGTATAACACAGCAGCAGATTTTAATATTACTAATACAAATAGTGGTGGAAGTATTTCTTTTAACCCTGGTAATTCTGAGGCAATGCGTTTGTTGTCTTCTGGCTCGGTCGGTATCGCCACCACTACGCCAACATCTCGTCTAACAATCCAGGGCGCTGGCGCGACTAGTGCAACTTATGGTTTGAATATTGCTGATAGCACTGGTAGAACATATTTTGAAGCAAGGAATGATGGGGTGACTAGATTATATCCGGCCACCGGAACCTTGGCGGTTTTGGAATTAATGGAACCGGATGGAACTTCGGGAATACAGTTTAGAACTGGTCCAAGCGGATCTAGAAGTATGTATATTGGAATTGGCGCTGGCCAATATCATGTTTCAAGTGAGGGTGTTAATAATACTGCTTTTGGCTATCAGGCTATGGATGCGGTGATGGATGACGCTGATAACAACGTGGCTTTGGGCACTTATGCCTTGGGTGGTTTGACAACCGGAGACAATAACGCGGCTTTGGGGGCCAACTCTTTAACTCAATTAACAACCGGTTCAAACAATTTAGCGCAAGGTTTTGCGGCTTTGGGAAACATAACAACGCAAGGACATAATATTGGTATGGGAGCTTATGCCGCTTATTTGACGACGGGTAGTAATAATACTGTTATCGGAGGACTCGCTATGGGAAGGACGACTGGTGACGTAGAAACGGCATCCGCAAATACAATAGTTGGATATAGCGCTGGTTATAATATAACAACTGCTGATAATAATAGTTTATATGGAAACAATGCAGGAAAAAATCTAACAACCGGCGCGAATAATATCCTCCTTGGTTATCAATCAGGCGAAAGTCTAACCACTGGCACAAAAAACATTGTCATTGGTTATGATATTGATACGCCAGCTGTTGATTCTACTAATACTTTAAATATTGGAAATATTTTGTTTGGGACTGGGCTGACCGGTTCTGGTACTTCAATCGCTGGTAATATCGGAATAGCAACTTCTACTCCAGGTGGGTACTACGGTGAAAAACTCACTGTCGTGGGTGGGGCATATATCACTGGTGGAGCGACGACGACCGCTCTCAGAGTGGCTTCACTCAATGTAGCTGGCGATGATGTTTCTGATATTACGGGTAGTGGTTTGGCTATAGTCAACGGCGCTCTAACAGTTCAAGGTTTTGCTCTAAGTGGATCAAATGGTGCTTGGGAAAATATCTGGACGAATACTTTGACACCAACATCAACGACTGCTGGGATATTTGTGAATGCGTCATCAACTATCAATTCAAATTTTCGAGTGCAATCTGATCAATTTGAAATTCCTAGGTTTGTGGTTGGTTCTTCTACTGCAACTAATTTGTATGTGGCGAGTAATGGGAATGTGGGGGTGGGGACAGCGAGTCCGAGCGGAATTTTAGACATCGTTGGCAATGATAGCGCGAGGCCATTCACAGCTCGTTATGGTTCTACTGCTGGTGAGGGCTTACCAGCAAATTTGCCCAATTATCTTACAAGCTTGTTTATTAGAAATAATTCTAGCGCCTATGGTAATCGTGTTACATATATTGGTGGGTCGCAAGGATCAACTGGTCTAACTTTTGGTGATAAAGACTCTTATAATGCTGGTTCAATTCTATATAATAATTTTAATGATAGCTTGAGTTTTAGGGTTAATGAGGTAGATGATGTGTTACATATTAATTCTTCTGGCAACGTCGGTATCGCCACCACCACGCCAGGTGGGTACTACGGTGAAAAACTGACAGTCGTGGGTGGCGCGTATATCACTGGTGGGGCTACCACCACAGCTTTGCGAGTTTCTTCTTTGAATGTGGGTGGCGATGATGTCTCGGATATCACCGGCAGTGGTTTGGCGGTAGTAGATGGAGCTCTGACAGTTCAAGGATTTGCTCTTTCCGGATCAAATGGCGCGTGGGAAAACATCTGGACAAATACTTTGACACCAACTTCTACAACAGCGGGAATATTTGTGAATGCGAGTTCAACGTTTAATTCCACGCTCGGAGTCAATGGCAACTTTACTGTGGCTTCTGGAGCAACTACGACGATTGGTAATAATGCTTTGGTAGTGAGAGGTGGAGATGGGAGAGTGGGAATAGGAGTGGAAAATCCAACTACAAATTTAGATGTTTACAGTACTGATTCATCTAGTATTTATGCCAGAAGTTCAACTGCTGCTGGTTATATGACAGCAGGAAGTAATATTGTTCAATTTGGTTCTCAAACGTATGATGATTTCCAAATAATGACAAATTCTAATTTGGCAATTGCAATTAAAAAAGATACCCAAAACGTCGGTATCGCCACCACCACTCCATACGCCAAACTTTCTGTCGTGAGCGATGATTATAATTTACCAAAATTTATGGTGGCGTCATCCACTGGATTTAAAACACCAAGTTTGTATGTGGCGAGTAATGGGAATGTGGGGGTGGGGACGGCGGCGCCTGCGGCGAAGTTGCATATACAAAATAATGCTATTAGTGGCACGCAATTATTGTTAGGAGAACTATATCATGCAAGCGTAATTGTAAATAATACTGGTAATCCGACGACTGGCATATCTATTACTGGTTATAATTCCTCTGGAGTAGATAAGTTTAATGTAGCATCAAATGGTTCTACTTATTTTAACGGTTGCAATGTCGGTATCGCCACCACCACTCCTTACGCTAAACTTTCCGTGGTGTCTGATGATTATAATCTACCAAAATTTATGGTAGCTTCCTCGACTGGATTTACAACTCCTGCTTTGTATGTGGCGAGTAATGGGAATGTGGGGGTGGGGACGGGGAGTCCATCGGTAAATTTAGATATATTAAGTAGTGGTGACGCAAGGGTAAACATTACGGGAAATAATTCAGGTAAGGATTCTGGAATATATTTAGGCATAGCTGCTAGAGAGTGGAAAATAGAACAACAAAACTATAATACTTATGGAAATAGTGCTTATGATTTAGAAATTGGGTATCACGGAGCAATGCTAGGTGGAAACTTATTACTTGTGAGAACTGGTGGCAATGTTGGTATCGCCACCACCACCCCAGGTGGTACCTATGGTGAAAAACTGACAGTCGTAGGTGGCGCGTATATCACTGGTGGCGCAACCACGACAGCTTTGCGAGTTTCTTCTTTGAATGTGGGTGGCGATGACATCTCGGATATCACCGGTACTGGATTGGCTATAGTCAATGGGGCTTTGAGCGTTCAAGGTTTTGCGTTAAGCGGTGCCAACGGCGCCTGGGAAAATATCTGGACCAATACTTTAACGCCAACATCAACCACAGCGGGGATATTTGTGAATGCCAGTTCAACATTTAATTCCACGCTCGGAGTCAATGGTAATTTTACTGTGGCATCTGGGGCGACGACGACGATTGGCAGCAATGCCTTGGTGGTGAGAGGTGGGGATGGGAATGTGGGGGTGGGGACAGCGAGCCCTAGTACAAAATTTGAAGTGAACGGTAATTTATCATTAATCGGAGAACCTGCAACTTTATATTTTGATGCAAGCCAGGCACTTACTTATATATCAGGAAGAAGTGGCGGTGGTGGTAATGCTTTTATCAATTTTGTTGTTAATGGTGAAAAAATGAGAATTACCAGAGATAATGGGATTGGTATTGCCACAACTACTCCAGGTGGCTACTATGGTGAGAAATTAACAGTCCAAGGCGGCGCGTATATTCAAAACAATACGGCGGAACAAGCGAAGTTTGTGGTGGGTTCAAGTACAGCCACAAGTTTGTATGTGGCGAGTAATGGGAATGTGGGGATAGGAAAAACTAATCCAGCGTATCCTCTGGATGTAAATGGAAATGTAAACATTACTGGCTATTTGGAAACATCAGGACAAGTCGTTGCTGATACATATTTAAAATCAAGCAAACTTTTAAATCTTGCTTCAGAAAATTTAACCATAATGTCAACAACTGCAAATTACGACATTATTTTTGGAAACGGGAATGGAAGTACTTCTTTAGCCACAGAATGGATGAGGATAAAAAACGGCAACGTCGGTATCGCCACCACCACTCCAGGTGGGTACTATGGTGAAAAACTCACTGTCGTGGGTGGGGCATATATTCAAAACAATACCGCGGAACAAGCCAAGTTTGTGGTGGGGTCTTCTACAGCTACGAGTTTGTATGTGGCGAGTAATGGGAATGTGGGAATTGGGACGGCGAGTCCAGCATCAACATTACAGGCTGAAAATTCAACAGGGGCGATATTAACCTTAAGCCGTAATGATACGAATGTTTTAGAGAATGATATTCTTGGACAAATTGATTTTTTAGGCAATGATTCTTCTTATACTAATTCCGGAGTTGGTGCGTTTATTAGATTTAGGGCGACGCAAAATCAATCAAATCTTTCACCTTGGGGAAATTTAGAATTTGGCACATCTTATGCCAATGTGGAAAATGCTACAACGAGAATGGTGATATCGGCTGACGGCAAAGTTGGCATCGGCGACACCAATCCTTCGGCTAAACTCCAAGTCGCTGGGGCTATCTCGGGTCAATACTTTACCGCGACTTCCACGAGTGCGTCATCGACTATGGCGCATAGCTTGGTAGTGGATACGACTACTTTGGTCGTGAATGCCAATGAGGGCAGAGTGGGGATCGGGACGGCGAATCCGGCAACGCCATTACATATTATGGATACAAGTTATTCGGGGTTACGGCTTGGATATAACGATTCAACATATACAAATTTGTATGTAACCAATACAGGAGAGTTACGTATTAATGCAACCATGGGCGGGATGACCGTTTATGGCAATTCGACATTCACTTCACCATTAACCTTTAATTATGGAGCTGTTATAAATGAAGGTGGGAATGATTCGAATACAAGAATAGAAGGGGATAATGACACGCACTTGTTTTTTGTTGATGGCAGCGCAGACGCTATTGGGATTGGAGGTTACACTGATTTGACTGGCGCCACAGGAAAATTGTTGGTTAATGGTAATGTTGGTATCGCCACCACCACCCCCGGTGGCACCTATGGTGAGAAATTGACCGTGGTGGGTGGCGCGTATATCACTGGTGGAGCAACCACTACAGCTTTGCGTGTGGCCTCGCTTAACGTGAATGGCGATGATGTCTGATTGGCAAGCAGTTTTTTTAAGTAATGGTCAAGTTTATTTTGGCAAGCTTAAAGGTCTAAATGATACTTATCCAACTTTAGAAGATGTTTATTATTTGCAAGTGCAAGAAACACCAATCCAACCAGCCGAAGCTGGCGG
>JAKQKB010000224.1 GCA_029560875.1 Bacteroidota bacterium | reverse complement strand
CAGTTTTCTTATCTGTTAATGGAACTGTTACTTCCACTTCTGTTTTGCTAACTACAGAGGGTTATACTGAAGATTTTACTGCATTTGTTTCTCTGGAGAGTTTACCCTCCGGCTGGACTTTAAGTGATCAATATACTTATGGTGGAGATTTTGGGTCTGGAACTAGCGGAGGATTAAGGGGTAATGGAGTTTTGGGCTTTCAACTTACTGCTTCGGCTCCAAATAATGCTTTAACTGCGACTCTAACCTTAAAAAATCAAACCGGAGCCACTATCAATAACCTTAATGTTGCCTATCAGGGAAAAGTAGCCCGAACGGATCAGCCAGGAACTCCCAAATGGATAGTAAGTGTAAACGGAACTGAAATTCCTGAACTTGAATATTCTACAGCAGAAGGAATTAATCAACAAAAAAGTGCCGTTGTAACAGGTTTGAATTTAGCTGTGGGAGATAATATTATCATTCAATGGTTTACAACGAGTGTAGGAACCAATGGAACCAGAAGACAAATTGGTATTGACGATATAAATATCAATACTAATATTCCTGTTAATCCCCTGATCAATATTACGGCTAATTTAGTTACTTTTCAAACAGCCCAAGGCACACCTTCCGAACCGCAAAGTTATTTTCTCAGTGGAATAGATCTTAGCCAAAATATTAATATTTCTGCTCCCAACGGTTTTGAGATTTCTGTAGACGAAGGTATAACTTATGTCATAAACACAAGCGTTTTACCTAATTATGAAGGAAATGTTTGGGTTAGAATGACTGGAACTACTGCCGGAACTTTTGGCGGAAACATTATGCATACCTGTCCAGGAGCTACGGATGTAAATCTCCCTGTTGCTGGAATAGTTACCGGAGCAACAAGTTATGCAGTTGACTTATTCTTTTCCGAATACCTTGAAGGGACCAGCTATAACAAAGCCATAGAAATATTTAATGGAACGGGTTCGGCAGTAGATTTATCCGACTATAAAGTTGAGTTATATACAAATGGTTCAAACACTGCGAACAATACTTTAGTGCTCAGTGGAACCCTGGAAAATGATGATGTATATGTTATTTCCCATCCCAGTGCTAATGCTGATATTTTAGCTGTTACAGATCAAACAAATTTGGTAACTAATTTTAACGGTAACGATGCCTTAGCCCTCATAAAAATAAGCACGGGAGCTTATGTTGATATTTTCGGGGTAATTGGAAACGACCCTGGAACTGCCTGGTTAGGTGAAAACAATTATACTACCTTAAATTCTACTCTAGTAAGAAAATCATCTGTAGCTCAAGGTATAACCCAAAATCCAACAGGCACAGGAGCTTATGCTTTTACTACTCTGGTTACCGAATGGGATTTATACCCTCAAGATACAATAGACAATCTTGGCTCTCACACTTTTAATGCAGAACCCCAGGAAGTGGAAACACCAACTCTGCAAGCATCAAACCTGATTGCTTATCCTGCCAATACAGATATAACCTTGGAATGGACTCCAGGCAACGGAACAAGAAGAATAGTTAAAATCAACACTATTAATTCCTTTACTTCTCCTGTTGACGGCAGCAATCCTACTGCCAACAATGTTTACACCGGTAGCGGTGAACAGGTTATTTTTAATGGAGCTACTCAAATTGTAGAAGGGATTCCGTTAAATGGCTGTAATGTATCCGGTCTTACACCTGCAACTACATATTGGTTCAGGATTTATGAATATAACGGTAGTGGCAGCTATACTCGTTATAATAATTCGGTTGCTACAAACAATCCTATTTCTGCTACTACTACAAATAATCAAAGCAGTGGCTATTATGCAGGAATTACAGGTTACGGCAGCACTCTGAAAACAAATCTGCATAATTTAATTCGGACTACACACACAACCAGATATTCTTACGATGCTTTGTGGATTAAATTGCCCTATACAGATGAAGACCCTAATAATAATGATAATATTATTGAAATATATACCGGTTGGAGTGTTCCTAAAACATATTATGGAAGTGGAACCTCACAATGGAACCGCGAACATACCTGGAGTAAAAGTCATGGTGATTTTGGGGAAACTCCACCCGCAGGAACGGATTTACATCATTTGCGTCCTTGTGATTCAACAGTAAATTCTGCCAAGAGTAATAAGGATTTTGATTACGCTACGAATCCTTATATTGATTCTTCACCCTATAACGGTTACCCGCAAGATACCGGATGTAAAACATCTACTTATGCCTGGGAACCAAGAGATGCGGATAAAGGTGATGTAGCCAGAATGATTATGTATATGGCAATCCGTTATGAGGGCACCGATACTTCTTTTGATCTGGAAATTGTAGATAACACTAATACCAGCGGTCCCAATTATGGAAAGCTCTCTACTTTGCTGCAGTGGCATATTATAGACCCTCCGGATACGCGTGAAATGCAACGCAACAATCGCATTCAGGAGCTCCAGGGAAACAGGAATCCCTTTATTGATGAGCCAATGTATGCTTGTCAAATTTGGACTCCTATGCCTTTAAATCCTACGAATATTACTACTACAAGTTTCACTGCTAATTGGGCAGCTCCCATTTCTGCTACAAAGTATTTTTTTCAGCTGGCTACTGATGCCAATTTTAATAACATTGTTCCTGGTTATGATAATTTGGATGTAGGTTTAACTCTATCCCGCAATATTAGTGGTTTATCCAATGGGTATACTTATTATTTTCGTTTGCGTTCCTATTTTACAAGTGG
>JAKQKB010000222.1 GCA_029560875.1 Bacteroidota bacterium | reverse complement strand
TTATTATACCGGCAACATAAAAAAATAAAGAGATATGGAAATAAAAATTGGGAGCAACAGCATAGTCAGGGCGATAGATTACGACAGCAAACTATGCCTGACGTTGGGGGCAAGCGGGATAACGATTCCCCTTGTGGCACTACCCTCTTTTGAGGTGGACATCTTTATTGAGAATCGGGAAAGTGAAAAGGTGCATTGCACTTTTGACGGCTCAACGGCAACCAACTGCACGATAACCACCGAGGGAGAGATAACCTGCTATATGCCAGCATATACCTTTTCGGTTGGTGGCAAGTTGTTTATTGAGGTTATCACTCATACCCCCGACACGAATTTTGCCGATGGCAGTTACGATGAATCAATTACGATAGATACTAAATACTTGATGCAGTAAACTACCCACCCACGCAAAGCGATGGGATGGGCTTTAAACCTGAATAACCGTGAGCAATAGAGCAACACATAGTCGAAATACGGAAAAGTAATTTGTTTTATTCCACTACATTTTGTATATTTGTGGTGTAATAAAATATAAATGATATGGCAAGTAATTATCTATACAAAAGAGAATTTGTAAAAAGGCAAAAAGAAAAAGGATTGTGCATTGAGTGTTCTACTCCTGTTAATGGCTCTATTCGCTGCGATAACTGTAATTCTCGTAGGGCGGAATATAGAAAGAAAAAATACAACGAATGGAAAGAAAAAGGCTTGTGTTGTCAATGTGGAAAAGAAACACTAAATAACAAAACCTATTGTGAAAAACATTATTTACAAAAGATTTCAAATACTCGATTAGGAACATCTAAGTTTTGGCAAGCATTAAAGTTGCTTATAGAAAAACAAAATTATAAATGTGCTTTAACTGGTGATGATATATCTTTTGAAGACGATATTGAACTTGACCATATTTTACCAATATACAGAGGTGGAACTAATGAGTTATCAAATGTTCAGTGGGTAACAAGGCAAGCTAATTGGTTTAAAAGAGCATTAACAGAAGATGAATTGATAGAATTATGCGAAAAAATAGTATTAACCTTAAAAAAATAGTGAGACCCTTCGTGATGAGTGGGTTTCACGCTCCAATCTTATGAACGAGAACAAAATACAGATAGACAGGGTGGAAATCAGAGTGCCCATTCGTGTTGATAGAGTAGATGTGGGGTTGAAGGCAATCCCCCGTTTACGATTGATTGAAGATGGCTCATTGCGGCTATCAACTTATGGATT
>JAKQKB010000211.1 GCA_029560875.1 Bacteroidota bacterium | reverse complement strand
TTGGTTATCGTGGAAATTACCGAATTTTAAACCATCTACTCCTTTGAGAACCGCCGCTAATCGGGTGTTTTTATCCTTAACCGTATTGCCGAGGCGGTTGCTGGTTGTGTCAAAGTCGGCAAAAAGTCCTTTAATATCATGTTCAGATGGGTAGCCATTAGCAGAACTTTCGATGGATGAAAAGATTTCTGCCAAATCGGTGTTCAAATTTGGATTATCATTGGCATTCTTGGCAACATTGACAAAGAGTTGGCTGGGTTTGATAAAATAGCCCTTGGTTTTTATGGCGTCATCTTTGATTTCGGCGGTGATTACTGAGTCATGAAGCACGGCATAGTTAACGCTTTCATCACCAGCTTCAATATAGTTTGAGAAGTTTTCACTGATAAAACGATAGAAAAGAGTTCCTAAAACGAACTGCTTGAAATCCCAGCCATCTACCGACCCGCGCACATCGTTGGCGATTTTCCATATTTGGGATTGTAGCTCGGCTCTTTGCTGGATGCTCGACATGTATGTAACTCCTGTCTGTATCTGGTTTATGGCTTTCAATTTTACTGCAAAATACGATTTTATTAAATAACAGGCTATCGTTTGCTTATATATAGCATTTTAATAATATTGATCATATCATTTTCAATATTTTCTTTTCCCCGCCCGGAGGGTCTGCATAACATTTGCTTAACTTGCGAAGCGGAATTGGCGCGTTTTATGCATAATCGAGCGCAGCGAGAAGCATAAAACGTGACAAACCGCGGAGTCAAGTTGAAGCAGTTGTTAGATGTCTGGCATATAGCATTTCAATATATTTCATAACGGTTCTAAATCGTGATTTTATAATTGTTTTTGATTTTAGCACATATTTTTCTGATACGTGGCTGTCTTAAATGGAAATAAAACCATCCTATTTTGTTTTCCCCAATTGTATCTATATACTTGGATATACTTATGCCATGGTCTTAATGAGACTGTTAAAAACCTCATATGGCGACAACCTCAGGTGGACCATGTAGTTGTAAATAATGCGAAAACTCAACTACTTCATTGCGAGAATACTGTTTTTCTATTAGTAATACCGTATGGCAACGTTCACATATTTCACTAAATTTTGCTTTCTCTTTTGGCTCTTCCAGGTAAAGTTGTGAACGAACGAAATGCATAAACGCTTTGCACCGATTTGCGTAAAGGCCACAGTACCTTGTGGTAACTGAATGATTAGGCGGTATATGGTTAAAATATCTCTCAATAAATAGAGCTTGTGTTAGTTTAGTATACAGAACCTTACCGTTTTTATTTTCTGAAAACTCCACCATGGTGCCATCTTTTTTAATACCTTGCGAGATATCAAGGCTAACACCGTGATGCGTTTTAGCAAGATAGTCAACTATTGCTTCGGCATTATTATCATGTATTGTTGCAAACACTCGATATCGTCGACAAACGCTTTTGTCTTCTTCTATTGGTATGTCGAGTGTATCTATTCGTTTAAGGATCTGCTCTCTAAAGATTTGAGCAATAGTTTTAGAAATGATTTCGAATGGGATATTTGGTAACTTGTGCCAAACACCTTGTTCATCTATTCCGCCAGAACTTAAAACACAGTGCATATGGGGCTTGTAACTTAAGCCACGACCATGGCTTTGGAAAACCAATAAAGCGCCAAGTAACAATCCGAATTTTTCCCCAACGGAAAGAATCGCTTCTTTACTCGCTGCGAAAAGACTGTCCATTACTTCTCGTTTATACTTTAACCAAAGATCAGTAAATAATTCAGGTATTGAAATAGTTATATGGTAATGCCTTATCGCTAGTAGTTTTTCTTTTGTCTTTATAGCCCATTGTACTTGGTTCTTCTTTCCACAAGTCGGACAACCACGCTTGTTACATGGATTATAGACAATTTTCCTATGTCCACATTCTGGACATACGTATATTCTCCCTCCGTTTTGAACCGTTTTGCAGCGCTCAAATATTTTTAGCGCAAGCTGCGTCGGTCCTGGCAGGTTATACTGCTGCGTGGCTGGGAGCAAAAATAGTGGTATTTTGCTCATATTACTAATAACGCTCTCAGCCACAACGCAACGTGCGCTATTTGTAATATTTTTTGAAAATAGATTAAATGCTTAAGCGCCCGTTAGGGCGTCCATCTAACAT